>JAIPEW010000036.1 GCA_021736985.1 Clostridiales bacterium | reverse complement strand
CCGCCAGCGTTCGTCCTGAGCCAGGATCAAACTCTCCAATAATATTTTAATCTTTAGAAGAGTTTAATCTCTTTACTCGTGTATGACGAGGTATTTATCTTAACCAGGTTCACTGTTCAGTTTTCAAAGACCTTTTTTTTCGCAGCGCCGTTTAGCGCCGACAAGTAATAACTATACCAGACTATCTTCTAACTGTCAACTAAAAATTTTTTATCATCAAAATCTTTGCTACAGCTAGTTTTTTTATGCAAGGCAGAAGCGCCTCACAGGTATATATAGTACCACAAGGGTTTTAAGCTGTCAACATTTTTTAACACAATATTTAGTCTTTAGGACGCATAAGTGGAAACAATATGACATCTCTAATTGAAGCGGAATTTGTAAATAACATTATTAATCTATCTATTCCTATTCCCAAACCACCTGCCGGAGGCATGCCATACTCAAGAGCATTTATATAATCTTCATCCATCATGTGTGCTTCGTCATCTCCTGCATCACGTTTTTTTAATTGGCTGAGAAAACGCTCTTTTTGATCTATAGGATCATTTAACTCAGAAAAGGCATTGGCCATTTCCCACCCGTTAATAAACAATTCAAACCTGTAGGTTAATCCCGGTTCTTCTTCTTTTTTCTTGGCAAGTGGAGAAATTTCAATTGGATAATCTACAATAAATGTAGGTTGAATAAGATTGGGTTCAACTTTTTCTTCAAAAACTTTATCCAGTACCATACCCCATGTATCATTGTCATCTACTTCTAAGCCGAGTTCTTTTGCTGCATTTCTAACTTCATTATCGCTCTTTAAAATATTAAAATCTAACCCGCTGAAGCGCTTTACAGCTTCTAGCATTGGGATTTTCTCCCAGGGCGTATTGAAACTTATTTCTGTTCCCTGGAAACAGAGCTGTGCTTCGCCTAAAACTTGTTCAGCCGCTAATGTTACTAATTCTTCAGTTAATTTCATCATGTCATCATAATCTGCATAAGCCTGGTATAATTCCAGCATGGTAAACTCCGGATTGTGCTTTGTGCTAATACCCTCGTTTCGAAAGTTGCGATTTATTTCAAATACTTTCTCGAAACCACCTACTATTAATCGTTTTAAATATAATTCTGGAGCAATCCTCAAATAAAGATCCATATCCAGTGTGTTATGATAAGTGATAAATGGCCGAGCTGCTGCCCCACCAGGTATCGGATGCATCATTGGTGTCTCTACTTCTAAAAAATCCTTCTCTACAAGGAAATTTCTAATAAATTGTATTACTTTACTGCGCAGAATAAAGGTTTGCCTCACTTCAGGATTCACAACAAGGTCCATGTAACGCTGCCTGTACCGGAGGTCAACATCTTTTAAACCGTGCCATTTTTCAGGCAACGGCCGTAAAGATTTGGCAAGTATAGTTAATTTTTCTATTGCGACAGTTACTTCGCCTTTTTTTGTTTTAAATACGGTTCCCTCTACACCTACAATATCTCCCATATCTAAACTTTTAAATATTTCGTAGTTTTCTTCCCCCATGTCATTCAGGCGCGCATAAATTTGTATGTACCCCTCGGCATCCTGTAAATTCGCAAAACTTGCCTTTCCATGTCCCCGTTTAGCCATAATCCTCCCGGCTACAGAAACATACTTGCCTTCATACTCTTCAAAGTTATTAACTATTTGTTCAGAATAATTGGCAGCATTAAATTTTCTTCCGAACGGTTCAACTCCGGAGTTTCTCAATTCATCTAATTTTTCCCTGCGCACATGTATTAATTCGTTATAGTCTTCAACGTATTCTTCTGAGGATGCTGGTCCCTCGAATTCTTTATTACTTGCCATTTTTCTACCTCCACGTTTTTGCTCAGAATTTTATGAAACAATATCTACTATTTCATATTTTAAAGTGCCGGCAGGCACATAAACTTCAACTATGTCACCTTTTTTCTTCCCCAGGATAGCCATACCTACAGGTGATTCGTTAGATATTTTATTAGCATCAGGTTCTGTTTCCATCGACCCTACAATTGTATATTGAATTTCATCATTATATTCCACGTCTCTTAATTTAACTGTTGACCCTATGGACACTTCGTTTGTATTGTTATTATCTGCTATTACCCTGGCATTTCTTATCATTTTTTCTAAGGTTATAATACGTCCTTCAATAAAGGCCTGCTCGTTTTTTGCATCTTCATATTCAGAGTTTTCACTAATATCTCCGAATTCAATTGCCTGTTTGATTCTTTGGGCAACTTCTCTACGACGAACAGATTTTAATTCTTCTAATTCTTCTTCAACCTTTTGTAATCCTTCTTTTGTTAAAATAACCTCCTGGTTATTATGAACATTTGTATTACTACTCATTTTTAAATCCCCTTAATTTTGTTATTTACATACTTCTTTTAGCAAGAACCTGTTTTGCTAAAAGCCTTTTTAACAAGAAAAGACACAAACTCTTTAAAGAGCCTGAATGCAACTAAAGCACTGCCAATATGCAGTGCAATACCCCGCAATAACTTTTTAACATTATATGAACACAGTTATTCTTTGTCAAGAACTTTATTCTAGAACTTGTGATTAAGCATATGCAATATTGTTTATTTGCGCATTTCTTTTTATAGATTCAATTTCTTTCATGCTAACAGCTTTTTCAAAACTCCTGAACCCTGTTAATTTAAAACCATGTTTATTTGCTAAACGTGAAATTTCTCTTACTTGTTCCAGGGATAGTTCTTTACCCAGTGTAAAATTTTCATATTTTTTTTCTAAAGCTAAAATCATGGTCTCTGCCATACAAGCATAAGCCATTCCGGGAGGAAAACCAAAATCAAAATTAAAGTTTACTTCTCCGGGAACTTTTACTATTCCACCTTCAATAACCAGTACATCATTTCTTTCTTTAGCCACCTGTTTAGATACACTTCGCGGCCTGCTAACATCACAGATAACAGTGCCAGGGTTTAAATCCCGGGGCCCTATAAGAGAGTCCACATTACTTGTAACAGCAACCACAACCTGGGCCGATTTTATAGCACTTTTTACGTCAGAGGTTATCTTAACTGCCAGTCCGCTCTCGTATAATATTTTTTGAGACAGCATCTCCAATTTAGACTTATTTCTTGCAACCAGGGTAAGATTTTTAACATCTTTAGCCAGAAGCCTGGCACACACCTTTCCTATCGAACCTGTAGCCCCCAGTACTACAACCCGAGCATTATTAATATCATGCCCCATAAGTTTTGACGCTTCACGTGTTCCCTGTATAGCAGTCCCCACAGTATAACTGTTACCTGTAGTAACTGGTATCTCCAGTTCTTTTGCTATAGAAATACCACCATCACCAATGACCGAAGTAAAGGCACCTAAACCAATTATTTTAGCCCCCAGTTTATGTGCTGTATTCCCAGCCTGTACAATACGTTTTAGAACATAATTTTGAGGCAGGTGCACCATCTGTCTGGCCGTTAAAGGACACGAAACAAACCAGCCTTCTATAGAATTATAGTCAGATTCTATGCCTGATATGCGTGAAACCTGAAAGGGTGGCATAAAACGCAGCAACCTTTCTACAAAAGATGCAGGCATATAATTGGTAAAACTAAATTTTCGAGCAACATCATTGACATCAAGAGGATGTATAATAAAGGCAAACGTATCCATTTTATTACCTCCCTCCTACAGGTTTTTGGCTAGATTAATTATCATGTTTTTATTTTAATAATTTTTTTATTTTCAAATTATTCACTTTGTCCATTGAACCATATATGTTAAATAGATAATATATGGCACTGGCAACAATCTCATATTTTACTTTTTATCCATAATTTATGTGTGTACTTGTGAAGATATTTTAACTTAATGTAAAAATAATCTCAACAATAAAGTTGTAATTAGTCCTTATCCTAACACAAACTTATCAACTGCTGCTTTATATCTTCTACAGCAGCAGCTTCATTAATTTCTTCACGAATACGGGCAGCACCTGGAATACCTTTAGAATACCAGATAGCGTGTTTTTTAGTTTCTCCCAGCGCGCTCGTCCCCTTGTTTTTTATTATAAGGTCAATGTGACTCAGAGCTGTCTTAATCCGTTCACTGCAACCGGGCAGGCATTCTATTTCTCCTGTTTTTAAATATTTTATGCTCCCACTGAAAATCCACGGGTATCCAAGCGATGCTCTTCCAATCATTACAGCATCGCATTTTGTGTATTCCATCATTCTATAAGCATCTTGCGGATCAAATATATCTCCATTTCCAATAACTGGTACAGAGAGTTCTTTTTTTACATTTTTTATAACATCCCAATCTGCACGGCCAGAATAAAATTGTTCTTTGAATCTACCGTGTACAGTAACAGCTTGTGCCCCTGCATTTTCTACAGCTGCTGCTATTTCTACAGCATTAGCAGTTTGTTCGTCCCAACCTTTACGAATTTTCACTGTAACAGGTAATTTTGTAACCGCAGTTACAGCAGAAACTATTTCTGCTGCAAGGACCGGTTTTTTCATTAAAGAAGCACCTTCACTATTCTTTACTATCTTGGGAGCCGGACAGCCCATATTAATATCCACAAGTGATGCCCCGTATTCTTCTGCCATTCCGGCAGCACGTGCCATATACTCCGGCTTACTGCCAAATATCTGTATGCCAACCGGGCCCGGTTCACCCCTGCAGTCCATAAATCTAAATGTTTTCTTGTTATTATGCATTATAGCCTGACTGCTAACCATTTCTGTATAGACAAGAGAACAGCCAAAACTTAATGCTAAAAGACGAAAAGCCCGGTCAGTTACTCCCGCCATAGGAGCAGCAACTACCGGGTTCTGGAGCTTCAGATTTCCTATTTTCACACCATACCTCCGTTATTTATTACGTTCGTATATTATTTTTAAGCCTTTTAGTGTAAGCCATTCATCTACTTTATCAATAAGACTGGTTGCAGTTGAAATTGGTTTTGCCAATCCTCCAGTAGCTACTATACAAGGGTCACCCTTTATTTCGTCTTTCATTCGACTTACTACTTCATTAACTTGTCCTACGAACCCGTAAAAAATACCTGACTGCATACTATTAATAGTAGTTTTCCCAATTACAGATGGAGGTCTTGAAAATTCGACTCTCGGCAATTTTGAAGCTTTTGAAAATAATGCATCTGTGGAAATTTCTATCCCGGGAGCGATAGATCCACCTAAATATTCTTTGTTTTGTGAAATAGCACAGAATGTTGTGGCAGTACCAAAATCCACCAGTATAAGCGGGCCTCCATACAGCTCAATACCTGCCACCGCATTTACAATTCTATCTGCTCCAACTTCTCGCGGGTTATCATATTTTATAGGTATGCCCGTTTTTATACCGGGCCCTACTACTAGCGGTTCAAATTCAAAATATTTTTTGCACATTTCATCTAATGATAAGTTCAAAGGCGGTACTACAGAAGATAGAACAACTGCATCTATATTATTAAAAGATAACCCTTTTGATGAAAACAGGTCTCGTAAAAGCATACCATACTCATCTGCCGTGCGAAAACTTGAGGTAGATATCCTCCAGTCAATAATTAATTGGTCACCCTCAAACACTCCAGCAACAATATTCGTATTTCCAACATCAAACACTAAAAGCAACACAAATCCCTGCTTTCTTAGATTATAGAATATTACACTTTACAAATTGCCCTTACAAAAGTGAAACTTCTCCAACCATAAATTGCCTGGTTATACCATTGTCAAGCCTGACTACCAGTGCACCTTTTTCAGTAATATCTTCTGCTTTTCCCTTTACTACTTCGTTTATAGTAGCAATTTTTACCCGGCGACCAATAGTAACATTCCGCTTTTTCCACTCTTCTAAGATATATGTAAATCCATTTACAATCCACTGTTTATACCAGTAATCCAATTCCTCAAGTATATTCCTTAGCAAATTGACTCTATCAATTTTTTTTCCGATCTCTATATTTAGAGAAGTAATTATATTTTTTAGATCACAGGGTATATCATTTTCTAAGACATTTACATTAAGGCCTACACCTAATACAACAAAATTCACATGGTCCATATCCGCATTCATTTCGGTTAAAATACCGCATACTTTTTTAGAATAATTTTTAGAAGCAAGGAGATCGTTTGGCCATTTAATTCCGGTTATCAATCCTGTATTTCTATGTATTCCCCTGGATACGGCTGCAGCAGCTAAAAGTGTAATTTGAGATACATCAACAATGTTTAACTGCGGTCGCAGTATTACACTAAACCATACCCCTTTACTCTGCGGAGAAAACCAGCTTTTCCCCATTCTTCCTTTCCCGGTCACTTGCTGCTCTGCAACAAGAATACTGCCCTCCGGGGCCCCATCTCCAGCCCATTTTTTAGCAGACTTATTAGTAGACTCCACACTTGTAAAATGTCTTATTTCTTGCCCTATAATTGATGTTTTCATTTCAGCAGTAATTTCTTGCGGGTACATTAAGTCAGGAATTGACACCAGTTTGTACCCCGTATTTGAGCGAGCCTCAATAGTATACCCCATGCTGCGCAGGCTTTTTACTTGCTTCCAGACCGCTGTTCTAGAGACTCCTAGCTGCTGGCATATTTGTTCCCCCGAAACAAAATCAGGAGTATTATATTTTAATATCTTTAATAAATCATATTTCATTTTGTACACCTTTAATTTATTTTTCTTACACTTCTTCCTGTGCAATATTGTTAATTTTATTAAAACTATCAACAAATACTATCTTAGGAGAAAATTGCATTGCTTCTCTTTTTTCCATTATAACATAAGATATAACAATTATCGTATCACCGGGTTGAACTAATCTTGCAGCTGCTCCATTTAAGCATACTGTACCAGAATTCCTTCTACCTTTTATTGTATAAGTCTCTAACCTCGCACCATTATTTATATTAACTATATGCACTTTCTCGTTAGGAAGAATATCTGCCTTTTCCAACAAGTCTTCATCAATAGTTATACTGCCTACATAATTAAGATTTGCCCCGGTAACTACAGCCCTGTGAATTTTAGACTTTAAAACCGTAATATACATCTCTTCAAACCTCCATAATAATATTATCTATCAGACGAGCTTTTCCAAACCATACTGCAACAGCAATTAAAATCTTTCCTTGTAAATGCGCAATGGTTTGGAGTTCAGGCATACTCAAAATCTCAACATAATCTACATCAGCCAGCGGTTCTGAATTTATTTTTATTAATAGTTGCTCACGCAGTTTAGCAGGGTCTCTTTCTCCACCGGCTATTGATTCTTCTGCCCCTTTAAGGCTCCTATACAATACAGTAGCTGCATTACGCTCTGCCGGATTTAGATACGTATTCCGTGAACTCATTGCTAATCCACCGTTTTCTCTAATAATCTTACCGGTTATTATTTTTATGTCCATGTTTAAATCTTTTACCATCTGCTTAATAACAGCTACCTGCTGGGCATCCTTTTGACCAAAGTAAGCCCTGTCAGGCTGAACTATATTAAAAAGTTTTGCAACTACTGTAGTTACTCCCCGGAAATGCCCGGGTCTCGACCGCCCGCATAAAATACCGGTTATGTTTTCAACTTCTACATACGTTTGATATCCCGGGGGATACATTTCTTCAACAGGAGGAAAAAACAATGCATTTACTCCAATATCTTCAGCTAATGCAGCATCTCGCTCAAAACTTTTGGGGTAAACATTAAAATCTTCCTCGGGACCAAACTGAGTAGGATTAATAAACAAGCTAACTACAACATAATCACACTCTTGCACTGCCTTTCGCATTAATGAAAGATGCCCTTCATGAAAACATCCCATGGTCGGCACCAGGCCAATTTTGAGCTCACGGGCCCTGGCATCTGATACAGAAGCTTTTATTGCCTTAATAGATTCACATATTTGCAAATGATCCCCTCCACGGTAAATTTATGTATATATAAAAAAACAAAAAACCCCCCGGTGCTAATACCGAAGGGGTAAAAAACTGTTAAACACAACCCGTCTCGGTCCCTACCGGCTCCAAGCGGAATTATTTACGATTTGAATATGTGAAAGAATTAAAAAAAGGTGTGGTTCAAAAATAGATACCACCCTATGTTAAAAATTATATTAACACATTATTTTACAGCATACAATCACTATTACAATATTTATAAAAAATTGTTCTTTATATAAGTCTTTATATAAAGTTATCTGATTGATTTATAATTAGATGAATGATAAATTTATAAGATAATACAAAAAGAGGTAATTTAAAATGGAAGTTTTGGACAAAAACATACTTATACATGCCGGGACACTACTGCAAAGTGAAAATTTTAAACCTGAAAAAAATGTACTTATAGAAATAAAAGACGGCATTATAAAAAACATATCCCCGGCCGGGAAGCAAGTTCCCCGGCATGCAAGAGATTTATCAAAATACATATTAATCCCCGGTCTCGTAGATTCTCACCTGCATGTAGCTTTAGACGGCGTAGATTTTAAAAGCTGTATTGCTAGATGGGAATATCCAGACGAAATGGAAAAACAATTTAATAAAATTTTATCAAACCTCCTGTCCTATGGAATTACTGCATTTAGGGACGGAGGAGACATAAAGTCTTTTGCGCTTGAATTAAGGAACAGGAATCTTACCGGGCCCATTATAAAAGCACCAGGATATGCCGTTCGTATCAAAGATATGTATGGAAGTTTTTTAGGGCCCGGAATAGAAAAAAAGCAGATACCGGAAACATTATCCCACTTAGCTTCCCTTGGTATAGATCATGTAAAAATATTAGCTTCCGGGTTAGTCAATTTTAAACATTACGGGAAGGTTGGCCCTGTTCAATTTAGCGAAGAATCTTTAAAACAAATAACCCGCGAAGCAAAACAGCGCGGGTTAAAAGTAATGGCTCATGTAAACTCCAAATATGCTGTTGAAATATGTGCCCGAGCCGGAATAAACTCAGTTGAACACGGCTACTTTATTGATAAAGAAACTCTCAAATTAATGTCAGAAAATGGTGTGCATTGGGTACCAACTCTCTCTCCGTTTATAAACAGGTTAAAATCACATCATTTTTACAATCTTTCCGAACAAGAAAAATATAATATTGATAAAGCAGCAAACCAACAGATTGAATCAGTTGGCCTGGCAAAGGAAATGGGTGTTCCCCTGGCCGTCGGGACAGATGCCGGGGCCCCTGGTGTTATGCACGGGCAGAGCTTTCATGATGAGCTTGAATATTTTAGCCAGGCCGGGCTGTCCTCTACTGACATACTAAAATGTGCTTCTATTGAAGGCTCTAAACTCTTAAATCTGAATCCCGGGTTAGAAGTCGGAAAACCCGCCCGCTTTACAGTAGTAGAAAGAAATCCGCTGGATGATTTAAACACTCTTAGAAATCCTAAATGTGTAATGATATAAACATCCCCCGGGAAACATACTCCCGGGGGTGTTTTATATATGTCTTTTCAACCTAAGAGGATTTATTTTGAGCAAAAAGCCCTGGACTACCCGCTGGGGAAAAATCTATATGATTTCTTCCGGAAGCAGGATGTCGAACTTAAATTCACGGGAAGCCACAACCGGGTAACGGGTATCCCCGGTAAAAACCCGCAGCAGGGATTTATGGAAGCAAAACGCACCTTAGTAGTAGGCATAAGGCGCACAATGGAATTCTATACATGCAAACCATCTGCTCATTACCAGCTGCCCCTGTGCACCAGCTGTCCAGGCAAATGTGAATACTGCTATCTATATACTTCCCTTGCCAAAAAACCATATATCAGGATTTACGTTAATATTGAAGAAATACTGAATAAAACTAGGGACTATATTGAAAAAAGAAAACCAGAAACAACATTATTTGAAGGTGCCGCCACTTCAGACCCCGTACCAGTAGAAAAATACACTGGTTCCCTTAAAAAAACAATTGAATTCTTTGGACAGGAAAAGTACGGCAAGTTTCGCTTTGTTACCAAGTTTACTGACGTCGATTCTCTTCTAGATGTAGAACACAGAGAAAAAACAACCTTTCGTTTTAGCCTGAATACTGCACATATAATAGAAAAATACGAGCACAACACACCGGATGCAAGCCAGAGAATAGAAGCAGCAGGCAAAGTAGCAGGGGCAGGATATCCAATCGGGTTTCTCATTGCACCCATAATAGTTTATGAAAACTGGAAAAAAGATTACTATGATTTATTAGAAAATCTAAAAGAAACTTTACAGAAAAAATCAAAGAACATATCTTTTGAATTAATCACTCACCGTTATACTGCCCGGGCTAAAAATCGTATCTTAGAAATTTTTCCTCAAACCACTTTACCCATGAACGAAGTAAAACGCAAATTTAAGTATGGCCAATTCGGCTATGGAAAATATGTTTATCCCAAAGAAAACATGCAAGAGATAGAAGAATTCTTCAATGAGCATATAGAAAAGCTGTTTCCGGAGGCGGAGATAAAGTACCTGGTATGATAAATATACGCATCAAAAAACAAAAACTCCCGACAAAAAAGGGAGTATAAAAGCTCAGCATCAAAAACCATCCACCTTTGCGGATGGTTTTATATATGCATTCTATATATAGGTAATAGAAGCTATAATTTTTAATACACAATAATGGTAAAGTGCGCAGCAAAGGAATATATTATTATCGCACCCTTTTAATTAATAAGGTTATTCTTTTATATTAAGTCAAAATAAAAGTATTAAGGATGCCACAATCCAGAATATCGGGATTCTATCGTAGTGTAAAAAACCTATACGATGAATATCATAGTATGGTAATAAAATCCAAATATAAACAAATAAAATTTGTGCAATTATAAATCCATTAGGTATAAATCTATAAAAAACATACAATATTCCATAAAAAATTACTAGCCAAGTCATTAAGAAAAGCTGACTAATCAATAAGTTAAACATTTTTTCCTCCTCTTTTTTACTGCTTCTTTATCTATCTTAACAGATAAAGAAGTAACCGTGTTTAACTAAATAATTGTTAGTTTAAGTTGCTACATATCCTGCATGAAGAGTGACGATAAAATGGTATTTGTTCAACAAGCCAATTTCGCGAATATTTTGGCTTAAATTGTTATAACTAACGGCAGAATGATACTAAAATCATAAGACATAACAGTATCAGAAGCTTGTCTCTGTGCAAGAAGCTGCTGATACAATAAAAAGTGCAATACAGACAATGAGCCAGAATTTTCTTAGGGATGTGCTTAACCCAATATGGTTCCTCAAAAAGTCACCTCCAGTAGGTAGTAAAATTTTCTAAGTATATATAAATAGTATGGTGTGCAGTACTTAAGCTACTGAAAAAGTGGTGAACAATAGTTGGAATTATTTTCTTGAATTTATAGGTTCAAATTTTATATAATTGAAATATCTTTTGTGTTGGGAGGATATTAAATTGTATTACAATAAAAAGAGTTAGAACGGTATATTCATTGGTTTAGTGGTAAAGAAACTAAAATAAATGGTTAGTTACTTTATTATTCCATTAAAATAGTGTATTCATAAAAGGTGGGGGAAGCAATGAATAATGGTAATATCTCAGAAAATAAAGTTTTAAATAGTAAAGCTATTGCAGCTCTTATTTTGGGAATTCTATCAATTGTAACTCTTATTTTTGCAGGGCTTGGAGTCATTCTTGGTGTAATCGGTCTAATACTTGGCATTATAGGATTAAAAGAAATAAAGCATTTTAATCAAGAGGGAAGAAAAATGGCAGTAGCAGGAATTATTTGTAGCAGTTTGGGCATTTTATTACCGATATTTTTAATTATCATATCTTATGCTGCTTTTATTAATCCTGTAACTTCATGATTTAACGGGTGGCGATAATAGGAAATATTCTCTTATAAAATGTGACGTTTTAATGGTATTGAACGAAACTCACTTCGTAATGGTTAAGTTTAAACTTTATACAAATATATGTAATGAAATTTGTGCTTTTAATAATTCCGTCAAACAAACATAAAATGCCCCGTTCATGGTAAAGTGTTCAGCTTTACAGCTATTAATAGTAATTCCGTTTTTATTCATCTGAACACACTTTTCCCAACAAAGGGTTGTACATCATAACAGCATTATTTTTGGTAATAAATTCATCGGCTATTTCCTTCCCGCCTACACTAAAAATCTTGCGGCGCAAACTATTATGCCGGGTGTACCCGCCCCACGGTTCATGAATAATGGCATGATCGCTTTGATAAACTTCATATTGGAAATTGCAAGGTTCCGTTGAACGCCATTCCCCGTGTAGATAGTTCTCACCAACATGTATCAGTAATTGATAGTTTACACTTGTATTATTATGAACCTGTAAGTCAATGTAATTATAAGCCACTGTGGCACCACTTCCAAAGGGTTGAGTGCGGTTAGCATCGGGAAAAACATCATAGTTGTGACGCCAGCGCTCAACAACGGTTAAGGGTGTATGTAAAGTCATCCAGTAGATTAAATTGGATAACTGGCAAAGGCCGCCACCGGTTTCATAACTGTAAGAACCATTTTGCAGTACCATGCCCTTAAGATATCCTTTGTGTTTCGCTGGTCTACCAATTAACCGCCAAAAAGAGAAGGTTTCCCCCGGTTTAACAACAATACCGCTAACCTTTGATGCAGCCAGTTTTAAGTTGGTTATTTTGTTGTATTGAAGCCACATATCCACGTTACGCAACTTGCGCAGCAATGGCGTTTTGTGGCTAAACACGCAAAAAGGCAGTTGATGATGCTCTAATGTTTTAGCATATTTAATGCATGACAAATACCAGGAAATATACCTCAAAAGGGTGAAATATTGTTTTCCCAGGTATAAACGAAATTGAGACCGGTTTTGGGGGGCGTTTCCCTTTGAATTCATTTTTCTTGCACTCCCTCTGAGTATACCCCTTTCTCATAACGCAGGGTGTCTATAGTATCTTCTACCAGGCATTTACTCTTTCCATTTTCATAAAACTTCTTAATAGAACATTTCTGGAAAAAGGAAGAACCACGGGGCAGTAATAATACCCATAATAAAACCAAACCTTTTTGCTGTACATTTTTCCATTAGTTTTTTGGCTAAATTATAATTGAAAAAAACAATTAGAAAGGCCGCTGCAAATATTGATATTGCAAAAGGAAAAACTTCAATAAGAGATTCAGGAGCATGATATCCATTAAAATCAAAGACTTCAATAAATATCGTCATTAGAATAGATCCAAATAAATCGGCGACAAAACCAAAACCCCATGCTTTTAGAATTAATTTTATTAGGTCTTCTTTTATTAATTTAACCTTGTTCAATTTAAGTGTTAAAAGGACAACCAGTCCATCAATAACTAGGTTTGCTGCAAGTACGATAAAAATAAGTGGTGGATACACAAAGAACATCCACACCGCCCATGCTGGAAAAACTATATTATATAATTTATTGTTCATTCTTAATTCCTCCTGGATTCAAGAAAAGTGTGGAAATTTACGGAAGGAGAAATCTTTACCTGAAATCATTCTTTTCTATAATTCTTTCCCTCTGATATTAAAGTGTTTTTTAAAAATTATATTACCTTCTATGTTTATCCCTTTCCTGTTTCAGATAATTACAGGAAGGGCCACGGCAGGCGGTAGCCTTTAATTGTTCTATTGGCTCTTTATTTTTCTCCTTGACCCTGCGAAACAAATTGAGTATATATCTTATTTTTGATTTAATTATTAACACAACCTTTTTTTATACGGTTTTACTCCTTAGACCATGATACGCTAACCAGAGTTTCCGTTTCCTCGCCGCCAGTCTTTTTCACGATAACGATACCCCAGTCCTGCATTTAAATACTATATCTTTTGAACCAACGATTTTGCCCTACAGATAGCGATTAAGTATTTCCATAGATACTGCTCTCAAATACTGTCCTGGAAAAAAATCTTAGATAAATTATGCAAAGTTTAGTACGATTCTTTTACCAGAGCACAATTTATATTATTAAACTTTTATTAAAAATATTGGATACACTCTTAATCCAAGTCATTCTGTAAGAATGAGGCACGGAATGGTCTAAAATTCTGATGCCATCCGGTCAACCAGGTCTGAACGGGTCATTCTCCCGGTGTATAATTTCCAGGTCTTCAAGAGCCAGCTGTTTGCCGGTCTCTTTATTCATAATCCGCGTGCTTTCAGTTACTCCTTACACACTCTCTTCATTTGCTCTCCTTATTTATAAACCGTATTATTGCATACGCCATAAAAATAATTAAAACATATAAAATGCCCAGGCTGAGACCTCTCTCCATTACAGTTTTAATACCTCCTGCCTTAATGACAGGATACTTGTCCCTGATTTCCTCCGTAATGTTGTTATTTTCTGCATCATATAGAGTGAGTTTATCGAACGAAGAAACATTTTTGGGTATCTCAAATGTCCTTATGAAATAATCATCCCCGAAGATATCAGAACTAAACTCTAACTCATTAATATCTAACTTAAATGATGATATTTCCCTGCCAAAATTTTTTCCCATAATAATTCTATGTTTTAGAAGCCTTATGAAATAAGATGCAAAGGCAGCAATAAAGGCAATTGTTAAAATCCTAGCCCACGGCAATTTTCGCCCCAGGATAACCATTCCAAAGGTAAAAATCAAAAATTCTTCCGGCACGGAATAAAACAATATGCTGACCAAGGACATTTTATCCATTATTCCACTCTTCCTAGTAAAAATTATACATTTAATAATTATCTCCTTGTCCCAAACCCTATCACGCCATTTTGGGGGCCTGAATTGCACTTCATTATTTTATTTTTATCACAATCTTGCTTATAACTACCCCAAAGTAGATCTGGTAATGATAATCAATAAATTTTGCCCCTGGCACTCCAAACATTAGATTGTTATGCAAGGTAAGATAAGAGATTAGAAATCGCCTCCACCCCTTGGCACACATAATTTGGTGCGATTCTTTTAATAGGCTAAACGGTAAATATGTTTATTCCAAAGAAAACATGCAAGAGATAGAAGAATTCTTCAATGAGCATATAGAAAAGTTTTTCCCGAGGCAGAGATAAAATACCTGGTTTAAAGCAAATAAGACGGCCATCAACAGCCGTCTTGTTAGTTGTGTAAGCTAGTTTATTTCTATAAACTTTAGTACTATTATGTATTTATTATTATTGTTAAATTAATAAAGTCTCTCTTTATCTAGATCAAAAGGAACACGCATCACCTTCTGCACAATCAACATTACGATAAGACGTTTCTTGCCCTTAAAATAACTAAAATTAAGCATAAAATAATCTTTCATTTTATTATCTCTTCTGCTCTTAAATTTTTAAACCTATGATTAAAGCACCTCGATATTTTCTTGCAGTCTCTGCTGCATTTTTTTTAAAAGGGCCGGGTCCCTCACCAGTTCCCATTTGCGGTCCTTGGGCAGGGATTTTACCTGTCGTTCCAGTGACGCGGCATCACTCCTGCAAGCAACAAGCTTCCACAAGGCAACCAGGGTAAAAGGGGTCCGGGAAAACACATATTTACTCCCCCTGCCCTCCCTGTGAACCTTTATTCTCTGTTCCATATCCACCGTAATACCAGTATATAGACTGCCGTCACAACACTTCAACATGTAGAGATACCAACTTTGGCCTTGTTTAAATGAAATCACGCCCCGCAATATTTTTTCTCCTATCGCAATATACATAACAAACCATCAACTTTTTACCGTAAAATTTAGATCAGGTTTAAAAACAATTGATTGTTCAACAATATCCAGATCAACTTCCCGGGTAAAAATTTAATTGGAAGTCGGCATCTTCTAGAGGTAAAAATAAATGTGGGTCATTGGGAAGTATTTTCTTAACCGGTAGCAGCGGGTCCTCTTGTGCTAAAGTCTCTTTACTACAAATTTGTATTCTTTATCAGTGTTTACTTTCTCTCCATCTTCTGTCCAGTTCTCAAATACATAACCTTCTTCCTTTGAGAACAACCTCTTTTCCTTCTTTATAAGTGCCTCTGCTTTTATTTACCGGCACCTTCATGTTTAACTTCGTATTCTTCAGCACAACCTGTTATAAATATCGCTGCAGTAATAAATAATGGTGAACTACCCCTCTCTTCGCTTCGCTCAGGAAGGGGCTTCCAAAAGCAAAAGCAAAGTTGCAGGACTTCCTGGTTCGTAGTAGACCCTTCTTGCAGCCTAGCTCCCCAGGCATTTGACCGCCGTCCCAGCGGCACAGTTTTTTATGCAAAAACAATATTCCCACACCAGCTGCACTCCTGAGTTGTCCCGTGGGGAGGAACCTTTACCAGTATCCTACCGGCACTTTCAGCCTTGTAGGATAACATTGAGATGAATTCACCCCACCCAACGTCAGAGATACACTTCGCCAGGTTGTGGTTTTTGACCAGGTTTTTAATCTGCATGTCTTCTACTACAATCGTACCGTATTGCCAAATTAACTGGCTGGATATCCTATGGTGGAAGTCTTTGCGCTGGTTGCGTACCTTTTCATGCCGGCGGGCCAACTTTACCCGGGCCTTAGCCCGGTTCCGGGAACCTTTCTGCTTACGCGTCAGGCTTTTCTGCAGGGTTTTAAGTCTGCGCTCGGCCTTCTGTAGATGCTTGGGGTTGAGTATCTTATCACCATTAGAAAGCACGGCAAACTTCTTCACCCCTACATCTAAGCCAATGGATTGACAGTTAGAAGAGTATAGTACTGGAGGTTCTTCCACTGTTAGCACAGCATACCATTTACCAGACTGTTCCCGCTTTATAGTACAGATCTTAACAATACCATATATCTTTCGGTGCAGGTTTATCTTAACCAGGCCAATCTTAGACAGCTTCAGTTTACCGTTTTTGAATGAGGCACCAAACCCGTCGCCAAACTGGGTGAAGGTAAGGGACTTGTACTGTCTCGACCCCTTGTACCTGGGATAGCCTGGTTTTTCCCCGGCCTGCACGCGGCGGAAGAAGTTGCTATAAGCACGTTCCAGTCTAAACAACACTTCTTGTGCTGCCTGGGAATGGACTCCCTTCACCTGCGGATGCCTTGCTTTATCAGCCTTGAGGATTTTTTTTAACATCCTCCAGCTTTACCTCCCCAACGGTGGATAAGAAATAACTTGGCGACCAGAAGTTACCGCCCCAAAGTTTTTTCTTGACTTCCAGGTAATCGCGGAAAATCAACCGCGCTAAAGTTGACTTCCAAACTTACCGGCAATTTTTATGTTGTTTTTTTCAGATACTCTGTTACTTCCGGGGTCAGCACCTTGCGTCAGTATTTGATACAGCAAACATAGTGAAACCGCAATGAATACACAGAGTGGCAACCTTTGTAAATAGTGTACTTCATAACCGTATTATATCAGTGGAACATCAACAGAACAATAGTTCTATTGATGTTCCACTGATATAAGCCCCGCCTATCACCCCCTTCCCTGCGGGTGAGTTAAGAATTATTAGTCCTGTTAAAGTACAACAATTTATTGCAACTTCTCACTAGATACTTGTCCGTACTATAGATGATGTGACACTAAATTTTTACATAAAAAGTTTGGCTCATGCCTAACTGTACTAAAGTTATAAATTTGGCATCTACAGGACATCTTTTAATACAACTGCAGTGCAGTCTTATATGTAACATAACTCAACTTCCTCATCTTAGTAATAATGTTGAAACACTGTAATACGTAGATTTTTTAGCAAAAATTTAGCTATATTGATAAAAGACAAAAGACACCTCCCTGGTTTGGTATAATGGAAATGACCAAAAAAGCATTGAAACTTTCTTTTAATTTGCCAAATCCCATCTTAAACTCGGAACTGAGTTCCAGGGCCGTTCATTTGATATGCTCATTAGCCGCACTACTATTGTCTTTAGCCGATATCTGGTTCTTGAGTGGGAACGCAGGCAAAACCGAGATGATAGGTCTCTGGGTGGTTTGTTTTTTATATGTTGTGATGATGTTAAAGATATCGATATTAAGTTAGCATTAAGGCAATTAATGCAATTTGTTTTAGGCGTTACTAAAAAACAAAAAGTAAAGAACAAACAGAAATTATTTGTCAACTGTAGGAATGGATTGACGGTTTACCCGTTTATATCAAGGATTTATTGCCTAATTTGCGCTGCGAAAGTTGAGAAACATAATAAATAAATTTACTCATGATGAAAAGGTGAAAGAGTTTGAGAAATCTTTTAATAGACACGTAGAAATCACTATATATGTAGAAACCCCTTCGGACATATCCGAAGGGGTTTCTACATATAAAATAAGTCCGGCAACGACCTACTCTCCCAGGGGTAAACCCAAGTACCATCGGCACTGGTGAGCTTAACTTCCGTGTTCGGCATGGGAACGGGTGTATCCCCACCGTTATAGTTACCGGAAAAATGTGATGTGCGATGTGAGAAGTTGGAAGTGAGATACTTCCTACTTCTCTTCGCTCTCTCAAAACTGCACAGCGTATAGCAGGTTTACTTTCGCCTTTTGGTCAAGCCCTCGACCTATTAGTACCGGTCCGCTAAACGCATTACTGCGCTTACACTTCCGGCCTATCAACCTGGTGGTCTACCAGGGGTCTTACCCCAGCACTCAACTCGATGCTTACTAACAGGATAACCTTC
>JAIPEW010000019.1 GCA_021736985.1 Clostridiales bacterium | reverse complement strand
ACTTGCTTGGCATAGCCTAATCAATAATTAAGAACCGTTGGGCAAACGGGGTTAGCTTGGTAATTATACTGGCGTTAGCTAGTACGTCCCAAGAAGCCCCCACCTCTAAGCGTTAGCGTAGGTAGGGGAGTATGTCACTATGTATAATTCTTCTTTTTTTTATATATTCCCTTCAAAAATAAGATAAATAAATTTTTATATCTGACAAACAGCAGTTTTTTGGATATAGTACAATATGCTCAGAAAACCTTTAAGGATAATCTCTTAGCTTTTATTATCATATTGTAAAAATATATACTTCTTATGAAATTCGAAAACTTTCGCCAGAAGAGTTTTCATACTATGTTATAAGCAAGAAGCTCATGGGGGGTTAATATAAGGGCATAATATCAAGACCGCAAAATATTACAAATCTCTACTTTTTTATTACTTCACCCGGTACTTTAGTGGTAGTAAAATGCTATTGAGGTAATACTTTATTTGGAGGTATTTAACCATGCATAAAAAAAGATGTCCTTTCTGCGGGGGAAACTCTTATTCGGCTGCTCCAGGAGCAGAATGGGAGTGCCCGTATTGCGGAGCTAATTTGTTATATATAGAAGCAGTGCCGGCAGGGATTGAGGAGGAGAACAATGAAAATACCGGGGATGAGGTAATAGATGATATAGAAAAACTCAAAGAAAAGAAAAATATTTATTATAATTCCTAAATAACAATAAATCAAAAGTACAGGTTCCGGAGTTTGTCCCAGGAGCCTATTATTTTTGCCCTGAAAGGTCCTATAGAAGACTGCAATAATTGAATTTATTATTTTAGCAATAAGATTGTAAAGTAATTATTAACAAATGAAGTCTTATCTTGTAGAATTAACGAAGTAACTAACTTTTTTATGCGAGGTATTTATATGGAATCATGGATGAGGGCAAAAGACATTAAGCGTCTTGCTATCATGGGAGGTACTTTTGATCCTGTTCATTACGGTCACCTGGTGGCAGCAGAGGGAGCCAGGCACGAGTTCCAGTTGGACCGTGTTATTTTTATTCCATCGGGAAGACCCCCGCACAAGACAAGCGAGCAGATAACAGACCCGGTACACCGCCTGGCTATGGTAAAAAATGCAGTCCAATCCAACGCGCATTTTGAAACTTCTGCTTTAGAAACCGAAAGTGATGGAGTTTCTTACACTATAGATACTGTAAGAAAAGTACAGGAACTCCAGCCATCGGCAGATATTTATTTTATAACAGGTGCTGATGCTGTACTGCAAATACTTACCTGGAAAAATGTCGAAGAGATATTAAGTACTTGTACTTTTATTGCTGCTACACGTCCCGGTTATGCGTTGGAGAGCCTGGAGCACAGGTTGAGTTCTCTTTCACGCGAGTATATAAATAATATTTATACCATGGAAGTTCCTGCGCTTGCCATATCATCTACTGATATCAGGAACCGGGTGTTTAACGGTAAGCCAATTAAGTATTTACTGCCTGAACGAGTGGAAAAGTTTATATCAAACAGCAAGTTGTACTGCCGGGAGGATTGAAATATTGCAGGAAAAAGAGATTTTAGAAAAACTAGCCAGTTTAATAACTCCAAAGCGCCTTAAACATTCACTCAGAACCCGGGATACAGCAGTTGAGCTTGCGGCTAAATATGGTTTTGACCGGGGCCGGGTTTCTCTTGCCGCGCTGCTGCATGACTGTGCCAGGGATTTTAGTGAAGAAAGGTTGTTGGAAATTGCCCGGCAAGAAGGTATAAAAATAGGTGACATGGAAGAAAAAGCACCTATTCTTTTGCACGGGCCCGTAGGGGCAGTGATAGCAAGTAAATCTTTTGGTATTCATGATACACAAATTTTAAAGGCTATATCTGCGCATACAACGGGAGCAGAAGTATTTGAAATGCTGGACAAGATCATATATATTTCTGATAAAATAGAACGCGGCAGGGATTTTCCCGGAGTGGAAGAGCTCAGGGAAAAAGCTTTTACTGACTTGAATGAGGGCGCCCTGGCCTGCCTTGACAACAGCATTAAGTTCTCCTTGAATAAAAAAATGCTGCTGCATCCTTATTTATGCTGTGCAAGAAACAGTGTACTTCTGGATATAATACAAAATAGTTAATATCTTATAGAAGGAACATTATGCAATAAGGAGAATAATATACTATACAAATTTTTAAGGAGGACTGCTGTTTGGATTTGAAGCCGCAGGCACTGGCCAGCACTGTCGTTGAGGCTGCCGAAAATAAAAAGGCATATGATATAACTGTATTAGATATTGGCAATGTATCAATCATGGCTGATTATTTCGTTCTTATTAACGGAAGGTCTACAACACATGTACAGTCCATTGCAAGTGAAATCGAGAAAAAACTTTATGAAAGAGGTTTAAGCCCTCGCAGTAAAGAAGGGTATAACCAGGGGCGATGGATATTGCTGGATTATGGTGATGTGGTGGTTCATATATTCGAGGAAAGTGAACGCAAGTTCTACAACCTGGAACGTTTATGGGGAGATACAGAAGTAACGGGATTTCGAGTTAACGGTTAAATTTCACCGCTGCTTTGTTGACATTGTTTTTGGGGTATAGTAAAATACATGTTACGATATTGAAAAACATTTAAAGCTGTGAAGGGAAGTAGTAAACAGCGTAACTGCCAGAGAACCGCCGGCTGGTGCGAGGCGGTCAGCCAAGTTGTTGAACTCGTCCTGGAGTTGCCCGGAGGAACTATAAATATTCCGGGCCGGTTGGTGCCCGTTATAGCTTCAAGTGGGTAAAGAATAAAATGGGGATGTAGCTCAGCTGGGAGAGCGCCTGAATGGCATTCAGGAAGCCAGGGGTTCGAGCCCCCTCATCTCCACCAGGATTAAGCTTTACCAACAAGGGTGGTACCGCGAGAAAGACCTCTCGTCCCTTCCAGGGATGAGGGGTCTTTTTAATCTTTTTTTGTAATACACCTTAGGGATCAAAATGAAATTTCCCGGGGAGGAAGATAAATGAAAAACTATGCTAATTTAACTGTAGGTAGGCTGCTGGATGTTATTGCTGAAAAATATCCAGAAAATGAAGCGCTTGTTTACAAGGATTTGAATTTGCGCTACACCTACTGGCAGTTTAAAGAAGAGTGCAATACCGCGGCAAAAGGTCTCATGGCCCTGGGAGTAAAGCGGGGAGATCATGTAGTTGTATGGTCCACAAATGTTCCGGAATGGGCAGTTATGCAGTTTGCAGCAGCTAAAATGGGAGCTGTCTTAGTTACTGCAAATACGCATTACCGGGTTTTTGAGATCGAATACCTGTTAAAGCATTCTGATTCCGTAATGCTGATGTTGACATCGGGGACCAGGGAAAATGATTTTTTGGAAATGATTAATAAAGTGTGCTCGGAGTTAAGCAGTTCTGAGCCCGGTAATTTATGTTCTCAAAAACTGCCGTCGTTAAAAAATGTTGTCTACATGGGGGATGAAAAACATCCGGGAATGTACAACTGGCGGGATATTCTAAAAATGGGCGAGACTGTACCTGATGAGGACTTAAAAGAAAGGCAGGCTTGCCTGGATGTAAATGATGTGGCGAATATGCAGTATACATCTGGTACAACGGGTTTTCCCAAGGGAGTGTTATTAACTCATAAAAACCTTGTAGGAAATGGTATAAGCATAGGCCAGTGCATGAACCTGGGCCCGGAAGATCGTATGTGTATCCCCGTACCGTTTTTCCACTGCTTTGGCTGTGTGCTGGGTACCTTGAGCTGCGTTTCATGGGGAAGCACCATGGTTCCCCTGGAGTCTTTTAATCCTACCAGGGTACTGGAAACCGTGGAAGCAGAAAAGTGCACCGCCCTGCACGGCGTGCCTACTATGTTTATAACTGAGTTGGAAATATTAAAGAACAACTATTATGATATGTCTTCACTAAGAACAGGTATAATGGCTGGTTCTCCGTGTCCCAGGGAAGTTATGAATGCAGTAGTTGAAAAAATGGGCATGAATGAGATTGTTATAACCTACGGGCAGACAGAGGCAGCACCGGGAATAACGATGACGCGTACCCAGGATTCTCTGGAAGCAAGGGTCAGTACTGTGGGGAAGGCGCTCCCGGGTATAGAGGTGAAAATTTCCGATCCCTCAACGCGAGAGGAACTTTCCTGTGGACAAAAGGGAGAAATTTGTGCTCGCGGCTATAATGTTATGAAAGGGTACTATAAAATGCCTGAAGCAACAGCTGTTGCCGTAGACGAGGACGGTTGGCTGCATACTGGTGACCTGGGTATTATGGATGTTTATGGTTATATAACAGTTACCGGGCGTTTAAAAGATATGATAATCCGCGGCGGTGAAAATATTTACCCGCGGGAGATTGAAGAATTTTTATATACGCACCGGGGTATAAAAGATGTGCAGGTTATAGGTGTTCCGAGTTTAAAATACGGTGAAGAAGTGATGGCCTTTATTCAGTTAAGGGAAGGCACGGAGCTTACTGTTGAAGGTATAAAAGAGTATTGCGAAGGAAATATAGCACGCTATAAAATTCCCAGGTATATACATTTTGTAAATAGCTATCCTACTACTGCTAATGGGAAAATACAAAAATACAAGTTAAAAGAACAGGCTAAAGAAATTCTTGGGATAGAAGAATCTGGTGAAACCGAAACAGCTTAAGCAGTATCGTGCATAATTATTGTATTTTCTAGTACATTATGATAAACTGTGTATTCATTAAAATTCTGTTGTGAGCAAAAAGCTTGTAGAAGTTTAATTATAAAATTTAACTGCATTAAATAAGGAGGTGTCCTGCCGGTTTCTGTATGAAACCGGTATATTATCGTGAAAGAATATTACAACTTCAAGGAAATCGAAAAAGAATGCCAGGAACGCTGGGAAGCAGAAGATATTTATTCTATACCTGATTATAGTGATAAACCTAAATATTACTGCCTTGAGATGTTTCCTTATCCATCGGGTAAGCTGCACATGGGACACCTACGCAATTATTCCATAGGAGATGTGGTTGCCCGTTTTAATACCATGCAGGGTTACCATGTGATTCATCCCATGGGATGGGACGCTTTTGGACTCCCGGCTGAGAATGCAGCCATGAAGCATGGTGCCGAATCTCCATACCAGTGGACATGGGATAATATTAATGCCATGCGCAGCCAGCTTAAACAGATGGGATTCAGCTACGACTGGAACAGGGAAGTAGCAACCTGTCATCCCGGTTACTACAAATGGAGCCAGTGGCTTTTTTTGCAGCTTTATAAAAATGGTTTTGCTTATAAGGGTAAGGCAGCAGTAAATTGGTGCCCGTCCTGTGCTACGGTACTGGCTAATGAACAGGTTAAAGAAGGGTGCTGTGAACGCTGCGATACTCCTGTAGAAAGGCGTGACCTTGAACAGTGGTTTTTAAAGATCACTGATTATGCTGAGCGCCTGCTGAATGATCTGGATAAGTTAACGGGCTGGCCTGATAAGGTAAAAACGATGCAGGAAAACTGGATAGGCCGCAGTGAAGGATCAGAAATTAAGTTTGAAGCTGAAACCGGGGACGAAATAACTGTTTTTACTACCAGGCCTGATACTGTTTATGGTGTTACATATATGGTGCTTGCTCCGGAGCACCCGTTAGTGGGAAAATTAATCCAGGACAAGCCCGAAGCTGAAAAAGTCCGGGCTTTTGTAGAGAAAATTAGAAATTTGAGTGAAATGGCTCGCACGTCTGGCGAGGCAGAAAAAGAGGGGCTGGTTACCGGGGCTTATTGTACTAACCCTGTTAACGGGGAAAAAGTGCCCGTGCTGGTTGCCAATTATGTTTTGATGGAATATGGTACCGGTGCGGTCATGGGTGTTCCTGCCCATGACCAGAGGGACTTTGAATTTGCAACCAAGTATAACTTGTCCATACGGGAAGTTATACGTCCTAAGAGCCAGGAAGGGGATTACGAGTTGAAAGAAGCTTATACCGGGGAAGGTGTAATGGTAAACTCGGGGCCCTTCAACGGTGTTCCCAACCAGGAAGGTATAAGCAAAGTTATAAAATACCTGGAAGATAACAACCTGGGTAAAGGCCATGTGAATTATCGCCTGCGGGATTGGCTTATATCCCGCCAGAGGTACTGGGGAGCTCCTATTCCCATAATTTATTGCGATCACTGTGGTACTGTCCCTGTCCCGGAAGAAGACCTGCCGGTAGTTTTGCCGCTGGATGTGCAGCTTGAACAGGTAGGGAAAAATCCTTTAAATTCAAACGAGGATTTTATATATACCACTTGTCCGGTTTGTGGGGCCAGGGCCCGCAGGGAAACTGATACTATGGATACTTTTGTCTGTTCTTCCTGGTATTATTATCGTTATACCAGTCCCAGGGATGAAAAAAATGCCTGGGATCAAGATAAAGCTGCATACTGGCTGCCCGTGGATCAATATATCGGTGGTGTAGAACACGCTATATTACACCTTTTATACAGCCGTTTTTTTACCAAGGTTTTTTATGACATGGGATATTTGAAAAATGATGAGCCTTTTATGAATTTACTTACCCAGGGAATGGTTTTAAAAGACGGTACTAAAATGAGCAAATCCAAGGGTAACGTGGTCAGTCCCGAAGATATATTAGATAGATATGGTGCAGATACTGCAAGGATGTTTATCCTATTTGCCGCTCCGCCTGAGCGTGATCTTGAATGGAGTGACAGGGCCGTAGAGGGTTGTCACCGCTTTTTAAAACGAATCTGGCGCCTGGTAACTTCTGTAGAAGAAAGTATTGAAAATGCACCGTCTTCTCCACAGGGAGAATTAACCGGGGTTAATAAGGAGATACACCGTATTAATCACCAGACCAGGAAGAAAGTAAAAGATGACCTATCCCAGCGGTTTAACTTTAATACTGCTGTGAGTGCAGTAATGGAACTGGTAAATTCTCTTAACCAGTTTAAAGATCTTCCCGAGAGCGACCGGGATCATGCTGTTTTAAGAGAAGGTGTAGAAACAGTGCTGCTGTTGTTAGCGCCTTTTGCCCCGCATATTACCGAAGAACTGTGGAAGTATATAGGTTACGATGAAAGTATTCACCGCCAGCCCTGGCCTGATTACGACCAGGCAGCTATTGTAGAAGAAGAAGTGACTGTAGTAGTACAGATTAACGGAAAAGTCAGGGAAAAAATGCTGGTGCCGGTGGATACTAGCCAGGAGGCCTTGAAAGAAAAAGCCCTTGAATTACCTAAAATAAAAGAATTGACAGAAGGAAAAAATATAGCTAAATTAATTGCTGTACCTAAAAAATTAGTCAATATAGTTGTAAAGTAAAAATTCAGCCGCCTTTACGGGCGGTTTTTTACATATTTTAAATTTAATATATTATTGTGCCCGGGAAATAATATATATTAGATTAAAGAAAAGGAGTGGGCTTTTTGCCTTCAGAAAAGGATCGTTCTATAGAAAACCGGATTCAAGCAAAACTTGATAATCATAAGGAATTCAATGGGTATGGCCTTGAAGCCCGGGCCCGGAAAGGCCATGTTCAGGTTTCCGGAGTTGTGGATACGCTTGCTGACAGCAAAAGGGCTGAAAAAATGATTAAAAGTATTGATGGTGTGCGCGGGCTGGAAAATAACCTGGTTCTCAGTACCGATGGTGCTGTTACTGATCCGGGGACGGTTATGGAAGTAACCGATGAACTGCAGGCAGATCCGCGGGTGGATACTAAAGATGTTGGTGTCGGGGAAGTAGCAGGCGGCAGGGCTTACCTGCAGGGAAATGCCAGTACAGAGGATGAAGTAGATGCTGCGGTACAGGATGCTGCAAAAGCCAGGGGGGTGAAGGGTGTTGTGAACCAGGTAAAAATTTCACCCCGGGAATATGACACGGGCGATCCCGAATTTATTTTTCATCACCAG
This sequence comes from Clostridiales bacterium, assembly GCA_021736985.1. Lineage (GTDB taxonomy): Bacteria > Bacillota > Desulfotomaculia > Desulfotomaculales > VENG01 > JAIPEW01. The sequence goes on along the minus strand of JAIPEW010000019.1, from coordinate 50,749 downwards.
GTTAACAATGACAAGGAAGATTGATAATGAATTATCTGCTAAAAAGTTTTTATTCTACGTTAGTAATTGAGTTTTAAATAGAAAACTTCCTGAAAACTATGGCCAGGGCCGGTGGATTTCCGGAAGGTAGCGGAGTCTGGGTGCGCTGCATAGCCCGTCATTTGCGAAGTGTGATGTGGGAGGTGGGAAGTGTGACAATTTGAGGAAGTTTGCTGCGTAGACTTTTCCTTTTTCCGTTGCGGGCAAGAAGCTTGTGGTAGTTCACCAAAAATGTGTATTCTTATAAGCATGACAAAAAAAATTGTAAGGTGATATATATTAACCAGGAAAACCTTACGCGTAAAATTATTTCACTGGCCGTACCGGCAGTATTAAGATTGGGTATGCAGTCTATAGTATCAATAATGGCGCTTATCATGGTAGGTCACCTGGGCCCGCAGGCTATTGCTGCTGTTGGCGTAGGCAACCGATTTTTATTTATTATGATTGCCGTGCTGATGGCATTGAGTGTGGGTGTGACGGCACTGGTTGCAAGATATGTTGGTGCCGGTGATGATGAGCAGGTGCAGTGTACAATACAGCAGGCACTTTTCTTGAGTTTTGCCGGGGGGTTGATAATAGCACTGGCAGGTTGGATACTGGCACCTGTTTTAATAAAAGGGCTCTTAATTTTGCAGGAAGATGTTGATGCAAAGCTGGTAAGGCTTTGCACAGGCTATTTGCGAATGGCTTTGCTGCCTATGACTATAGGCTTTCTGGTTTTTTTTAATAATGCTGTTTTTCAAGGAGCAGGGGATATGAAAACCCCCCTGTATATAATGATAGAAGTTAATCTAATTAACTTAATACTTATTTATTTGCTGGTTAACGGTATTGGTCCTTTTCCTGTTTTGGGTGTTAAAGGTGCGGGGCTGGCACAGGGGTTATCAAGGGCTATTGGCGGTGTTACTTCCCTGTGTTTATTAATAAAAGGGAGAGGGCCTGTAAAGCTGGTTTTTGACCGGTTTCACTTGAACTGGAATATTATAAAAAAGCTGCTTAATATAGGACTCCCGGCAAGCGGGGAAAATTTTGTGCGCCAGGGATCACAACTTATTTACAGTGTTATAATTGCTTCCTGGGGAACTGTTACTCTTGCAGCAAACCAGGTGGCTATGAGTATCTTGTCTTTGAGTTTCATGCCCGGTTTTGGTTTTGCCCTGTCTGCAACTGCACTGGTAGGTCAAAGCCTGGGAGCGGGAGATCAAAGAAGAGCTGCAAGAATTGGTTATTTAGCTACCAGGTTGACCTTAATTTTTTCTCTATTTATTGGTTCAGTATTTTTTTTTATGGGAAAGACAATTGCAAGTCTATATACAACAGATCCACAGGTTATAAATCTCACTGCATACTGTCTTAAAATTATTGCTGTTACTCAACCTGCCCTTGCTGTTGTACAGGTGCTGGCAGGGGCCCTTCGCGGGGCAGGAGATACTAAATGGGTTCTTTACATAACTACAATTGGAAACTGGGGCGTTCGTCTTACTCTATCTATAATTCTGGGATTTTATTTTAATCTTCACCTTGTAGGGGTATGGCTTGCAATGGCCAGCGACCAGATTATACGTGCTTTATTGACTTTCTGGCGTTACCGGAATGAGAACTGGATAAAGGTATTTTTAGACCAGGAGAAGCGTTTTGATGATAAACATTAAAGTTCATACCGTATTTGATATTATCCAGTGCTTTGTACTCCAGTCCTTGACACGGGGTTAGAAGAGCTATTATACTAATTATTAAATCTATTCTTTAGTATGCTAAATAAGTAACGAGATGAAATACAAAGGAGGTATTATCTTTGCCCAAACTGCGTTTAGGACTTCCCAAGGGAAGCCTGCAGGATTCTACTTTTCAATTGTTTAAAAAGGCTGGTTTTAATATAAGCGTGCGCAACCGGTCTTATTTTCCATCCATAGATGATTCGGAATTGGAAGTAATACTTATGCGCGCCAGGGAAATACCACGATATGTCAGTGAAGGAGTTCTAGATGCTGGCATAAGCGGCTTGGATTGGATAAAAGAAACGGGGGCCGGTGTAGTTCATGTAGCTGATTTAGCTTATTCCAAGCAGACAAACAACTCTATACGCCTGGTAATTGCAGTAGCTCAGGACAGCAGTATTAAAGATATACAAGATCTGCAGGGTAAGCGTATAGCTACCGAGCTGGTGAGTATTACCAGGCATTATTTAGAGGAAAAAGGAATTGATGCCGTAGTAGAATATTCTCACGGTGCTACGGAAGTAAAAGTACCGGAACTGGTTGACGCCATTGCAGATTTGACTGAAACGGGCAGTTCGTTAAAAGCAAATAAATTAAGGGTTATAGATACCATACTAGAATCGACTACCAAAATACATGCTAACATAGATGCCTGGGAAGACCAGTGGAAAAAGGATAAACTGCAAAACTTAAATGTTTTGCTCCAGGGAGCACTGCAGGCAGAAACAAAGGCCGGTCTCAAGATGAATCTTCCTAAAGATAGCCTGGAAGAAGTGCTGTGTGTGCTGCCGGCTATGAAACACCCGACTGTTTCCCAGTTGATGAATAATGACTGGATGGCAGTGGAAGTGGTGCTGGATGAGAGACAGGCAAGGGATTTAATTCCAGAGCTCAGGCGCTGCGGGGCCCAGGATATTATTGAATACCCGCTTAATAAAGTCATCATTTAATTTTCTATAAAAAAGAGGGATGGACATTAATTATAGATGCCGATCTCTCTTTTTATTACATTAAAGTTTTAATTCGAAAACTACGTAAAAACTATGACCAGGGCCGGTGGATTTCCGGAAGGTAGCGGAGTCTGGGTGCGCTGCATAGCCCGTCATTTGCGAAGTGTGATGTGGGAGGCGGGAAGTGTGACACCTCTGCCCTTTGCCCCGGCACTCACCTGGCTGTCAAAAAAAGTTTTCATTCTCTGTTGTGAGCAAAAAGCTCGTGGGGGTTTAAGCAGAAAACTTTGTTTGTGCCAGGCCGGTAGTACTCTCCGCTTCCTACTCCGGCACATAAAATTGTCTGAGCTCAATAAAAGGATATAATAATCTTGCTAGTATATGGCTAAACTACTATTCAGGTTTTATTTTTTAAAATCAAAGGGGGCGGTGACTTTGATACCGCTTCGGGATAGTGTACGCCCGAAATCTTTTCCTGTAGTAAGTGTATCAATTATTATTATAAATGTTATAATTTTTTTATTACAGCTTACCCTGCAGAGATACCAGCTGAACCAGCTCTTTTATATTTTTGGAATAGTTCCCGCAGAAACATTAAATTCATTGTTTGTGAACTTATCTCTCCTGCCTGCAGTAATACCTTTTTTTACATCTATGTTTATGCACGGGGGTTGGCTTCATATAATAAGCAACATGCTGTATTTGTGGATTTTTGGTGATAATATAGAAGATCGCCTGGGCCATTTTAATTTTTTATTTTTTTACCTCGGGACGGGAATTATTGCCGGTTTAGCACATGTAATAATTAACCCTGCTTCTACTGTACCTGTTATTGGTGCAAGCGGGGCAATAGCCGGAGTGCTGGGAGGTTACTTTTTGCTTTTCCCCCGTTCCAGGATATTATCACTGGTACCAATATTTTTTTTCCTTACGGTGTTAGAAGTGCCTGCAGTAATATTTATAGCTATATGGTTTTTGATGCAGCTGTTCAGCGGGGTAGCATCCCTGGGTGGTACGGCAGGTACGGTGGCCTGGTGGGCACATATAGGAGGATTTATGGCCGGTGCGCTTATTGTAAAGCTGCTGGGTCTTTCTTCGCAGCGGCAGAAGGCATTAACATAATTAGTGAAATTACAAGGTATAAACAGGAGGTTTCTTCATGGCAAGACAAATAAAAAGGTTTGCGCGTTCCAGCCATAACTGTATGCTGGGAGGAGTTTGCGGCGGCATAGGAGAATATTTTGGTATAAGCCCTGCTGTGATCAGGCTTTCTTATATTTTAATATCGATTTTTTCAGCAGCCTTTCCCGGCATACTGGTATATATTATAGCGTGGCTTATAATTCCTAAAAAAGTATAAATTTAAAATATATATGTTATTTTTAAGGATTATAAAGTGACTCTAATTCCTGCATGACGGGATTAAGTATAATATATTTATATTGACAAAGTGTTTAATTTGTGTTATTTTTAAAAAAATCTGAAAAGTGTAAAAGATTTCTATAATTGCTAATTGGATGACTTTTAATTAATTTATTTACTATTTTTCTAATTATACCTATAATAAGTTAAGTAAATAAGTAATCTTTAAATATAAGGGGTGAAAGAATGGCTGGATTAGAAAGTATGTTTAAGCCCTCGGCTGTGGCAGTAGTAGGGGCGTCTAAGAAACCTGGCAAGATTGGCTATTCAATTATACGCAACTTGTTGGATAGTGGTTATCAAGGTAAGATTTATCCCATTAATCCAAAGGACAAAGAAATTGAAGGATTAACTGGATATCCTTCTGTAAGTGAGGTTCCTGATCAAGTTGACCTGGCTATAGTTTCTGTTCCTGCACGTGCGGCTTGTGATGCTGCTGAAGATTGCGGTAAAGCCGGTGTTAAAAATCTGGTAGTTGTAACTGCAGGTTTTAAGGAAATTGGTGATGAAGGCAAGGAATTGGAAAATAGATTAACTTCTATATGTAGCCAGTACGGCATGAACATGGTAGGACCTAACTGCGTAGGTGTTATGGATACTCACACCCCTTTGAATGCTTCATTCTCGGGAGCTTATCCCAACAAGGGGAATATTGCATTTTTGTCTCAAAGTGGTGCTATGAGTATTGCTATTCTAGACTGGAGTTTATCTGTAGGCCTTGGCTTTTCCAAAATGGTAAGCCTGGGAAACAAGGGCAGCCTTTCTGAAATTGATTTTATAGAAGAAGCTGCTGATGATCCTGATACTAATGTTATAATTTGCTATATTGAAGATATAACAGATGGTGAGCGTTTCTTTAAAGTTGCTAAAGAGGCAGTTAAGAAAAAGCCTGTTGTTCTGGTTAAGTCCGGTGTCAGCCAGGCCGGTGCCCAGGCTGCATCTTCTCATACCGGGGCCCTTGCCGGCAGCGATCTTGCTTATGATACTGCATTTAAACAGTGTGGTATTATCCGTGCTAACAGCATGACCGAGCTTTTTGATTTAGCTATTGCATTCTCGAATTCTCCGCTTCCCGAGGGTGATAAGGTAGCTATTGTTACTAACTCCGGAGGTCCTGGCATTATCACTACAGACCATGTGGAAGGTAACGGGTTGACAGTTGCACGTTTTGAAGATAAGACCAGCGAAGACCTGAAAAATAACATGCCTCCCGAGGCTGGCTTGAATAACCCGGTTGATGTTATGGGTGACGCCAAGGCTGATCGCTTTGATTATGCGCTGAAGAGTGTCAGTGCAGATCCTAACGTGCACAGTGTTATCAATCTCATGTGCCCTACAGCAGTAACCGAGTTTGAAAAAACATCACAAGCTTTGATAGATGTAAAACAAAAGAATCCTAAAATAGCTTACTTTGCTGCTATGCTGGGTGGCGAAAGTCTCGGAGATGCATTTAACATGCTTTCAAATGCAGGTATCCCGACTTATACTTTCCCCGAGCCTGCAGTTAATTCTATAAGAGGTATGGTACAATACAGCAAGTACAAGGAAAATCTATTGAACGAAGAAAAAGAGGTACCTGTTCAGGTAAATAAAGATGCAGTTAAGGATATATTCAACAATGTAAAACAGGATAATCGCAAGGTTCTCCTGGGAAGTGAAACTTCTGCTGTAGCAGAAGCTTATGGAATTCCTGCTGCTAAAATTTCATTGACTACAACAGCAGATGAAGCTGCTGCTGCCGGGGATAAGCTTGGATATCCCGTAGTACTTAAAATCGCTTCTCCTGATATAATGCACAAGACTGATGTGGGAGGAGTTAAAGTTGGTCTGAATTCAGCAGAAGAAGTAAAGCAGGGCTATAATGAAATAATGGATAATGTAAAGAAAGCTCTACCTGATACACCGGTAAGCGGTGTAGAAGTACAAAGTATGATGCCCAAGGGTACTGAGTTAATAATCGGTATGACCAAGGATGCCCAGTTTGGTCCCATGATTGCTTTCGGAATGGGTGGAATATATGTAAACTTGATCAAGGATGTTTCTTTCAGGTTGGCTATGGGTATTAACAATAAAGAAATAAGAGAAATGATTCAAGAGACAAAGTGCTACAAACTGCTTAAAGGTTACCGCGGTGATCCTCCCGCAGATATGGAAGCACTGGTAGACACTATTTATCGTGTAGCATGTCTGGTAAGAGATTTCTCCGAAATTAAGGAAATGGATGTAAACCCGATATTTGCATATACCGATGGTGTATCTGCTCTTGATGTGAAAATTTCACTAGAATAATTTCACTGGTTCTTTATATAATTAAAAATAGACCTTCGCATAATATATGTGAAGGTCTATTTTTATGTTCGTTTAATAATTACTTCAGAAGACCGGTTTATAAATAAAATAATAGATATTGCTCAAACGAGCCTTAAAAGAGTATTCCTGTCTGCCTTAAGTTATACTTCTGCCGGGGGAATATGAATTTTATTTATTTGACATGTGTGTTAACTTACTTGAAGGGGGGATTATATGAAATTACTATGTGGGGGAAATTATTATACTGGTTGCCGAGCTGTTCTTTTTGATAAGGACGGTACTTTAATTGATTTTAAAGGTATGTGGTTGAACTGGTTGGATTATGTTTTCAATTCTTTAATCAATAGATATGAATTAAACCAGGGCGTATTTAAAGAACTTGAACATGCAGTAGGGGTGAATTTACAGGACAAATGGATAGATCCCAACGGTGACATGGCATCAGGCAGAATGGAAAAGGTGAAGGATTCTACTGCAGCTTATTTATGCAGGTATGGCGGAGAATTTGAAGAGATCAGGCAAACCTTTATTAATACAGTCCTGGCTTCAGAAGCTGAACTAGACTGGGCGTCAATGACTCACCCCGTACCGGGATTGGCAGATGTTTTAAAAAGATTAAAAGATAAAAATGTTAAAATGGGTGTAGTAACGGCAGATGTAACCCGCCGGGCAGATGATGCATTGATTTCTCTGGGGATTTCTACATATTTTGATGTTGTAGTTGGTGCTGATCGGGTTAAAGAAACTAAGCCGGCACCTGATATGGCTCTGTTTGCCTGTGAATTGATGCAAGTTAGCCCGCGGGAAACAATTATTGTGGGAGACAATATTACAGATGTATGCATGGGGAAAAATGCCGGTACTATTGCGTCACTGGGCGTACTTACCGGGGTGTGCGGTAAAGAACAGCTGTCATCTGAGGCAGATGTCGTATTAGATTCAGTGGCAGATATAACTATAGAATAAGTAAAGGTGGTACCACCTTTACTTATTAGAAGTTAATTCCAAAACTTTGTTTTTGCTAGGCCGGTGGTACTCTCTGCTCCCGACTCCGGCACATAAAATTGTCCGAGCTCAACCGGCCTCATTCGCTCTTTGAATGTGTCTCCGTATGCCCGCTCTGAGTACCACCGGTATTTACCAGGTTGCTGAAAAAGTTTTCATACCTCGTTGTGAGTCATAGGCTCGTGGGAGTTTAATCAGAGTAACTGTACAATAATATTTACTATGAAGGCAATGCTCAAACAAATGCACAATATTCCCAGCCTTTTATGGGCTGTCCGCAATTCATCCAGGCTGCTTTCAATTTCATTTAAATAACTATAAATTTTTTTTTCTGTATGCTGTGCCTGGTTGTCGATTTCTTTAAATCTTTTTTCTGAAGGTATAACCAGGTTCTGGTTTATAGATGCGGCCAGGGAACTTATTATTGACTCAATATTATCAGCTTGAGCCATCGTTATTACCCCCGTGACTCTGGTTGATTGCATCTCTTATTGCTGATAGTACAGTAGCGGGATTATTTTCAACTTTTCTTTCCATGTTTTCTATCCTTTTTTTTAGTTCTTCCATCTCTTTTTTTTCTTCGTTTTGAAATTTTTCCAGGGTAGAATATATTCTTTTGTTTTCATTTGCTAGCGGCAGAATGAATTTTTCTTTTATACCTTGTACAATCTCCAGGAGTATATCTTGAGTACTTTCTTTTGTATTTTCTTTTTGTGGTATCATTAATTAGTCCTCCCTTTTTAAACTTTTTTTATTACCTGGCGCAGGGTCCGAAGGGTGTTCTGCGCTTGTATTTCAGCCTGTTCCTTATATGTTTTCTCCATGCTTGAAGTTAACTCACTAAACAAGTCTTTTTTTATCTCACTCCCTGTACTGCTGCTGATTTCTTTGATAATGCGTCGCAGTCTTTCATCAAGTGCCCTGGCATTCTCCAAAATTATATCCCTCCTTGTGAATTACTGATATATCAATTTATTAACATGTTTTCTATGGAATTTAATTCTGAAAGGTAGCGATTCAATGCTTCTTTTTCATCTTGTCTTAATACTTCTGAAGAAAAAGTAGGATAAAAATTATTTTTTATCGCTGCAGTATAATTGGTTAATAAATTCTTCTGGTATTTCACTGTTTCTAAATTCCACATATCTACTGCCTTTACAAGATTGTTTTTTTCTTCATCCAGGATTTCTAGGAATTTAAGCCGCGTATCTTTGATTTTTATTTTCCCATAAAAATTTTTATTTTCGGATAAAATCTCTTCCATTTTTGTTATAGCCGGTGATGCAGTTATTTCAGGTAATGGTGGAGGTATGCAATTAGGATTCGTAGAAATATTTATTGTAGAAAGCCAGTCTGCACATTTCTTGTAAATTTGGTTATTTGTATCAATGAACAGCTGTTTTAATCTATTATTTAAGGAATTAATCCACGTAAAGTGATCTTTTACAAGCGTGTCTGTGTCTATCTCAGCTGGATATCCCCGGTTGTAATTCTTGAACTGTTCTGCTTTGTTAAAATGGTTAATCTGCGCGGCAGCTTTATTAAAGCAATCATTTATTTCATTTTTTATTATCAAGGTTTTAGAGATTAAATCATCTGCTGCAGTAAATTTGTAAGGAGGATTAGTGCTGGGGCCGGTTTCATCCTGTACCGGTATTTTTACCATGTTTTTTAATTTTCGAAGATGATTTAGTAAGTAGTCCTTGCCCCGGTAATTCCAAATGCTGCAGCGTACTTGATTTAAGAACTTGTTAAATTCTTTCTTATCTTTCCCCTGCAGCACATGCAGCGGCGAAAGTAAAATTACCTGCAAACTGGATGCATGTACATTATTGTGTTTAAAGTTATTGGACAGCACTTTTTGCACGTAGATTTTTACTTTCTGTCTTTCTCGAGGAGTAAGCACGTCGGCAAAATTTATAATAAAGTAAAATTTGTTGATCTCCCGGGTGACATCATCCCGGGTACTTAAAAAATCTTGCAGGCGCGTGTTGAAGGTTTCCAGCAAGAAACTGGAATCATTATGATTAAGCACGTGTTTTCCATTTAAGAAAAACAAGTAGCTGTCACTCTTTTGTAAAAAATCAGTGACCAGGGCACCGTGTTGATCAAAAACGGAGTCCAGGCCGGGAGTGTCAATAAAAGTAGCCAGCTTTAAAAAATCAGCAGGATGAGTAATATGAATGTCTTTGATACGAAATGCTTCCCTGGATGTTGTAAAATACATAAATTTGTTTTTAATCTCCTGATTATCCAGGTTCAATTCAAATGGATTTTTTTCTTTAAATGCCAGGGTTACTTTCTGGATAGGAGCAGCAGTCTTAATTTTCCAGGCAGGAACAGGCTGAAAAATTTTGCCTGCCTGCCTGTTATCCAGTTTTCCGGTGCGTAGGCCAGCGGAAAAGATTTTTTTTACGCGGTTTATTTCTTTTAATAATTCGTTTTTAGATGTTTTTTGCATTCCTTTGCCTGCATCCATTGATATTTGTTCAAGTAAGTTTGTACTTAACCATTCTTCTACTGCTTGTATTTCCTGTAGGCATATTTCAGCCTGTGTATTTACATGTTTGAACAGGTTAAGTGATATACGTGAATGCAGGTTAATAACAGCTTTTCGCTCGGGCCCGTAACTTAAATATGTTATACAGGCAGTAGTGGGGCGGTTTTCAACAGGTAATATGTTTTCTCCCATTATGGCGTTAAAAAATGTACTTTTTCCTGAAGAGAAACCGCCTACTGCAGTTATCTTGAATTCTTCCCGGTTTAATTGTCCTATCCATTTACCAATTTCACCGGGAGAGATTATTTTTTTTAACTGCCTGTCGTGCATCATTTTGCTGGCCAGCCGGGACATTGAGTTCTTAATTTCCGGTATTCCCGGGGATTTGTAGCGATAATGCCCCGGGCCCTGCGCATCATTACCTGCGAACAGGTATTTTCCCTGGCTATTAGCTAACATTTTATTCATTTTGCTTTCAACTGGTGGTAAATCATTTAAAATATTACGTGCAAGGAGTATTTTTTCCGCGTCTTTTTTTACCTGCCAGAAGGAATCTAAAAAAAGCGCGTCACTTTTTACCTGCAGGTTTTTCTTAAGCCGCGAGGGTAACTTGTAGTCTATATTTTTGTAGCAAGAACTTATTTCTTTAACGCGGTCACGTGAAATACTTATCTCTAGAAATTTGCTTAGAATATTTGTACTATCTTTTTGTAAAGTATTTATGAGATACGTTTCAGGCTGCCACCCGAGGATATTTTGTAATGCTTCTTTTGTATTATCCAGTGAAGTACCGTCAACTTTTCCCATGTTGCAGTTTATCCAGAAAGATATGTCTTTCTGTTTAAGTTTTCTTTTGTTGTTCAGTTTACTTAAAAATTGTCTATTAGTTTTGTCTATTCCCCTCTGGTGAAAAAGGTAAATTATTTTATTTGCATTGATGGCAGTATTTAAAACTGATTCAATATTATTATTTGAAGTTGAATCTATTCCCGGTGTGTCTATAAGTGTGCATTTTTTCAGCAGAGGATGGGGCAGGGCTATTTCTATATTATTGTAATTATATACTGTATTGTTTTTTAAAAAAGAAAGCATTTTTTCCGGTACCGGAAAACAAATTGTTTTTTTAGTATTTTTAGCCCTGGCTGTAAAATCTTGCCCGTATTTTATAATGATCTGAATAGATGTGGTCGGTAGTGTTTCAACGGGGGAGATATTTTGCTGCAGCAGCTTGTTTATTAAAGTTGACTTCCCGGCATTAAAAGAACCGACTACTGCTATCACACAGGGGGAGTATTCACTTTTAGTCTCGAGCTGTTTAGTTAAAGAAAGGAATTCATTCAGGGCTTGCATGAAATTCTCCTTTTTCAGGTTAATGTTTTTTATATAGTATATATTCAATCGCTGGTAAATATTACTATTAATTATTATTTATACTGTATTGGGAAGGAAATTCAAAGACAACCTAGAAGAAGATTCTAAGTTGTTAATAAATTTAAACTAGGAAGGTGATTGTTTTGAACGGAAATCAGGTACAGCTGGTTGTAGATGGTATGACTGGCGTAGGGAAATCAACACTGGTAAAAATACTTGCCGATGAGATGGACCTGGTTCCCTTTACTGAAATATTTGAAGACGAAAATAATTTGCTGCACAAGTTTTTTCATGATCGCGAGCGCTGGTGTTTTCCCATGCAGATCAATTTTCTTAACCACAGGTTCAGGCAGTATAAAGAAGCTGCTGAGCTGGGTAGCGGGATTATGGACCGCTCTGTTTATTCGGACAATATTTTTGCCCGCATGTACAGGGAAATAGATTACATGACACCTGAAGAATATAATGTTTATCACAGCCTGTTGTATAACATGATTGAGCATCTTGACCCGCCCAGGTTGATAATTTATCTCAGGGTGGATGCTGAGGAAGCTATACGCAGGATAAAACATCGCGGTCGTAAGGATGAATTGGAAGTGGAAGATGGGTACTGGCGAAAGCTTCACCAGTTTTACGAGGAGAATTACTATAATTATAAGCTGGGAAACATCATGACGATAGATGCAAATAATCTTGATTTTGTAAAGTACGAGGAACACAGGCAGTACATTATTAGTACTGTTAAAAACAAGTGGAATGAAATAAGAGAAACAGTTAACTGCTCAAATTAAAAAAAGGTGGTACTATATGCAATAAGTAAAAAATCGTGCCTGGCACGATTTTTTACTTATTGCATTAGCGGCTGCAGGTGAGGCTGCATTTTTTGCTCTACAAAATCAAAAAATTCTTCTATGTCGTTGGAGATAATTTCAGCTGCAGCAGAAATTAGCCGGGCGACCTCTTCAGGGATTATTATAATCCCGTGCTTGGAATATGTTTGTATTTTATACTTATGAGCCAGGTTTTTGGGAGTAACGTTGTGTACTTCAATATAATATGGAAAGCGTTTTATTCTACTTTTTAGGAAAGAAGTATCCGGGCAGAGTTCGTTTGGTAGTACCTGCGCGAGATAATTAATTAATTCATCATTACTGCAGGCTTCCCTGATAATTTCTCCGTAAGGGCCCCTGCTGCTTACATAAAGTTCTACTCCCATTTCAACTATGTTGTGCGATTTCCACCATCCCATATGCTCCGGGATATTACACGCTCTGATGGTAGATTCAATAAAATCACGACCTATTTCAAAGCAGTATCCCCGCTCGCATCCCGGGTAATGCTCATCCCCGTAATAATCTAAACCCGGGGGGCTATTACCGTGGGTAACTGCGCCCAGGGTAAAATCCCGCATGTTTTCCGGGAATACGCAGTTGTTTTGTATTAAAATATTTCCTGCGCTGTGAGCTTTTTTATGCGTTACTTCAGAGCTAACTATTGTGTCTGGGAAAATGCTGCCTAGTGCAGCTGCATTTGATATTCTTCCCAGCACTTTTTGAACAAAGTGTACGTGAGTTTGAGGAAACATAAAAATATTACCCCCGTATTTAATATTATAATATTGACAAAGCCTGGATAAATGAGTATTATTGGCCGAGCTAAACATAACACATTAAGATGAAGGGATCAGTATGCCTACTTCTATTTTTAAGACTTCTTCTGTATTATTTTTATTGTTTATCACAAGCAGAGTTTTAGGTTTTGTAAGAGAGCAAGTTGTTGCTGCTTACCTGGGGGCTACCCCCCAGTCAGACGCCTATGTTGTGGCTTCTACTATACCTTTTATTCTATCATATATACTCGGTACTTCTGGGGGTAATTCTTTTTTACCTGTTTTTACAGAAAGATTGGGAAAACAAAATGAAAAGCAGCTTGCATCTACTTTTTTTGCAATTTACGGAGGAGGAATAGTTTTATTTTCTGCTGCAGGTATTATATTTGCCCCGCAGCTGGTGGAAGTGTTGGCCCCGGGATTTACTGCAGATACAAAATCCCTGGCCGTGCTGTGTACCAGGATAATGCTTCCCGGGTTAGCTTTTTTAACTATGGGTTACCTGGTAAAAGCTGCATTAAATGCGTACAAGCATTTTACTGTTCCTGCTGCAGCACCTGCTTTGCAGAATATTGTTTTTATATTGCTTCTTTTCTTTTTTGTACAAAAAGGTGCAGTAGGACTTGCCTGGTGTATGTTGGGTGGGACTCTTGTTTTTTACCTTGTGCAGAGGACAAAGCTCTGGAATTATGGATTTACTTTAAAGCCCAGGTTAAATTTCCGGGATTCCGGTGTGCGCAGGATATTTGTGCTGGCAGTGCCGGTTATTCTGACTACCCTGAGTACCAAGGGATATATATTCCTGGATCGCTGGCTGGGGTCGCAGCTTAGCGGCGGGAGTATAGCGGCTTTGAATTTTGCTGACCGGATAAGGGAACTTCCTTACGGCCTTTTTGTAGCAGCAGTTTCAACCGTACTTTTCCCGTACCTGGCTTCTGCTGCCGGCCGCGGTGATATGAATTCCTTGAGGGAAAATACTGCAAAAGGGATGCGCCTGGTTGCACTGCTCGGTTTTCCTGCAGCAATACTTTTATTGACTCTGGATCGTCCCGTGGTAAGGTTGTTGTTCGAGCGGGGAGCATTTGATGCGTCTGCTACTGCTGCTACGGCAGGAGCGCTTGAAGTGTACGCGTTATCTGTGATTGCCCTATCGGCAAATCAATTAATGATATATACTTTTTTAAGTTTGCAGGAGGCTGTGATTCCGTTTAAGATAATGGGGTGCGCACTGGGAATTAACCTGCTGCTGGACTTGATACTTGTTGGCAGTATGCAGCATATTGGATTAGCCCTTGGTAATACCGTATCAGCATTTGTTGCGGCGATATTGTTTATGATTTTGTTGCATAGAAGGCTTGAAGATTTTAATTGGAGAGATTTATTAAAGCCGGTTGGGAAAATCGCTGCAGCGGCAGCAGTTTTTGGTATAGTTATCGTGGGGGTTAGCAGCTGGTTGGGTTTGTATGCAGCTGAAGTTGCCCTGTCAAAGCAGATATGGGGGCTTACCGTGACGCTGGGAGTAGGCGGGATAATTTATGCCGGTCTGCTGTTTATTTTGCGCGTAGAAGACTTTCGCAGCTTATTGAAAAAATAATTTTTACTGTTATATTAATAAGAAAATTCCCGCTAAAATTAAAGGGCCGGGGGGGTTCCGGAAGGTAGCGGAGTCCGGGTGCGCTGCTTAGCCTTTGCCCCGGCCCTCACTTAGCTGTCAGAAGATGTTTCATTCTACGTTGTGAGTAAAAAGCTCATGGGTGGTTAATTTTTTATCAGCTTTGGGGTTTAAGATAAGCAGGTTGTTGTTTTGCCGGTAAAGTACAGTACTTACCTTGATAGGTATTCCTGGATTCCATTAGGTTTTCTATTTCTTGTTTTACCTGCCACCAGCTGAGGTTCCAGTTGGAAAATAATACTTTGTCTGCCGGGCCCTTGCCGGCAAGGCGTTGTATTACTATGTCCGGGTGCAGGTGTTCCAGGAAATTTACTACCCTGCTGGCATACTCTTGCAAGGAAACAATTGTAATTTCACCTTTCTGGTACATGTCCCCCATGATGGTATTATTAACTACATAAAGGGAGTGGAGTTTAACGTACTCTATTTCCAGAGCAGATACTAATTTGGCACATTCTACGGCGTCCAGCATTTTATCCCAGGGCAGGTTTAGTATTAAGTGTGTGCAAATTTCAAACCCGCGTTTTTTTATGCGGTTAACTGCATCTATAAACTCGGCCAGGGTATGCCCGCGGTTTACTTTGACCAGGGTATGGTAATTGGCAGTTTGCAGGCCAAGCTCTATATTTATATCCAGGTTGTATTCATTTTGCAGGCTGGCCAGGAAGTCCAGGTAGGGGTCAGAAATGCAGTCGGGACGTGTAGATACTGATATCCCCACGATATCATCTTCTTCTGCAGCTGCTCTCATGTTTTCTTTGAATTTATCCAGTGAAACATAAGTATTAGTGAATGCCTGGAAATAAGCTATGAATTTTTTAGCTTTAAACCTGTTTGCAAAAAAGGTCTTATTATTGCTAATCTGTTCTTTAACAGCCATAGTATTGGGCAGGGCATCAAAACCAGAGCCCTGTTCGTCGCAAAATATACATCCTCCAGTACTAATTGTGCCGTCTCGATTTGGACAGGTTCCGGGCAGGTTGATAGGGAGTTTGTATACTTTTTGTCCGAATTTATTTTTTAGATGCTGTGAATATGTGTTGTAGCGTTCCATTTACGCATCACCTTTTGTTGATAATTTAACAGTTTTATTTTCATTATTCCATTTTACCACTGTATTTAAAGATTCACTTACAAATCTTACAGGTACCATGGTTCTGCCGTTGTATAATACTGGCGGTGTATCAAGAAGCAATGTAGTTTTATTAACTACAGCTTTTTTTTCACCTATTTTTAGAATAATTTTTCGGGTAGGCATGGTAATGATTACTTTGCTGCTGGCTTCGTCCCAGTGTATTTTTGCATCCAGTACATCACATATAAACCTTATGGGTACAAGTACCCGCTCATTTTTTATTACAGGGGGCGTGTCAGTATTTAAAGGTTTTCCGTTAAAGGATATGTCTATTTTGTTAAGGGAGTTTTGATATTCATAAACTCTTTTAGATATTTTTTGAATAGTTTTAAAAGCTGTCTGCATCCCGGAAGTATTTTTACTGAGTATTGATATAATATAGGGCCTTTCAGGGTGTTTTACGTAACCCACGTCGTTATAAGTACCTGTTGGAGGCCAGTTGCCAATTTTATGAGCAATTTTAATATCCTGGGGTAGCGGCCGTGGTATGCGGTTGTTAAAGATACTGTTTGATAAGTAACCAATTAGCTTGCTTCCCTGTTCGGGATACTGGTTAGTAAATTTTCGCGTTTCCTGCATGTAAAGTGCCATATCCCTGGGGCAGGTGATATTTTCTTTGTAACTTACCACTGTGCCGCCAAGGGCCCGCATGAAATTCTTTAAGTTTGCACTTCCCAGGTAGTGTAGAAGCATGTTAGTAGCAATGTTATCACTGTATATAATGGAATATTTAGATAGTTTTTTAATACTGTATTCAGTACCCAGTGCTTCTTTTTTTATTACGCTACTTTTTTCAAAATGTTTCTCTTTAAATGTTAGGTTTTTACCGGGGGTGATTTCTCCACGGGCTATTTTCCGGTGCAAGTACAAGTTGAGAGGTAATTTTATTGTGCTGGCAGCGTGGAAAATGTTTTTCTGATTAATGCCCAACCATTTTCCTGATTTTAGGTCAACAAGGTATATGCCGTAAGTCCCTTTTTCTTCTTTAATTATATTGTTTAACTCTTTTTTCAGCACCATGTATTGCCCGCCAGTACTGCTATTATTAGCCCATGTACATGATGGTTGAGCAAATAAGGAAAAAACAAGAATAAAAATGATCGTAACTTTTTTCATAATATATACCCCTATCCCTTAATAAACCCCTTCTTAGATAATAGAAGGGGTCAAAAACTAGATATGATTCAGGGAGGCGAAGGAATATCCCTGTTTTTTTAATTCTTTTATAATATTGTCAAGTGCAGCAGCGTTTGATTGAGAAACAGCGTGCAGGAGAATTACAGCACCATTATGGATGTTGTCAGTTACAAAATTATAAGCAGTTTCTTCTCCCGGCTGGTCATCTGTAATCCAGTCTCTGTATGCCATGCTCCAAAAAATAGTACTGTATCCCTGTTCATCTGCTAATTTTAACACCCTGGAATTAAATTGTCCACGAGGAGGGCGAAAAAAATGGGTACCGTTTCCAGTTAAATCTTCTACCATGCTGCTCACTGTAGAAAGTTCCTGCTTGATTTCTTTATCACTTAACTGGGGCATACTCGGGTGTGTATTGCTGTGATTTCCTATGATGTGCCCCTCATCAGCCATTCTCTTTACTAATTCAGGATTTTTTTTAACGTAACTGCCGGTAACAAAAAATGCTGCCTGGACATTGTTGTTTTTCAGTGTGTTCAGTATTTTAACTGTATACCCGTTTTCATATCCCTCATCAAAAGTGAGAAAGATCTTTTTCTTATTGGTATCTCCTAAAAAGTGACCCCTGTTTTTTATCATTTCCAGGTACAAGGGTTCTGTAGTAGGAGGTGTATGTCCTTCTTTACGCATAAAATACCAGTTGTAAATTTTGTCGTCATCTGTTTCCAGAGGAGTTGCTGATTGCAGTTTATCCAGCCTTTCTTTTAGCAGTTGTTTTTCTTTTTTTAATTGTTCAATTCTTATTTTTAATTGTTCTAACTGGGTGGTATCTTGTTTTTCAATATCATTGCTGTAGTTACCGGCAGAAGTGAAAAAGCTGGTTCCTGCCAGGCATAAATTTAATACAATGGATATTGCTAGGAATGTTATTAAGTGTTTTCTCAAGTTGTGTTCCTCCTATTTGTTTGCTCGGGCTCACCGGTTAACCTACAGCGGGCAAATAAAACTAGCAGGGGTAACCGGTGAGCTGTTATAAAAGTTTTTTACCGGGAAGCATATGCTATGGCAACATTTTGATATTTGTTTTCTCTTTTCATGCCTGTCCATGTTATTTGAGTTATATTACCGGATTCTTTTTTTGCCATGTACATTACCAGGTCAAGTACCCGGCAGGAATAACCCCATTCATTATCATACCATGCCAGCACTTTTACCAGGTTGTCATCCATTACCATGGTAGATATAGTATCTACTATGGAAGAGTGGGGATCACTGTAATAATCTTTTGAAACCAGGGGTGCGTCGCTGCAGGTTAAAATACCTTTTAATTCATGCCTGGAGGAATTATTCATGGTTTCATTAACTTCATCCCGTGATGTTTTTTTATTTACAACGGCAACGAAATCTACCAGTGATACGCATGGTGTTGGAACACGTACAGCGAAGCCATCCAGGCGCCCGTCGAGTTCCGGCATTACCTGGCCTACTGCCTTGGCGGCCCCAGTTGTAGTGGGGATAAGAGACATGTTTGCTGCACGGGCCCGGCGCAAATCCTTATGAGGCAGGTCCAGTATCTGCTGGTCGTTTGTATAAGAGTGAGTGGTAGTCATAACTCCGCTTTCTATCCCAAAAGAATCATTAATAACTTTGGCCACAGGGGCCAGGCAGTTGGTCGTGCAGGACGCATTGGAAACCACATGATGTTTTGAGGGGTCGTAATTTTTATGATTTACTCCCATTACAATAGTGGCATCTACCTGTTTTCCCGGTGCGCTAATTACTACTTTTTTAGCACCGGCTTCCAGGTGTTTTGCTGCAGCATCTCTTTGAGTGAATTGTCCTGTAGATTCTATTACTATGTCAACACCTAGATTATCCCAGGGAAGGGCGGCAGGGTCTTTTTCTGCAAGTACTTGTATCTTTTTTCCGTTTACCGAGAATTCGCCCTGCTTAGCCTGTATATCTGCATTTAAGACCCCGTGAACAGAATCATATTTAAGAAGGTGTGCCAGTGTTTCAGCATCTGTGAGGTCGTTAACAGCTGTTATCTCAACTTCAGGGTTGTTTATAGCAGTCCGGAAAACATTTCGGCCTATGCGCCCGAAACCGTTAATACCTACTTTAACTGTCAAGTAAAAACACTCCTTTCAAATTAAAAGCCTTAATTATTGGCGATTACTTTTATTTTGTCAATTTTTTATGCAATAAATCCTTGGATTTAAGAAGAAAATAAAGGTTTATTTAACAAAAATATAAAAATATACTTTGTCTATTCTCAAAAGATTTGTTAAAGTGCTGTTTATAAATAAATTGCAATAAACTTTTCTGATAGTTGGGTGAGGCCCGGTGGTTTCTTCCAGGAGACTTCGCTTTTTCCGGAAATCCACCGGCTCTTTTTTATAGAATGTTGATTGCTTTTAAACAGAGTTTTAAAATTATAACTATGGAGGTGCTGTAGTCCTGGATAATATTAAATTTATAAGCGAGCAGGTTGCATCAGAGATAAATATAGCTGCCGGTAAAATTGAGAATGTAATTAATTTACTTGACGAAGGCAGTACTGTGCCTTTTATTGCCAGGTATCGCAAGGAAGTTACGGGTGAGCTTGATGAAGTGCAGCTGCGTGATATTGAGTCAAGGGTGCAGTATTTGCGAAATCTATCCCGGCGAAAGGAAGAGATAATTCGCCTTATAGATGAGCAAGGAAAATTGACTGGAGATTTAAAAGAAAAAATTCTAAAATCAGCAAAACTCAGGGAAGTCGAAGATATATATCGCCCGTACCGGCAGAAGCGTCGTACCCGGGCCGGTATCGCCAGGGAAAAAGGGCTGGAACCCCTGGCGCGCTGTTTTTTGGATGGAATGGAGCAAAAAAACCCGGAAGAAGAAGCAGCAAAATATATTGATGAAGAAAAAGAGGTAAATTCGGTTTCCGATGCTTTAAAAGGGGCTTCCGATATAATTGCAGAAATAGTAGCTGATGATCCCGGTGTACGGGATTGGGTCAGGAATTTTACTTATAAAAAGGGGCAGCTTTCGTCTGTGCAGTCCAGGAAAAGTGAAGCCAGTTCTGTTTATGAGATGTACTACGGGTACGAGGAAAACATAAGTTCTATTGTTCCGCACAGGATTCTGGCTATTAACCGGGGTGAGCGCGAGGGATATCTGCGGGTACATATCAGGACTGAAGAAGAAAAAATCCTTAATTATTTAAAATATCAGTGGGTAAAAGAAGATTATGCTGCCTCTGCTCTTGTTGCTGAAGCTGTAAAAGATGGATACAGTCGCCTTCTAGCGCCGGCCATTGAAAGGGATATAAGGGCGGAATTGACTGAAAGGGGAGAAACCCGGGCAGTAAAGGTGTTTTCTCAAAATTTAAGGCAGCTTTTATTACAGTCACCGGTAAAAGGCATGGTAGTTTTAGGAGTAGACCCTGCTTACCGTACAGGATGTAAGTGGGCAGTTGTAGATAGAACAGGTAAGCTCCTGGAAACAGGAGTGATATATCCTACGCCGCCCCACGAAGATGTTTCAGGTGCAGTGGAAGTTTTTAAGGACTTGATTGGCCGTTATGACATTGATGTTATAGCAATTGGAAATGGAACGGCGTCCAGGGAAACTGAGCAGTTTACAGCAGACTTTATTAAGTCAGGGGTAAAAAATGATTTAAAGTACGTTATTGTTAGCGAGGACGGGGCCAGCGTTTATTCTGCTTCTGAAAAAGCTGCCCGTGAATTTCCGCAGCTGGACGTGTCTGAGCGCAGTGCAGTGTCTATAGCCCGCAGGCTTCAGGACCCGCTGGCCGAGCTGGTAAAGATTGAACCCCGGGCCCTGGGGGTGGGACAGTACCAGCACGATATAGCCCGTAAAAGGCTGGAGGAACAGTTGACTAAAGTTGTAGAATCGGCAGTAAATTACGCAGGGGTGGATCTTAATACTGCTTCCAGTGAATTATTACGTTATGTATCTGGAATAAACCAGCCGGTGGCAGAGAAAATAGTATTTTACCGGGATAAAAACGGTATTTTTAATAACCGGGAAGAGTTAAAAAAAGTACCGAGACTTGGTCCAAAAACTTTTGAACAGTCTGCCGGTTTCTTACGGCTTAGCGGAGATAATCCCCTTGATAATACGCCAATACACCCGGAATCATATAATCTAACCTCAAATTTGCTGTCCATGGTCGGTGCGTCTACGGGTGATATAGGAACAAGTACATTAAAACAGAAACTGGATGATATAGATCTGGAGGAAGTCTCATCCCGAACGGGAGGCGGTGTACCCACTCTGCGGGATATAACAGAAAGCTTAAATAGGCCTGGGAGAGACCCTCGAGAGGATCTACCTGCGCCGGTGTTTAGGACAGATGTACTGGAGTTGAAAGATTTAAGGGAAGGAATGCAGTTAAAGGGTACCGTTCGCAATGTAGTTGACTTCGGGGCATTTATAGATATAGGTGTAAAAGTAGATGGGCTGCTTCACATTTCGCAAATGAGTGAGCACTATATTAAACATCCTATGGATGTCGTAGCTGTAGGGGATGTTGTAGAGGTAAAAGTGATTGCGGTGGATATAGACAGGCAGCGAATTAATTTAAGTTTACGTGTTTGAGGAGGAAAATTATCCCCCAGTGTAGTAATATTTTGTATTAAGCTTCGAGCTTTTTGTTCACAACGAAGTATGAAAACTCTCTTGGCAACCAGGTGGAGCGCCGGGGCAAAGGGCAGAGCAACGCGACCCAGACTCCTCTACCTTCCGGAAATCCACTGGCTTTTTGTGTTTGCTGGTCTTAACTGCATTTTAAAACAGCGTTTTCTGCTTAAAATTTTTACGGGGGTATTTTAAAGTGAATGAACAGGATGAATCTCGTCAAGGCGGTATTGCTTCTTTCTTGCACCGCAAAAATATAGTTATTTCTGTAGATCGTTACTTGATTAAGGCCCTGGGTTCAATGGCCCTGGGACTTTTTGCTTCGCTTATAATTGGCCTTATTATGAAGGTAATGGGAGAGAAGTTGGGCGTTAGTTTCCTGGTAGATGCCGGGAGTACAGCCATGGATTTAATGGGTCCTGCTATTGGTGTGGCTGTGGCTTACGGCTTGCAGGCGCCCCCACTGGTTATGTTTGCTTCAGTTGTAACGGGTGCTGCCGGTGCATCCCTGGGAGGACCTGCTGGTAGTTTTGTAAGTGCTGTTATAGGTGTGGAACTTGGAAAGCTGGTTTCCAAGGAGACACCATTGGATATTATTGTAACCCCGGTGACTACTATTTTAGCCGGGTTTGCAGCGGCCAGTACCGTGGGGCCCGCTATTGACGCTGGTATGAAATCTTTAGGTGACTTGATCGTTTGGGCTACTGAGCTGCAGCCTATCCCTATGGGGATTTTAGTAGCTGTACTTATGGGGTTGGCTTTAACGGCACCGATAAGCAGTGCTGCACTGGGTATAATGATGGGCCTGGATGGTCTGGCCGCGGGAGCAGCAGCTGCAGGTTGTGCTGCCCAGATGATTGGTTTTGCGACTATAAGTTACCGGGAAAACGGCATCGGGGGATTGTTAGCCCAGGGGTTGGGAACTTCTATGCTGCAAATCTCTAATATAGTACGCAATCCCTGGATATTATTACCGCCTACTCTTGCCGGAGCTGCTGCGGGCCCTATAGCTACTACGGTTTTCCAACTTAAAAATATACCTATAGGATCAGGAATGGGAACCGCCGGTCTTGTAGGACAATTTGGCACGGTTACTGCCATGGGATTTACGGCCAGTGTATTTTGGAAAATAATTATACTGCATTTTATTGTTCCCTCTGTAATTGCAGGGATAGCAGCAGCGGTATTGTGGAAGTTAAAAAAGATTGAGCAGGGTGATTTAAAACTTGATCTTTAAAAAACTAGTTTTTTACTCATAACAGAGTATGAAAACTCTTCTGACAGCGCCTTATCAATATTTTATCCAACAAGTGAAAACAGAGAAAAGTCCCCGCACTGTTTATGTGGGGACTTTATAATAGATTAGTTATTCCTGGCTTTCTATGTTTAGATCGAGCTTATTATTGTTTATGAGCATTACCATGTATGCTGCAAGCTGCCCCAGTGCATAATCATCTTCCATGAGTTTTTTCTGGTCCAGCACTAAACATCCCAGCTCCATAAGCCTATGTAAAAAGCCCTGCATTTGAGTTAGCGGCCCGTTGTCGCTGTTGATATAAATGGCTTGTTCCTCGGTGTTTTCCTTGTCTTCCCCTATAAAGGCTACCCAATTGTTTTCAGTAGATATATTATTTTGGGGTTCCTGGTAAATCTTTATTATTTGCGTCTTACTTATTTTAATTTCTTCCGGTATCATTTATATTTCTCCTTTCTCTATTCTTATGGTTAATAGTGTAAATCAAAAATTATTTTATAACAACATATAATTCAAAAACTTTTGTTCATTAGTGATGGTCATTAGCGAATTCATCCAGTTCTGGACATGCTGTTTGTGGGTAAATGTTCGCGGGCAAAACTTATGCTATGATTGTATAAATATGATGTGAATACGGGTATAAATATTTTAAAGAAACGTTTAAAGGAGAAATTCATAGTGGAAATTTTAGAAGCAATTAACTCCAGAAAATCGGTTAGGAAGTTTAAACCTGATTCAATTATTGATGAGAATATACAGAAACTCCTGGATGCTGCGATAAAAGCCCCTACCGCAGGTAACGCACAGCCCTGGTATTTTTATGTGATAAAAGATAAAAGTATAAAAGATGCTCTGAGTGCAGCATCACTCGGGCAGAAATTTGTTAATGATGCCCCGGTGGTAATAGCAGTTTGTGTTGACCCAGAAGTGAGTGCTGCTAAGTACGGAGACCGGGGAAGATATTTATACTGCATTCAAGATAGTGCAGCAGCTGTAGAAAATATAATGCTTGCAGCTGTTTCCATGGATTTAGGTACTTGTTGGGTAGGTGCATTTGAAGAAGAAAAAGTAAAGCAGGTTTTAAACATGCCTGCCGGGCGGCGTCCCGCAGCTTTAATTCCCTTAGGATATCCGGAGAAAATTGACGAAGGTTTTAAGCGTAAGCCTTTAAATGAAGTAGTAGAGTATAAAAATTAATAATTTATATTTGCTTAAAAATAACAAAAAGTTTTTTTATTGCTTTTTGTTATTTTTTATTAGCTTGTTTTAAATATGAAATAGCTTTTAAATTTATAATCGTTTTTGGGTTTAAGAATGTAGTTTATTATCATAAAATATTAAAACGTGTATGTTTGTAATTTTAGGTTTTTTAAAATAAAGTATTCCGAGGTTAAATTGGTAAGCCTCTTATGCCAGGTATCACTTATTATAATATATATACTTGTCTTTTTAAAAAGTAATATCGTAAATTAAGTTTTATAAGTATGGCTTATATTGAATTTTACAATTTGTTATGATAAAATAAATTAGAAGTGTATTAATTTGTACCTATTTGTTATGTTTTGTAAAAAATACAAAACATTAAATAAAAGCGGTTTTTTTAGGGGGTAATTTACGTGGATACAATTAAGGCTGAAAGTACAAGTATTGAAGTTGTGCCTGCAATTGATGACATTGATAAAATGATTATTAGAGAAGCAGGTTCTACAGTTCATTACCCTAAAGGGCATGTATTATTTGCTGCAGGAGATATTGCTGACCGCGTTTATCTTATTGAAAGCGGTTGGGTCAAGATATATCGTTTGTCCCTTGATGGCAGAAGAGTTACTGTAGGCAGCATACGCAGCCCAGGTGAAATGATGGGTCTTGCAGAGACAATGCTTAGCGTAGAGCGTACTTGTTTTGCAGGAACCATAAATGATGTGTCCATGGTGGTCTTGAGAAAAAAACAGTTTGAAGAATTATTGGCCAAGCAGCCTTTTTTAGCGATTAAAATATCCAAAATACTTGCAGCCAGAATGCGTGAGGCCGAAGGAATTATACATGAAATGGTGTGCTGGCAGGCTCCCGGCAGGCTGGCATTAGCCTTAATGAAGATAAGTGAACGCTGCGGTAAAGTAACTAATAACGGTATTATTTTGGATGTTCAGCTAACTCATGAAGAAATTGCCAGTATGGTCGGTACATCAAGGCAAACGGTTACTTCGCTGCTTAATACTTTTAAACAAGAAAAAAGCATTGCCTATGAAGGACGAACGATAAGGATTACTGACCCGGATAAATTAACTAAGTGGATAATTTAAGCGGTAGTTTAAAACTATCGTTTTTTTTTACCTTAAGAATGTCTAAAAAAGTTAAATATATTATATTATATAACATCTCGTTGTAAGTTTTTGTCGTCTCTGTAACAAAAAGATGTCAGCAAGATGACAAAAGATTGTCATCTTGCTGACTTATTGTATCTTGTGAAATTGATAACCTATTACTATAAGTAAAATAAAGAGTCAAGATAATTAAATTTAATAATCAAATTTTTTTTAAGGAGGGTAGGGAAATCAGAATTAAATAGGTTTTTTTTGTATTTGCTTGTTAAATTTATAGCAAGGAGTAAGGAGGCTATTAATATGTTATTAGATGTCGAAACTTTAGCTAAAAAGGATGAGTTGACTAAAACTGAAATTCAGGATTCTTTTGAGTATCTTTACAGGTTGAACTATCATCCTGTAGCTGTGAAGTTCTTTTTTGATGAAGAGGAATATAAGAATTTTAAAGCAGAAAAAGTACCGGGCCCGAAAATGACTTTCTGTCAAATAGCACTGGCTGCACGTTTCAATAGTTACATAGTAAAAGCTACAGAAGACAATCTATTGTGCGGCAATGCAAAGACAGTATTTGGTTATAGAGAGCCTAGTGATGAAGAGGTTGAAGGTCATGTTAAATATACTAACGACTGGGATTGGGCCAAAGAATGCTTGTGGAGCAAGCCCAGAATGCCCGTAGGAAAATTAAAAGGCTTTGCCGTTGCTCCCCTGGGTAAGGCAAATTTTGAGCCCAGCGTAGTATTTTTTGTAACAAACTCATTACAAGCATATCATATCGCAAATGATTATGTGGGTGCCTGCAAAGAGCATCCATTAACATTTAAACATACAGTAAACTCTGCCGTTTGTGCCGGTGTTACGGGTTGTTATCTTGATGACAGCATAAACATGAACACAATGTGTGCCGGGAGTTATACTTCAGGAAAGACTGAGCAAACTGAAGTTAACGTGTTTATCCCCGGGACTAAAATCTACACTGTTGCAAAACAGTTAGTTAAGCGTACTTATGATTATAATGGTCCTTCTATGCTGGGTGCTGCACATCAGGAATTTCCAGGTATGGATGTTTGCAAGAAGTGCCCAATGGTCAAATTCAAGGATGCTGAGTAATTTTTAAGTAAGTACAAGAAAAAATAGCAAGAGGGGGTCACTATATGTTTTTTCCTACTTCAGGACTAGAAGTTAACCCTATTGGTATTATATTATGGGGTATACTAACTGGTTATGTTTTTTCAACAGTTGGTGCTGCTGGTGCTTGTTTAACACTTATTGGACAGGTTACCATCTTTAAGTTGGACAAGGTTATGCCGAAGCATTTGATGGCACAGGGTGCTTCAGAGGCAGCTGCAAATGCTCAAACTAAGAATACAATTAAAACTCATAACTTGATGGCAGTTATTTTATCTCCTATAATTGCAGTACCGAAGTATTTTAAAGAAAAAAGGGTTGCTATTCCACTGGCAATGGCAGTCGCAGCAGGTGTTGTATTCGGTTCGATTGTTGGACCTCAAATTCCCATGTCGTTAGCTATGTATAAGTTCTGGTTTGGAATAATTACCTTTATTATTGGTTTGCGCCTTGCTTATGAAACTACCAGTGTTTACAGAAGCAAGCGTCAAAAGTTGAATGAAGTTTCCAAGAACTTTGAAGAAAACATCAAGAAGATGAAAGCAAGCGGTAACTGGGATGCTTTAACTACAGAAGGATTTAAAGTTACCAATTTTAATATTAAAAGTTTAAACTTTACTTTCTGGGGACAGGAATTTTCCATTAACCCCATGGTCGCAGCAGCTGGAGGATTTGTTATCGCAATTATCGCTTCTATGTTTGGCCTGGGCGGCGGTTTTATGTTGGTTCCTTATTTGGCATCAATCTTTGTTCTGCCCATGTTCATGGTTTCCGGTACATCTATTTTGATTGTGCTGGTTAACGCATCTGTTGCTATTATAAGTTATCTAATGAAAGGCGCAACCCCGGATTTACTCTGGGCTGGATTCTTCCTTGTTGGTGTTGCTGGCGGTTCGTACTTGGGCCCAGTATTCTCCAAGTTCTATAAAGAGAAGTATCTGCGGTGGTTGTTAGCTGCTGTACTGTTGTTCTACGGTCTCAGGTTCATGGGAGTCTGGCAAGCTCTCGGTTTGGGCATATAATATATAACATAACTAATTAAAGAAGGTAGTGGATAAAATGGCTCCTAGTGTAACTATTGCATTAACAGCTTGTTTAATAAGTTTAATATCTGCTGTTTTATCCAGGCTTATTGGAAAAGATAAAGAAATGAATAGCTGGTCAAAGGAAATTAAACGCTGTAGTGAATTATCCATAGAGGCTGAAAAAGTTGGAGACAGGGCTATGTATTCTGCCTTCCAAAAACAGGGTAACGAGGCACTGCACAAGTATTTTGCAGCGCTGTACTGTGAAGCAGTAACAGAACTAGCACTTCATGTCCTGGCGCTGGGAGTTTTCCAGCATATGTATAACCAGGATGTAATCAGGTTTGGTGTTAACCTGTGGGTTTTAGGTGATGGAATTGGAGTGTTCTTCTGGTATATAATAATTGCTTTTACTTATCACTTTGCTGTTTTTAGAAGGATAAAAAAGAGAGTACCGTTTTTTAGAAGTGAGATCTAATATAAAGTACTTTACCGGCAAACGAACGGCAGTTTTTATATAAATACCCCGGGTAATTTACCCGGGGTATTGTTTTTGCTATTAATCCGGGCTTGCATCTACTTCGTCATAAGATAATCTGGTTACCCGCGTGTAATTGTCATTTTTCTTTTCTTTTTTATTGGCTTCTTTTTTTAAGTAATCTTTATCTCCCGGTGCTGTAACCGGCTTATTCTTATATTTCATTTAAACTCTCCTTTTTATTTCTTATTTAATTGCTCGCGTATTAAAGTTTTCTGGTTAAAGTATATCCGTAGAAGGTATAATTAATAATTAAAACGAAGTGGTAACTATATCATGTGTAAAATAAAAGGGAGTGAAAAATTGGATAAAGTATATATCCCTGATTTTGTTGGCAGATCAGAGATGGCAGTGATAATGATGCTAACTTCCCTGGCGGAAAAATTAAATAATGTTATGGAACGTTTCCATAATGACGAACAGGTACAGTACCGGTTTATATGGAACCTTGAACAGGATGATGATTCCAATTATATGGTATTATTGTATTTAGAATTTGATTCAGGAGAAATAGTAAACATAGGCCTTTACCCTTATCACTGGGATTGTCTGCCTTCTATACTATCTACGGGATACCTTGTGATTATGACAGATGAGCGCTTGCTCGGCGATCAGGATGGAACAGCGGGAAGTGAGGACGGAGAACCAAGGGCAGTGGTTATTCACAACGCCTTTACAGGCCTGGACAGGCTGGTAAAGGAAGCGCGAGAAAAAGTGGAAAATGATGAATCTGAAGATTTGAAATTAATATTGAAACTTTTTGAGGAGTCGCTGGATTCTGAAGGAGAACAGTATCACTAATATTATATTGAGTTGTGAAGAAGGAATCCTAAAATAAAAGCAGGGTTTCTTCTTATTTATGATTATTTTGGTCCTGTTACTAAAAAGTTAAATATTATTTACCATAATACAACTTTTATATTATGATTAAGCTGGAAATTCAACTATAAGGGGGGGACAAGTGGGCACTGAAGAAAGGTAGAAAACATACTTTAAAAATTCAAGAACACAAGTGGTGACTCAATACTTTTGTGTTGTCTAATTACCGCTATAAATACGTAGAGTGGATCGGGTGTTTGCCGTGGTTGACGTTAGTATGTGTAAGAAAAATAAATTTATAAAGGGGAAGAATTTGATTGCGAAAAATTATTTTATTGGTTTGTACAGGATTGTTAATTTTGGCTATGGCGGGTTGCGGTGAGGAAGCTAATGAAAATAAAGTTAATAATAGTGTAGAGAAAGTAGCCGTGGTTAATGGCCAAATATTATACCGGGATGAGCTGGAAAGTCAAATGGAACAGGTAAAATCTCAATATAAGCAGCAGGGAAAGGATTTGGATTCTGAAGAGAATGAAGCAGCATTGGCAGAGCTTGAAAAGCAAGTTTTAGAAGAAATGATTGATAAAACTGTTCTTTTGCAAGAGGCAGATAAAGAAGGAATAAGCATTAAGAATGAAGAGGTAAAAAGTCAATTTGATCAAATGGAAGCTCAATTTGGAGGGGAAGAACAGTTCAATAAAGTCCTTAAAAACAATGATATTACAGTAGAAAAACTTAAGCAAGATATGTCAGAACAACTAAAAATTGAAAAATATATTGAGAATGCAGTACCGGAAGAAGAGATATCTGTTTCCGAGAAGGAAACCAGGAATTATTATGACCAAGTGAAAGAGCAATCATCAAAAGAAATTGGTAATTATGAAAACCTTAAGTCTCAAATAGAAAATATGTTAAAACAACAAAAAGTTCAGTCGGTACAGGACGAGCTGTTGGAAAGTTTAAAAGAGGATATGGTTATAGAGAGATACTTGTAATATTATCGAACAAATTTCCATGACCGTCTGTCCACACGAAAATGAAAACTGACACTCACTCGCTACCCTATTTGCTTCATTCACTTCGCAGGCCAAACTGAAGCTTAGGCTTAAAGGGTTTCTGCCCCATTCGCCACTTTGGTCTTTGCTAAGTTTGGCAGCTGTTGAGTTCAAATCGCTCATATGGGGTAAGCGGTGAGCTGTTGTGGAGTTTTCTAATTTAATGCCCACGGGTTTCCTGCTCACCTCCCACATTATATTTCGCAAATGACGGGCTAGGCAACGCACCCAGACTCTGCTACCTTCCGGAAATCCACCGGCCCTGGCCATAGTCTTTAGAGAGTTTTTTGAATTAAAAAGCGAGGGGGTATTTATTTGTGCGAAAGCTTTTATATACAGTAATATTCCTGGTTATACTGGTCTTTGTTTTTTTAAGATGGGGTACCGGGCTCTATGTGGACTTGTTATGGTTTGATTCTGTAGGATACAGTTCTGTATTTTACAAAATATTGTTCTCAGAACTGGGTTTTTGCGCGTTAATCGGGATAGTTATTTTTGCTGTATTATTTATTAATTTATTTATCACCAAAAGACCGCTTATAAAGTCCCTGGACAATTATTCTATGCAGCAAGACGGGATAATAGAGCCGGAATGGGAAAAATATGTAACCCCTAAGGTTTTGACCCTGGTATATATTTTAGTTAGTTTGCTGCTGGCGGTATTTGTAGGTACAGTGGTTAAAGGTGATTGGATAGTATTACAGCAGTACCTGAACGCAACAGCTTTTAACATTTCAGAACCAGTATTTCAAAAAGATATAGGCTTTTACGTGTTTAAACTGCCTTTTTACCAGCTAATATATCAATTATTAATAGGAGTTACAATAATATCAGCACTGGCAGCAGTAGCTGTATACTTTCTTATTGATTTACTGCGCGGAGGTTTTGACAAATTATTTAAGTCTGTAACCGCTAGATATCACCTTTCAGCAATTGCAGCCGTATTCTTTGTGATAAAAGCATGGGGTTATAAGCTGGATCAATACCAGCTACTGTTTTCTGAAGGCGGCGCTGTTTATGGGGCGGGGTATACAGATATACACGCCCGTTTGCTGGCATTGAAAATACTCTTTGTAATCTCGTTAATAATTGCCGTAGTGGTACTTGTTAATATTTTTATGCGGCGCTTTCGTTTTGTTTTGTACAGTGTAGGGGCATTGATAATTGTTTCTATTGTAGTGGGGAGTATATATCCTGCAGCAATACAGAAATTTATTGTGAGCCCTAACGAACTGGTAAAAGAAAGCCCTTATATTGAGAATAATATTAAATATACACGGATGGCTTATAACCTGGATAAAATTGAAAACAGAGAGTTTCCTGCCGGAAAAACCCTTAACCGGGAAGACATAAATCAAAACGAAGAAATAATAAATAATATTCGCCTCTGGGATCCCAGGCCCCTGAAGGATACTTACAGTCAATTACAAGAAATGCGCCTTTATTACCAGTTTAACAATATAGATATTGACAGGTACATGGTAGACGGGGAATACAGGCAGGTTATGCTGGCGGCCAGGGAAATGAACCAGGGTAAACTATCGGAAAGGGCTAAAACCTGGATAAACCAGCGATTAAAATACACGCACGGGTTCGGAGTAGCAGTGAGCCCGGTAAATGAAGTACGTGATGAAGGATTACCTGAGTTTTTCCTTAAAGATATACCGCCGGTGGGAAATACAGGTTTGCAGGTGGATAGACCTCAAATATATTACGGTGAATCCACCGACGACTTTGTTGTTGTAGATACAGGTGCCATGGAGTTTGATTACCCCAGGGGAGAGGGTAATGCGTATACAGAATATGAAGGGGACGGTGGTATAAAAGTAAATTCTGTATTCAGAAGAGGTATACTGGCTTTTGTCTTGCGTGATTACAGGTTTTTCGTGGCATCGGACATTGAAAATAAAAGCCAGGTGCTTATGCGGCGCAACATTAAAGAAAGAGTGCCCCATATTGCCCCTTTTTTAAAATATGACGGTGATCCTTATATCGTAGTGAGTGAAGGTAAACTGTACTGGATGTGGGATGCGTATACCACCACTAACATGTTTCCTTATTCAGAACCGTTCGGTGGAAGGGAAAATTACATCCGTAATTCTGTTAAAGTAGTGGTGGATGCTTACTCGGGAAATGTTGATTTTTATTCCGCGGAACCGGATGAGCCGATTTTACAAACGTACGGAAAGATTTTTCCGGATTTATTTAAACCGCTGGATGAAATGCCGGAGGATTTAAGAAGTCATGTCAGGTACCCGGTAGATATGTATAAAGTACAGGCCGATAAATATTCTGTTTACCACATGCAGGATGTAGAAATGTTTTATAACAAGGAAGACCAGTGGAATCTGCCGACTGAGCAATATGGCAGGAATGAAACGACCATGGAACCTTACTATACACTAACTAAAATTTCCGGGGAACAAGATACGGAATTTACCCTGATCATGCCGTTTACTCCGAAAAATAAAAAGAATATGATTGCATGGCTTGCTGCACGCTCTGACGGGGAGAACTATGGTAAGTTATTGGTTTACCGTTTTCCCAAGCAGGAGCTGGTTTACGGGCCCATGCAGGTTGAATCCAGGATAAACCAGGATGGTGAAATATCTAAGCAGATTTCGCTGTGGGACCAGAGGAGTTCTTCTGTTATAAGAGGTAATCTTATTGTAATGCCAATTAAGGACTCCTTGCTGTATGTAGAACCCCTGTATTTACAGTCCTCTGATGGTAAGCTTCCCGAGCTGCGCCGGGTTATAGTTGCCCACGGGGATCAGATTGTCATGGAGCCTTCTCTGGATATAGCACTGCAAAAAATATTCGGGGCAGATACCAGTGAGGATAGTAAAGAGACAGGAGAAAATAAAGAAGCAGGCGCAAAAGAAGAAACTGGTGTAGAAAAGATGGAAAAAGAACTGGTAGAATTAATAGAAGAAGCTAACCAGCTGTATACAGAAGCGCTTGATAAACAAAAGGAAGGAGACTGGCAGGGCTACGGAGAAAAAATACAAGAGTTTAAAGAAGTATTAGACAAACTCGATAACAAAAAATAGAAAATCAAAAAAATAAGAAGGATTTACCATACAGCAGTCAAAATTTATTCCAATTAAACTTCTATATACTCTGGCTTACACCGGAGTATAAAAACTCTTGCTGTAACCTGGTCAAGGCCGGTGGTACTTGGAGCGGATGTGCGGAGTTGTATTTGAAGAGCGAATGAGGCCGAGGAAAAGTACCTGTGTATGTTTGAGCGACCGGAGGGAGCGAGTTTACCGGCGCCCGAAGCCGATTGAGCTCGGACAATTTTATGTGCTGGAGTAGGGAGCGGAGAGTACCACCGGCCTGGCACAAACAAAGTTTTCTGATTAATAGGATTAAGAAGGTGTATTTAACTTGGACAGGAAAAAACTTGTTGTGATTTTGCTTGCTGCTGCCTTAATATTATTCGGCGGGGGATATAAGCTGGCGTGTATAAGCAATAACAATGACTTGCCTGCCCAGGGAGATTTTATAGATGCAGTAGAGGAGAATCAAAATGAGGTAAATGACTCAGGGGCTGCAGGAGAAAACAGTGAGAAGCCCCGGCCTAAAATAATGGTACATGTAGTAGGTGCAGTTAAAAATCCCGGTGTTCATGAACTGCTGCAGGGTGCCAGGGTAGTTGATGCAGTAGAAGCTGCAGTTCCTTTAAAAAGTGCCCGCCTGGATCTTTTAAACCTGGCTGCACCGCTGCCGGATGGTACACAGGTAAAGGTCTATTCAGAAGAAGATTATAAAAAAATTAAAGAGTCTGGGAGTTGTGATATTGCAAGCGTGCCTTTAAACCAATCGCAAGGCGTGTTTTCCAGTGCCGCAGGTTCAGGCGGTGGATCGATAAATATAAATACTGCCAGTTCAAGCCAGCTGGAGGAATTGCCGGGCATTGGGCCTGTTCTGGCTGGAAAGATTATTGATTACAGGAAGGGCAGCGGTAAATTTTTATCAAAGGAAGATATTAAAAATGTTTCTGGTATAGGTAAAAAAACTTACGAGGAAATTAAGGATGAAATATCAGTTCATTAATTATCTGCAAGAAAAGATTAAATTTAAGCGATATCTACTGGTTTTAGTGCTAATTTTTACAGCAGGGATAATTTTGTCCGGGGTAATTAATCCCGGGCTGTTTTTTATGTTCACAGCATGTGTGTTGATTTTAATATTTGCCGCAATATCTCTTTTAAAACAATATCAAGCTGCTAACTGGTTGGTATACCTGCTTGTTTTGTGCCTGGGGATGTTTTGGAGTACCATTGCTTGCGAAAAAGTTGACTGCAGTCTTTTAAAATACTGCAATCATTACGTTACTATTGAAGGAGAGATAAATAAGGCGCCTGTTTACCGTGCAGATTCTATGGATTATATATTGCAAATTGAAGAGATAAACATTGGAAGAAAAAAGAAAGAAATTTCAGGCCAGGTGCTGGCAAAAGTGCGCGGTAAAGAAAATGGGTATTCTTACGGGGACCGGGTGAGAGTAAAGGGGGTGCTGCGCCGACCGCCAAGCAGTGGTAACCCGGGAGAATTTGATTACAGAGAATATTTGAAAAGGCGCAATGTTGTAGCAGTAATGTATGTAAGTAAAGATGATATTGCTAAAATAAGCGGTTCTTTTCCGGGAATAAATAAAGGCGCGTCTTTTTTGCGCGGCAAAATTATGGAATTAAACAGGGAAACTCTATCACCGGTGCATAGTTCTGTGTTAAACGGGATGATGTTCGGGGCCCGAGGAGAAATCCCCAAGCACATAGAGGATGTCTTTTCAAGATCCGGTTTAGCACATGTTCTCTGTGTAAGCGGTGTACATGTGGGGATAATTTTAGGCGGGCTGTTTATAATATTTAACTTCCTGGGGGTTTCAGCTTCCCGACTGCCTTTTTGGTCTGCACCTCTTCTTTTATTTTACGCTGCTATGACAGGTTTTGGCCCGGCTGTTACGCGTGCGGTTATAATGGCGGTTATGCTTTTGTGGGCCCACAGGCTTAGAAGAGACCGGGATTGGCCTACAACTTTAGCTGCTGCAGCGCTGGTGATATTGCTCTTTGACCCGCTGCAGTTGTACGAGGCCAGCTTTCAATTATCATTTGCAGCGACCTGGGGGATATTGTATTTAAGCCCGTATATAGGGAGCAAGCTGGAACTTATAAGATTTGTTCCCCGCCAGGTTATCCCCGTTGTACAAGTTACCCTGGCTGCTCAACTGGCTACGCTTCCAGTAATAATAAATTATTTTAATATAGTTTCGTTTATTGCTGTTTTAACTAACCTGCTGGCCCTACCTGCGCTGAGTATTATTCTTTTCATGGGATTTACGGCAGGTCTTGCAGGACTATTAATTCCCTTTGCAGCGAATTTAATAAATGCTGGTACAGGAATATTAATAGGTGCACTGGTATGGCTGGTTTGCCATGTGCAGGAGATCCCCCTTGCTTACTATTATTTTCCTTCGTGGCCATGGTGGGGAGTAATTTTATGGTATGCTGTTTTAATAGTAACAGTAGAATGGTCAGATTGTAAAAAGCTATTTTCAGCGGTTAGTCCATATAAATTTTACATAGCTTTTGCTTTTTTAATTTTATGTACTTTCTTTTTTATACTGGGGCAGCAGGAAGACAAGTTGAAGGTTCATATTATTGATGTGGGCCAGGGAGACAGTATACTGGTGCATACTCCCCGGGGAGAGAATATGCTAGTTGATGCCGGTGGATGGCGGGGTGAATTGAACGGGGAGCCGGGAGCCGGGGATTACGTTGTAGTACCTTATTTAAAAAGGTTAGGTATTAACTGCCTGGATGTTCTTGCATTAACACATTTTCACGAGGATCATGCCGGCGGGGCTGAGTCAGTTTTAGATGAAATAGGGGCAAAACGACTGGTTATTCCTTCAATACCTGCGGATACATTGAAAGAACCAGAAATTAAAAATATTTTAAACAAGGCCGTGGAGAAGGGACTGCCTGTAAACCTGGCGGCTGCGGGAGATAAGTTGTTGTTGGATGAGAAAGTAAAAGTGTTGTTTTTGGGGCCCCCGGAAACGCCTTTTAAAGGGTCCAGATCAGATCCCAATAATAACTCCCTTGTTATGCTTATTTCATACGGTGATGCCGATATTCTGTTAACAGGTGATATAGAAGAAGAAATGCAATCTTACCTGGTAAAAAATAGCGGTTTAAAAACAGTAGACATATTAAAAGTGCCGCACCACGGCAGCAGTTATTATACCCCGGAATTTATAAAAAAAGTAAAACCAAAGATTGCAGTGATCTCCGTCGGTGAGAATAATAACTTTGGTTTTCCGGATAAAGGCTTGATAGAAACATTTCATAATATGGGCACCAGGGTTTACCGGACAGACCAGGACGGGGCAGTTATTATAAGCACGGGCGGGAGAACAATAAATGTAAGAACAGGTAGGTAAGAAATAGTTTTACATTATTATGGTTTATTATAATAATCAATTGTTTTTTGCATTAAATGCGTGATATCTTCTTTTTTCAAATTATGCTCCGCTATAATTACTGATATTTTGTTTATAGCATTTACCAGGTTAACTTCATTTCGAGGAATTAATTTTTCAAGATCAGGGTTATATTTTTTGTCTTTTCTTTCAGCTACAAGATTATTTATATTATATTCAGAATCATAGTATTTATCGTGTTGGAGAACAATATCAAGAGCCCATTCCCAGTGATGAGCCAGGAGTTCCTGTAAATCTTCAGAGAGTTTGGATGCTTGTTCAACGAGTTCTAAAATACGGGGATATGTATTTTTCAGTATTTTATTATACGAATTACTGTCTAAATTAAGTTCATTTAAATACATTATTGATGAACGGCCTAAAAGGTAATCGGTTGTTATATTAAAGTAATCAGCAATTGTTTTAAGCAATTCTGAATGTACTCTTCGCCTGCCTTTTTCAATATCCCAAAGCAAAGATTTTGATATTCCCAGGTCGAGAGCTAATTCTTCAAGTGTTATCTTATTATCTTCTCTTAATTTTCTTAAGATGTAAGGAAAAAATTTTTTTTGCATAAGTCAACCTCCAAGATGATTATATGCTATATGCAGACAGCAATCAATGCGCAAATAGCAGAAATTTTATGCAAAAAAAATTTAACGTAAAAATTCCGCAGTTAAATTTATCATATATCTACATATAATGCATACTTCGTATTGAATTATGACCGCAAATAGCATACAATCTCTGTAAAGGGGTTGTACATATGTTGAGTAGAACCATTCATGAGGCCAGGTTATCCAAAAAACTGAGTCTTAGAGATGTAGCTAAAAAAACAGGTCTTTCTTATCAATTCATTTGGGATATTGAAACTGGACGAAGAATTCCATCATTTAAAAATATGCAAAATATTTTAACAGTTTTAGATATTGAATTTTATTTTTCTCCTAAACTCAATAAATAGCAAGTTAAAAAATTACCAAGTTTTATCCTTTACCTTATAGTATAACTTATCAAACAGTATTGTCTATTTATTATTGCCGGGGAGCTTAATTATGAGAAGTGAAGAATTTTCTTATTTAGAAAAGAAAATAGAAGAGTTAAGATGTCATTTAAATCTATCCGTATCTTTACAGTTTAGTATGAATAATGAAACAATCAAGATAAGTCAAGAGTTGGATGAATATATAGCAGCATTTCAAAAATTGAATCATGTTCGCGGGGAAGAATAAGTTGTGAATTACTTATAAAAAAGCTGCAAAAAAACCTTCTTTGTTATAAAAAAGGAAAATAACAATAAATATCGAAAATATTCAAATATGAATATTAAAAAGAATAATAGCTATAAATTAAAAAAGTTAATAAAAAATGGGGTACCTTTTATTATAAAAGATACCCCATTTTTTATTGTTTTGCAAAAAAAGTCGTTTTATAAAAAATTGTGTTGTTTATAAGATTTGGACAATAATATGTCTAAATTTTTTGCTAAGGTATTAATATTAAAAATTTTACATTATTAGTTGATATAACTAGTATCTAGTTACTTAGCTTGCTGGTTTCCAAACTGGGGATGTACTCAAATTTTTTATAGGTTGTTATCTACAGGTTTATGCATATTGGAAGGGGGTGGTTATTATTATTTTTTATGCACATTCAGATAAAGAAAAAGACAGAAGCCAGTGGCAT
Source organism: Clostridiales bacterium (assembly GCA_021736985.1). Lineage (GTDB taxonomy): Bacteria > Bacillota > Desulfotomaculia > Desulfotomaculales > VENG01 > JAIPEW01. Next base: position 12,908 of record JAIPEW010000019.1, on the reverse strand, counting down.
TTACTAAAATCGCATTTAAATGATACCAGTGTTATTGCAAGTTCTTTTTCAAAGGAAGTAGGTATGGAGAAACTTGCTTTTGCAGCGGGGCTGTTTCATGATATGGGTAAATATACTTTAGAGTTTCAAAAACGTCTTGAAGGATATGGTGCCAAAATTGATCACTCTACTCCCGGTGCTGTAGAGATAGAAAAACGGTATGGTCCGGTCGGGAGAATATTGGCATATGTAATATCGGGGCACCATTGTGGGTTGCCTGATTGGGGAAGTGCGGCAGATGAAGCATCTCTTGAAGCTAGGTTGAGTAAAAAGTTAAATGATTACAGCGCGTTTTTCAAAGAAATAGAAATCCCGTCTAAAGATGACCTAACTTTTCCCGGTATAGAACCTGTAACGGGGGCAGGGTTTAGCGTTCAATTCCTTACCAGGTTTCTTTATTCGTGCCTGGTTGATGCAGATTTTTTGGATACAGAAAAAGCTGTAAGTTCGGAAAAAGCTATTAAACGTGGTAGGTATTATTCTCTTAATGAATTGTTACTATTTTTAGACCAGTATCTTGATAATCTATGTGCAGGTGCTTTAGATTTGCCCATTAATAAAAAACGGGCAGAAATCCTTGCTAACTGCCGGGAAAAAGCGGAGTTTGAACCGGGCCTTTTTACATTAACTGTTCCTACGGGTGGAGGTAAGACATTATCATCCTTGAGTTTCGCGTTAAGGCATGCTGTAAAGCATGGAAAGAAACGCGTGATATATGTGATACCGTATACTAGTATTATTGAACAGAATGCTGCGGTATTTAAAAAAGTCCTTGGTGAAGAAAGCGTTCTTGAACACCATAGTAATTTCTCTTATTTACGTGAGGACATGGTAGAAAGTGAAGCTGAATATATACTGGATATAAACGAAAAGTTAAAATTGGCTGCCGAGAACTGGGATATACCTCTTGTTGTAACAACCAATATTCAATTTTTTGAATCTCTTTTTGGGGCTAGAAGCTCAAAGTGCAGAAAAATCCATAATATTGCCAACAGCGTAATTATTATTGATGAAGCGCAAATGATTACAACAGGTTTTTTAAAACCGTGTTTAAACGCAGTAATGGAATTGGTTGCTAATTACAAAGCCACAGTAGTATTATGCACAGCTACACAACCGGCAATTAAAAAGTTTTTGCCGGAGAGTATTGCTCCTGTTGAAATTATTAATGAACCCCAAAATTTATATAAAGCATTTAAACGAGTAAAAGTAAACAACATGGGACAAGTTTATGATAATGAATTAGTTGAAAAGCTCGTTAATCATCGCCAGGTATTATGTATTGTAAACTCTAAAAAACATGCCCGTATATTGTATGACAGAATCCAGGGTGAGGGAACGTTTCATTTAAGTACAAGGATGTGTCCGGTACATAGAACAGCAGTCTTGGATGCAGTAAAGGAAAGACTAAAATCAGGCAAGATATGTAGAGTTATTTCTACGCAATTAATTGAAGCAGGGGTAGATATTGATTTTCCAGTGGTTTACCGGAGCATGGCAGGTATTGATTCCATAGCACAGTCGGCAGGCCGATGTAACAGGGAAGGTCTGTATCAAGATGGACAAGCATATGTATTTTGGCCGGAAAAACATGGCATGCCCAGGGGATGGTTGAGCCGAACTGCTTCTTTAGGTGGTATGGTCCTGGAATCTTATGATGATCCATTGACTCTTGAAGCTGTTGAAAAATATTTCACTTCATTGTATGAAGTTGATGCTGATTTATTGGATAAAGAGGGTATTTTAGCGGAGATCAGGGAACAGAAAAGGCAATTGAAGTTTCCTTTTAGGACTATTGCAAGGAAATTTAAATTGATTGATGATAATACGATTATGATTGTTATTCCCAGAGATAAACATTGCCGTAATTTGCTGGTGGAAGCGGAAAATAGTTTTTTCCCTGGAATGTATGCCAGGAGACTTCAGAAATATGGTGTATGCGTATATGAAAAAGAATTGCAAGAATTATTTACTTGCGGGGCTTTGGAGTCTATTGCTGGCCGGTTTTATGTATTAAAAGAGGAAATATTCAATAATTACTACAGCAAAGAAACCGGGTTGCTGCCTATTACAGAAACCATGTTAACAAATGATACTTTGATAATTTAGAAATAAGGAAGGAGGATTGTTAATGGGATACGGTATCTGTCTTTTGGTTTGGGGGGAATATGCATGTTTTACTCGGCCGGAAATGAAGGTGGAAAGGGTAAGTTATGATGTTATGACGCCTTCTGCTGCGAGAGGAATACTGGAGGCTGTTCACTGGAAACCATCTATTAAATGGGTTGTGGATAAAATTCATGTACTTAATGAAATAAAATTTGATAATGTGCGTCGTAACGAAGTAGGAAGTAAGATCTCCGTAGGTAATGTCAAGAAGGCTTTAAAGGGAAAAACAGTTGAATTGTGTATGTATGCGTCAGAAAATCAAAATCGTCAGCAAAGAGCTGCACTTCTTTTACGAGATGTGTCCTATGTTATAGAAGCACATTTCGAAATGTCGGGAGAATCAGAAAATGAAGATGCACGGGAAAAGCATTATGCGATGTTTTCCCGCAGGGCCAGGCAGGGACAGTGTTTTAAGCAACCTTACCTGGGATGTAGAGAATTCCCTGCTATGTTCCGGCTGATTGAAAGTGATGAGATTCTGCCTCAATCTATATACGGCGGGGAAGGGGAAAAAGACCTGGGGTGGATGCTCCTGGACATTAATTATGAAAGTGGAATGAACCCGGTATTTTTCAGAGCTACCATGAAAGATGGTGTGATTGAAATACCTTCGATGGAAAATGGGGTGGCTGGATGATTGTTAATGCGCTGTACAGGTATTACGAGACATTGTTAAATGAACAGGATTCCGGGGTGAGCGAGCCGGGATTTAATAAGGCAAAAGTAGGACACAGCCTGGTATTGTCCGGGGATGGCAACTTGCTGGACATTATTGATTTGAGAGCAGAAAGCCGAAAGAAAATTGTAGCAAGAGAAATGGACGTACCGGAACAAGCAAAAAAAACGTCGGGTATTTCAGCCAATTTCATGTGTGATAACTGTACTTATGCATTAGGGGTGAGCCGAAAAAATAAAAAAGAAAAGAAAGAAAGACTCCGGGAGTGTTTTGAGGTTTTTGTTAGAAAGCAAGAAGAAATTCTGGCAGGCGTGGAAGATGAAGGCGCGATTGTTTTCTTAACTTTTCTCCATAAATGGGATATTGAAAATGCTGGGGAACATCCCGTAATTGCCAGGTATTTTGATGATCTGGCCGAAGGAAGCAACATTGTCTTTAAATTATCAGGATCAGATGGTTTTATTCATGAACGAAAGGCAGTCAAAGAAGCATGGGACAAGTATAGGTTGAACCATTTGTCTGAAATTAAAATGCAGTGCCTTGTTACTGGAAAAGCCACGGGGATAGCCCGTCTTCATCCCAGCATAAAGGGTGTGTCAGGAGCACATCCCAGTGGTGCTTCACTGGTTTCTTTTAATTGCAATGCATTTACATCCTATGGGAAGGAACAAAGTTTTAACGCGCCAATTAGTGAGGAAGCTGTTTTTGGATATACTACTGCACTTAACTACTTGTTGGGCAGCAGTAAGCACCGTATAAAGGTAGGTGATACTACCACGGTATTCTGGGCAGAGTCTTCGGTAAACGGTTTGGAAGAAGACCTGTTGGGAGCCTTGCTTTACCCGGTACCGGAAGATAGTGATAAAAATAGGAAAAAAGAGAAAGATGATTCTAATCATACAGTTAGGGAGCCACAAACAGTAAAATTACTGCATGACATATTTAACACGATTAAAGTTGGTAAACCCATCAACACGGATTTGGAAGGGATTAATGAGAATGTTAATTTTTACATTCTAGGTTTAGCCCCTAATGATAGCCGTCTGGCAGTGAGATTTTGGCATGTAGATCGTTACGGGAATTTTATAAAAAGGCTTAGCCGCCATCACTCTGATATGGCAATGATAAAAAGATATGACAGGGAACCTGGTTTTATTTCAATAGGTATGATTTTAAAGGAGACTGCTCCCCAAAAAGATACCAGGAAAATTCCGCCCTTGCTTGGTGGAATTTTGATGCGGTCTATTTTAACCGGGACACCTTATCCCCGCTCTTTGTATAATGCGATAATTTCGCGTATCAGGGCTGACCGGGAAGTTAATTATGTACGTGCTGCTGTGATAAAGGCATACCTGAACAGGTTTAACCGTTTTTATAATAAAGAAGATGAGGTGAAGTTGACTGTGGCACTGAATGAACAAAATCGTAACCGTGGTTATTTATTAGGTCGTTTGTTTTCTTTACTGGAAAAAGTGCAGGAGGGTGCTAATCCTGGTATTAAATCAACTATCCGGGAAAAGTATTTTGGGTCTGCTTCTGCTACACCCGTTTCAGTCTTTCCAATTTTATTGAAATTAGCTCAACACCATATTTCTAAGGCGGAATACGGGGGATATATGGATAAGTGCATAGAGGAAATTATTTCTGGGATTGACGGCTTTCCTGCTCACCTAAACGTGGAGGAACAAGGGCAATTTATGCTCGGTTATTATCACCAGCGCCAGGCGTTGTATACAAAAAAGGATAAAAAGGAGAGTGTTTGATAATGTCTGAAGCCATAAAAAATAGGTATGAATTTGTATTATTGTTCGACGTGGAGAATGGTAATCCTAATGGCGATCCCGATGCAGGTAATATGCCGCGAATTGATGCAGAAACCGGTTTAGGGTTGGTTACTGATGTTTGCTTAAAAAGAAAAATCAGGAACTATGTAGATATAGCAAAAGGCGGAATAGAAGGATATGATATTTATGTCCGTGAAGGAGCAGTATTAAATGCCCAGCACAAGAAGGCATATAGTTCTGCTGGGATAGAACCGGAAAATAAAAAATTACCAAAGAAAGAGGAAGATGCAAAAAAAATTAAATCTTTTATGTATAAAAATTTTTTTGATATTCGTACTTTTGGTGCGGTTATGACTACTGAAGTTAATTGCGGGCAAGTACATGGACCTGTGCAAGTTAATTTTGCTCGCAGTATTGACCCTATTGTTCAGCAGGAGGTTACAATAACTAGGATGGCAGTCACGAATGAAAAAGATGCAGAAAAGAAGGACAGGGAGATGGGAAGAAAGCATATAGTCCCTTATGCATTGTACAGAGTTGAAGGGTTTATTTCTGCTAACCTGGCTGAAAAGTCGGGGTTTGACCAGGCTGATCTTGAATTATTGTGGGAAGCGCTGGTAAACATGTTTGACCATGATCGGTCGGCAGCCAGGGGGAAAATGTCTGCTAGAAAGTTAATTGTTTTTGAACACGAGACAACCCTTGGGAATGCACCGGCGCATAAACTGTTTGATCTTGTTACTGTTTCAAGAAAAGAACCAACTTGTCCACCTCGCTCATATATTGACTATAAAGTGAACATAAATTATGAAGATGTACCAGAAAGGGTAAAGTTAATTGAAAGATAAAAATGAAAAAGTATATAAAGAGAAAGACTATCTTTCTTTATCCGGTATTCAGCATTTTGCGTTTTGTGAAAGACAATGGGGGCTTATTCATATTGAAGGTCAGTGGATTGAGAATGCACGAACTGCAGAAGGAAGAAATTTGCATCAAAAGGCGGATGATCCGTATTTAACAGAAACTCGTGGTAATGTCAAATTAGTAAGGTCGGTTCCCCTGGTGTCAAAAAATCTTGGTTTATATGGTGTTGCTGATGTTATTGAGCTTCAAAAAATGAGTAAAGAGGAATCTAGTGTAAGATATAATATTGTAGAATATAAGCGAGGGAAGCCAAAACCCGATGACAGGGATGATGTTCAGTTGTGTGCTCAAAGTATTTGCCTGGAGGAAATGCTAGCCATTGTTATTGATTACGGGTATTTATATTATGGAGAGACTAAGCACAGGCATAAGGTCGAGTTTAACGAGTGTTTAAGGACTAGAGTTAAAGATTTGTCTGATAGAATGCACTGGCTATTTGAGATCGGAAAAACTCCACCTCCGGTAAAAGATAAAAGGTGTAAAAATTGTTCTTTGAGAAGTATATGTGTTCCGGAATTATCCAGGGGTAACCAAAAAATAAAATCATATTTAAAAAATATATATGTAAGCATGAAAGAATAAATAACCGGAGGATTATGGCATGAGGAAAATGTTGAATGTTCTTTACGTTACAAACCCTGATGCCTATTTAGCAAAAGACGGGGAAAATATTGTAGTAAAGGTTCATGAAGGAGAAGTTTTTAGAACTCCTATTCATTATTTAGAGGGTATTGTTACGTTCGGTTATATGGGCGCAAGCCCGGCATTAATGGGGATGTGTGTTCAAAAGCAGGTAACTGTATCATTTTTGACTGTGCATGGTAGACATCAGGCTACGTTGCACGGAGTTCCTAAGGGAAATGTGTTCTTGAGAAGGAAACAATATAGGTTAGCTGACTCTAATATTGATTCTGCAAAACTAGCATCAATGTTCATTACCGGGAAACTTGCTAATTGTAGGACTGTACTCCGGCGTTTTTTGCGAGATTATGAAAAAAAGAGTCAAACGTCTGAAGTAGAACAAGTGTGCAAACTTCTTGCACAAAACGTATTACAACTTGCTAAAGAGCTACCGCTCGAAGAAATTCGGGGTATAGAAGGGGAATCCGCCAGGCATTATTTTTCAGTATTAGACCAATTAATTCTCTATCAAAAAGATTATTTTTATATGCATGGAAGGAATCGCAGACCACCAAAGGATAATGTTAATACATTATTATCATTTTTGTACAGTCTCCTTTTACATGAAACAAGGTCTGCATTAGAAACTGTTGGATTAGATTCTTATGTAGGTTTTTTGCATCGTGATCGCCCCGGACGTGCCGGGCTTGCTTTAGATTTAATGGAAGAATTGAGACCGTATATGGCAGACAGGATGGCATTGAGCCTTATTAATAGACGACAAGTTAATAGTAAAGGTTTTGTTGTAAAAGAATCTGGAGGCATAATTATGAAAGAAAATGCCAGGAAAACATTAATTGAGGCATGGCAAAAAAGAAAAAGAGAAGAGATAACTCATCCATTCTTGGGAAAAAAGATACCTGTAGGGTTGTTGCCTTATGCACAAGCATTATTGTTATCAAGACATTTAAGAGGGGATTTAGATAGTTACCCGCCGTTTGTTTGGAAATAAAGGGGGGATAATAGAGTATGATGATGTTAATAACTTATGACGTTAATACTACGACCGCAGCAGGTAGAAAAAGATTGCGAAAAGTTGCTAAGCAATGTGTTAATTATGGACAAAGAGTTCAAAACTCGGTGTTTGAATGTTTATTAGAACCTGCACAGTTTGTTATATTAAAAAATAAATTGGAAGAAATAATTAATGAAGAAAAAGATAGTATACGTTATTATAATCTTGGTAGTAATTGGAAGAGAAGAGTGGAACATGTAGGTACTAAGTATGTTTTTGATCCTGAAGATACAATGCTTGTATAAAAGTGCGAACCATAAGTGGACATAAAAAGCTTGGAGAATCGCAAGGGGTAATATTAGCTTATTTGTAAAGTATTTATAAAATTTATTTTCCCCAAAAAACAGATTTAAAATTAGGTTCGCGTATAAGAGCTTGCGAGGCCCCTACAAATGTGGGGTTGCAGCAGGCAAAGGTCGCTCCCCGTGCGGGAGCGTGGATTGAAACAAATTTAGTTCACAGTTAACGGTGAGCGAGTATAGTCGCTCCCCGTGCGGGAGCGTGGATTGAAACCCCTTTCAACAGCTTCTTCTCGACTTTTTATTCCGTCGCTCCCCGTGCGGGAGCGTGGATTGAAACAGTCCAGTGTATCACCAGGGCCTTGGGTTCAATAATGTCGCTCCCCGTGCGGGAGCGTGGATTGAAACTATCGTCAACCATTTTTGCAACTGCTTTTGTGCCGTCGCTCCCCGTGCGGGAGCGTGGATTGAAACTTCCGGGGTTAGTTTGTAAGTAACCACTTCACTGAGTCGCTCCCCGTGCGGGAGCGTGGATTGAAACCCAGCTTTTGCGCTATATCGGCATCATCTACTTTGTCGCTCCCCGTGCGGGAGCGTGGATTGAAACAGTTCATCCTCGCCAAACTGGCAGCGACTATTATGTCGCTCCCCGTGCGGGAGCGTGGATTGAAACATAATATAAAGCTGTACTGAATTATTTAACTCGGTAAGTCGCTCCCCGTGCGGGAGCGTGGATTGAAACCGCCGGGTACTTGCAGCGCTCGCCAGTCTGCTTACGTCGCTCCCCGTGCGGGAGCGTGGATTGAAACCCTATCATAAATTGCATGTAAATATGGTGACTGTAGTCGCTCCCCGTGCGGGAGCGTGGATTGAAACCGAGGGCGATTTAGTTGAAACGGAGAATGAAATAGTCGCTCCCCGTGCGGGAGCGTGGATTGAAACACTATGCAATTTCTTTTCCACGAATGCCGCCATGAGTCGCTCCCCGTGCGGGAGCGTGGATTGAAACACCTCTTCGGGCACATCCAACTTTGGAGGCTTGCGTCGCTCCCCGTGCGGGAGCGTGGATTGAAACAAATTCGGTTTCGTTATCCTCGTCCTCGTCTTCGGTCGCTCCCCGTGCGGGAGCGTGGATTGAAACTGATGTAACAGAAAATAAAAAGTATCAGCAAAAAGTCGCTCCCCGTGCGGGAGCGTGGATTGAAACCCTTTGAAAATATACTTTATCCACGGGGTATCTGAGTCGCTCCCCGTGCGGGAGCGTGGATTGAAACACTTACCCGCAGGGTAACATCAAACCCCTGGCGGCGCTCGTAGGTCGCTCCCCGTGCGGGAGCGTGGATTGAAACTGGGTGGATATTTTAGACCTGGCCGACCACGAGGGTCGCTCCCCGTGCGGGAGCGTGGATTGAAACTAATTTACCCTGATCAGTCGGCATGCTCTTGCACGTCGCTCCCCGTGCGGGAGCGTGGATTGAAACCAGAAGGCCCTCGGCGATATGCAATACCCGGGAATGAGTCGCTCCCCGTGCGGGAGCGTGGATTGAAACAGTGTTTAATTATATAATGCCAACAGGGCTATTAGTCGCTCCCCGTGCGGGAGCGTGGATTGAAACTGTATTCATCGTCACCTCTTGCGAATCCGCCAAGTCGCTCCCCGTGCGGGAGCGTGGATTGAAACAGCTCAAACATTTCGTTGATAGTATCGTCTACGTGTCGCTCCCCGTGCGGGAGCGTGGATTGAAACCAATCAAATAAAAAAATTATTTGCCGTTTTGTTCGTCGCTCCCCGTGCGGGAGCGTGGATTGAAACTTCTGGCCCGAGAATAGTAGGCACCACGGGCCACGTCGCTCCCCGTGCGGGAGCGTGGATTGAAACTTTGTGTAACCTTTTTTCTCCATCCAAAAGTTGGTCGCTCCCCGTGCGGGAGCGTGGATTGAAACAGGCCAAAACGAAAATCAAACACCGGACGGGAAGGTCGCTCCCCGTGCGGGAGCGTGGATTGAAACCATGGAAAGGCATACAAGGAAAATGGAGAAGCGCGGTCGCTCCCCGTGCGGGAGCGTGGATTGAAACTTGTTGAACAGGAGCTAGCTATTACTTATGGCTTAAAAAGTCGCTCCCCGTGCGGGAGCGTGGATTGAAACCTTTTAGATGCACCTTTTAAAATATCGGATGAATGCTGCGTCGCTCCCCGTGCGGGAGCGTGGATTGAAACTTTTTACCCATGACCGGCAACCCTCCTTCTTATAGTCGCTCCCCGTGCGGGAGCGTGGATTGAAACGTCAAGAAAGACAGAAAGACGAACCGGATCAAATAAGTCGCTCCCCGTGCGGGAGCGTGGATTGAAACAAATGGTGGCAATCCTTCCCTAGATTATGTGGCAGTCGCTCCCCGTGCGGGAGCGTGGATTGAAACATAAGCATACATCGTGCAAAATACAAGGCAGCAATGTCGCTCCCCGTGCGGGAGCGTGGATTGAAACAGTTTTGGACGTATTAATAAACCAGATACCCCGCGTCGCTCCCCGTGCGGGAGCGTGGATTGAAACTGTTTTGTTTTGTTTCCTGTGCATCTATCTTTTGTCGCTCCCCGTGCGGGAGCGTGGATTGAAACACGTGTGGGTGCGACTAGACCTACTGGTCACCTCGTCGCTCCCCGTGCGGGAGCGTGGATTGAAACGTATTTACCACCTTCACCTATTTTAAGTCTACGCCGTCGCTCCCCGTGCGGGAGCGTGGATTGAAACAACTGCGCTAAATTACGGTTATCTGACTAATGAGTGTCGCTCCCCGTGCGGGAGCGTGGATTGAAACCTTTTCTGTATATCCTGCATCTATAAGCTTCTTAGTCGCTCCCCGTGCGGGAGCGTGGATTGAAACTGATACTTTCCTTCTTCTTGGCTATCTAAAGCAATAAGTCGCTCCCCGTGCGGGAGCGTGGATTGAAACTTATTATCCGGTTCTTCCTGCTCTTGCTTATCTTTGCGTCGCTCCCCGTGCGGGAGCGTGGATTGAAACTATAAAGTGGCGCGATCAATTGGTGGTAGTAGGTGGTCGCTCCCCGTGCGGGAGCGTGGATTGAAACTTTTTGCATCACTATGCCCCCTTTTTAATTAATCACGTCGCTCCCCGTGCGGGAGCGTGGATTGAAACATTTTCCCCCTGGGCGTCCTGGTTTGTTTTTTCTTGGTCGCTCCCCGTGCGGGAGCGTGGATTGAAACAATTACGAAAATATAGCAGTAAGTTTCCAGGCCGGCGTCGCTCCCCGTGCGGGAGCGTGGATTGAAACACCTAACCAGTCGTAAATCTGCTTAAATCCCTTAGTCGCTCCCCGTGCGGGAGCGTGGATTGAAACCGTGAAACAAAAAACAGCATTATGTTTCACGTGTCGCTCCCCGTGCGGGAGCGTGGATTGAAACTTTTTCCGGGTTGACCCAAAACGTGCTAATAAAAGTCGCTCCCCGTGCGGGAGCGTGGATTGAAACTCATTTATCAATCTACTTAAATATCCTTTATCTAATGTCGCTCCCCGTGCGGGAGCGTGGATTGAAACAATCTATCACCCCGCATTTGCCGGTACTATAAGATAAAAGTCGCTCCCCGTGCGGGAGCGTGGATTGAAACTTAAAAATAAATATTATTAAGGTGATTCCATGATAAGTGTCGCTCCCCGTGCGGGAGCGTGGATTGAAACGAGAAACAAGAAGGCAGATGTGCCTTATGTAATGTGTCGCTCCCCGTGCGGGAGCGTGGATTGAAACATTAGTTAATATTTCTTTAACTGTCTGAAAACTCCGTGTCGCTCCCCGTGCGGGAGCGTGGATTGAAACTTAAAAAGACTGGTATGACAAATATTTGCTTTATTGTGTCGCTCCCCGTGCGGGAGCGTGGATTGAAACTTTTAACCCTTAAGCGTAAGCCCCATTGCGGGGCGTGTCGCTCCCCGTGCGGGAGCGTGGATTGAAACGGTATCTCTTACTTACTAAATCGGGTGCTTTAACCGTGTCGCTCCCCGTGCGGGAGCGTGGATTGAAACATAATCTCTACATCCCTACGACAATAGGTTATAGCGTCGCTCCCCGTGCGGGAGCGTGGATTGAAACTGGCTGGTAAAGATTTAAACAATTTAGGAGACTTAACTAAGTCGCTCCCCGTGCGGGGCGTGGATTGAAACATCATTTATTTCTTTATTGTTAGAATCATAGTTAGTCGCTCCCCGTGCGGGAGCGTGGATTGAAACGACAAAAATAGACAATATATACAGTAATAGAAATTGCAGGTCGCTCCCCGTGCGGGAGCGTGGATTGAAACATTTAATTCAGTGTTTGAGTTAATGTCTATTTCATGTCGCTCCCCGTGCGGGAGCGTGGATTGAAACCTGGTACAATTCTATCTCTTTTGGCAGTTGTACGTCGCTCCCCGTGCGGGAGCGTGGATTGAAACCTACTGGCTGGTATTAGATTTAAGATTGAAAACGTCGCTCCCCGTGCGGGAGCGTGGATTGAAACACCCTTACCCCTCCTTAATCCAGCGCCAACCAAAGGGTCGCTCCCCGTGCGGGAGCGTGGATTGAAACCACCCCCCATAAATTTAAGTGCGGATCTTCCTCGTCGCTCCCCGTGCGGGAGCGTGGATTGAAACAAGTAAAATATTATCTTTGACAGATAAAAGAGCTGTCGCTCCCCGTGCGGGAGCGTGGATTGAAACGATTCTTTATTATTTGACTTTAAGCCCCGGAAAACGTCGCTCCCCGTGCGGGAGCGTGGATTGAAACTTAGTGATAAAATTGTATAAAAATGAACAGGGGGTCGCTCCCCGTGCGGGAGCGTGGATTGAAACAGGAAAAGAATTAGGTATTTGGCGGAGTGATGCAGTCGCTCCCCGTGCGGGAGCGTGGATTGAAACGCAATAAACATTATGTTATTGTTATCCTCCTCTACGTCGCTCCCCGTGCGGGAGCGTGGATTGAAACAATTGTAACAGGATTTGCATACTCGATATCTTGTTTGTCGCTCCCCGTGCGGGAGCGTGGATTGAAACACATGAAACAATAACAATCAATTCCCGGCGGACGGCGTCGCTCCCCGTGCGGGAGCGTGGATTGAAACAACTATAACTACATTAAAGAGCAGAGACCACAAGGTCGCTCCCCGTGCGGGAGCGTGGATTGAAACACTTATTTCGAATATTGGACTATCACGCTGCCCCTGGTCGCTCCCCGTGCGGGAGCGTGGATTGAAAGTAAGCGTCAAACATAACCCACATAGTAATCCCCCCGGATTTATAGGATAATATACCTCAGAAACAATATTGTTGGAGGTGGATTTCCTTAATGACGAGAGCCGAACGGCAAAAGATGTGGAAAGCACGTGTTGCCG
>JAIPEW010000035.1 GCA_021736985.1 Clostridiales bacterium | reverse complement strand
GTAAAAATACGTCCAGCACTCAGCCCATTTCTAATGCAGGAAAGACAGAAGTAAAAATATACTACTTATAACACAATTTTTTAAAAAGCGCACTGAGTGCTGGACCGGACCTCCACCCAACTGTCAGAAGAGTTTTCATCCTCTGTTGTGAGCGAAAGCTCGTGGGGGTTTAATCAGAAAACTCCCTAGAAGGATATGTCCAGGGCCGGTGGATTTCCGGAAGGTAGCGGAGTCTGAGTGCGCTGTATAGTTACCCAGAATTTACATAGTCTAATTTAGCTGTAAAAAATCAAACTAAGGATATGGCTAAGAAAAAACAGCTGTCCATTTTTACAATAGCGGCAACTTATGTTGGTACGGTTGTGGGGGCAGGTTTTGCTTCCGGCCAGGAGGTGCTGCAGTTTTTCGGCTTTTTTGGCCTGCCCGGAATAATAGGCCTGGTCGTTACTACTGTCCTCCTGGCAGTATTCGGTTATATCATTTTAGAACTGGGAAGGAGGCTCAATGCAGAGTCGTACCTGCCTGTTATACGCTATGCAGGCGGAAAGCAGTTGGGGAGAATTATTGATTGGACGATCATTGTTTTTCTCTTCGGCGGGTTTGTGGCTATGAGTGCCGGGGCCGGTGCTATATTTGTAGAGCAGTTCGGCCTGTCTTTTTTATGGGGCAGCCTTTTAATGACAGTACTTTCCCTGGCTACAGTTCTCATAGGATTTTCCGGGGTTATAAGCTCTATCAGTTTTGTTGTGCCGCTCTTGTTAACGGCAGTTTTCGCGGTAAGTATATACACTATAGCTGCTGATCCCGGGGCCCTTTTAGCTTCCCTTCGGGGATTTTCCGAGCCTGCCAGCGCGCCGGTGTCTTTCTGGCCTCTTGCGGCAATTTTGTATGCTTCTTACAACCTGGTTCTTGCAGTTGCCGTGCTGGGGCCCCTGGGTGCTAATTCAACACCTTCAAGAATAAAGACCGGGGCAATACTCGGGGGCATCGGGCTGGGAATAGGAGCTGCTGCTATAAACCTGTCGGTATTGACGCATATTAACGCGGCATCAGAGATGGAAATTCCCATGATACTGGTTGCAGGTACAATTACCCCTCTGGTCAGGTTAGGTTATACGCTGGTTCTTCTGGCGGAAATTTATACTACTGCAGTAGGTGCTCTTTTTGGTTTTATTGCCCGTTTTACCAGGGAAGGTACTGCCGGATATAAATGGCTGGCCGTAGGAGCAGGTGCAGCAGCTTTTGGCCTGGCCCAATTTGGTTTTTCCAATCTTGTGGCTACGTTATATCCTGCCGAGGGAATTGCAGGACTATTGCTCCTGGGCTCGCTAACTTATACCATGATAAAAGAAAAGATATCGCGGCGCCGTACCGGGATACCTTCAGTCAGGCAGGGAGAATTTGTTTTTGAGACTGCCCGGGAATATCATGTAGATAGAAGAAGGGATTGAGCAGAAAACCTGTTTTTTTGCCAAGCCGGTGGAACTCTCCGCTCCCTGCTCCGGCACATAAAATTGTCTGAGCTCAATCGGCCTCGGGCGCCGGAGAACTCGCTTCCTCCGGTCGCTCAGACATGCACCGGCGCTTTTCCTCGGCCTCACTCGCTCTCTGAATGCGCCTCCGTACGTCCGCTCCGAGCACCACCGGTCTTAACACAGGGTCTAAGCTATATTTTCATCATTGGTTGTGCCTGGCTGGCATGAGAGGTTAATCAGAAAACTTTGTTTTTGCCGGGCCGGTGGTACTCTACTTAGCTGTAAGAAGAGTTTTTATACTCTGTATTGAATTGTCCCAGCAGGTGGTCTATGAACTGCCGTGCTGTTCTACCGGAACGGGCATTGTGCCACTTTTCCCACTGGAGTGCTTTTTCTCGCAGCTCGTGCTCGGAAATGTTTATCCCGCTTTTCCGGGCAAGGTTTTCTACTATGTACAGATACTCTTCTTGGTCAGGAGAAGTATAAGTAATGGTAATCCCGAAGCGGTCGGAAAGTGACAGTTTTTCTTGAACAGCGTCCATTATATGTTTTTCTCCCCGGTCTTCAAGATCACTCCAATTTTCTTGCACCAGGTGCCTGCGATTGGATGTGGCATACAGCAGGACATTTTCAGGAGGAACTTCTACTCCCCCTTCCATGAGTGCTTTCATGTACTTATAATCGGTTTCGCTTTCTTCGAATGAAAGGTCATCTATAAAAATAATGAAGTGTTGTGCGTGTCCACGCAGATCACGTAAGATTTCGGGCAGATAGGGAAGCTGGTGCTTGGGTACTTCTACCAGGCGCAGGCTGCTGGCAAAGTATTCGTTGGCCAGTGCTTTTACAGTTGAGGATTTGCCTGTTCCTCTTTCCCCGTAAAGCAGCAGGTTGTTGGCTGGTTTGCTGTTGATAAAAGCTTCAGTATT
This sequence comes from Clostridiales bacterium, assembly GCA_021736985.1. GTDB lineage: Bacteria > Bacillota > Desulfotomaculia > Desulfotomaculales > VENG01 > JAIPEW01. Next base: position 17,073 of record JAIPEW010000035.1, on the reverse strand, counting down.
TTTTATAACCAATTGTTTTTGCCTGCTGCACCCTACCAGGTCTTCAAGCTTTACTGGATCGGGGTATTCTATTCCTACCAGGCTGTTTTTCCACTGGAAAGCCGAATAATATCCGAACTTTCCGCACCCGGCCTGTTTATAAAAGCGGGCTATTGAATTTACAATATTGCCGGTGAACCCGTCCCCGGTAAAAGAATTTTTAAAATCTACGAGCATGTGGTGATAATAGTTATTTACGGTGCTGGATGTGATTGATTGAAATTCTTCAAGGTAATAAGGTGTATTTTCTTCCAGAAGGGCTGCCATCTCCGGTATGTTAATGCCGGAAAATTCTTTTAGTATGTACAGGTCGTGCGCAGCAGCATTGTATAAGCTGGAGTTTATTTTGTCGCTTTCTCTTTCTGCTGTCCTGCTAAAAGTATTTTCATCTTCTGCAATTAAAAAAATTATGTATTCCTGCCACAGGTTGCCGCTGAGTCCCTTTTTTTCGGCTGCTTTAATTAGCAGGTGGCACAATTCATAAAAGGTACCGGTAGTTTTACTGGTACTTTCACCTCTACTCAGTGAAAACAGCAAGCCTCGCATTTTGTTTATCAAGCTGTCCTGCAGTAGATTGCGGTAGAGGAGAAGGCTGCCGGATGTAGTATAAATCCTGTAAAAGTTCTGGTGGTAAGCATTTAATGTCATGGAGTATTCAACTTCCTTTTCTATGTTTTTAATAAATTTCTTCAGATAAAAATATTTTTCCTTCTATTTTTCACAATACCTTTTATAGAATGCTGTATTTTCAATATTGCAATATTGTTTGAGTATCCTTTTTTTTGTTAATATTATTATTTGGAGATATAAAATAGGGGAGTGTAGATAATGAGTTTAAGGAATATGATAGACAGCCATACGCACCTTCACTTGATACCTTACGAGGGGCTGGAAGAAATGGCCCGGCAGGGTATTACCCGGGCTGTAAGCTGTGCTGTAGTGTTTATGGCCCGCTATGCAGAGAGCTATTTTGACCAGTACCGGGCCCTGCAGGCTTTTCACCGCCCGCTGGCTTCTTCTGCTGGAGTAGAAATGTATACTGCCGTAGGTATTCACCCTGCAGGTATTCCAGAGGATTGGCCGCGCGTAATTGAGCACCTCGGTGGTTTTTTAAGTGAAGAAGGCGTAGTTGCTGTAGGTGAAGTAGGAATGAACCAAGGATCTCAAGTAGAAAAAAATGTGCTGCGGGCCCAGCTGGAGGTCGCGCGGGATTATGGTGTGCCTGCTGTTGTGCATACTCCTAAAGAAAACAAGAAGTACATAACTGATCAAACGCTGGAAATTGCCGGGCAGGTTGGAATCCCGGGCAGCAAACTAATAATTGACCATACTACCCTGGATATAATAGGACAGATTAATGATTACGGGGCTGTGCCGGGTATGACTATACGGGATAAGGATTTGAGCCCGGCCGACCTGGTGGAAAACCTTGACTCCTTTTCCAATGGGATTTTAAACAGTGACTATAGAAATATTTCTCACAGTAACCCTACCGGGATGCTGGATGCCGTGGAATACATGATGGCACGAGGAGTAGATCCTTCCGTAGTATCATCCCTGGCCCGCGATAAGGCAGCAGAAGTCTTTGGTATATATTAAGCAAGATCATCTAGTACCCCACGGCAATGCTGTGACTAACACAATGCGGCAAATAGCGGGTTTTACTGGATTAACACTCTCTTTTTTCATTTGTAAAGAATAATTGGAGGTGGTATTATGAACTATAAAAAATTTGGAAGCAAATACGTAGTTAGAATTGACAGGGGAGAAGAAGTACTGGAATCATTGACCAGGATTGTAGAGGAAAATAATATTAAGCTGGGTTCGGTCAGCGGTATTGGAGCAGCAGATAAAGTTACTCTTGGATTGTTCAGTACCAATACAAAACAGTATTATTCGAAAGAATTAGCCAGGGATATGGAGATTGCCAATATAACTGGAAATATCTCCACAAAAGATGGTGAGCCATACCTGCACCTGCATATTACTCTAGCTGATACTGAATTTAATGCTTACGGGGGACACTTAAAATCTGCCGTGATAAGTGCAACAAGTGAACTGGTTATAGATGAAATCGACGGTGAAGTTGACAGGGAATTCAGCGAAGATATAGGTTTAAACCTCTATAAATTTTAAGAATAAATTGGTGACAGTGATATGCTTTCTTTAAAATGTGCAGCAATTTGAATTTGCTGCACATTTTTATTATCTTTGGTGTTAATTTCTTTCCGGTGAGTGGTAGCCCTGCCCGTAATGGTGAGGGTAATACGTGTGCTGGTAATGCTGTTTGAAATAAGGTTCGTGAGCAGGTGGAACCGGGGGCATTTCTTCAAAATGCCTGTGCTGGTGAGGAGCATGGTCATTAAACCTTTTTACGTCGATTACCTGTCCTGTTCGTATTGAATGCAGTATATCAAATACTGTTTTTACATCTCCGTAGGCTATTTCTGGTGTAACTGACAGCTCCTCCTGTCCTATTGCTGCGTTGTAGAAGTTTAACAGTTCGTTGTAAAAGCCTCTTTGCGGGCGATAAGGAATTTGTTCATTTTCGCCGTTATTATAAGCTACATTTATAGTTCCGCAATCCCTTTCTTCCAGGAAAATTTGTCCTTGTGTGCAGAATATTCTCAAGCCGATTAAGGGGCGCTGCATTTCTTTACCTGCACAGAAAAAGTTGAAATTGCCTGTAACCCCGTTTTCAAATTTCATGTTTACATTGATGACGGCATACGGGGCAAATTCATCATCCTGTGGTACTCCGAAAGCCTGTAGTTTATCTATGCCTCCGAAAATATGTCTTAAGCTTGCCAGGTCGTGGAGAGAGGTATCCATTATTGCTCCTCCAGGGTAATCCGGGTGCTGCCTCCAGTCTCTCGAGGGAAAACTGTCTTTATACATATCCCCAGGGAAAAAGATTACCCTGTTTTGCGTAAAATAGACGGGTGTACCTACCTTTCGGCTAACTACCAGGTTTCTTAGTATATTGGGTTCTTCATTATAGCGGTAGTTTTCGGCAATCATAACAGGAACTCCGTATTTGCGGGGAAGTTCGGCGTGTTTGCGTGCTTGGTCCGGGGTAGGTGCCATGGGTTTTTCACATATTACTGGTTTTCCTGCAGCAGCTGCAGCTTCAGTAACTATAAAGTTCTTGGATATAGGTACAAGTACATCGATGACATCTATATCAGGTCGCTGAATAACCTGTTGAAAATCATGGTAAACGTTTTCAGGATAAAGCCCTATTTTATCAGCCCAGAATTGTGCCCTGTGAAGATCATCATCGCACAGGGCAGCTATTTCGTATTTATCAGCAAGTTCACAGAATGCAGGATAATGAAGTTTTTCCAGGGCCATTCCTGTACCAATAATTCCCACGCGCAATTTTCTCATGAATATAATCACCTCCGCGCTTATTTTGGCCGGAAAATTTTAAGTTTATACCCTGTATAAAAAGAAGAAGGATTTTTATCCTTTTTAGGGAAATAAAACATATAAACATTTGTTCATATTAAATTGCTCAACAAAAAGCTGGTGAAAAATTTGGTTGAAAAATTGTCAGAAAACTCTGTTTTAAAGATTAATGATATATACAGATAAGATCTGTTCCCAGTATTTAACAATGAGAGAAAAGGAGGTTTTAGTTGTGGAAGTTAAGGTTAATAACACCATAATCAGGTTGATACAGGGTGATATTACAGTGCAGAGAACGGCTGCTGTTGTTAATGCAGCTAATTCTAGTTTGTTAGGCGGCGGCGGTGTTGACGGTGCAATTCACCGTGCCGGCGGATCGCAGGTACTGGAAGAGTGCAAAAAAATTAGGTCTGAAAAAGGAAAATGTTCTGCCGGGGAAGCCGTGATTACAAGCGGGGGCAATCTATATGCAAATTCTGTGATTCATACGGTAGGCCCCGTGTGGTCCGGCGGAAATAAAAACGAGCAGGAGGTGCTGGCCAGGGCTTACTGGAACTGCCTGTCCCTGGCAAAGGAAAAGGGGATATACTCAATCTCTTTTCCTTCTATTAGTACGGGAGCATACGGGTTCCCAATAGAAAAAGCGTCAGAGATAGCTGTTAACACGGTAAGAAAGTTTGTAGAGGAAAATAGCGGTATAGATGAAATTCAATTTGTGCTTTTCAGCGGGCCCGACTTTAAAGTCTATGAGAACGCAATGCAAAAACTCCCGGGGGAATAAACTTATTTCTACGTATAAACTGCTTGCAGGTTAGTTTAAACTATATATAGGTATAATTTTACTCGTAAGTATAGTCTACCCGGGAGGGGTTTTTATGCAGGCAGTTTGGGATATGCTCAGTGATAAAAGAATATGGTCGTTACTGGGAAACACAGAACGAGAAATAAATGAGGATGTAGCCAGGCTTTTATTTGTTGAACTCTTTAGCAGGCTTAGAGTAGTAGAAGAGGAAAACCTCGCACTTCGCATGCTGCTCCTGGAAGAAGGTATTATAGATGATGAACTGTACGGGGTTAGCCGTGATACTGTGCGTGAATGCTTGCTGGAAAAAGATGAAGGAGATACCTCGGAAAGCATGTTTTTTTCTGATACGGGAGTACCTTTTTCCCAGTGGGTGAATTTTAAGATCCACGGTAAATTTAAAGAAGAAAAAGAAGAACATAATAATTAATATAGAGTTTTCATTCTCCGTGGTGAAAACTCTAGTTTTGACCAGGCCGGTGGTACTCTCCGCTCTCTGCTCCAGCTCAATCGGCCTCAGAATAAGTTGGTGACAGGCACCAACTTATTTCTAAACGCACTTCTCACCTCTGCTCTTTGCCCCGGCCTTCCACCTAGCTATCAGAAAAATTTATACTATGATTTGAGTAATACTCGTGGAAGATTAGTTAATAACCTGCCCTTAAGTTTCACAAAGGGGAGGTTTTTTTTGAATAGAATGGAATTATATCTCGAGGTGTAAATATTGATTAACGGTATTGGAACGGACATTGTTGATATTACGCGCGTATATAATATAATAGAGCGCCGGGGAGATAAATTTTTACAGAGGGTATTTACTTCCCGTGAAATTGCTTATTGTGAAGGGCACCGGCAGCGCTCACAGTGTTATGCTGCCAGGTTTGCTGCCAAAGAGGCTGTTTTGAAGGCCCTGGGGACCGGGTTATCTGGCTGCTGCTGGACTGATGTAGAGATAACGCGTGATGCCAGGGGTAAACCGGAAGTTTTACTGTACGGCGGTGCAGCAGGGGCAGCATGTGAGAATAAAGTTAAAGAGGTGTTGATAAGTATCTCGCATGATGGCAATTCTGCCGTTGCTTTTGCAGCAGCGCTTGGTGTGAAAGGAGATGTTTTTCTTGCGGGCAGTGACAGCTGCTGAAATGCGTGAAATGGATAGAGAAGCAATCCAGGATATAGGGATTCCTGGAGCCGTTTTAATGGAGAATGCCGGCAGGCACGTGGTAGAAATATGTGAACAGCTGGCAGGTGACTGTACTGGCAAATACTTTGTTGTTATATCCGGAAAAGGCAATAACGGGGGAGACGGTTTTGTTGCAGCACGCCACCTGAAGAACAGGGGAGCAGAAGTAAAAGTATATCTCATGGCAGAGACGGGGGATGTAAAAGGAGATGCCAGGCTTAACCTGGATATATGGCTTAAAATGGGCGGTACGGTAGTTAATGCCCTGCAGTATTCCAGCGAGGCATGGGAAGAAGAATTGAAACGCGCGGGTGTTATTATTGATGCCCTCTATGGTACTGGTTTTAAAGGTGCCGTGCGGGATAGTGCTGTACCGCTGGTGAATGCTGTGAACACAAGCCTGGCTGTGATAGTAGCCGCTGATATACCTTCCGGGTTAGAGGCTGATACAGGGAAGGTAAACGGGCCCTGTATTCGTGCTGATGCTGCTGTTACTTTTGGCCTGCCCAAGATAGGGCTGCTTACCGGGGATGGCCCGGAATACACGGGAGATTTGCATGTTGTTGATATATCTATTCCTGAAGAAATACTTCAAAGAGGGAATAAAGAGGTAATATCGGGCCCGCAGGTGAGAAATATGCTCCCCCGGTGCCCTGAAAATGCCCATAAGGGAGATTTAGGCCGGGCCCTGGTAATTGGCGGTTCTCCCGGTATGAGTGGGGCTGTTTGCCTGGCTGCAAGCGCCTGTGCGCGGAGCGGGGCCGGGCTGGTAACTGCCGCTGTGCCCAGGGAAATTCATCAAATAGCGGAAAATAAGCTTACGGAAGTAATGACTTATCCACTGCCCCAGACGGGTGAAGGAATGATAGCTGCCGGGGGAGTTCATTCCGCCGGGCTTCTTGAAAAAGCCGGTGCAGTGGCGCTGGGCCCGGGCCTGGGAGTCAGCGAAGATACTATAACCCTGGTTGAAGAGATCTTAAAAAGTTTGAGTGTTCCCTGCGTTGTTGATGCTGACGGGTTAAACGCGCTGGCACAAAGCCAGTTTAACCTGCGGGAAAGAAATGAACATACAGTGATAACGCCGCATCCCGGTGAAGCAGCACGCCTCCTGGGCTGCAGCACGGCTGAAATACAGGCTAACAGGCCTGAAAGCGCGCGTAACCTGGCTGAATGTACGGGTGCGGTAGTTGTGCTCAAAGGTGCAGGCACAATCGTCGCAGCCGGGAATAAAATGTATATAAATACAAGCGGTAACCCGGGTATGGCCTCGGGAGGTTCCGGTGATGTGCTGACAGGTATTATTACTGCACTGCTGGCCCGCGGTATATCTCCCGTGGATGCCGCTGTATCCGGCGTTTACCTGCACGGGTTGGCCGGCGACTTTGCAGCAGAAGAAAAAGGAGTTACCGGGATTATAGCCGGTGACATAATAGAAAATATTCCCCGGGCGTTTAAATCACTAAGTAGATCTTAAGAGGTGAAAATATTTGCTTAATACTTCTCCCATGTGGGCTGAGATAGATCTTGACGCTGTAGCGCAAAACATAAGAGCACTTAAAGCACTGGCTGCTCCAGGTACGAAACTCATGGCCGTGGTAAAGGCCGGGGCCTACGGGCACGGTTCTGTAGAAGTTTCCCGTACGGCACTGAAAAATGGTGCGGATTGGCTGGCAGTTGCCCGCACAGAAGAGGGAATATGCCTTAGAAAGTCAGGTATTGATGCGCCGGTACTGGTTTTTGGCACGGCATCAAAAGAGGAAATAAAAGAGGCTTTAAAAAACCAGCTTACTTTGACCATATATGACAGGGAATCAGCCCGTGCTATATCAGAAACAGCCTGCTCTCTTGGTGTGCAGGCCGATGTGCATGTAAAGATAGATACGGGCATGGGGCGCCTGGGTTTTAACTGGGATGAATGTGCTGCTGCCGTAGAAGAGGTTAATTCTTTCTCCGGGTTAAATTTTACCGGTATTTACACGCATTTTGCCGCGGCAGATGCCTGTGATAAGTTTTATACCCGGCGGCAGTTTAACAATTTTAAAAATGTACTTGAAGAATTAAAGGAGCGGGGGATAAATTTTCCGCTGAGGCATGCTGCAAACAGCGCTGCCCTTATAGATTTTCCAGAATCTCACCTGGATATGGTGAGGCCCGGAATATCAGTGTACGGCTGTTACCCGTCAGGTGAAGTAGATAGTTCACGCGTAGAGTTAAAACCTGCCATGACGCTCAAGACAAGGGTGGCACAGGTGAAAGAGGTGGGGCCCGGCTTTCACGTGAGTTACGGCTGTACTTATGTAACACCTGCCAGTACAGTTTTAGCTGCACTGGCTGCAGGATATGCCGACGGCTACAACCGGCTGCTTTCTTCTAAGGGACAGGTGCTGGTACACGGCAGCCGGGCCCCGGTAGTAGGCCGGGTATGCATGGACCAGTGTATAGCCGGTGTAGGACATATCCCTGCGGTAAGCCCGGGTGATGAAGCAATACTAATGGGAAGGCAGGGTGACGAAATGATAAGTGCAGATGAAATCGCTGCTTCAATAGGTACCATAAATTACGAAGTCTTAACCAGTGTGAGCTCCAGAGTTCCGCGAGTTTACATATAGTTAAGCGGTATTTTGTATAGATAACGCCTTCACGGGACAGCTGTTAACACATGTACTGCATTTAATACAATCGCCGTGTTCCATTAAACCTTCATCTTTATATTCATAAGGTGATAACTGCATGGGACAAACTTTGCTGCACAGGCCGCATAAACTGCACTGTTCGCTAACTTGCACTGGTAATTTTCTTTTACCAATCCAGCTGGCTATTGTCCCCATGGGACATATATGACACCATGTCCTGGGATGTATTGTAAGGGCCAGAATTATTCCTGCAATTGTAGTGATAATCAGGATTCTCAGCAGGGCAGCTCCCATGGCATTTAAATCACCCCACGCGAAGTAAAACTGTACTCCCATGGCTGTAAAAATGACCCCGATCATAAATACCCGCACTGCTGTTTTTTTGAAAAAGCGAGGTACTTTTTTATTGGGGCTTATACGGTTGAAGAACAGGTCGTAAAATGCTCCTCTCGGGCACATCCAGTCGCACCAGGATCTTCCCCGGGTAAATGACAATCCTACAGCTCCCAGCATGCAGGCAAAAAGCAGGAATCCCGCTGCCGGGTAAATAAGTCCAAATATTATTACCAGCGGCAGTACTATCCAGGTGATAAGCTGCAGCTGCTTTCTTTTTGAGGTTATTTTCATGTTTACACTCCTCTATATTATAATATTAAAATATTGCGATATAGTATATTATATATTACTCTTAAATTCTTGTAAATAATATCAATAAATTGGCATCAGGTACATGCTGTGATATAATTAATTTATTAAGTATATAATGTAAGGGGAGGGGTATAATATGTCAGCTCCGGGCGAGGTAAAAAACAGGCACCAGGAATTCGGCTTAATATTAGTTCGTTGTATAGTGGTTGTATTTACTTTCTTAGTTGTTTCAGGAGTAGGTATTCTGGTGAATATTCCGCCGGGGATAGCCGGGATACTGGCGGGTTTAGTTGGCTTTGGTTTAATAGTGGGAGCGCTTTTTGATGTAGTGCATGTTAGCTGTCCCAGGTGCGGGTATAATGCGAACTTGCTAAGAAACACAGGTTCATTTAAATGCCCCGAATGCAGCTATGACATGTATATTTATGACGGTAATATTAAACCGGCAGATATAAATGAAAAACAAGTAACATGGCAGTCATAAAAAATTTTAAACCATTCGGGATAAAACCTGGATGGTTGTTTTTATAATGATGCAGGATATAATTGTATATACCTGGAAATATTATCAAAACAAGAAAGGAGAAACTAATTCATGGTGGATGTAATTGATTATCAAATTTATGGCGATGATATGCAGGTGGTAGAAATTGAACTTGATCCAGATGAAGGTGTGCGTGCAGAAGTCGGTGCAATGATGTTTATGGAAGACGGTATTAATATGCAGACTTCCAGCGGGGGCGGGCTTTTTAAGGGATTCAAAAGAATGTTTACCGGAGAAGGGTTCTTTATCACTACTTTTGCAAATAAAGCGCAAGAAAAATCCAGGGTTACATTTGGTGCACCTTATCCGGGCAAAATTGTCCCGGTTGACCTGCAAAATACAGGAGAAAGTTTTATCTGCCAGAAAGATGCCTTTTTATGTGCGGCAAATGGTGTTGACCTCGATATAGCATTTAGTAAAAAATTAGGAGCCGGGTTTTTTGGCGGAGAAGGTTTTATTTTGCAGAAATTATCAGGAGAAGGAATGGCTTTTATACATGCCGGGGGCACTGTCATAAAGAAACAGCTGGGTGAAGGGGAACACCTGAAAGTTGATACAGGATGCCTTGCTGGTTTTGAGCCAACTGTTGATTATAATATTGAGTTTGTCGGTGGTTTTAAAAATGCGCTGTTTGGCGGAGAAGGTTTGTTTTTAGCTACTTTAACGGGGCCCGGCACAGTATATCTCCAGAGTTTACCTTTTTCAAGACTTGCAGACCGCCTTATTTCTGCTTCCGGCAGTGCTCAAAAAGGTGAATCCAAGGGCTTTGCAGGAGTCGGAGGCGGTATTCTTGGCGGCAGCGTTCTCGGCGGCATTTTAAGCGGGGACGATGACGACGACGATTAAACGCCTATGCTGCTTCGTTATTATTGTATTAACCTGGTAAAGGCCGGTGGTACTCGGAGTGGACGTACGAAGGCGCATTTATAGAGCGAGTGAGGCCGAGGAAAAGCGCCGGGGCAAAGGGCAGAGGTGAGAAGTGGGAAATTAGCTTTTAAGTTTGCAGGCTGTAACTGCATTTTAAACCAGAGTTTTTCGAATTAATCACTCATGTCAGCTTTAACTATTTCATTCTTTCGATAAATTATATTTTTTTTAACAAATAAACATATTTTATAGTAATCCTGGTAATCATAACACTAAATTTGGTTACAAGGAGTGAGATAATGTCGTGGAAAAGTGGTAAAGTTACGCTTGATGACGGAACAGTATATCCCGCAGAGTTTCTTTTAAATGAGAACGGCCAGGTCTACAACATGAAAGTATATAAGGATGAAGATACAGTAGAGGAAATTGATGCTCAGAATTTTTCCAATAAGCTTGGGAAAGATGAAAAAGACGTTTATCCTTATACTTATGAACTGGATGAGTAAAAAAATAGAGATAAGGTGCCTGCAGGCGCCTTATTTTTTATTTAAAGCTCGGGTTGTAGCAGTAGGTGCATAAGTGTCCGCAAGGCTTGTAAGCTCCCATATCCCTGCTTTTGATACAATTACAATCTTTTCGCTGTCCTTTGTCTTTTGCTTTGGATACTTTTTCACCAAACAGCTTTTCTAAAAGTTCCCCGTCAATACAATGCCCCCTGTTGACACCTGGAACCTGTTCTAAAACCGGGCATGCACAGGAATATAGCTGCAGGTCATACATGGTTGCTATTTCGACCATCCTGCTTAAGAAAAGTTTTTGCTGCTCAGTGGTTAGATCAATAATCTTAATTCCTTTTTTATTTAATCTTTTTTTTACATGATTGTACAGGGCAACGTAAGAGGTGGTAATCTTACAATCATTCATTCCCAGGGTGTTTAAATCCCTGCATAATTTTTCAAATGCAAGCAGCCTTGCTTTACCAGGTTTGTCAGGGGTCGGGTTTATCTCACCGTTTGTTGAAATGATTATAGGGTCAAAGCGTATATTAAATTGTTCTGGTGCATGTTTTTTTAAAAGAGCTTCCAGTGTTTTTATTGATTTGTAATAGGCTGGGACATGTGGTTCGAGCAATTTATTATAATTATTTATAGTATACTGGAAATACAGGTTGTAATCTTTTAATATGCCTTCATTTTTTATTATGTTTGTATAGTCTTTACTCCATAAAACAATAGAGTGAACGTTTTCCGGGGTTAAGTCAATTTTATACTTCTTACCTGGATACATGGGATTGGATAGTTCTATTTCTTTCTTTTTTAATGCTTCTTGAAGCCAGTCGTAATAAAAAGCAGGCAGGTCTGTCCGGCGTGATGCGGAAATTACACTTTTAGTTTTTGTGCTCATGGGAAAAAATCCTTCCTGTTTTTTGACTGTGCTGCTTGCAATATATATTGCAGGCAGCACAGTGTCTTTTGTTTTATGCTGCTCCCTGGGATGCCAGCTTTAGTATGCGCTGGAAAATTTGTTCCCGGCGGGAATTTATAGCATTAAAATCCATGTAGGGTACATAATATTTTTCCATTTCATCATGTTTTTGTTTGGCTTGAGAAATAAACCAGATTGCTTGATCCATGCTTACCCGGTACAACTCACGGGCTTTATTTTTTTCAAATAAATATTTTTTATCAATAGATTTATTTACAAAGTCCATGGTGTCAATACTAATATCTTCTTTTTGTTTGGGGTAATAATGAGGTTCTACCGCATTTATTACAGCTACTCCCAGGCCCGGTATTACCAGGTGATCAATTAGCGACGGGTCAAGCGCACAGTGGTAAGCTTCTATATCATAACCCCGCATCAGGGCAGTTTCAGTGAGGCGCCTTACGAGGGTGGTTTTACCGGTCCCGTCATCGCCGTATATGATATAGCGCTTATCCATGTCTTTAATTATAGTGTCCAGGTGACTTTCAGTTCCTTTAGGGGTAATCGCGGTACCAAAAAGATGACGTTCCCTGGGACTGTCTGTTTGCCGCGGCTTATTTTCAAAAATCCGGTGGGTTAACTCCAGTACTTTCTTATCAAGTGTACCTACATCCAGTGCCCCTGTATCGCGGTAATAAGATTTTACTTCGTCTAAAAACACTTTGGCAGTACCCAGGTAGGAATAAGCTCTTTTAAACAGCCTGCTTACTTCTTTGTTAATAGCTAAGATTTCTTTTTTGTTAGCTACAAGTCCTTCTTCATTCCAGTGATCGCCAAGATGAACTATTTCATCTACGGCCCCCGGGTTTTTGGGGTCAACCACGTGTGGTGTTGTTCCGTGGAAAAAACTAACGGCACACAACGAAATATGAAAACTCTTCTGACAGTTGGGTGGAGGGCCGGGGCAAAGGGCGTGAGAAGTGGGAAATTAGAAGTGGGAAAAAGAAAAAGTCTACGAAGCAGATTTCTCAAATTGTCACATTTCCCACCTCCCACATCACACTTCGCAAATGACGGGCTATGCAGCGCACCCAGACTCCGCTACCTTCCGGAAATCCACCGGCCCTGGCCGTAGTTTTCAGGTAGTTTTCTATTTAAACGCCCACGGGCCTCCGGCTTATTATAAAATAATTTGTTCTATACTCTATTGACAATTATGTTAATTATTTCTAGAATTCAAGTGCTAGTATTATACAAGGAGAAAGATTATGTCCAATAATAACGAGAATAATAATCATAAAGGTGATAAATATTTACGCATGGAAAAAGATGCCCTGGCCCGTTACCTGGGAATGGAGTTAATAGAGATGAGCCCGGGTTATGCCAGGGCTAAAATGAAGATTACCCCGGAACTGCTCAACGGTGTGTCTGTAACGCACGGCGGCGCGGTATTTAGCCTGGCAGATTTTGTTTTAGCTGCTGCAAGCAATGCGCACGGGCCGGTTGCCCTGGCGCTAAATGTAAATATACAATTTTTAAAGCCTACCGGGGAAGGCGATGTTCTTACGGCAGCGGCCAGCGAAGAAAATTTAACTAAAAAGACTGGCGTTTACCGGTTGGAAGTAAATAATGATAAACAGGAGCTGGTAGCACTGGCACAGGGATTAGTGTACAGGAAAAACAACCATGCTTGAACTCATGCGGTTTGATATGTTAGGAGGTTTAACTTTTGAAATATGCTGATTTACATCTTCATTCTACTGCTTCAGACGGGACATGGACTCCACGGGAGGTAGTGGAAGCTGCCCGCCAGAAGGGTTTTTCGTGTATTGCTCTTACTGACCATGATACTGTGAATGGTGTTGAAGAAGCCGTGCAGGCAGGTGCTGAACATGGTATAGAGGTTATTCCTGCCCTGGAATTCTCTACCGTGTATAATAACAGGGAGGTACATATACTTGGTTACTGCATAGACCGGACAAATAAAGAATTGCTCTCAGAATTGGAAACTGTTGCAGATGCCCGGCTGAACCGCGGCAGAAAAATGGTAGAAAAACTGCAGAACCTGGGATATGATGTAACATGGGAGGAAGTCAGCAGTATTGCAGGTGAAGGGGCCGTAGGCAGGCCGCATGTAGCGCGGGCCCTGGTTAATAAAGGTTATATTAACAACATTGGAGAAGCTTTTACCACTGAATTTATCGGCAACGGCGGGAAAGCTTATGTCAATCGCTACAAGATGACCCCTGAGACTGCAGTTAAGTTAACCCGTAATGCAGGGGGAGTACCTGTTCTGGCACATCCCGGTCTTATACATAAGGGATCTTACCTGGACAGGGATGATGTTATTTACATGGTGGAGAAAGGAATGCAGGGGGTTGAAGTATGGCATACTGAGCATCCCCCGGAATTCAGCTCTTATTATGAAAATATCGCCAGGGAGCTTGATCTTTTGCTTACCGGGGGCTCGGACTGCCACGGTGGAAATAAGAAAGAAGTACTTATAGGTAAAATAAAACTACCTTATGAATACGTGGATAAGCTGTTAGCAGCTGCGCAGGCGGGCAGTTACTAACAGCTGTAAAAAGTGCCGGGTTTATAAACCCGGCACTTATAGTTCTATAAATTTAACCTCTTTTACACCTTCTACCCCGGCAATCCTGTCCCGAATTTCTGTGGGGATATCTTCGTCTACTGAGAGCATTATTAATCCTTTACCGTTGTTCATATTTTTCTGTCCTGCTTGTATATTGGTTATATTAATATTATTATTGCCTAAATAACTGGCTACCTGTCCAATAATATTAGGTTTATTATCGTGGGGAACATACAGCATATTTCCTTCGGGAATAGTGTCAATCCTGTAATCATCAATTAGAACTATGCGCGATTCATCTTCTCCTAGAACCGTACCTGCAATTAGTTTTTCTGATTTATCGGTAATAACTTTTACTGTAATCAGGTTAGCAAACCCCCCGGCCAGGCTGTCAATGGTTTCAGTTACCTGTATTCCGCGTTTTTGGGCTAACGTGGGAGCGTTTACAAAGTTTACTTTTTCCTGGAGAATAGGATCAAGCATACCTTTTATGACACTTGTAGTAATGGGTTTTATTTCTTGTTTTTCCCATTCCCCGCTGTAAATAATTTGTATTTTGCTAACCCTGCCGTTTAATAAGTGTGCATGGATTTTACCCAGCTTTATAGCCAGTTTAAAGTAAGGTCTGGCTTCTGTTAATACTTCAGAATTTATAGATGGAACATTTACTGTGCTGCTTATTAATTTTCCTTTCAAGCAGGATGCAATTAGCCTGGATACCTCAAGAGCTACGTTAACCTGTGCTTCTACCGTGGAAGCTCCAAGGTGGGGAGTAGCAATTACATTATCAAATTTAAGCAGCGGGCTGTCGGTATTGGGTTCACTTTCAAAAACATCCAGGGCTGCCCCGGCTGCTTTGCCGGATTCCAGGGCCCGGTAAAGTGCATTTTCATCAATGATACCGCCGCGGGCACAGTTTATTATTCGTACCCCTTCTTTCATCATGTTAAAAGCTTCATCATTAATTAAATGATAAGTTTCTTTAGTTTTAGGCATGTGCAGCGTAATAAAATCTGCCTGTTTAAATACTTCTTCTTTGGATAATACGGGTATTTCTCCCGAGCAAGCATTTTTTTCTGTAATATAAGGGTCGTAGCCTATTACTTCCATTTCCATTGCTTTTGCACGGGAGGCTACTTCTGAACCTATTCTGCCCAGGCCGACAATGCCCAGTACTTTTCCTCTTAACTCGGTTCCAATAAAAGCTTTTTTATTCCACGTGCCGTCTTTTAGTTTGCCAACTGCCTGGGGTGTATTCCTGGCCAGGGCCAGCATCATGGCCATGGTTTGTTCTGTGGCTGCTACGGTATTTCCTTCCGGGGCGTTTACTACCAGTATCCCTTTTTCCGTGCATGCTCTCTGGTCAATATTGTCAACTCCCACCCCGGCGCGACCGATAATTTTTAGCCGGGAAGCTTTTTCTACAATGCGGGGAGTTACTTTTGTACCGCTGCGTACTATCAGGGCATCGTAATTATCTATAACTTCAGCCAGTTCATTTTCTTCCATTTTCTTACCAGTTGTTACTTCTATGTCATCTTCCTGGCGCAGCGGAACCAGTCCTTCTTCTGATACTCCGTCCAGGACCAATACTCTATAAGTACTCATTATTTTTGCCCCCTTAAGAATACTTTTTCTGCAGCCTGTATTCCCAGTCCCAGTTCAACCGGGTATCCCGCGCGGGAAAGCGCCATTTCCAGGCCGCTTATTGCCGTTATTATATCCATTTTGCCGGTGTAGCCCATGTGGGCAATACGAAAAATCTTGTTTTTTAGCTGTGCCTGTCCCCCGGCGAAAGATATTCCGAATTCTTGTTTGAGCGTGCTGCGAATGTCATCTGCTCCTATGCCGGAAGGAGCATATATGGAAGTAATAGTAGGAGACGCATATTCAGCCGCAGCCATAAGTTGTAAGCCCAGTGCATTAGCCGCTTCTCTTACGGCATCTCTTAAAACTTTATGTCTTGTGTAAACATTATTCATTCCTTCTTCCAGCAGCATATCCAGGGCTGCATTTAGTCCAACAAATAAAGATATTGCTGGAGTATAAGGTGTATTGTATTTTTCAGAAGACTTTCTGGCTTTTAAAAGATCAAAATAATAACAGGGGGAATTGTTTTTTTCGATAACTTTCCACGCGTCCTGGCTTACAGTTATTACAGCCAGGCCCGGCGGCATCATCATGGCTTTTTGTGACCCGGTGACAAGTATGTCTATGTTCCAATCGCTGGTTTTCACTTCAATACCCCCTGCGCCGCTTATCGCATCCACTACCAGCAGTGCCGGGGTATCAGATATTATGCTGCCCAGGGTTTCAATATCATTGATTACCCCGGTTGAAGTTTCGTTCAAAGTAGCAAATACTGCTTTTATATCCGTATGTTGATTAAGCAGTTCTTTTACCCTGTCTGTATTTACTGGTTTTCCCCATGTAAAATTTTCTTCAATGACTTCTGCACCGTACCTGCGGCCCAGCTCGCTCCAGCGTTCACCAAATTTACCGCATACAAGAGTTAGGATTTTGTCCCCGGGCGTTATTGTGTTAGCTGCAGCAGCCTCCATTCCTCCGGTACCTGAACTGGTGAGGATAAAAATATCATCCCGGGTTTGAAGAACCTTTTGCAGCTTAGAAATTATATCCTTATGCATTTCAGCAAAACGAGGTGTACGGTGCCCGAACATTGGATGCGACATGGCATTTAAAACATTTTGCGGTACCGGGGTAGGACCGGGGATCATCAAGTATTCTTTATTTTGCATATTTTTTCCTCCTAGTTTTTAAACTTTATAAAATTCCGCCAGAAGACCCCCACCTCTAAGCCGAGGGCGAAGGTGGGGGATGAATGGCGGCTTTAAAGCACACAGAGTCCCTTGTCATAGTACAGTAACTTAACCGCAGAGGTCTTGACGGGTTTAGCTAAACCGTCAA
>JAIPEW010000018.1 GCA_021736985.1 Clostridiales bacterium | reverse complement strand
GTGGAAACCGTCCCCGTGGAAACCGTCCCCGTGGAAACCGTCCCCGTGGAAACCGTCCCCGTGGAAACCGTCCCCGTGGAAACCGTCCCCGTGGAAACCGTCCCCGTGGAAACCGTCCCCGTGGAAACCGTCCCCGTGGTAGGTAAGTTTTGGTCCTTTTTGTATTCTTTTAGCAGGATTTGTTAGTACATTATAGAAATACTTAACTACTAGAATAATTCACCAGGGGGAGAGTGCTTTCTGATTATGAAAGAGCGATCTTTGTTACGTGTATTTTTGCCTTTGATTTTACTTGTATTAACACTGCTGGTTTGCTCACCTGCCTTTGCGTCTGCAGGTTTTTCTGATGTTCCAGATGACCACTGGGCAGTAAAATATATCGACAAGATGAGTGCCGTGGGAGTTATCGGTGGTTATGACGACGGGACATTCAGGCCGGATGATAACGTGAGCCATCTGGAGGCTGTTGTTATGGCAGTGCGCTGTACGGGGAACAGTGGTTCTGCCAGTGTTGATGTGCCTTTTTCTGTACCCTGGGGTGAGCAGGATGTTGCCAGGGCCCTGCAAACGGGCTTAATTAAAACCAGTGAAGATTTTGTCCATGATAAGGATGCCAGCCGGGCCTGGGTTACCAGGCTGCTTGTGCGCATGGCAAGTATGGATGCAGAGGCCCGCCGGGTAAGTGTAGAGCCCAATTTTGCTGATAGCTATAAGATTCCCGAATGGGCCAGCGGCTATGTTAAGGTAGCCCAGGAAAACAACCTGGTAGGCGGGTATAACGATGATACTTTCCGTCCCTTAAAAGGCGTAACCAGGAAAGAAATGGCGGTTTTACTGGATCGGGCCCTTGATTACGTAGAAAATAAGCCTGGAAACAAGGTGGACGGCACTGTTATGGAAGCCAGTTCCATGCGGGTGTCAGTAAGCACCAGTGACGGGAATTACCTTGTAAACAGTGATGTTCCAGCATATGATAAAAACGGCCGTATTTCTATAACTGACTTGCAGCGCCTGGACAGGGTTTCCATGATTATCAAAGAAGATAATGTGCAGTACCTGGAAAAATTAGAGTCTGAGCCGGTTTCTTCTGTAATAAACGGTAAAGTAAAGAAAGTCTACGCAGAACAGGGAACCTTGGTGGTGGAAACTTCCAGTGGAAACCTGCGCACATTATATCTCCCTGACAGTGCTTCAATATCTGTTAGCGGGTCTGACATGCAGGGATTGAGCGCACTGCAGCAGGGGGATGAAGTACAAGTAACCCTGAGCAGTACTAATATCATTTCTAATATAATAGTAAAATCTAAAACTATGACCAGGGAAAATGAAGGTGTTGTTTATGAATTGCTTCCTGAAGAAGACTTGATAACTATTCAGGCTGAAAATAGTAAGCTGCTTTCTTACTTGCTGGGAGATCAGGTAAATGTCCTGGTTGAAAACCAGCGCTTTCCGAACCTGGAAGATATATACCCGGGGGATAAAGTGCGCTTGGGCATTAAAGATAAAGCAGTTGAAGAAATAGAAGTTTTAGAAGTTTATTCTAAATTAGAGCTTACCGGCAGGGTAGTAAGTAATTCTCCGGAAGACAGGGTGATCACGTTAGAAACCGGGGAAGGGCCCAAAGCATTTAAAGTAGCAAGTAGTGCAAACATTATTATAGGTAACCGAAGTGAACCGGCACTCGGTGATGTGATTGCCGGTGATCAGGCAAAGGTTAAAGTGGACAGTGGAAAAATTACAACGCTGGAAGTAGAGGGGAATAAAAGTGAAAATAACTTTACTGCCGAGGTAAAGGCAGTGGACACGGGCAACGACATTTTGACCCTTCAGAACAGTGATGATGAACTACAGCTCTATGATATAAAAGATGATGCCCGCATATTAATTGACGGTGAAGAAGCAAAGCTCCATGATATAGAAAAAGACATGGAAGTAAATGTGCGCCTGGTAGAAGAAGAAGTTGTCTATTTGGAAGCAGATAATTCTACCAGTGGAGAAGTAGAGGAAATAGATGAAGAAAGCCTGCTGCTGGTGTTAAAAGATGATAACGGCAGTACAGAAAGTTATTTGCTGGATGATAACGTAGATGTAGACAGTGAAGATAGTCGCAATGACCTTGACGATATAAACAGGGGAGATTATGCAGAAATAACTCTTGAAGATGATATTGTAACGGATATAGACCTGCGCACTATATTTATTATGCAGGTAGACGATGTAAAAGAGGAATTGGACAGGTTATATGTAGAAGATGAAGACGGGGATAGAGAACGCCTGCGCATGAACAGCAGCGTGGAGTTGGAAGTGCCCGGTATTGATTACCCTGATCTCGATGATGTAGAAGAAGAGGACATGGTGCGGGTTATATACATGGGGTACGATCTGGAAAAAGTAGTAGTGGTACAGCCAAAACGGGGCGAAGTGACTTCAGTGAACAGGTCCAGCGAAACAATAGCTATTGACTGCTATAGCGGTGAGAATGCCGTGCTGGATTTCAACAGCGATTGTAATATTATAATAGACGAAGAAGATTACGACAGCCTGAGCAGGATCTCACCCGGCGACCGGGTGGAGGTAATGGAGAATACAGAAGGCGGATATGATTTTAAAGTAATGGAAGAAATGTCCGGGATCCTGGCTTATCCTCCCTCTGATGATGAGATATACCTGAAAGACGGGTACAATGGCTGGGCAGACTATGACCTGTACAAAAATGTGTATGTACAGTATTCCAGTGGAAGCGTTTCCCTGGGTGATTTAAATAAAGGTGACTCGGTAAGGATGTATATGCTGAATGACAAGGTTTTTATAATAAAATTGCGCTAATTTAGCGAAGCACTTTTTATGCCGGTGGATTGCCACGGGGACGGTTCTTCTGGCAGGGGAATTCCCTGCCAGAAGAACCGTCCCCGTGGTTGCCCGTGGTTGTTAGAACCGTCCCCGTGGTTGCCCGTGGTTGTTAGAACCGTCCCCGTGGTTGCCCGTGGTTGTTAGAACAGCAGAACGGATACTGCTGCGCCTATTAAAACTACCCAGAGAGTATCTATATTAGTAAAGCGCTGGACTGCCACGGCTCCGAGGGCCATTAACATGGTAGGTATGTCTACCAGGATATCCGTGCTTAACCTTATTACTACTGCCCACAATGTTCCTATAAACGCAGCTAAAACACCCCGCACTATAATGCGCATGCTCATTATTTCACCGGCACGGCGGTAAAAATCTGCTAACAGGTTTATGATGCAAAAAGTGGGAATATATATATTAATTGTAGCAACTACAGCACCGGCCAGGCCTGCTGCTTTGAAGCCGATAAATGCAGCTATTTTAGTGAGCGGGCCCGGTGTGATAAGGCTCAGGGCAAGGGCTGCGGTAAACTGGTTGGTAGTTATCCAGTGGTAGGTGTCTATGGCTTCTTCCTGTATAAAAGGGAGCATGGCATAGCCGCTTCCAAAGACAAGCCCGCCCAGTTCCATGAATGTAGTACCCAGGCGGGTAAAGACATCTGACATATTGATTAGAATAATGTTTCCTGCGAGAACAGCAGCAACAAGCCCGGCAGTAATACCGATTTTTTTCCAATTAACAGGTGTGGTATTATTTTCTTGCTGAAAGTCATTATTGGAAACCTCGGCCATATTTCGGGCCCACCAGGAGGAATGCTTGCTGAGCAGCATAAAGAAAGTACTGGTTACAATGCCTGCCAGGAGAATCCAGTATATGCTTAATTGTAAGAAGTATATTAGTATAAACCCGCTGATACCCAGTATCCAGTTTTGCTTTACTTTTACCCCGGACTGCCACAGGTTGATTACTGTGTTAATTACTAGCCCGGTCACCAGTGCTTCCAGCCCGCGGAACAGGTTAGATATAATTGCCAGCTCCTGGTATTCCATGTACAGATATGTAGTTAGCAGCATAAATACAAATGCGGGAAGTAAATATCCTGCGCAGGAAAAAACAGATCCCCAGAAACCGCGCAGGCGGTGTCCCAGGTAAATCATCAGGCTTACTGCCGGGGCCCCGGGAAGAACCTGTGAAAACCCAACTCCCTGGAGATATTCTTCATCAGTAAACCAATTTTTTTCTTTTACCAGCCAGTTCCTGGCCTCCCCAAGGGCAGCCAGGCTAAAAGAAACTATGCCGATTCTCAAGAAAGTAAAGCCAATTTCATGCAAAGGAACTTTTTCAAACTTTGCTCTTGCTTTTTCTGTCATTTAAATCCTCTCATTTCCTGAAAATAAGTAAAAAAATGTACCCGGCACGTTTTTTTACTTATTTTCAGGAACAATCACTAGCATGGAATTAAACCGTTTTGTTCAAGTATTTCTTCGCCTTCGGGGCCCGTCAATAATTCAATAAACTCCCGGGCCAATTCTTTTCTGTTGGAATTGCGGGGAATTGCCACGGCAAATTCAATGGGCGCGCCTGTTATTACTGTGTCCATGTCAGGATAGCAACCTTCAATTTTAATCTGGGCCCCGGCATAATATTCTGCTAAGCGGGGATCGCTGAGGTTAATTTCCCGTGGGAACTGAATATAATTTAATCCCATTTGCCTGGCAACGGAAAGATATTCGAAGCCGTAATCTACTTTCCCCTGCATCAAGGCCCCGGCTAAATCTATTGATTTAGGAAAAATGTCAGTGCACTTTTCTTCCAAAGCATCATATAAACCTGGCCGGTTATAATACTTTTCTGCCAGCTTCCATAGTATCAGTGTACGGTAACCGCAGGGGTCCTGGTGCTGATCGGAACGGCCGTATTTCAGCCAGTTACTATCCAGCAGCACATCCATCCAGTTATGCCTGTTGATTTTATCACTGTTCACGGAAAACTCATCAAAGGCTAAAACCACTTGATCTGTAGCAAACACAAAGGAAGTATCCACAAAACGGGGAATTAAGATTTCGTTAAATACTTTATAATCAGCCAGGGCTATGATATCCACTACTTTTCCCCCGGCCACAGCCCGGGCACATGCCCTGGAGCCTGCGTATTCCAATTCTACTTGTAGTTCCGGGTATCTTTTCATCATCAGGTGAATACACTCTTTCACTGGTTTTCTTAAGGCTCCAGCATGAATGATTTTAAAAGAGTCGGGATTATGCTTCATCTAAATTGCCCCCCTGTTTATCTTGTTCCCGGTATACGGCAAGAAAATGTTCGAGTTCCTGTTTTTGCTGCTCAATTTTTACAACAGCATTGTCCAGTGCTTTCATCCCTTCACCCGTAATATTATAGAGCCTCCGGGCGGGCCCGGATTCTGAAGTTTTCCAGCTGGATTCTAGGAACCCCTTTTTTTCCATCTTTCTTAAATGCCTGTATATAGTTCCCGGTTCTACTTCTTCCTCTGGATTAAGGCAGTTAAAATTTTGAATTAATTCATAGCCGTGGGAAGGTTTTTTTTGCACCAGTAAAAGTAAGCTGGGTTCGATTAGTTTATCCAGAGATATTTCATCACTGTTTTTAGCACTCATTTTAAATCTCTCCCATTATGCGATCTCGCAAAAATAGTTAATAGTAAATCCCCTTTCAAGCAGCGCAGCTATTATCTGGTCAGAATCAACAACATGAGGGTTAAATGAAATTTTACAAAATTCAGGATACTGGTGGGTGACATTGATTATACCTGCTAAATGTTCCTGGAGATAATGGAGTATAGATTCAGTGTCTTTACAGTTTATTGCTATAATTAATTTCTTCAATTCAATCCTCCTCATGGCATAGTTGTATGTTTTACCTATGTGCAACATGCACCTAGATAGCATATAAACATACTAGCATTAGTTGAATATTTTTGCAATAAGTAAAAATATGTACCCGGCACGTTTTTTTACTTATTTTCAGTGATGATTTGTATTTGAACACCATGATCAAGTCGCTTGCCGGTCAAATACAGTGTGAGTCCTGTCGTTCCGGTGACTATCACAAATAAACCTGCTATTCCGGCATATTTTAAAAATGCAATTAGACTAGATATAATACCTTCAAAACCAGTTAACCGGGGCCCTATATCTATTAAGTGCGGGGTTAACTCGAGTGGTAATACAACGAGTGCAGCAGGTAAAGCTGCCAGAGCTGCGTATATTAAAGTTAAAAATAACAGTGCAAAAGAGGTGCCGGTTTTTAATTTTTCCTGCGGTTTTTCAGGATTGTACTTGGCGCCAAAAGTGCCTAGCAAAAGCCCGAGGCCGCATACTCCCATTGATAAAAATCCCAGCATTCACCTGCCGCGGGGACGGTTCTTGCGGCAGTTATATTTTACTTTGGATATTTTTTATAATAAAAGTAATCTCTTGATTATATTGTTTATTTATTAGCCTACAAACCTTAAACCTATAACTCCAGTTATTATTAATGTTAAAAAAATGATCCGGTATATATTAACCGGCTCACCTAAAAATATTATTCCTAGAATAACAACACCGGCTGCACCCATCCCGGTCCAAACTGCGTAGGCTGTCCCCATGGGCAAAGTTTTAACTGCTCGTGCCAGAAAATAAATGCTTATTAACATACCTGCGATTGTTACAATACAAGGAATTATTCTGGTAAAGCCGTTAGTAAACTTTAAAGCAATTGCCCAGACAACCTCAAACAGCGATGCAATTAATAAATATATCCAGGCCATAATCTATACCTCTTCCTGCGCTGCTTAATAAATGCGCTAGTTTTAACATTATACTATACTTGGTGCAAAAATTTATAAATTATTCTTGATTGTATTTAATGCTCACTAATCTTGTCAATGTTGTTAAAATTAATTTGTTGGTTAATATATAAAACCGTGTTAAAATCAAGTCGAAAAAATTTATTTTTTAGTGGAACACAATTCCGGGGGAGGAAGTCTAAAATAATGAAAGTAGAACTTTTAGGTTCATTTATAGATGCTTTAAGTATGCAAGAAACTGAAAATAAAATTGCAGAATTGATTGAGCGCGGCGGCGGACACCATGTGGTTACCCTTAACCCGGAGTATTTATACCGGGCCCAATTTGAACCCGGGCTGCTGGATTTAGTTAATTCTGCAGACCTGGTAACTCCAGACGGGGAAGGTATAGTCTGGGCCTGCCGGGTTGCTTTGCGCCCTGTCCCGGAGAGGGTTACAGGTATAGATATTATGCTGCGCCTGTCTCGCCGGGCTTCTGAAGAAGGATGGCGGGTATTTTTACTGGGAGCGTCTCCCGGTGTAGCAGAAGATGCAGCCAGGGGATTAGAGCAAAGGTTTCCCGGCTTGCAGGTAGCAGGAACATACCATGGTTATTTTAAGGATGATGAAGAAGAAGAAGTTTTAGAGACAATAAAAAAAGCTTGCCCTCATATAATATTTGCAGCTCTTGGCGCTCCCCGCCAGGAAAACTGGATAAACAGGTACCTGGAGCAGTTAAACTGCCTGGCCATGGGGGTGGGCGGTAGTTTTGATGTTTTAGCAGGGAAAGTACCCCGGGCCCCCTTCTGGATACAGCGAGTAAAAGTAGAATGGCTGTACCGCATGGTACAGGAACCTTCCCGGTGTAAACGGGTGGCGGTGCTTCCCAGGTTTGCATGGCTTGTACTTAAAAATTATAGGCTAAAAACTTAAATCTTATAACTATTTATGGAGTAAATGTTCTACAGGTGTAGATTTAATGTTATAATTGTAGAAAGCAAGTTCCATCGATAAGCGGGGCATAAAGCTGCAAGTAGAGCTATAATAATGAACAGAGGCAAATAATTAATTGCCCCTCAAGGAGTGATTATACCGTGACTACAAGGAGCAGACGGCACAAGAAAAAGAAAAGTATATTACCCAAGATGTTGTTCGTGTTATTGTGCCTGGCAGTGTTTACAACTGCATATGGTTTTGCTTCAGATTGGTTTTTTCCCAACATGTCTGTCAATGTTGGCAATTCCGACAGCGAAAATAGTGATGACAAGAATAATGCTGCACAAAAGAATTCTGATATAGAAGGTTTTAGTGTTCTTCTAATGGGTACTGACGACAGGGAAAACAATACCATGAGTACCCGTACAGATACTATGATGCTTATGAATTATAATGACCAGGAAGATCAGATTTCCCTGCTTTCTATACCCAGGGATACGCGGGTTGAACTGCCCGGGCATTGGACGGACAAGATAAATGCTGCCAATGTTTACGGGGGCCCGGAACTGGCTGTAAAAACTGTATCTAATTTTCTTGATATGCCTATTGATAACTATATCTTAACAAATTTTTACGGGTTTAAAGATATTGTAGATGCCCTGGGCGGCGTAAAAATAAATGTGGGGCAGGACATGTACCGGCCAGGTGAAGAGGCTTACGGTGGTAAGTTTGCTATAAACCTGGAAAAGGGTGAGCAGGTACTAAATGGTGATAAGGCCCTGGAATATGTTCGCTACCGCGGTTATTCAAATGGTGATATTGGACGTACCGAGCGCCAGCTGAAGTTTTTAAAGGCACTTGCCAGTAAAACTATGCAGGCAGGTACCATAATGAAGCTGCCCGAGTTAATATCTGAAATAAATCAGAATGTACAGACCAACCTGGGTGTCGCCGAGTTGTTAAAGCTTGCCAGGGCAGGCAAAAACCTGGATTCAGTTACTATTAAGACCCAGACCCTGCCCGGCCATTTTTTAGTTGCTAAAGACGGGAGAAATTACTGGTCTGTAGATCCTGAAGATGCCCGGCAGGTAGCGTCAGCCCTTTTTGAAGATGGAAAAGTTCTGAAAAATGTTGTTCAGGGAGCAACTGAAGATCTGAGGCCCAGGGAAGAGGAAAAAGATACACAAGAAGAAAATGTTAAACTCTCCCAGGAAAATGCGGGCAGCAGCAATTCCAAGGAAAGCAGCAATACTGCTGCTGCAGGAGATTCTGCTGATCACGATAATGCTGCTGGTGAAACACCGGGGGAAAAGAATGATACTCCTACGCAGGATGAGCAGGAAAACAATGACAGCTCTTCACAACCGGAGTCTCAAGAAAATACAGAAGGCAGCAGTGCGGACAAAGAAAGCGAGTCGACACCGCCCGGCGGGCTGCCGCTCGAAGACGAGGAGCAGCAATCTGGTAGTGAGGGCAGCGGTGATAGTGTAGAGATTATTATAGAGACAGGTGACAATACTTCTGCGTAGGAGAATAATATGCGTATAAAAAAGTGGCTTGTTTTCCCGGCCGCCTTTCTTTTTTTACTGGGTGCAGTAATTATGCTGCGGCCGGGTTGGGTTTTCTCGGGCCCGGAGCCGGTACCTCTTGTTAAAAGCAATATAAATTCCCGGTACGATTTGATTGTAGCCGGAGGGGAGCCAGAAGGGGTTGCTGCTGCTCTTTCCGGGGCCCGGAACGGTCTTTCCGTGCTGCTGGTAGATACCCGGCCGGTGCTGGGCGGGCTTATGACGCGGGGATGGCTGAACAGTATAGATATGAATTACGGCCCCGGAGATGAAATTTTAAACCGGGGCATTTTAAATGAGTTTTATCACCAGCTCCGGGGAGATTCTTTTGACATTCAGCGCGCTGTAAACGTATTTCACCGCATGGTGAATAAAGAGGATAATTTAGATGTATTAATGCGTGCGAAAAAAATATCCCCTATAATGAACAAAAAAGAAAAAACAAGCATTGTAAATGGTGTAAAAGTAAAAGATTCCAGTGGAAAGATAAAAGGGATTTACAGCACGGCAGTCATTGATGCGACCCAGGATGCTGATATTGCAGCAGCAGCCGGGGCCCAGTATACCGTGGGACACCAGGATATAGGCAGGCCTCAAGATAAAATGGCTGCAACGCTGGTGTTTAAATTAGAAGGCATTAATTTATTAGACTGGCTAAAAATATATTATAATTTGAGATTTGACAATGATTTCAATACAGGTGCTGCGTGGCGCAGTGCATGGGGTTTTTATGAAAAGACTTCCAAGTATGAGCCGAAATCCGAGCGCATTTCCTTGAGAGGGCTAAATATAGGAAGGCAAGATGATTTTACTTTATTGATAAATGCCCTGCAAATATTTGATGTTGATCCTCTAGAAGAAGATTCCCGCGAAAAAGCAAAAGCCCTGGCTGCCAGAGAACTGCCTCACATAGTTGATTTTATATCGCGGGAAGTTCCCGGGCTTAAAGGGGCAAAATTAGCGGGTAAAGCACCGGAGTTGTACATAAGGGAATCACGGCATATAGCAGGTGAGTACAGGCTTACTATAAACGATGTGCTTGAAAACAGGGATTTTTATGACCGGGCTGCTTTTGGATCTTACCCGGTTGATATCCAGGCCGCCGGGCCCAGCAGTAAAGGTTACGTTCTAGGGGATCCTACACAGTATGCAGTGCCTTTTCGTTCATTAATTCCTGAAAAAGTTAATAACTTGCTGGTTGTAGGGCGGTCAGCAAGTTACAGCGCCCTGGCAGCCGGGAGTGCACGTACTATCCCCGTGGGTATGGCGGCGGGACAATTTGCTGGTGCGGCAGCAGCCCTGGCAATGGAAAAAGACAAATCTTTCCGGGAGCTTGCAGAGTCGTGCAGTCAAATGCAGCAATTGCAGGAGAGGTTAAACAACCAGGGAATGGAACTTAAGCCTGCTGACATAGAGCCTCCGAAAGTTACCGGGCACTGGGCTTATCCCGGCCTCAAGTTTATGCGCCGCCTGGGACTGGCTAGCGGGGGATATAATAATGATTATAAGCTGGACAGTGAAATGAGCGAGCAGCGATTTATGAAATTACTTTCAAATGCAGTAAAGCAGCTTAATGCCCGTGTTGATAATACTTCTCCTGACCTGTACCGGGAAGGCAATGCACTGACAATTTATGACGTGTCTTATGTTTTTTGCCGGTATTCAGATATTGATATGGACAAGCATAAAGCATTCAACTATTTATCCGAAAAAGGTTTCTGGAATAAAGAGCTGCTTGCCAGGATTCGTCAAAATGATAATGTAATAACTAACGGCGCAGGATATATGCTCATTCACGATTTTATGCAGTATACAGGTTATACCAACCCGCATGTAGATGATTAACTCTTCATGCCAGCCAGGTACAACCAATGATGAAAATATAGCTTTGCTATTATCGTATTAACCTGGTAAAAACAAAGTTTTTGTGTTAAACCCTCCACGGGCCATGGCTTACAACAGAGTATAAAAACTCTTCCAGCTGGGTGAGGGGTCGGTGGTTTCCTTCATGAGGCTAAGCTACCTTCCGGAAATCTACCGGCCCTTTTAGTTTGCAGATTGTTATCGGACGGGAATTTTCGAAATTAAACGTTTTTTTGCTCATATTTTTTATTTAACATGGAGGCTAAATATATGCAAAAGTGGTTAACCAGGGGGCTTGCTGCAATAATACTCCTCGCCCTTATTGCAGCAGGGTTAAATTTGTACAATCGTTATAACCTTGAGCAGGAACACCGGGGTATGGAAATTGCCGCGGTGTATAACGAAGTTGAACATCTTTCTTCCCTGGCCAGCAGGGATGCTAATAATTTGCTGCAGGATTTTAAAGAGCGCGGGGTTACTACGCTGTTGTTTAAAGAAGATACGCCGGGAATGCTGGAAGACCGGGGTGAGTTTATTATTGGTACGGGGCTTGAGATGAATGACTTGTATGATTTAAAGGAGCAAGTCCCGGAAAGCGAGTTTAAGCCCGGCAGTACGTATTTAATTACAGAAGATAAAAAGGCGTGGGAAAGAGTAACTGAAAACATGGAAGATAAGGGGATATCTTTTAATTCCTGTGAAATTTCGGGAGACAAGTACATAATTAATACTTCTTTGTCGCAGGCTTCCCTGGCTGAACAGGGACTTGGTTTTCCCTTCCATTTAATACGGCAGGCTTCTGCATACGGGTTTAATATTATGGTACAGCCCCGTACATGGCATGGTGCAGCGCAAGATCAAATTGAGGCTGTTATGGAGAATTTTCAAGACGTTCCCCGCCTGACCGGGGTATTGTTCAATGATAATACTCTGCCCGGGTATGTTAAAGATAAAAACAGGAAGGTATACTTGCGGGCCCTGGGAAACGAGATTAAAAAGCTGGATGTTCCGCTGGTAGATATAGAATTTGAAGATCAAAAGGGTTTTAGCAGCGTAGCCCGGGTTCTGGACAAGCAAGTAGTAAGGCTGCATACTATACCCCGGGATGAAATGAGAAACTATAATGCAGCCGGTGCTGTTGACCGCTATGAGCTGGCTGCTACTGACAGGAATATAAGAGTAATGCTGGTGCGCTTTTTTACAGGCACTGAATACCCTGATCTTATTGGAAAGAACCTGGGGCTGCTGGAAAAATTGCAAAATAATATGCAGCAGAAAGGTTTTGAACTGGGTAGAGCCTCTACTTTTGGTTCTTTAAACATTTCCTTGTGGAGTATTTTAATATTAGGTCTTGGTGCAGCAGCAGGAGGAGTATTTTTACTCCTGCAGTTATTTCCGCGGCGGTGGGCGCTGGTGCTCGGGGCCCTGGGTTTTGCAGGATGGATTCTCCTGGCAGGAGCGGCAGCATATAACCCGGAATTCTTGATGATGCCCCGCAAGCTTGCTGCCCTGGGCGCGGCGATAATTTTTCCTACCCTGGCAGTTACATGGGGAGTGCGCCAGCAAGGTAGTTCTGTAAGAAGTGCGCTTCTGCGTTTTTCAGGGGTTGTTACAATATCCATGATTGGTGCTGTATTAATGGCTGCGCTTCTTACCGGGCCCGGGTTTATGCTTAAATTAGACCAGTTTTCAGGTGTTAAGGCAGCTATGGGTATGCCCCTGGTTATTGCAGCTGTATACTTCTTCTCAACATCCTCACCCCGGGAGAACTTGATGCAAAAGCTGGCCAGTATTGCAAGAAAACCAGTTACTATAGGTACAGCAGGGGTAGCAGCTGTATTGGCTGTACTGCTGGGACTCTATATGATGCGTACCGGCAATGCAGGGATTGTTCTTCCCTTTGAAAGTGCTTTTCGCAGTTTTCTGGAGGAGACACTAAAAGCCAGGCCGCGTACCAAGGAGTTTATGCTTGGCTACCCGCTGCTTTTACTTTTATTATATACGGGCTGCCGGAATATACGGTTTTTACCCCTTGTAATACTGGCAGCTATTGGACAGGTCTCCATGGTGAACACATTTGCACACATTCACACGCCGCTGGTAATATCACTTTTGCGTACATTCAATGGTTTATGGCTGGGCATATTAGGCGGCCTGGTATTGATTGCCCTGTGGTATATATTTGAAAAATATATCTGGAAGCGTATATACCGGGAGATTGAATAACTCCCGGTTTGTTGATGATCATTTGACATTAAGGGGAAATTATGCTAGATTTAATAATTAATTGTATGTAAAATTTAATAACAAAGACAGTACAGGTGCTTTACCCGCGAGGTAAAGCTTAAAAGGGAAGCCGGTGCAAGTCCGGCGCGGTCCCGCCACTGTAATGGGGAGAGGTCTCATAACAAGTCACTATCCAGCACTCAACTGTATTTAATTATTGTATAGTATAGGTTATCCATGAAAGATTAATTGCTTTTAAATAACCTGAACACCTTGAGTGCTGGATGGGAAGACATGAGTACCTCGATGAACCGAGCCAGGATACCTGCCTGTACTGCCGCACGCCAGCCTACGGTTGATGGGGAGGTGTATATTTTTATGCTGTATGACAGCACATAACCCCCCGGTGTAGGCCGGGGGTTTTTAATAAGTAAAAAATCGTGCCGGGTACATTTTTTTACTTATTGAGTTCTATTTCATAATGAGGAGGGAAAAAGTGAATAAATTAAATAAAAGAAATTATTTATCTTTAACTTCTAAAATTGTATTAATAGTGTTTGTGACAGCTATAATGTTACCTGTATTTACGCTTGTATCACAAGGTGCTGACAACAACATTGCTCTTGCAGACGAGGTTTATGGGGATGATGTAGACAATCTGGCTCAAAAAGCAGTATACAATAATTATGAAGCTTTTTGTAATGGTGCACCAGTTAATGGCGAACAGGGTAACCTCGGTTCTTATGATGCTTATATTTTAAGCAAGGCAAACATTGATGTATCTACATGGGTATATGATGGTGAAAGTCTTAAGGAGAAAGTAATCAGTTTAATTAATAATACAGGTGAGGAAGATTCTGCAAGAAGTATAGCCTATAAATATCTGGCTGCTAAAAGCTGGGATGATGTTGCTAAAAACGATTTATTAAATAAACTTCAAGAAAGACAAACTGAAACACAAGCGGCAGATGGTTTTGATCAAGGAGATTATAGTATTTACAATAATATGCCTGCTTTTGAAGCTTTAGGAAGAGCAGGGGCGATAGATAAAATAGATACAGGTAGTGCAATAAATTATATCTTAAATAAACAAGATACTGAAACGGGAACCTGGGCATATTCTAATTTCCAGGTTACTGCCCAGGCTGTACGGGTATTAAAGTATTTAAAACCGCATGCTAATAACCAGGATATGAAAGACAATATTCAAAGTGCAATAGACAAGGCAATTAGCTGGATTAGTAATCAACAGCAAGAAGATGGAAGTTTTACTGTTTCCACAGTATGGGATGGTATAACATACTGGGATGATAAGGTTATAGATACAGCAGAGGTAATATATACACTAAACATCCTAGAAATAAACCCTGGAACATGGGAAAACGAAGCAGGTTATAGTCCTGTGGATTATATGAAAACAGGTGCATTAAATGATGATGGTACTTTTGGAATGTCAAAAAACATAACAGATAATACATTTGCCCTGGATGCTTATCTTATGGTAGGAGCTAGTGTAGATGACGTATTAATTGTAACTCCCTATAATACAACAATTTCCGAAGACGAAGAGCAAGAATTTGCTGCTGAATTATATGATTTTGCAGGAAGTGAGATAGATGTAAGTCAATTTGCTGAATGGACTGTAGATGATGAAAGTGTTGCCTCAGTGGTTTATAAAGGCCAAGTTAAAGGTTTAAGTGCGGGAGATACTGTTGTTACTGCTACTTACCAGGATTTAACTGGCAATGCCAATATAAGTATTAAAGAAAGTGGCGGCAATAATGATGGTAATAATGATACAGGCACTTCAGATGGTCCTGAAGTTTCTGTAGAAGTAATAGGACAAGATGAAGAAAGTTTGTATTCAGGTGAAGTGAGTTTAGAAGAAGATAACCTGGAATGGGAAGCAACTGCCCTGGGTGCATTAGAAGCTGCCGGCTTAGATTTTGTTTTTGATGATTTAGTTACGGAAATAGAAGGACAAGCAAACGAAGGTATGAACGGGTGGATGTTTAATGTAAATAATGATGCACCAGGTGTTGGGGCTCCGGAAATTCATCTTTCAGACGGGGACCAGGTAACGTGGTGGTACAGTACAGACCCGAACGATATACCAGGAGATTCATCTTCTATTTCTTATGTAAGTGATGACGATATGGTTTTAGATAACCTTGAAAAAACAGGAGAAGCAAAGCTTGATATAAGCAGTAAAGGTAATAATAAGGCAGCTTTATCCCCGGATACAATATCTGAATTGAGTAATGAGAGTAAACCGCTCATTGTAGAGAATAATAATATTAGCCTGGAATTTTCGGTTGAATCATTAAAAATGCAGGAACTCGATAATATAAGTGAAGATGATAATGCTTCTTTAGAAATTAGTGCCCGGGCAGTTGATCTATCAGAAAACCAAAATATAGAAAATTCTATAAAAGAAAGTGAGAAATATTTAAATATAGAAAGCAAATTATTTGATTTGAATACTGCAGTAACATGCAGTAACGAAGATGATGAAATAGTTTCTACTGAAAAAATAACTCAATTTAATGAGCCTGTAAAAGTAACAATTAACCTGTCAGATTTAAATCTCAGCGATACAGAAGCAGACAGGTTGATTGCTGTAAGATATGAAAAAGATGACGAAGGTAATTACGAACTTGTACAACTTGATGGTTCTTATAACCCGGAAGAAGAGACCTATACTTTTACTACTGATAGTTTTAGTTACTACGGAATATTAAAGGCTAAAAAACCAACTGTAATTAAATTGCAAATTGATAATTTAAAACCCACGGTTGATGGTGAAGTTATAAATCTTGCTGCTGCTCCTACTATAATAAACAGCCGTACCATGGTTCCGCTGCGTTTTATAAGCGAGTGTACAGGTGCTGATGTTGGTTGGAACAGCAAAACAAAAACAGTAAATATTTCTATAGATGATAAACAATTGTCACTGGTTGTAGGTGAAAATATGCCGGGATTTGATGTGCCTCCAAGTATAATAAACGGGCGCAGTTTTGTGCCGATACGCTATGTGTCTGAATCATTGGGAGCTGAGGTAACATGGCTGCCTGACACTAAAGAAGTAAAAATAGTGAAATACTAGGTTACCTGCTTGCCGGCTGCATAAGCCGGCAAGCAGATTGTAATTTTTTAATTTAAAAGGGGTTAATTATGAAAAATTACCGTTTGTTTATTTTATTATTATCTATTGTAACTATAGTATTTTTCTTCGCTGCCTGCAGTAATGAAAAAGTCAATAATACAGCTAACAATCAAGAAAAAATAAAAACAGAAGAAGAGCAGCAGGTAACAAGTGGTACTCAAAATAACCAAAAAGAACCTGTGGAAACCAGTAAAAAAACTAATAACAATACAAAGGATGTAGATAAAGAATCCAATTTTGACAATAAGCAAAAACAAGAGGAAGGCGTAAAAGAAAAAAGTGATAGTGTAAAGCTGCGGATAACTAAAAGTTTCGGCAGAGAAGTACTCATAAACAAAAAAATCCCCATGGAAAAAGACTGGACAGTGTATGATGCACTTGATGCAGTTGCCGAGATAAAAACTTCTTACGGCGGTGCTTTTATAAAAAGTATTAACGGGCTTGAATCCCGGTACGGGGGGTTTGGCAGTAAAAAAGAAGACTGGATGTATTATGTTAACGGCATATTTTCAGATGTAGGAGCCGTGGATTATCCCTTAAAAGCAGGGGGTATTGTCTGGTGGGATTATCACTCCTGGCAGCAGGTAAACATGTTTTCAGCTGTTATCGGCTGTTACCCGGAGCCATTTATAAACGGTTACAGGGGTAATGCTCCTACTGCTGTTTTACATACAGGTGAGAGCAAAAAACAGGCTGCTGCTATCAAAAAGGCATTGAGGGCCCATGGTGTGTCTGCAGTTAATATTCACAGTTTAAATAACCAGTCATTAAAAAACTGTGAAGGCCCGGTTATTGCTGTAGGACAGTGGAGCAAGTTAAACCAGGTAAAATATCTAGCTAATTTAAATAAAGCTTACAGGAAAAGCGGTACAGCTGTGCATTTTACGGGTGAAGGGCTCGAGCTGCTTAACTCCCAATTTAAAGCGGCGCGAAAAATTAGCGGCACAGCCGGTGTAATAATTGCTTCCGGTAAAGGCAGCGGGGATGAAAGCCCGCTCTGGATTGTCTCCGGTACGGACAGAGAAGGCCTGCAGCAGGCAGTAGACGTGCTGGTAAATACACCTGATAAAATCTCCGGCCTTTACAGCGCAGCAATCAAGAACGGCGAAGTAATTAGACTGCCCTTAATAAAAAACAATAAGTAAAAAATCGTGCCTGGCACATTTTTTTACTTATTGAGCAGAGGATGGGACTATGCTTGTTTACCGTGAAAAGGATAACTTAATATACAAGCTGCACCCGGTTACTGTCATGTCTTATATAGCTGTGGTGCTGCTGTTATCATTGATTTTCTCTCACCCGGTTTATCTCCTGGTTCTTTTTTTTGCAGTAGGTGCTGTAATTATAGCCTCGGGAAATGCAGATAAGTGGAAGTATTATTTATTAATGGCATCCGGGATAGTAGTGATGATTATCCTGGTAAATTCCGTTTTTGTCCAGAACGGGTCTACGGTTTTGTTTTACGGGCCCGCGATCCCCGTTATGGGAAAAATAAAAGTAACGCTGGAAGCTGTATGTTTTAGTGCCGCAATGGGAATTCGCCTGGTGGTAATCATCAGTGTTTTTTGTTTATATACATATGCAGTGCATCCCGACAAGGTTTTAAAATTGTTCAGCAGGTTTGGTAAAAAGGCTGTGCTTGTTGTGACGCTTGCTACCCGCTTGTTTCCCCTGATGGTACAGGATGTGCGGAGAGTAACCGAAGTACAGCGCTGCAGGGGAGTAAAACTCGACACGGGCAGCCTGCGGCAGCGTTTAAAAAACCGCCTGCCGGTTGTAAAAGTAGTTTTATTATCATCCCTGGAGCGTTCTATGCAAATAGCTGAATCAATGCATGCCAGGGGATACGGCAGTGGGCCGAGGAGTTTTTATTCCCGGGATTTATGGAGGCCGAGAGATTTTTTTGTACTGGGTGCGCTGGTAGTTTCAGTTATGACCGGGCTGGCTGCTGTTTTTCACGATTGGGCTGTTTTTACTTATTATCCCCGCCTGGAAAACATGAATTTTAAAGAGTTAAATGCTGCACTAATTGAGATGCTCGCTTTATCTTTGCCGGCGTTTTTGAACTGGGGGTGGAAAAGGTGGCAGTTATTAAAATTAAAAATCTGACTTATTATTACCCGGATATACAGAAGCCTGCCCTGGATAATATAAACATGGAAATTCTGGATGGCCAGTTTGTTTTGCTGGCAGGCAGCTCCGGGTGCGGGAAATCTTCACTTGTAAGGGCAATTTGTGGTTTAATTCCAGGTTTTTACGGGGGTACTTACGGCGGCAGCATTATTATAGATCATGATGAAGTAAAGCATATGGAGAGGTGTGAGCTGGTAAAAAATGTAGGCATGGTATTCCAGGACCCGGAAAGCCAGCTAGTGATGACCTGTGTAGAAGAAGAACTGGCTTTCGGGCTTGAAAACATGGGTTTACCGAACAATCTAATGAAGCGCCGTATTATGGAGGTAAGCAGTGCCCTGGGATTGTCCGGTTGTTTACATAATTATATTCCGGAGCTTTCCGGGGGGCAGAAGCAGAAAGTTGCCCTTGCTTCTGTTTTAGTTATGCAGCCGGAGGTTTTAATATTGGATGAACCTACCTCCCAGCTTGACCCTGTAGCAGGGGAAGAAATTCTTACCTTGGTAAAAAGGCTGAACGAGGAAAACGGAATCACAGTTATACTGGTAGAACAGCGCCTGGAAAGGTGTTTTCACCTGGCAGACAGAGTACTGGTCATGGAAAAAGGGTGTATCGCCTGTGATGATATCCCTCAAGAGACAGCCCGGTGGGCAGTAAGAAATGAAAGTTCATTCATTCCACCCCTGGCAAAATTGTTTGCCGGTGTAAATGCTTCAAGTATTCCTCTTACTGTTAAACAGGGGAAACAAATATTAATTCCTTATACTCATTTCCCAGAAATTAAGAGAAAAAAAGCTCCCGGTAAAAAGCAGAGAAAAATACAAGGTAAGAGCCTGGTAGATGTACATAACCTGTGGTTTTCTTATTCTAACGGTAAAGAAGTACTTAAAAACATAAATCTTAAGATTAACCCGGGTGATTTTACTGTAATAATGGGAGAGAATGCAGCAGGTAAGAGTACTTTTTTAAAGAATATTAACGGCCTTTTGAAGCCCGGCAGGGGACAGGTAAGGGTGTCTGGCTGGGATACTAAAAAAGTTTCCGTGGAAGAACTGGCCCCTGTTTGTGGGTACTTGTCGCAGGATCCCAATGATTACCTGTTTTTGGACAGCGTAGAACAAGAGCTGAGCTATACACTGGATAACCTGGGCTTGCCTGATGACGGGATAATTGATGATGTAATGAACAAGCTGCAGCTTACTCCTTATGCAGAATCCAATCCCCGGGACTTGAGTGCAGGTGAAAGACAGAGGGTAGCCCTGGCGTCAATACTGGTGGCAAAACCTGAATTGCTTTTGCTGGATGAACCTACCAGGGGATTGGATTACCAGCTAAAAGAAGAACTGGGCAATATAATGAAGCAGCTGCAGGCAGAAGGTACTGCCGTAATAATAATTACCCATGACGTGGAGTTTGCAGCAGAATATGCAGAAAATATAGTGTTAATGGCCGAAGGCAGTATAATTGCACAGGGGAGCAAGCATGAAATGCTTACGGGGTCCACCTTTTATTCACCTCAACTCAGCAAGTTATTTAATAATATAATTGATGGTGTAGTAACCCTGGAGCAGGGTAAAGAAGCCCTGGTTAAATTAATGGATTCAGGTGAGAATGCTGTTTCAGGATAGTAAGTATATTCAGACAAAGGATGGTGTGTGTAATGAATAAGAAAATTATGGCTTTTATAATATCCCTGCTGCTTGTCTTTTCTTTTACAGGTACTGCTGCAGCCTCTAATTCCTTTCCTGAGAACGAGGCGCAAGAAAGCATTCAAGAAGCACTTGATTATTTTCAGGATATTCAAAATAAAGACGGTGGGTTTCCCTGTAAAGAAGGACGGGAAAGCAATCGTGATACTACCGCGTGGGTTATTATGGCTGTCAGGGCAGCCGGGGAAGATCCTGACGGTAGCAGCTGGTCAAAGGCTGGAAATACTCCCGTAGATTACCTGCAGGATTGCACTAAATCTTTAGAATCTACTAATGACTGTGCCAGGATATTACTTGCCTTGTCTGCAGCCGGGCAGGGGGTAACTTATAACGGTATAAATCCGGCTGATAAAATAATGTCTGTACAGCACGAAAACGGGCATTTGGGTAAGCTGGTTAACTCCCACATGTGGTCAATTCTTGCGCTTGCATCTGTTTCCCGGGATATACCGGACAGTGAAAATGCCAGGGATTGGCTGCTGGAGCAGCAGCAAGAAAACAGTGGGTTTAGCTGGGCCCCCGGGGGTAGAAGTGATGTAGATGATACGAGCATAGCCTTGCAAGCTTTAATACTGCTGGGACAGGACCGGGAGTCTGCTGCTGTAAAGGATGCTCTTGATTACATAAAAGATTACCAGCAAGAAAATGGAGGCTTCAGCAGCGGCTGGTTTAGCAGCGATCCCAATGCTTCTACTGATGCCTGGGTGCTGCAGGGACTGCTGGCTGCAGGTGAAAACCCGGTGAGTGAAAAGTGGTCTGTAAATAATAATGATGTAATAAGCCATATCTTGAGTTTACAAAGCAATAAAGGATATTTTAACTGGAAGCCCGGGGTTAAATCTTCTCCTGTTAAGGTAACTGCTTGTACAGTTATGGCTCTTGCCGGAAAACCATTTCCGGTGAACGTGAATTATGATAAATTTACAAGCAAGTCTTCTAATACAAGCAAGTTTTCCGATCTTTCTCCCGGGCACTGGGCATATGATCCAGTTATGCAGCTTGTTAACAACAATATATTAAGCGGTTATCCCGGGGGCGTGTTTAAACCGGGAGAGCCTGTTAGCAGGGCTGAGTTTACCAAGTTCATGGCATACGGGCTTGATTTGCAGGGGATAAATAGTAGTGCAGCAGGCAAGTTTAAAGATGTACCGCAAGATAAATGGTATTATAATGTAGTCTCTATTGCTGCGCAAAAAGGGTATGTTAACGGCAGGTCGGAAGATGTATTTGCTCCCAGGGGGAAAATAACCGGTGGGGAGATGGCTGCCATGCTGGTAAGGGCCCTTCCGGAGGAAAAACAGTATGAAGTCAAATCTGGACCATACTGGTACTCGGCCAGCGTGCGCCGGGCAGAGAAAAATGGCCTCCTGTGTCCCGGGTTTGACGCGCAGGCAAATGCTACCAGGGCCCAGTGTGCTTACAGTATAGTCCAGCTAAGAGATATACTCGGGATAAAATAAATGAAGAATATATACTGGACATTAATTCTTGCTGTTACCGGCCTGCTGCTGGTATTGAGTGTGCTGCCCGTAGGTGTTAACTGGGCCCTGTTTTCTGCTGTTATCATTGGCCTGGCTGTACTCACTTTTTTCTGGCGCTTTGAAAAAAAAGGTGCAGCATCTAAAGAAATTGCACTTATTGCTACTATGGCTTCTTTTGCAGCTGTTTCCAGGATTCCTTTTGCAGCCGTGATGAGTATACAACCTACTACTTTTATCGTTATGATAACCGGCTATGTATTCGGGGTACAGGAAGGGTTTATGGTCGGGGCAGCTGCTGCATTAGTGTCTAATTTCTTTTTAGGCCAGGGGCCCTGGACGCCGTGGCAGATGTTCAGCTGGGGGCTATGCGGAGCATCAGCTGCTTTATTAGGCAGTAAGTTGAAAGGTTTTAAATTACTTCCATTCACAGTGC
Source organism: Clostridiales bacterium (assembly GCA_021736985.1). Classification (GTDB taxonomy): domain Bacteria; phylum Bacillota; class Desulfotomaculia; order Desulfotomaculales; family VENG01; genus JAIPEW01. The sequence continues at coordinate 36,750 of JAIPEW010000018.1, read as the reverse complement.
TGGCTTTTTGCTGGGGATATTTGTTTGGCTGGATTATGAATTTATGGCACTGGGTCGGGTTTGTATATCCATTAACGCTCAAGACCTTTACGGCTGCATATATGGCCAGTTTCCCTTTTGATACCCTGCATGCCCTTGGCAATATAATTTTTTCTTTTTTACTGGGCAAATCTTTTTATCAAGTTTTAAAACGCTTTAAAAATAAGATGTTTGTTAGTTACTTAGACCAGAATCAACTTTAATCAGGAGGTTTATAAATGAATAAAGAATTATTAGAAAAAGGATATGTACAGGTTTATACAGGGAACTCCAAGGGGAAATCTACTTCAGCCCTGGGCCTGGCTTTCCGGGCCATGGGGCGCGGGTTAAAAACTTATATCGGCCAGTTCATGAAAGGCCAGTATTACGGCGAGTTAAAAGCAGCAGAAATGGTTGGCAATTATATTACTATAGAACAGTATGGAAAGGATACTTTTATTCATGTTACTAATCCTCCTCATGAAGAGGATGTGAAGATGGCCGCGGACGGCCTGGAAAAAGCGAAAAACGCCATGTTTTCCGGCGATTACGATATTATAATATTTGACGAGATAAATACCGCGCATTATTTCAACCTGGTATCTACCGGGGAAATGTTAGACGTAATAAAAGAAAAGCCGGACGGTGTAGAAGTAATTTTCACCGGTCGCTACGTACCAGGTGAAGTAATAGAAAAAGCAGACCTGGTAACTGAAATGAAAGAAGTTAAACATTATTATGAACAGGGAGTGCAGGCAAGAGAAGGAATCGAACGCTAAACTCAAATAAGTAAAAAAATGTGCCAGGCACGATTTTTTACTTATTGTGAAAATAGTTCAAAATTTAACAAATAACAAAATATACCACGGAAATCTCTTGCAAGAAGCAGGAGGTTAACGTGGTATTTTTTTGTTTTTATAGAGTTTATAACAAAAAGGAGGTGAAAACCAGTTTAAGGCGGCAGTCTTTGTATTACTTAAAATTTCTAATTTTGGAGGGAAGAATATGAAAAAACTTTATCTTAGTGTGTTAGCTCTAACTTTTTTTCTAGCTGTTGTTTCAGGATGCAGCTCCGGTGAAAATAGCCAGCAAGATAAAGAACAAACCAGTAAACAGGTAGAGCAAAAAGAGCAAACAGGTACCCTGCATTTTAAGGCTAACGGTGAAGATTTTGTAAGACAAGGTTTTACATCAAAAGACGGTTGGGACATTGCTTTCGAGCATGTATATGTAAATCTTGCTGCTGTTACTGGATACCAGTCAGAACCAGCGTATAAAGCCGAAGATGGAGGTAAAATTCAACCCAAAAATAAAGTTGCTCTTTCCGAGGCGCATGTTGTAGATCTTGCAAAAGGTAGTGAAAATGCCGATCCTATATTAGTTGGCCAGGTAGAAGATGTTCCTGTTGGTCATTATAATGCTATTTCATGGAAAATGGTTCATGCAGAAACTGGTCCGTCCAAAGGATATTCACTGGCTGTTACAGGTGAAGCAGTGAAAGATGGAAAAACAGTTAATTTTACCATAAAAGATGGAACAGAGTATAAATATACCGGTGGAGAGTATATAGGTGATGAGCGCAAGGGATTTGTAAAAGAAGGGGAAAAAGCTGAATTGGAAATGACCTTCCACTTTGATCATGTTTTCGGTGATGCCGGGGCCCCTGCAGACGGTGGACTTAATGCTGCTGCACCAGGTTTTGATCCTTTTGCAGAAGCAGCTGAAAATGGTACGTTAAATGCTAGCATAAGTGAGCTTGAAGATAAAATGTGTTCTGAAGATTACAAGATGCTAAAAAATGTGCTTCCTACCCTGGGGCATGTCGGTGAAGGGCATTGTCATGTAGAAGTTTTATAGTTAGCTATATAACGGGTGGTTCTGCTTTGGAACCGCCCGTTCAATTAAATAAGTAAAAAAATGTGCCTGGCACGATTTTTTACTTATTTAATTGCTGCAGGAAAAGTTGAGTTCTCCGAGAAGGTAATATAAATGAAGGAATCTTGTTTTATGTGTATTTTTATTCTAATGCAATAGGTAGGTTTTAAAATGAAGTGTATTTTTCAAAGATACTGGCATGTTGCCGCGGATAGAACCAGTGACAGCCTGGTTACTGTAAGGGTTAGTTACTGTGATACGGATCACGAGCTGGCGGCACAGATTGTGGTAAATATTAAAGATTCTATTATAAAGGAAGCTGTACTGGAAGAACACAGGGCCCCGCGGGGGATACAAAAAGAAGTGCGGAAAATACAGGGGCTTCGCGGAACTGCAGCATGTGTAGGAAACGGGCCCGAGCTCCACGAGGGGCTCATGGAGGTAAAAAACTCCTTACCGGTATCTCTTTTTTTAGAAGCCGTACGAGGGTTTATCCAGAGTGGAACTTTCCTGTCCAGGGAAAAAGGTTTTGGTTCTCTCCAGGAATACGCAGCGCACTGGAAAAAATTTTATGCTGGCAGCTGCCGGTATTACAGTAATATACACCGGGCCGGTGGATGCTGGAGTGAATATGTGGGTAGAAGTGAAAGAGATGGAGTATTGTTTAACCGCTTTAAAAGCCAGCATGTTTATGAATTCAAACCCGGTGTTTTTTTTATTGCCGGTAATTTAAACGACACGTTTCATGAAATGAGCTTAGGTCTTAATATAGAAGCTAATGCCGGCCGGGTACTTGCAGCAGAAGCACAAATGCTGCGTGTGCCGGATATAATATGCAGGGAATCAATTGAATATTTAACAGAATTGGAAGGGGCTTACCTGGAAAAGCTCAGTAAAAAAGATTTAGCCGGGCTCATGGGCAGGGATCAGGGGTGTGTGCATCTTATTGATACTGCCTATGACAGCGCAATGACTTTAATGTTATGTAAAGATGAGAACGGGGGGCGCCTATGACCAGGGCAGTGATTTCTGGGTATTACGGTTTTGGCAACCTTGGTGATGAAGCTGTACTTTTCAGCATGTTAAAACTGTTAAAAGAACAGGATCCAAACTTCGAGCCAACAGTGTTATCTGCCGACCCTGGTTTTACTGCGCGCACGTATAATGTTAAATCAGTGAACCGCTGGGATACAATGGAAGTAATAGGGGCCCTTCGAAAAGCAGATGTATTATTAAGCGGTGGAGGAAGCCTGCTGCAGGATGTTACCGGGGTAAAAAATATTTTTTATTATACCGGTATTATGTGGATTGCCCGCATGTTGAATAAGCCCGTGGTGTTTTTTTCCCAGGGGATCGGGCCCTTAAACAGCCGCATGGGACGTTTCCTGGCAGCCAGGGAGGCAAACCGTGCTGCAGCAGTTACCGTGCGGGATGAGGAATCCCGGGCAGAATTGCAGGACATAGGTGTAAGCAAAGATATTGTAGTAGCGGCAGATCCTGTGCTTGGTTTAGAACCGGAAGGAATTTCAGCAGGCTGGGGCTTTATAACTTTACAGGCAGAAAGTGTAGATACCAGTGAATCGCTGGCTGGAATTTCGGTGCGCCCCTGGGAAGGGGAGCATTGGAAGCATGAACTTGCTTCAGCATGTGATTACCTGGTAGAGAAAGGGATGCAGGTTGTATTTCTTCCTATGCAGCAGCCCGGGGACTTACAGGTTTCTCAAGAGATAGCCGGTATGATGAAACATGAAAGTTTTGTATTAAAGCGGGCTTGCTCTGTCCAGGAAAAACTTTCGGTGTTTAAAAATCTTGATCTCCTTGTTGGTATGCGGCTGCACTCTTTAATTTTTGCTGCTGTGTTGGGTGTGTCCCCGGTAGGTATTTCCTATGATCCTAAGGTGAAAAATTTTCTTTCTTGCCTGGATCTTGAGCCGGCAGGTACGACTTGTGATTTAAACAAGAAAGAGTTGTGCGATAAAATAGATTCTGCTTTATCATTGGAACGCCAGGAATTAATGCAAAAAGTAGAACCGTTAAAAAAATTAGCACGCAGGGCAGCGGAAGCTGCTTTTAATATAGAAATTCCATCTAAATAACTTAACACGAAAACTTTCTAAAAATCCAAAGGGCCGGTGGATTTCCTGAAGGTAGCGGATTCTGGGTTGCGCTGCTTAGCCCGTCATTTGCGAGGTGTGACGTAGGAAGTGTGATAATTTGAGGAAGTCTGCTGTGTAGACTTTTTCTTTTTCCCATCTCTAATTTCCCACTTCTTACCTCTGCCCTATGTCCCGGCTCCCTACCTAGTTTTCAGCAAGAAGTTCGTGGATATTTAATTTGCAAGTAAAAGTGGAACAATATGTATAAGTTCTGCGTCTAAATTAATGAAAGTTACGAGGAGTGAATGTTTTGGATATAAACGAGATAAAAGAAATACTGCCGCACCGCTATCCTTTTTTACTTGTTGATAAAATTGAAGATGTTGAAGCTGGACAAACGGCAGTCGGAATAAAAAATGTTACTGTCAACGAACCTTTTTTTCAGGGACATTTTCCTGAATATCCTGTTATGCCGGCTGTACTCATTGTAGAAGCCATGGCGCAGGTGGGAGCGGTTGCTGTTCTCAGTGTGCCCGAATACAAGGGCAAAATAGCCTATTTTGCTGGTATTGATAAGGCTAAATTTCGCCGCCAGGTAGTGCCCGGTGATACTCTTCGTATAGAAGTAGAAATGCAAAACATGAAGAGAAATATAGGTAAAGCCAGGGCAGTCGCGCGTGTTGGGGAAAATATTGCTGCAGAAGCAGAATTAATGTTTTCTGTTTCCGGTTAAAACCTCTTCACAAAAACTTTAAACTTAAAATACTGTTTTAAATTTTTTTCCACTATCATTATTTATCTAAATAATGATAAAATAATGATGTACGTTTTAAACCATTTCATATATGGAGGTTTCCTAAAGTGGCAAAAGTATTGGCCACCCTCTTTACAGCATTTATTTTAAGCTGGATATTTACCCCGTGGGTTAAAAAGAAAGCTTTTTCCTGGGGAGCAGTGGATAAGCCTGCTGCCCGTAAAGTACATAAATCAGCCATGCCCCGCATTGGAGGGCTTGCCGTGTATATGGCTTTTGTCCCGGTTGTACTGTTATCCGGGGGATTGACAATGCCTGTGTACGGAATGCTCCTGGGTGGGACACTGGTAATGGCGCTGGGGGTAGTCGATGATATTAGAGGACTGCCTGCCAGGGTGAAGCTTGTTGGCCAGGTAGCAGCTGCTTCAGCTGTTATTCCATTTGGAATCAAGGTACAGTATATTACCAATCCGCTGTCAGGAGACCTGTTTTTCTTAGGCTGGCTGGCTGTGCCTGTGACTGTTTTTTGGATTGTGTCAGTAATAAATGCTATTAACTTGATTGACGGTCTTGACGGGTTGGCCGGGGGAGTTTCATGTATTGCTGCTCTTACCCTGGCGGCAGTAGCCTGGACTCAAGGACATATGTTTAATACTCCGGGTATGGCAGGAGTTATTTTATTAGCACTTGCCTTTGCAGCAGCGATACTAGGTTTTTTGAGGCATAACTTTCACCCGGCCAGTATATTTCTAGGTGATTCCGGTTCCATGTTCCTGGGTTTTACACTGGCAGTAATGTCTATAATGAGTTTTACCAAGAGTGCTACGGCTATATCTGTTATTATTCCCCTGGTTATTTTGGGACTTCCCCTTATGGATACATTTTTTGCTATCATAAGGCGTTATTATAAACAGCAGCCTATATTTCAACCGGACAAAGAGCACTTGCACCACAGGCTTATGGCCATAGGTTTTTCTCACAGGCAGGCAGTGCTTGTTATTTATGGTTTGAGTGTAGTATTAGGTATAAGTGCTGTTTTCTTAAACGTGGTTTCTACTGACCAGGCAGCAGTACTCTTAATAATACTTGCTGTAATAGCAATAGTAACAGCTAACAAGGTAGGGTATCTTGGCAAGAAAAAAGCTGTTGTTCCAACGGAAAATAAGAAAAATACCCGGTCTGCTGGTATGTAGCTTAATATGTACAATAAAAAATTATTTTTTGATTATAAAATAAAAAGATAGACTGTTGGATATTTTTGTAGTCTATTTTTTTTATTGGAATGAATCAAAAAAACAAAGTACAACATACTCTTGCTTACTTAGTTGCATTAAAAAAACTTGAGCCAGCCAGGTTAAACAATTACCAGTACTTATTATTTCTGCTGCTGCTGTAGTATCGATTTGCGTTAAAAAAGCTCTACAGGATTTTTACATATAAAAAAGGGACAAGCCTTTTAAACTAAAGGTTGTCCCTTTTTTATATGTAATGGGCCGGTAATATACCGGCCCTCAAATTTATGGTGAATTGAGGAGGAGTTAAAAAGCATTAAGCTTTTTTATAAAAATATTTGAGCAAGAGTTAATGTACATGCTGTTAATATAACTATTATCATTAACGCAATGTCTGATTTTTTAGCTTGAAAATCTTCTTCAAATGAAGCAGGTTGACCGTATCCCCTGAGTACCATAGCACTGTATACCCGGTCTGACTGGTCGTAACTTCGCACAAAGATTGTGCCTGCCAGGGAAGAAAGTGTGCTAACATCCTTTAAGCTGCGTGCTTTAAACCCGCGTATTTTCATGGCATCCAGCATAGTCATTAAATCTTTACCAATTTCAAATATATATCTATAGGTAAAAGTCATCATTTCGGCCAGCAGCGGAGGCAGCCCTAGAGATCGCATAACTTTAATAATTTTTACAAAAGAGCTCGTTGCAAATAAAATAGTAACAATTGTAATAATGCAAATGAACCTAACAGCGATAAGAAATGCTAAGGAAAGTCCTTCTTTTTTTACTGCCAGGGGCCCTATCTTAAATAAAACGGTACCCTGGGAAAGAAATAATAACAATACTAACATGATAAAAATGAAAAAACCAGGTAAACATAATCTGCTTAATAAAAACGAAAATGGAAGCCTGGACAATGTATATAAAATAAAGCTGCTTATAATCATCACTGGTATTAGTTCTATATTTTTTACAAAGGAAAATGCAAATATTAACAGCATAAGCGCGATAAATTTTGTCCTTGGTTCCCAGCGGTGTATAATTGTATTCATGCCGTGATAACTATCCAGCGCTATTTTCATTACTCTGTTCTCCTAACAATTCTGGTTTTACTCTCTTGAGATAAACTAGTATAAATGCTGTGAATACACCTTCCAGTGCCATTAAGGGAACATGGGCCAGGGTTCCTGTGATGATAGCGGCCCTTTCTGCAGAAGCATTTAAATTAGCAGAGATAAAGTTTATAAGAATAAGGAACCAGATGAATACCGATAATCCTGTACCTGTTACTCCTATAATTAGTCCTAGAATACTGTTTTTTACTTTGCTGTCATTAATAATTCCCTTGCCGTAACTATATATATAGTGGCACAGCATTGCCGGTATTCCTAAAATAACTGCGTTTACTCCTATCGTTGTCAGACCCCCGTGTTGAAACATGACTGCCTGGAAAAACAGTGCGATTACGGCGGCCGGGTATGCATAATATCCCAGCAGTGCTCCCAGTAATCCCGTAAGCATGAGGTGGACACTTGTTGGTGGTATGGGAATATGAATCCACGAAGTTACAAAAAATGCTGCTGTAACCAGTGAAGCCTTGGGAATGTCTTTTCGGGGATCTTCTTGTTTATTTAATTTCCGCAATGAGTACCATACAGCGATCCCGGTAACTGCATAACCAGCAGCACATACAGAGGTAGGCAGTACGCCATCAGGAATATGCATTAATTTTTCCTCCTCTTAAAGAATAGTGCAGTACCAACAAAACCCCATACAACACAAGCGATCATTATTATTACTTGCATTGCTGAATATCCTGTGCCGCCGGATAAAGAAGCGTCTTCGCCAACCTCTATATTAATTGATGCACCGTGTCCTGCCTTCCTGGCCTGTACAAGCCAGGTTCCTTCTTTAGATGTATCCGGTACAAAAACATACTGCCCGTTTTCATCGCAGGTACCTTTTTTCCAGGGAGTTGCAGGATCATCGGGAGCATAGATAATTATTTGTGCCCCGGACATGGGTTTCCCGGTATCAAATTCAGCTTTAATAGTATAGGACATATTGCCCTGGTAGCTCATATTTACTCCGTGAGCATATGCTGAAAAGGTAAAACACAGGACGAAAAGAAGAGTAAATAAAATAACTAATAGTTTTTTATTCATTGCCATGTCTCCTTTATAGTTAACTTACTGAACAAGGAAAGATTTTTAACTCTTTCCTTGTTTGAACCTGATTTAAAGTTCTTTTGCGTGGCAGTGTCCTTCACCCACGTGACCTAGATGAGGTATTATATGATTAAGTTTGTGAGCTTCTTCTGATGAGAGCTTGTTTTTAAGACCAGCCATGTTGGCATTCAGCTTACCATTTTCTGCAATGCTGGCAAATGGCTCAAAACCCAGGGCCTTTTTATTTAAAGCATCGTCAGCTGCTACTTCAGCATCTCCAAAAAGGTGATCCAGGTGGAAAGTAATCTCTAAATTTGCTGTTTTCCCTTCCTGGACAAATCCTTTTCTTTCATCGCCAACGTATTCACCGGCAGAGTATTTTATTTCTTTATCTAACTTAATGTTGAAGTCTACTGTTTTACCATCTTTTTCTGCCTGGCCAATAAATACAATGACATTGCCTTTAACAGGATCTTTATTAGCTTTTACCATCTCCCAGGATATGGCGTTATAGTGACCTGCGGGAGCTGATTCTACTTTACCAACTAATGAAGGGCTGCTGCCTTCTGCAATGTCTACAGTATAAGTCTTTTCCAACCCTACTTTTTCTTGTGCTTGTATCTCTCCGCCTTCTTTAGGGTTGTAGGGGGGATCAGATTGATAACCAGTAATACCAGATAAGACTACGTAAACATGATCAAAATCTAAAGCCCACCCGTCCTTGGCAACAAAACCTTCTCTTGCAAAATCTTGACCGTTGGCATAGAATTCCAGTGTACCAGTTTTATTACTTGTTTCATTATTTGCTGAAGTATCTTCGTTAGCTGAACAACCAGCTAAAACAGGTACTCCCAAAAGAGTTAAAGCTAATAGAATGAATAAACGCTTCTTCATTTTTTATTTCCTCCTAACGATTTAGTAAAATAATATTAAAAATTAATCTAAAACAAAGAAATTTTTATATGTTTTTAATAAGCAGCCCGTCCTCCTTTCTTTTAAAAATATAAAACCCGGTGCTGCTAAGCACCGGGAGTATAGTCAACCGAAAAAAAAGACACTACTTACCAACTACTCCCTTCAGGAGTGCTTATTGTTAGCAAGCAGGCATGGTTTCGGATTTTTGGGTCATTATAACCTCAAGTTACTTTTTTATAAGTATTTTTAAGGTTATTACCTTAATCTGACCTGTAAATTAAGTCTACCTTCTCGAGGCAGACACCTACTTTAATATTTAATTTTAGATATTTTGGCCTGTAAGAAGCCCTAATAAAAAAATCCTTGTTGCCTGTAGTAGACACAAGGGACAGAGAGTAATATTTATAACAATAATATAAACATTAGTCTCTATCTCCCTCGCTATTCCTCGTAGGTCGCAGGCGAGATATGAACCGGGCAGGTTTCCTGGCTTAAGGTTATCGCTTACTCACGCCTTCCCGGGGGGTACCCCGGTGGCGTATGTGAGCTCGCTGCCTAATACAGTGGCGGGACCGCGTCAGCTTATACTGAACTTCCCTCTTGGTTTTGCAGATGCAAAACACCCGTTTCAATATATGTTAATTTAAGAAAAATTCTAACACATTCAGTTGAACTTGTCTACAATATTTCTCCAGTATATGATAATCTTGAAGGGAATTGGAATGAAAGATATAATATTATCAAGTATTATAGTTTTTAACTGTTAAGTTAGATTTGACCGAAAAAATGGGGGATAATTTTTATGATGCAGAAGGAACCGGTGCTAAAAATTGCAGGATTATCATTTGTTTATCCTGATGGGAGGCAAATATTTAATAATTTTTCCTTAACTGTTCAATCAGGGGAAAGAGTAGGTATTATAGGTCCCAATGGTACCGGAAAAACGACCATGTTCTTGCTTATTTCTGGTGTAAAAAAAGCTGCCCGTGGTGAGATAAAATTATTTGATAAGCCGGTTGTACCTGGGAAATTCAGACCTGAAGTTGGAATGGTTTTTCAAAACCAGGATGACCAGATATTTTGCCCTTCTGTGTGGGATGATATTGCCTTTGGGCCTAATAACATGGGTCTTTCAAAAGAAGAAATAAATAAAAGAGTTAATGAAGTTTTAGATTCTTTAGAGATAAAAAGTTTAAGTGAACGCCCGCCCCATAACCTTTCGGGGGGAGAAAAACGCCTGGTTACTCTTGCCGGTGTATTAGCCATGTATCCAAGGCTTGTAATTTACGATGAGCCCACATCAAATTTGGATATACGTTATCGCCGCCGCCTGATCAATTTTCTTAAATCTACAACCCAGGAGGCCATGCTTATTGCCAGCCATGACCTTGATTTTATTATGGAAGCTTGTAACCGCGTTATCTTATTACATAATGGTAATCTTATTGCTGACGGAAAGCCTGTAGATATTTTCAGTAATAAGAAGTTAATGGAGGATCATGATCTTGAGCAACCATATTCAATTAGTTCCCGGGTAATGAACTCGTAAAATAAATAATTTATTATTTAATACGAAAACTTCTTGAAGAGCTATGAGATATGCAAATTAAAAGGGCCGGTGGATTTCTGGGATGTAGCGGAGTCTGAGTGCGTTGCACAGCCCGTCAAATTCCGAAAGATCGGCTGCTCAGGGTGTAAATAACTTGTCGTGCAGTGTCAAAGAGCGTTTACACTAAAACATGCTTTATGCTCAAAGTAAGAATACGGAGTCTCCTGGAGGAAACTACCGCTCTTTCCCCCCCCACATTTAGCTGTTAAAAGAGTTTTCATTCTTTGTTGTGAGCAAAAAGCTCGTGGGTGGTTAATATACAAACAAAGTGAAAGGAGTTTAATATAATGAAGAAAGTACAGAAAGTGGTGATTCCTGCAGCAGGGCTGGGCACCAGGTTTCTTCCTGCTACCAAGGCACAGCCCAAGGAAATGCTGCCTGTAATAGATACGCCTACTATACAGTATATAATAGAAGAAGCGGTAAACTCAGGTATTAAAGATATTTTAATTATTACTGGTAAAGATAAAAATGCAATAGAAGATCATTTCGATAAGTCTCCAACACTGGAGAATTTATTAAGAAGCAAGGGTAAACACGAGCTGCTTGAGCAGGTCAAGGATATTAGCCAGCTGGTGGATATCTACTATGTGCGGCAAAAAGAGCCCCGGGGGTTGGGCGACGCAGTGTATAGAGCCCGGAAGTTTATAGGGGACGAGCCTTTTGCCGTAATGCTCGGGGATGATGTAGTGCGCAGTAGTAAGCCGTGTTTAAAGCAGATGCTGGATTTATACGAGGAAACTGGTGGGAGTATTATAGGGATAAAAGAAGTTCCCGGAGATCAAGTGGATAAGTACGGCATTTTAAATGCAGAATGTGTAAAGGACAAAGTTTACCGCTGTAATGATCTTGTAGAGAAGCCGGCACCTGCTGAAGCACCATCCAGGCTGGCTATTATGGGAAGATATATTATACAGCCGCAAGTTTTTAATATCCTGGCCAGGACCAGCGCGGGGGCCGGGGGGGAAATCCAGCTTACTGATGCATTAAAAGAGCTTGCCAGGAAAGATTATGTGTACGGTTATGAATTTGAAGGGTACCGCTATGATGTAGGTGATAAGCTGGGATATTTAAAGGCTACGGTTGAATTAGCCCTGGAGCGCCCTGATATTGGTGAAGAATTTAGTACATATCTTAAAAATATAATTAGTAAAATTAAATAAGGGCTGGAGGTGTCTTTTTCTTACAATGAGGGCCCGTTTTAATCTTCTGTTAAGTATATGCGCGGCGTTTCTTTTTGTTTTAATACCTGTTCCCGCGAAAGCTGCTACTATTGACAACTGGTCTTATGAATGCGGGGTGCCAAACACTGAGTATACATATACTGCACTAAGCAATGTAATTACTCTTACTATTGATGTATCCAGTGATACTGAAAAAGTGCTGGTTAACGGAGAAGAAAGAGGGTACTGGGATGACGGGGAGTATGCAGCTGATGTTCCCCTGGATCCCGGGGAAAATGAAATTAAAATTGAGGCTGTTGATGAATTAAGCACGGGTGATAATGATACTAAAAGTATTTTAATCAATTATTTACAGGATAATATTGCTGGTTCCCGTTATATTATTAAAGACCTGTCCAAGGCTGCCGTGCAGCAGGAAATATTTGGAGGGGGTTTAAAACTGGAACTGCCCGAGCAGCATGCTGTTATGTCAGGAGAAACACTGGCCCGTAATCAAAAAGTGGAGTTTAAAGTGAACAGACCAAATGTTCAGCCTTTGCCCGGGGAGGTTTTTGTAAGTAATATTTTTACTTTTCAGTGTGCGAGCAGCAATTACAATATAAGTCCGGAAACAAAAATTACTTTAAAATATAATTCTCAAATAAGTGATACAGAACACGGGAGGCTTACTATAATGCGCGCACTGCCTGTATTGACGCCGCAGCTTGGATTTGTTTCCGGGGCTGAAAATTTAGGTGGTGCAGTTAATACCGTGAATAATACCATAACTGCTGTTTTAACCGGAAATCCTTTTGGCCATTATGTGGTAGTTAAAAAAAATGGTGATTTCAAGGATTTTTATAAGCAGGGGTATGTGCATTCACCTGTAGCCTGGAGCAGGCCCTGTGTACTTACACTATGGGCCAAGGGTGTTATGTCTCCTATTGAGCATTATACCGGGGGTGCAGATGTTCCAGAAAACTATTTTGGCCTGGTTAAACCAGGAACGAACAAAGAAGTTCCTGTTACAAGAAAAGAATTGGCTTGCATGTTGGTTAAGGGCTTGCATATTAAAAAAGATGTACAGGCAGTACTGCACCTTACTTATACAGATATAAACGGCTTATCAATGATGGAAAAGATAAATATAGAAACTGCATCCCGAAGCGGCTTCTTTTCAGGACAGCCCGGGGAAAAAGGCATGGAGTTTAATCCTGCTGCTAAAGTGACACGTGAACAGGCTGCTGTAATTTTTGTACGCGCGGCAAATTTGCCTTTGCCTGACAGCCGGCAAGCAGAAAAAGCCCTACAGCAGCATTTTAAAGAAGATTTTAATGAAATAGAACGCTGGAAATGTCCGTATATAATGTCTGCTCTTCAACACGGTCTTATAGATGTGGAAAACAGCGGGGAATTTTGTCCCGGGGCCCCTCTAACACGGGCTAAGGCAGCTGAAACTGTTTACCAACTGGTGAAAAGCAGAGAATATTTATAGATAATAAAAAAGACCCTGCCTGTATGCTGCGGCAGAGTCTTTTTTTATACAAACTCTGGGGTAAAATGCAGTCAACAACCTGTAATCTCAAAGGACCGGTGGATTTCCAGAATGTAATGGAGTCCGGGGGGGCGCATTGTTTAGCCTGGTGGTGAGCAAAAAGATCGTACAAGTTGATTATTTCTTATCCCGGTGAGTATCTCTTCTCTTGTTGTATATAAACTCTAAATATTGTTCCAGCATTTTCTGCCGCTCATCAAGAGATTTTAAAAACTCAGCTTTTTTCATTTTATCATCCTCCTGGGAACTATTGTTGCCAAATTATGGTGATGACATAACCATAGTATAAATAACTTGCACCGCGGTAAGTATATTTTTGTAAATTATATTCTCCGGGTGAGGTAATAATGAGTCCATACATACAGATTTTGTTCCGCGCACTGGGTGCTTTTGTTATAGTACTCTTAATAACAAGAATGTTGGGCAAGTCACAAGTAAAGCAGCTTACGGTAACTGATTTTATAAATGCTGTAGTAGTAGGTTCTATAGCCAGTGAACTGGTAATAGATTTGAAGCAGAGCAGCCTATATTTTGGATTTGGGATGATATTCTTCGGGCTGCTGTCCATTATTGCTGAGTGGATTAGTTTAAAATATCGCCCGGCACGAAAGATATTAGAAGGAGAACCAGCAATAGTTATTCATAATGGTAAAATACTGGAAGATAATATGAAAAAAATTCTGTATAACCTGGATAATCTAACTATGCAGCTCAGAGAACAGGGAGTTTTTGATATTGGGGAAGTAGAGTTTGCAGTAGCGGAACCTGATGGTTCGCTGAGTGTGCTGCCCAAGAGCAGCACACGCCCGGTTACACCGTCTGATTTAAATTTATCTACAAATTACCAGGGGATTGCTTCAGAATTAATAATGGACGGGAAAATAATTGAGCAGAATCTAATCCAAAATAATCTTGATAAGGAATGGCTTTTTCGTGAACTGGAAAAACAATCTATTAAAAAAGTCTCCGATGTAAAATATGCCACACTTAATACTGACGGTAGTTTATATGTAGATGTAAAACATGATAAGTTAGATCATCATACTGATCCAACGGATAAAATATCTAACAAAAAATAAGTTATATGCCATGGAGGTAGTCGAATGTCTAAAAAAGTAAAATTTGGGACAGATGGATGGCGGGGGATTATAGCAGATGACTTTACATTTGATAATGTCCGCATGGTTTCCGGGGCTATTTCTGATTATATTAATGCGCATGATATGGGTGAGCATGGAGTTGTAGTAGGGTATGACAATCGCTTTATGTCAGACAAGTTTGCCGACGTGGTGAGCGATATCCTTGTTGAAAATTCTATCCCCGTTTATATTACCGAATCTTCTACTCCTACACCGGTAACTGCATACGGCGTGAAATCTAGAAATGCATCCGGGGCGGTAATGATTACTGCCAGCCATAATCCGCCCGAATACAATGGTATAAAGTTTATTCCTGAATACGCGGGGCCCGCATTGCCTGAGATAACCAAAGAAATAGAAGAGAATATAAATAAACAACAGGGGGGCCCGGAAACCATTTCAGCTAACAACATGAATTATGAAGCTGCATCGACTCTAGCTGAAAAAACAGCGGTAGAAGCTGCAACCAAAAGCTTTATAAATGATATGCATAAAGAAAAAGCTGAAAAGAAAAAAGTGAATCTATTTGACGATTACAGTCAACATATAAGGGAATTAGTTGACGTTAAGGCTATTAAGAATGCCGGGTTAAAACTGGTAGTAGATCCAATGTACGGCTGTGGGGCCGGTTACCTGGAAAGGTTATTAAGAGAAGCAGGCGTGGATGTTATTGAAATTGAATGCTGCCGGGATCCATTATTTGGCGGCAGCCTGCCCGAGCCTTCAAAAGAACATTTAGGTGATCTCAGGAAATGGGTAACTGAAGAAAAGGCACATATGGGACTGGCCATGGACGGGGATGCTGATCGTTTTGGAATAATTGACCAGGACGGCAGTTATGTAAGTGCTAACCAGTTTTTGCCCATTATTTATTACCACCTGTTAAAAAGCCGGGGGATTACCGGGCCTGTAACTCGTACTGTTGCTACCACGCATCTCTTGGATAGAATGGCCAAGAGGTATGGCCAGGAAGTTTTTGAAACCCCGGTTGGTTTTAAATATATAGGAGAAAACCTGCGGAAAAAAGGTTGTGCCCTGGGTGGAGAAGAAAGCGGGGGATTATCTATAAAAGGCCATATTCCGGAAAAAGACGGCGTTTTAGCCGGGCTCCTGGCTGCTGAAATAATTGCAGTTCACCAGAAAAACTTGGACGAGCTTACCAGCGAATTGCATGAAGAGTTTGGTCCGGTATACAGTAAAAGAGTTGATATTAAAACAACGCCAAAAGAAAAAGAAAAAATATTAGCAGAGATACGCGACTTTGCTCCCCGGGAACTTGCGGGGTCAGAGGTTACTTTACGCACTTCTGTGGACGGTGTAAAATTAGTATTGCAAGATAATTCCTGGGTATTAATTAGGCCATCCGGTACAGAACCAGTGTTTAGAGTATATGCTGAAGCAAAAGACGAAAGCCGGGTAAAAGAACTTCAAAAAGAGTTTTGCAGGAAACTAGGATTAGAAGCACAAAATATTTAATATTCTTTCTTTTTATTTCTAAATTAAGAGTTAAAATATCATAATTAAAAGTTTTCATATTGTAACCTAATTTAACCCGGGTGCATATTATGGGTCCAGAAGGAGGTGGCAGCATGTTCAAAGTTTCCGAACTGGGCCAGAAAGATATGATTAATACTAAAGATGGTGTCAAGCTGGGCCCTGTAAAAGATATGCACCTGGACATAGAAACGGGGAACGTTAAAGAATTAATTGTTCGCGGGCGTAAAAAATACTTTGGTCTCTTGGGAAGTGAAAAAGATTGGGTTGTATCCTGGGAGCAAATAAAAAAAATTGGCCAGGATGCCGTGCTGGTAGAAGTTTAAGAATGTTAATCCAAATAACCGGCAACTCGTTAAATTGACACAGTTTGTTGGTTTTGATAAAATATGACGGGATAGATAAGCGCCCCAGAAAAAACAAAATTTTGGGGCTGTTTTTTATTGTTGTATTTTAATTTTTTTAAGTAAAAATATATAGGGGAGGTTCTGATATTGGCAAAACGACTGTTTACTTCTGAATCAGTAACAGAGGGACACCCGGATAAAATTGCCGATCAAATTTCAGATGCTGTATTGGACTCTATCTTAGCCCAGGATCCGGCAGGTAGAGTTGCCTGTGAAACATTTGTTACTACGGGGCTTGTTTGTGTGGGGGGTGAAATAACTACTACTTGTTATGTAGATATACCAAGAGTAGTTCGTGAGACAGTCAGGGAGATAGGTTATACACGTGCCAAGTATGGTTTTGATTGTGACACTTGTGCTGTTATTACATCTATAGACGAGCAGTCACCTGATATTGCCCAGGGAGTGGATAATGCTTTTGAAGCTCGCTCGGGTGAGTTTAGCGAGGAAGAAATTGAGTCTACCGGGGCAGGTGACCAGGGGATGATGTTTGGTTATGCAACTAATGAAACTCCTGAGTACATGCCCTTGCCTATAAGCCTGGCACACAGGATAACCCGCAGTTTGTCCAGTGCCCGCAAAAGCGGAGAGATTCCTTACCTGCGCCCTGACGGCAAGTCGCAGGTTACAGTGGAATATGAAGATGGAAAACCCGTTCGTATTAATACTATAGTAGTTTCTACGCAGCATCATCCGGATATAACCCTGGAACAGATTCGAAGAGATATTGTAGAGCAGATTGTTACACCGGCAGTTGATCCAAACCTGCTGGATTCAAATACCAAGTATTTTATCAATCCTACCGGGAGGTTTGTTATCGGGGGGCCCCAGGGTGATGCAGGATTAACCGGCCGTAAAATTATAGTGGATACTTACGGGGGTATGGCACGCCATGGCGGGGGTGCTTTTTCTGGAAAAGATCCCACAAAAGTTGACCGGTCTGCCTGTTATGCTGCCAGGTATGTAGCTAAAAACGTTGTAGCAGCCGGGCTGGCTGATATGTGTGAAATACAGCTGGCTTATGCTATTGGTGTGGCCAGGCCTGTTTCTATTATGGTAGATGCTTTTGGTACCAACAAGGTAAGTTATGAAGATATTTATAGATTAGTTCGTGAAAATTTTGATCTGCGTCCTGCAGGAATAATAAACTCACTTAACTTAAGACGTCCTATTTATCGCAATACGGCAGCTTACGGACATTTTGGCCGCCAGGATGTAGAATTACCATGGGAACGTATTGATAAAGCCAGTGTTCTTAAAAACCAGGCCGGATTATAATAAACAATGCAAATTTTGTAAAAATAATCTGTGAATTAAAAAATCACCTCTCTATTTGTTGAAACATATTGTTTAATAATAGAGAGGTGATTTTTCTATGGTAACTTTTTTTTCTAGTCTTACCCTGGGCTGGTTTATATATGTATTGTTTAATATGATTCGTGAGGTAATAATGGATAAAAAACAAAAAAAAATATATGTCACCCTGGTTTTTAAAGATGCTGCCTCTATCGCAGAAGGGGTTGTGCGCAAGATTGTTCAATACAAGCCAGAAACGCAGGTGGAATTAATTGATGCCGGTTCAACGGATGATACGCCGTTGATTCTCTGCATCTTAGCTGTCAAATATCAAATAAATTTTTGCCGGGAAAGTATAACAATTTCTAATGATCGAATTGAACTGAAAGGATGTCATGTATGGTGCAGGGAAATAAGCTGTTTTTTTTCCTGAAGTATGGCTGGTTTTGTGAGTAGGCAGGTATACAGTAGAATAAGAAATTAATAATACCGGTATTTATCTTTTTTCGCAGGTTATACGTCCATGTTTGTCGAATTAACACCCAGTGACTATTACGGGGTGACTATATGAATATTCGGTTTAAACTGCCTTCTATAATATATACATGGACAATTATAATTATCGCTTACTGGTTCCTTACTTACTTATTTCCTCTGCTGGATTTGGATTTAGTGCGAGAAATGGTTTTTATGCTGGTTTTAGTAGTGCTGGCAGAATGTTTTACTGTTACTTTACCACAGGGCCAGATATCTGCTTCTTTTGCAGTTATCTTTTCATCGTATTTACTATTTGGCCCAGCCGGGGCTGTATGGATAACAGCCCTGGGGAGCATATTAGGACAAGTTATAGCCAATAAAAGATGTTCATTTCAGACAAAGTTGTTTAATGCCTCGCAGTATGTGCTGGCCATTATAGGCAGCGATTGCATATATATATACCTGGGAGGATGGATAACGCAGCGGCTTGCCTGGGAAAATACAATTCCACTCATAAGTTTTACAGTAACCTGTTTTTTTATTAACCAGCTTTTAGTGTATATTTATCTTTTTCTGGAACAAAAAAATTATCCCCTTATATACTTGCGAGATACTCTAAAATGGGATTCGATTACTTACCTTGTTACTGTTCCCCTGGGTATGTTTATGGCTGTACTGCACAATAAAATAGGGTTATGGGGTATTTTGTTGCTTTTTGTCCCGGTACTGGTTATGCAGTTTGTGCTGCGTTTGTATATCCGGTTGGACTCATCTAACAGGCAGCTGCAGGCCCTGTATGAGATTTCCCGTAGCCTGGGTGCGGGCTTAAGCCTGGAACAGGTGCTCAACTTGATTTTAAAGGAAGCTGGAAGAATAGTAAGATACCATACCGGGGTGGTTTACATATGGGCTGCTGAAAAAGAGTGTTGTGAGGTAGCCGTGGTTAAAGGTGTTTATAAGCAGCAGTTAAAAAACTCGCGTGTTTTTTTAGGGCAGGAGTTTTTAGGCTTTCTTTTGGAAAGTAAGGATTCTGCAATCATATATGATTCCAAAAATGATTCCAGGATTAATTCAAGGATTAATTCTAAGCCTGGAATTATACAACTGCACAGGTCGCTGCTGGTTGTTCCCCTGTTATCCGGGGAAAAAGTGTTGGGCCAGGTAGTACTTGGAAGCAGGCGTGTTTTTGCTTTTAAAGAAAGCCACCGGCGAATGTTGTACGCAGTTGCCCGCCAGGCAGCATTGGCAGTAGATAATATGAATTTACATGAACAAGTAGATGTAATTACTAAAACTGATGACCTGACTGGTTTAAGCAGCCAGCGTTCTTTTTTATATTATGCAAAAGAGAAACTTTCGGAAATTGATACTCGAGATGGCGTAGTTTCTCTTATTAATGTGGATGTAGATAATATGAATAAAATAAATGAATATTATGGCCGGGAAGCAGGAGATGCAGTATTATCATTCTTTACACGCAATATATCTTCAGAAATAAAGAACCTGGGAACAGCAGCTCGGTCTGGGGGGGATGAATTTGTCGTTCTGCTGCCGGGTATTGGTGAAGTTGCAGCGTCAAATTTGGCAGAAAAGATAATGAAGGGGATTCAGAATGGGATTGTAGAGACCGGGGGATCCCGGTGTACTTTTCAGGCCAGCCTGGGTTTAGCTTGCTATCCACGGGATGCCGTTGACCTTGATGACTTGTTGTGCAAAGGAGAACATGCTCTTAGACGGGCAAAGAAATGTGGTGGGAACTGCATAAGAGTTTTTTCTCAGATGGACAGGGAACCTCCTGTAGCTGTTTTTAATAAGAAAAATGATGTAGGTGTAAAATAAATTGGAAAAGAGTAAGTGCCAGGTGGGGATAAATTATCTCTGGAAAGGACTGCTTGATCTTTTGTTCCCTCCCCGTGAAGTTTGCCCCCTGTGCGGGGAAAAAAGTCCCGGGGCAGTAATAT
This sequence comes from Clostridiales bacterium, assembly GCA_021736985.1. Lineage (GTDB taxonomy): Bacteria > Bacillota > Desulfotomaculia > Desulfotomaculales > VENG01 > JAIPEW01. The sequence continues at coordinate 16,591 of JAIPEW010000018.1, read as the reverse complement.
GTGAAGATTGCCTGGGATGGCTGGAAAAATATAAGACAATGCCTTATTGTCCTGTTTGCGGGAGGTTTATAGAGACAGGTGCATCAGAGGGCGGTGTGCGTGGTTCTTTTCCTCCCTGTATATTTTGTAAAAATAAAAGGCCTTATTTTAATGCAGCCCGTGCTCCAGCACCATATCGTGGAGTGCTGCATGATGCTGTGCTGCAGTTAAAGTCTCGCGGGACAGGCCAGGTTGTTTCTGCCCTGGCAAGATTAATGGCAGAAACTGTCCGGCGTGAAAGTATATACAGCCGAGTAGAAATGATTATTCCTGTGCCGCTTTCTTCTAAAAGGTATGCTGCTCGTGGTTTTAACCAGGCAGAACTTTTAGCCGTGGAATTGGGCAGGATTTTAGATCTACCTGTGGATAATGGGACTGTGTTTAAAATTAAAGAAACCAGGCCTCAAACTTCTCTCTCCAGGGTAGAAAGGATCCAAAACCTACAGGATTCATTTTCAATTATCCCCAACAAAATACCGGGCAAAATTGTGCTGTTAGTGGATGATGTTATAACTACAGGCTCTACCGTGGAAAATATTTCTATAAAATTGCGAGAAGCAAGGGTAAAAGAAATATATGTTCTAACTGCAGCAGGGGGTTTTTTTACCATCTAATTACATAATAATCCATGTCAAGGCTGTTTTTGACAAATTTTATTAGATTTTTTATATTGTTCACAGGTGCATATCCTTAAAAAATAGGTTATCAACAGAGTTATACACATTGTCCACAGGTTTTAATCCACATACCTTGTTTATTTATAAGGAGTATTATGACAAAAATAAGTATATTTAAAGAGAATAACTTGACATTACAATTGCAGGGTGATACTATAATAGCATGTGAGTAAATCACTGAATATATTTTTTTCAGGAGGCTTGTTTAAGTGAGAGGTAAAGTTAAGTGGTTCAATGCAGACAAAGGCTACGGTTTTATTGAAAGAGAGGACGGCGGAGATGTGTTTGTTCATTTCTCAGCTATCCAGGAAAAAGGGTTTAAGACTTTAAATGAAGGTCAAGCGGTTGAATTCGAGATTGTCGAAGGCGATCGTGGCCCACAAGCATCAAATGTAACAAAACAATAAAAAAGTAGCGAGTAAGCCCCGGTTTCCGGGGCTTTTAATTTTTATACAGGTATTGCGTTATTTAAATAAATGATTTACAATGCATTTACACTATATTTACATTAGTATTTCCCCGTGTAAGAGTATTACTCGCTTAGAAAGGGGTTGAGAGTATGCAGGTAGTAGTTCGTGGTAGAAATGTTGAATTAACTAATGCTCTTAAGGAATATGCCGAAAAGCGGGTTAGAAAACTAGAAAAGTTTTTTGATAACTTGGGAGATGCTCAAGTTGCTATGAATGTTGAGAATCAGTCACATAAGGTAGAGATAACTATTCCAGTTAATGGGATGATTCTCAGGGGAGAAGAAAGCACCGGGGATATGTATTATTCTGTGGACATGGTGGTAGAAAAGCTAGAGAAGCAGGTTGAAAAATATAAAGGCAAGCTTTATAAGCGGCGTTCATATCAAGATAAAGCTGAAAAAGCGGCAGCGGGCCCGGCTGTAGAAGAAGATGAGGTAACTGAGGACGGTGCCGTGGTTCGCACAAAGCGTTTCCAGGTAAAACCCATGCCTGTAGATGAAGCTATCCTGCAGATGAATTTACTGGGACATAATTTTTTTGTATTTCCCAACGCAGAGACAGAGCAGGTTAACGTGATATACAAGCGTAAGGATGGTAATTACGGTCTGATAGAGCCAGAATATAAATAATGACGACTTAGAATTTAAGCGGCGCATCCTTCTGCGGGTGCGCTTTTTAGTGTGGAATCCTTGCCAGCAGTATAGCATAATGCTAGAATAATATAGTGAACAAATAAATTATAATCTATAAAATTAAAAGAACCTTTAAGGTTCTTTTAATGTGGAAAGGTGATTTTTAATGCTCAAGGCATTGCGCAACTTGCTGGATGATAATGCAAGAGAAATCAAGAAATTACAAAAAACAGTTGATAAGATAAATGAATTAGAACCTGAGATGCAGGCTAAGAGTGACGATGAATTGCAGGGCCAGACTGCACTTTTTAAACAGCGTTTAGACCAGGGAGAATTGCTAGACGATCTTCTGCCTGAAGCGTTTGCCGTGGTACGTGAGGTGTCCTGGCGCGTGCTTGGCATGAGGCATTTTGACGTGCAGCTCATGGGCGGCATAGTGCTTCACCAGGGACGTATTGCAGAAATGAAAACAGGTGAAGGTAAAACCCTTGTTGCTACTATGCCTGTGTACCTTAATGCCCTGACAGGATGCGGCGTACACGTAATTACTGTAAACGATTATCTTGCTTCCAGGGATAGCCAGTGGATGGGAAAGATTTATAATTTTTTAGGTCTTTCTGTTGGTCTTATAGTTAACGGGTTGGACTGGGACCAGAGAAAAAGTGCTTATAGTGCAGATATTACGTATGGCACAAATAACGAGTTTGGTTTTGATTATCTACGCGATAATATGGCTGTAGAGCCAGAGCAATTAGTGCAGAGAGAATTAAATTATGCAATAGTCGACGAAGTAGACAGTATTCTTATAGACGAGGCAAGGACTCCCCTGATAATTTCCGGGCAGGCTGACAAGAGCACGGAACATTATTATACTTTCGCCCGGGTAGCACCCCGGTTGGTTGCCGAGGAAGATTATACTATAGATGAAAAGGCTAATACCGTGGCTGTTACCGAGGAAGGTGCGCATAAGGTAGAAAAAATGTTGAATTTGCAAAATCTGTATGATGACGAAAATATAGAATTGACTCATCACCTGCAGAATGCGTTAAAAGCAAATGCATTAATGAAAAAAGATAAGGATTATGTAGTAAAAGACGGCGAAGTTATAATAGTTGATGAGTTTACCGGGCGTCTCATGTTTGGCCGTCGTTACAGTGACGGGCTGCACCAGGCTATCGAGGCTAAAGAAGGGGTTAAAATAGAGAAAGAGTCACAGACCCTGGCTACAATTACTTTCCAAAACTTTTTCCGTATGTATAACAAACTTTCTGGGATGACCGGTACTGCTGAAACAGAAGAAAACGAATTTAAAAAGATTTATAATAACGTGGATGTGGTAGTTATGCCTACTAACAAGCCCATGATAAGAAAAGACAAGCCTGATGTTGTTTATAAAACAGAGGATGCTAAGTTCGTGGCCGTAGTTGAAGATATAGCACAAAGGCATGAAGCCGGGCAGCCGATGCTGGTAGGCACTATATCCATTGAAAAATCTGAAGTGTTAAGTAAAATGCTTCGCAGGCGTGGTGTTACGCACCAGGTGCTTAATGCTAAATATCATGAAAAGGAAGCAGAAATAGTTGCACAGGCAGGCCGGTTGGGTGCCGTAACGATTGCTACTAACATGGCTGGCCGTGGTACTGATATACTTCTGGGTGGTAATCCTGAGTTTTTAAGTGCTCAAGATTTAAAACGAAAAGGTTATAGTGGTGACCTGGAAGATAAGGAAGAAGCTGAGCTATATCGACAGTTAATAGATAAATATGAAAAAGAATGCGAAAAAGAGCATGAAAAAGTTGTAGAGCTGGGTGGCCTCCACATTATAGGGACAGAGCGCCATGAAAGCAGGCGCATTGATAACCAGCTCCGCGGGCGCTGCGGGCGCCAGGGAGACCCGGGCAGTACTCAGTTTTACAGTTCTCTCGAGGATGACTTGATGAGGCTTTTTGGATCGGATAATATCTCCGGGTTTATGGAAAAGATGGGAGTAGAAGAAGATGTACCTATTGAGCATGGTTTTATTTCCCGGTCCCTGGAAAGTGCTCAAAAAAGGGTAGAGAACAGAAACTTTGATATACGCAAAAACGTCCTGGAATACGATGATGTGATGGATCAACAGCGTGAGGTCATTTACCGGCAGCGCAGGCAGGTGTTGACTCAGGAGAATACGAAAGAGATTATTCATCAAATGATGGATGAAATGATCCAGCAAGCAGTAGACATTTATGCTCAGAAGGGTGTGTATCCCGAAGAATGGGATTTAAATGGCTTGCTGACACATGCTGCACAAGTGTTCCTCCCCGGTCATGATTTATCTGAACAGGATCTGCAGGATATGGACCGGGAAGAAATACTGGATTTATTGATGGAAAAAACAAAAGAAGCTTATGAGTCCCGGGAAGAGGAACTAGGCGAAGAAGTTATGCGCGAGTTGGAACGTATGGTGCTGCTGCGTGTAGTAGATGAAAAATGGATGGATCACCTGGATGCCATGGATCAACTCCGGGAAGGAATAGGTCTCAGGGCTTACGGGCAAAAAGACCCGCTTATAGAGTATAAAATAGAAAGCTACCAGATGTTTCAAAATATGATTTCTTCGATCCAGGAAGAGGTAGTATATTATATTTTCCGGGTGGATATAGTGCAAGATCCTCCAAAGCACCAGAAAGTAACAGAAAACAGTTCCGGCCAGGATAATACACCTAAGACTGTCCGAAAAGGACAGAAGGTTGGAAGAAATGATCCCTGTCCCTGCGGCAGTGGTAAAAAATATAAGAAGTGTTGCGGTAAGAATTAGATTACAGGAGGAATCGTTATGTTTAGTGAAATAAAAAAAGAAATGGGTGCTTTAGGCCAGCGTGTTGAAGATTTGAGGGTCTCTCTTTGACATAGAAACAAAGGAAGAAGAGATAAAAAAACTAGAAGAGTCTACTCTTGCCCGGGGGTTTTGGGATGACCAGGAAAAGGCACAAAAAGTTATGCAGAAGGTTACCGAGTTAAAAGAAAGTGTTTCTGCCTTTTATGAAGTGAAAGATATGTACGGTGACCTGTGTGCCCTGGTAGAATTGGTAGAAGAGGAGGATTCTTCCGAGCTTTTTGAAGAAGCTGAAACAGAACTGGCAAAATTGCAGCAAAAACTTAATAAAACAGAACTAATGGCTTTACTGGGCAATCCTTATGATTACAATAATGCAATTATGCATCTTCATCCCGGGGCAGGAGGAACAGAGGCCCAGGAATGGGTGGAAATGCTCTTGCGCATGTATACACGGTGGGCAGAAGAGCAGGGGTATAAAGTGAATATTATTGATATTTTACAGGGAGACGATGTGGGAGTAAAAAGTGTTACCATGTCTATTGAAGGGCCCTATGCTTTTGGTTATTTAAAGACAGAGAAGGGTGTTCACCGCCTGGTGCGTATATCTCCCTTTGATACTGCCGGGCGCAGGCATACTACTTTTGCCTCGGTAGAGGTGATGCCTGATGTTGATGATGATGTGGAAATAGAAATAAACCAGGAAGATTTAAAAATAGACACTTACCGTGCCGGGGGAGCAGGCGGCCAGCATGTAAACAAAACAGATTCAGCAGTGCGCGTGACCCATATACCGACTGGTATAGTAATACAGTGTCAGAGTGAGCGTTCGCAGGCTTCTAATAAATCTGCTGCCATGAAATTGCTCCGGGCCCGGCTTGTTGACCTGGAGCTGCAGAAAAAGGAAGAAAAACTGGCTGAAATACGTGGAGAACAGCGTGACATTGCCTGGGGCAGCCAGATACGTTCTTATGTTTTTCATCCGTATCAAATGGTGAAAGATCACCGTACAAACGTGGAAGTCGGTAATGTAGAATCAGTAATGGACGGTAATTTAGACAAGTTTATTTTAACATATTTACAGCAAAAGGCCCGGGGATAAGCCCGGGCCTTTTGCGAATAAGATGTAAGAATACGGTAACAAAGAGAATAATAATAAAATATATTTAAAACTGATAATTTTTAAGCTCGAGGTGAAAATTGCATGAAGTACGATGTTATAATCATCGGTGCAGGTCCGGGAGGCTGCATTGCGGCTCAAAAATTAGCAGAAAAAGGAGTCAAGATCATTCTGGTTGAGCAAAAGAATCTTCCCCGTCATAAAACATGCGCCGGTGCGGTTTCAGGAAAGGCATTGCCGTTCTTAGAAGATAACTTTTACTACCATGCAGAAGATAAAATGACTCACCTGGTTTTTAGATATAATTACGGGGAAGGGGTGGGTTACCATGCCGGGAAGCCTTTTGCTTATACCATTACCAGGGATAAATTTGATTATTACCTTGCCAGGCGGGCAGCGGCGGCCCCGAGTTTAATATACATAATCTATAAATCTATAATGTTCAGGTGAATTTATGAATAGAAATAATGATGCGTGGGATGACAGCTTGGAGAACACATCATCTCAAGTAGATGATGATACCGTTGAAGAAGAATTTGATGAGTTTCCCCGAAAAAAACCAGTAATATTACGTATCCTGGCCTTGTTTATTTTAATTACTTTTGTAGGATTTATTACGGCCTCATTTTTACCTGCTTTCACATCAAATATTGGAAATGTAGTAAAGCAATCGCTTGAGCTGGAAAAAGATATTGATATGCAGCGATTGCAGCGGGCAGTGGTGAAAATAAACGTGCTTGCCCGGGAAGATGATGCTGCTTTCACAGTAAAACAGAAATCAGGCACGGGTTTTAATATTGATTCTGCTGGAATAATAGTGACTAATTATCACGTTATAAAAGGGGTCAAAAATATGACTATAAAATTTCCAAACGGAAAGGTTTGTAAAGCGCTTAACTGGTCTGTTAGTCCAGAGTTTGATTTAGCAATTATAGATATCAAAGGGAATGGTTTTCCATCTGTTCCGCTTGCCGGTAAATCCCCTGCCGCAGGTGACAAGGTAAGGATTGTTGGCAACCCGCTGGGGCTGAACAATATAATTGCAGAAGGAGAAGTTAAAAATTATTTTAAGCTGAAAGAAAAGCCGGTAAAAATATTCAGCACTGATGCGCATGTTTACCCGGGCAACAGCGGTAGCCCAGTTTTTAACAGCGCTGGTCGTGTAACAGGCGTGGTTTTTGGCAGATATGAGCGTGATAATGGTAATAAAGAAATTCGCGGGCTTGCTCTACCTGTAGGGGCGGTTAAAAAGTTGAATGACTTTTAGTGGAAACTTCTACGAGTTTCTTACTCACAACGGAGTATGAAAATTCTTCTGACAGCCAGGTGGAGGGTACCTCCCACATCACATCGCAAATGGTGGGCTGTGCAGTTCCCCCAGGCTCCGCTAGCTATGCTGTGGGAAAATATTTTTTAAATTTGGAAGGAAATTGTTATTTCTACTAGAAGTCAGAAATCAACTAATTTAGTGCCTGCTGTATTTATAATACCCTTGTTCTCTTTGGGAAATGCTAATACCAATTGTTTTTTTACCGGAGAGATGTAATTTGAAAACAAATTCGGTGGTTGATTTTGCATGGGTGACAGCCGGGGTTATTATCACTGCCCTGGGATTAGATATGTTCCTTATTCCCAATAAGATTGCTGCCGGGGGGGTAAGTGGTGCAGCAACTGTAGTACATTATATCATTGGGCTACCTGTAGGCATCACAATGCTTTTTATGAATATACCCCTTTTTATAATGGGAATCTCTCGCCTTGGTCTTACTTTTGGTTTCCGTTCTTTGTATGGTACTGTTAGTTTATCTGTGGCAATAGATCTATTAAATAGATTTTTGCCTGTACCTACTGAAGATTCCTTATTAGCTGCACTATACGGGGGTGTAATGGTAGGTCTTGGTTTGGGCCTGGTATTCAGGTACAGGGGAACAACGGGCGGAACAGATCTTGCAGCCGCCCTTATACGAAGTTACAAGGGGATAAACATAGGACAGGCTCTTTTTATGGTAGATGCACTGGTGGTAATATCAGCAGGGCTAACCTTTCACAGCTGGGAACTGGCCATGTACGCGTTGATAACCATATTTATAAGTGCCTGGATGATTGATCTGGTGCAGGAAGGAATAAGTTATGCCAAGGCTTTTTTTATAATTTCTGATAAACAGGAAGCAGTAGTAAATGCTTTATTTAATAATATGGATCGCGGTGTTACGGCTTTAAAAGGAAAAGGTCTCTATACGCAAACTGATCGCGAAGTGCTTTTTATAGTAGTTACCCGCTCGGAAGTCAGTACATTGAAAAATGTTGTATACAATGTTGATCCTGCAGCTTTTGTAATACTAACAGATGTTAGAGAAGTACTGGGCGAAGGATTTAAATATTATGGTAATCAATAACTTATAAATTGGGGGTAGTACAATGGACAGGGAATTGATAGCTAACTTGGAAGAAAAGGCGAAAAAAATACGCCGGCATATCGTTCGCATGATTGGTGAAGCAGGTTCCGGGCATCCCGGCGGGTCGTTGTCTTCGGCAGATATAGTTACAGCATTGTATTTTAATGAGATGAGGATAGACCCACAATTCCCCCAGTGGCCGGGAAGAGATCGTTTTGTGCTTTCCAAGGGGCATGCAGCGCCACTTTTATATGCTGCTCTTGCCGAAAGAGGATATTTCCCGGCAGATGACTTGATGACGCTGCGTAAAATGGGTAGTCCCTTACAGGGACACCCGGCGATGCAGAAGCTGCAGGGAGTAGAGATGTCTACTGGTTCTTTAGGCCAGGGGTTATCTGCTGCTAACGGGATGGCACTGGCTGGTAAATTAAATAATATGGATTATCACGTATATGTATTGCTCGGAGACGGGGAAATACAAGAAGGACAGGTATGGGAAGCTGCCATGGCGGCATCACATTATAAATTGGATAATGTAACTGTTTTTCTGGACCACAATAAATTGCAGATAGATGGCTTTACCAGGAAAGTGATGTCCCCGGAGCCGCTGGAGGAAAAATGGACTTCTTTTGGATGGAACGTGCAGGTAATTGACGGGCATAACATTGAGCAAATACTAAGAGCCTTAAAACAAAGTTATGCAGGCAATGGTAAACCGAATATTATTATAGCTGAAACTGTTAAGGGCAAGGGAGTTTCTTTTATGGAGGGCGAAGTTGACTGGCACGGCAGCGCCCCCAAGCCTGACCAGGTAGAAAAAGCTTTACAGGAATTGGCCTAGGGAAAGGGGATAAGAATTATGGCAGATAAAATTTCAACAAGAGAAGCGTATGGAAAAGCGCTTGTAGAACTGGGGAAAGAAAATAAAGATGTGGTAGTGCTGGATGCTGATCTCTCTAAGTCAACTAAAACTGTTAATTTTTCCAGGGAATTCCCGGAACGGTTTTTTGACATGGGTATAGCAGAGCAAAATATGATGGGTACTGCTGCCGGGCTGGCAGCAGCAGGGAAAATACCTTTTGCCAGTACGTTTGCAGTTTTTGCTACGGGCCGGACATATGACCAGGTACGCAACAGCATAGCCTATCCGGCTTTAAATGTTGCTGTAGCTGCAAGTCATGCTGGTATAACCGTGGGTGAGGACGGGGCTTCACACCAGGCACTGGAGGATATAGCGCTTATGCGTGTTTTGCCCAATATGACTGTGTTTGTTCCTGCTGACGGGCCCCAGACAGAAGCTGCAGTGCGGGCGGCCGTGGAAATAAACGGTCCTGTTTACATAAGGCTTGGCCGTCCCAAAATTCCCGTTTTATACGGTGATAATTTTGAATTTATTCCAGGCAAGGCGGTAAAAGCACGCGAGGGAAAAGATGTTACAATTATCGCATGCGGTTTAATGGTATCTTACGCCCTGGAAGCTGCAGATCAGCTGGAAAAAGAAGAAGGCGTATCTGCTGCAGTTTTAGATATGCATACAATTAAACCTTTGGATGCCGCGTCTATAGTAGAAGCTGCCAGGGAAACCGGGGCAGTGGTTACTGCAGAAGAACACAGTATTATAGGTGGGTTGGGCAGCGCTGTGGCTGAAACCCTTGGTGAAACTCTTCCTGTCCCCATGATGAGAGTGGGAATGCCGGATCTTTTCGGTGAATCGGGAAAACCGGACGAGCTTATTGAGAACTATGGAATGAGTGCTTCTAATATAAATGCAGTCGTAAAAGAGGTTCTAACGAGAAAAAAGTAACTTGAAAAATATTGAAAATATGTAATAAGTTTTAAGCCAAAAAGCCCCCTTTTTAGAGGGCTTTTGTTTTTTTTATAAAGGATTTAAACATAGGATGTCGAAATGGATGAATGAAGTGGAATGAGTAGAGGTGATATTACTTAAATGATTCAAATGTACAACGTTTCTAAGATATTCGACAATGGAGTAAAAGCAGTTAACGACGTTACGCTGCACATTCCCAAGGGAGATTTTTTGTTTCTGGTCGGTCCCAGCGGTGCGGGAAAATCTACCTTATCCAAGTTAATTTTTCGCGAGGAACTGGCAACCAGGGGCAAGGTACTCTTTAATAAAAAAAACGTGGCTCGTTATAAAGGTAAAGAAGTTCCGCTTTTACGCAGAAATATAGGCATGGTCTTTCAAGATTTTCGACTGCTGCCGAAAAAAAATGTGTTTGATAATGTTGGATTTACCCTGCAGGTTACCGGAAAAGGGCGCCGGGAAATTAAAAAATCCGTTCCTGCTGTGCTTAAAATGGTAGGGTTGGAAAATAAATCAGAAATGTTTCCGAAACAGCTGTCAGGAGGAGAACAGCAGAGGGCCTGTATAGCACGTGCTATTGTTAACAGGCCTCCGCTAATTATTGCTGATGAACCTACGGGTAATCTCGACCCGGTTACAAGCCGGGATATAATGAGTTTATTATTAGACATAAATCGCCGGGGTACTACTGTGATAGTAGCTACACATGCATGGGATATAGTTAATTCCATGCGCCAGAGGGTAGTGGCCCTGTCTGCCGGACAGGTGGTTCGTGATGAAGAGAAGGGAGCGTATGATCGTTGTCGTTAGACAATCTGACTTATTATTTTCGGGAAGCATTTAGTTCTTTGCACCGCAATTTTTGGCTTTCCTGGGCCTCAATAGGTGTAATTATTATTTCCCTTCTTATTCTAGGCAGTTCTGCCCTGGTAGTTATTAATGCACGCTGCCTTGCAGATCAGATAGAATCGAGCGTTGAAATAAGCGTATTTGCCGAAGAAGATATTTCTGAGAGTGAGCTGGACGAGCTTGGTGATAAATTAAAACTTGTGAACGGGGTGGACAGCGTTGAATTTGTTTCTTCCAGCGAGGCCCTGGAAAAATTGAAAGAAAGTTTTGGTGAAAAAAAAGAAGCCCTGGACGGTTTGGAGGAAAGAAATACTTTGCCTGATTCGTACCAGGTAAAAACAGTAGATACATCCCTGGTGTCGGGGGTAGCAGAAAATATCGAGCAAATGCAAGGTGTAGAAAAAGTTCGCTACGGGCACGGGGTAGTTGAAAAACTCATGAAGATGACTAGTTGGGCCCGTATGGCGGGAGTAGTGCTCGTGTTACTTATGAGTATTGCAGCGGTCTTTTTAATAGCTACTACCATACGTATGTCTATATTTTCCCGGCAGTACGAAATTGAAATAATGAAATATTTAGGTGCTACCAACTTCTTTATTCGTGTGCCCTTTTTTCTGGAGGGTATGATACTTGGGACTGCTGGAGGACTGGTTAGCGTGGCCCTGTTGTTTTTAGGATACCACGGCCTGGTCGATAAGGTGAATTCCGCTTTTTCTTTCCTGCAGCTTGTCGGAGGCGGGCAGTTAATAAACTATATATTTGTTGGGCTGGTTTTACTCGGTGCAATAATAGGTGCAGTAGGAAGCAGTATTCCAGTAAAGCGTTTTTTGAAAGTTTGATTTCGAATTGAATACTTTCTGGAAAGCTACCGGCCCTTTGAGTTTGCAAATTGTAACTGTATTTTAAACCAGAGTTTTCGAATTAATAAATTAAAGGGAGAGATGGCAGTGTTTTCCCGGGTAATTAAAAGACTGTGTATTCTAGGCATAGCTCTTGCTTTTATTGGCAGCAGCCTGGGATATGCTTATGGAGAAAATTTGAATAAGGAGCTGGAAGATACCCAGGAGGAGCTTCAGCAAAAGAGACAGCATGTCCAGCAGGAAAAGAAAGAAGTCAGTACCTATACAGAACAGGTGCAGTATTTAAACAATGTTATAAATCAAAAGAAACAGGAAATAAGGCAGCTAAATGCAAAAATGGATAATCTTCTGCAGTCCATTAAAACTGCAGAAGAAGAGCTTAAAGAAGCGCAGGCCGAAGTGCAAAAAAATGATGAAATGCTGCGTGAGAGAATACGGTTTATCTATGAAAATGGCCCGGTTAGTTACCTGGAAGTATTACTTGCTGCCCGGGATTTCAGTGATTTTTTAAACCGTTATGAAATGCTCAAAGAAATAGTTGAGGAAGATTCCAGGTTACTTGAAAAATGTGAAAAACAACGCGAAAAAATTGAAGATAAAAAGAAAGAATTAGAAGATGATAGAGATTATATTGCGTCATTGATTAACCGGCAAGATGAAGCAAAAAGGCAGCTTGCAGTAAGGAGCCAGGCCAAGAATAATCTTCTTGTTAGTGCGCGAAATAACCTGTCCAGTTACCAGTCCCAGGTAAAGGCACTGGAAGAAAAAGAAGAAAAGTTAATTCGTAGTATAGTTGAAAAAAACAGCGGGAATATGGAAAAAATATCAGGGAAATTTATATGGCCAACGCCCGGTTATACCCGCATAACGTCACCATTTGGTTATCGCGTGCACCCGGTTTTGAATACACGCAGGCTGCATACGGGAATGGATATCGGTGCTTCGTGGGGAGCAAAGGTAGTAGCTGCCCAGGGCGGCCGGGTTATGAGTGTTACTACTCTGAGCGGGTACGGAAACGTGGTTATTCTCAATCACGGAGGCGGGGTTACTTCGCTTTATGCTCATCTTTCTTCTCAATTAGTCAGCAAAGGAAGCTGGGTTAGCTCAGGACAAGTTGTTGCCAGGGTTGGCAGTACCGGTATGTCCACGGGCCCGCACCTGCATTTCGAGGTAAGAGAAAACGGCACTCCTGTAAATCCACAAAAACACCTGTAGGCTGGCCTGTTATAAGTGCTGTTGCAAGGAAATAAAAAGACAACCGGAGTACAGCGGCCTGTATAAAAATCCCGCTTAGCGGGATTTTTTGCTGTGTTTTTCTTTTATTGTAATTTTTACCTGTGTATAGTAGTATAATACCGTGTATAGATAAGTAATGATGGGTGGGTGTTATAGTAAATGAGTAGTTTGAGGAAACGGCGCAGCGGGGCAAAGCGCCTATTTATTATATTAGGTGTAGTTTTATTGGCCGGAGGTATTTTTGTTGGAGGTATAGTAGTTGGAAATTATAAGAACATGGGCAATTTTCTAAAAGTGTATTCCACTGTACATTCTAAATACCTGGAACCAACATCTACTACAGAATTAATGGATGGGGCAATGAAAGGAATGGTAGAATCCCTTGATGACCCCTATTCTTCTTATTTAGATGCTGAAACATATTCATACCTTCGCGAGCAGATACGCGGGACTTTTGGCGGCCTGGGTATACTTGTTGGAATAAAGGACAATTATCTTACCGTTGTCCGTGCTTTTGAAGATACCCCGGCATCAAAAGGTGGTATAAAAGCAGGTGATAAGATAGCTGCTATTGACGGAAAAGATGCAGAGGGAATGGACCTGGAAACTGCAGTTAGCATGATGCGCGGGCCCGTAGGTACGGAAATAACCCTTTCTCTGTTGAGAGAAAGCCAGGAGCAGCCCGTAGAAGTTACAATAAAACGTGAAGAGATAAGCGTTCCCACGGTAGAAGGGCATATGGTTAAAGATACTAGTGTTGCTCATATCAGTGTTGCCCAATTTAATCAAAAGACACCGGAAGAGTTAAACGCAGTGCTGGATAAGCTCAAAAAGAAAAATATGAAAAGCATAGTACTGGACCTTCGCAATAACCCGGGTGGAGAGCTTAAAGCAGCGAAAAAAATTGCAGATAAGTTTATTCCCAGGGGGCCGATAGTTTACGTGGATTACCGCAGCGGCAAAGATATTACTTTCAAGGCTGATGATAAATACCTGGACTTACCGGTGGTTGTACTGGTCAATAAAAATAGCGCCAGTGCTTCTGAAATAGTAGCAGGGGCTATAAAAGATACTGATTCCGGTGAATTAGTAGGAACTACTACTTTTGGAAAAGGAATAGTGCAAACAGTGTTTCCTCTTGATAACGGGGCTGCATTAAAACTAACTACTGCCCGTTATTTGACACCGGATAAACACAATATACACAAGAAAGGCATCAAGCCGGATGTAAAAGTTAAGCTGGATAAAGAAACCAGGGATGATGCACAATTGCAAAAAGCATTGGAAATTCTTTCAAATTAAATTTCCATAAGATTCTTGCTCACAACGGAGTATGAAAACTCTTCTGACAACCGGGTGAGGGGCCGAGGGTAAAGGGCAGAGGTGAGAAGTGGAAAATTAGGGGTGGGAAAAAAGAAAAAGCCTACGCAGCAGACTTCCTCAAATTGTCACACTTCTTACCTCCCACAACACACTTCGCAAATGACGGGTTAAGCAGTTGCGCTACCTTCCGTAAATCTAATGGCCTTTGTATTTTTGCATTTTAAATCAGAGTTTTACGGGGTGAATATCTTGATACCCTTTCTAAAAATAATACCGCTAATATTGTACAAGATGCTTATTATGCTGCTTCACCCTATATTCTGGCTGGTAATTATTTTGCTGGCTTTTCAATACAAGCGCTTAAACAAGCTAAAAGAAAATTTCTGGGGTATAAAGAATAACCGGGTATGGCAGGATGTCATGATTGCAGGCGGGTTTGGCCTGGCAGGTGGAATGGTAGGCAGTATACTAATGGTTGTAACCGGGGTTACCCTCGGTGAATGGCTTATTTACCTTTGGCCGGTAGCTATTTTGCTTATGTTTATAAATGCTCGTTTTTTGTGTTTTGCTTATGCCGGGGGAATATTATCACTGGTAAAACTGCTTTTTGATTATCCACCTGTACAGATACCTCAACTGCTTGCCCTTGTGGCTATACTGCATATGGTAGAAAGTTTTCTTATATTGTTCAGCGGGCATTTAGGTGCAGTACCAGCTTATTTTAAAGATAAGAAGGGTAACCTGGTTGGAGGTTTTACACTGCAGAAATTCTGGCCTATTCCTCTTGCCGTTCTGGTTGTGATGGGCAGTGGGGACATTGCCGGCCAGACTATAAATATGCCTGATTGGTGGCCTGTTTTTAAACCCGTGGCAGTTAGTGATCCCGATAATCTTGTATATGCGATGCTGTCAGTAGTTGCAGCTCTTGGTTATGGAGATCTCGCTATTGCCAGGAGTCCCAGGGAGAAAAGTAAAATGTCTTTTGTACTGCTTGCAGCTTACAGTGTGATATTGCTGCTTTTAGCTGCAGCAGCAACAAAATCATCGTTATTTGCCCTGGCAGGTGCGTTGTTTTCCCCCCTGGGACATGAAGCAGTGATTCATATAGGTAAAAGATATGAATTTATGCAAAAACCTCGTTACAGCCCTCACCCGGGAGGACTCCGAGTGCTGGATGTAATGCCGGGGACCCCGGCCTGGAATGCGGGAATGCGTTCCGGGGATATATTGTTTACCGTTAATGGAGCGCCGGTAGTAAACCGGGCCCATTTTGAATATGTAGTGCACTATTGGACCGGTGCATTAGAACTGGGTTACCTGGGGTTAAAAGGTCAAAATTATAAAAGAGAAACAGTCTCACCACTTTCCCCTGGACAACCTTTTGGATTGCTTTTTATCCCTGAAGGATACGAAAAAAACTTTATGAAAACAGATACAGAGGGCCCGCTGCAGCGCTGGTATCGAAAATTTTCTCGGAGGATTAAAAGTTAAAATAAGTAAAAAATATACCTTAAATTTACATTGACAAAAAAATAAGGAAAGTTCTATAATTTAATTAGAAGGAGCCTGGAAGATCCTATAATTAGCTCCATCAAGTTATGGAGGTGAGTTTTTACCTTGTGTGAAGCAAATGCTTATATTAAACAAGAGGATAAAGAGGAGCTCTTCTTAGAAATGGTAGATAGAGTAGTTCCTCACGAAGATGGTTTAATGCTGGAGGATATATTCGGACGGCGTAAGATTATAAATGCTAAGATTGCTGAGCTGGCACTTGTAGATCATAAGATCGTATTGGAAAAACAGTAACTAAAATATATATTGCAAAAAAAAACAGCTGTTAGTTATTCAGTTAACAGCTGTTTTTTTGTTTTATTCCCACGGGCTGCTAGTCTGATTAACCCCCCACGAGCTTGAAGCTCACAACAGAGAATGAAAACTCTTCTGACAGTTGGGTGGAGGGCCGGGGCAAAGGGCGTGAGAAGTGGGAAATTAGAAGTGGGAAAAAGAAAAAGTCTACGAAGCAGACTTCTCAAATTGTCACATTTCCCACCTCCCACATCACACTTCGCAAATGACGGGCTATGCAACGCACCCAGACTCCGCTACCTTCCGGAAATCCCCCGGCCCTGGCCGTAGTTTTCAGGGAGTTTTCTGATTAAACCCCCACGAGCTTGAAGCTCACAACAGAGGATGAAAACTCTTCTGACAGTTGGGTGGAGGGCCGGTACAATGGTAGCGGTGAGAAATGGGAAATTAGAGGTGGGAAAAAGAAAAAGTCTTCGCAGCAGACTTCCTCAAATTATCACACTTCCCACCTCCCACATCACACTTCGCAAATGACGGGCTATG
>JAIPEW010000017.1 GCA_021736985.1 Clostridiales bacterium | reverse complement strand
TGTAGTGCCCCCGCCCCTTGTACCTGGGATAGCCTGGTTTTTCCCCGGCCTGCACGCGGCGAAAAAAGTTGTTGAATGCTCTTTCTACCCGAAACAGTACTTCCTGGACTACCTGGGAGTGTACTGCTTTAACCTGCGAGTGGTTTTTCTTATCTGCTTTAAGAATTACCTGCTGTGCTGTTTGGGTAAGCCCTTTACCAGTACACTTGTAGTGGTTTTTACGGTCAACCAGGGCCGAGTTATAAATTACCCGGCAGGTTGCCAGCCAGTTGGTGAGTTTACGTTTCTGCTCTTTATTGGGATGTATGCGGAATTTATAGTTACGGACTTCCCTGGGACTGGACGTATTTTTTAACATCCTCCAACTTTACCTCCCCAACGGTGGATAAGAAAAAACTTGGCGACCAGAAGTTACCGCCCCAAAGTTTTTTCTTGTAATCGCGGAAAATCAACCGCGCCGAAGTTAACTTCCAAACTTACCGGCAATTTTTATGTTGATTTTTTTAGATACTCTGTTACTTTCGGGGTCAGCACCTTGCGTCGGTATTTGATACAGCAAACATAGTGAAACCGCAATGAATACACAGAGTGGCAACCTTTGTCAATAGTGTACTTCATAACCGTATTATATCAGTAGAACCTCAACAGAACAATAGTTCTATTGAGGTTCTACAAAAATAAGCCCGGCCTATCATCCTCTCCCTTAGCTTCGCTCAGGAAGGAGACTTCCCGGCAGGTGAGTTAAATATATAGTCATGCCGCAGTCCATTTGATTGCGTAACCGGCAAAATTAAATATGATAAGTTTATGTCCACCCGGTTTTAAAAAAAACAACTGGATATGCATAAATACCAGTTTTACTTATAAAACTGCAAATGCAATTCAAACATAAATAAGGAGGATTAGCCATAGAATCAGCCTGTACCTTTTGCCTTCTAACAGTACTGCTTAAAAAACTTGTCTATACCATCCATGTATAGAGGTCATTATAGAAGGATAAATATGCATATTACCTGATTAACCTGATTGACTAGTAATTAATTATTGGCACTTCTATTTAAGTCCTTAATGGTAAATTCTAAATTAAGTTCTTTTAGTTTTTCCGGCGTTGGTATGCCGCTCATGTCCCATCCTCTAGCTAGATAATATTCATCGAGCATACTATCTAAATTTGCCTGGCTTATCCTTTCTCCTTTGGATAAACCCTGCTTAATTGGTTCTTCCATAATACGTTTTGGCAGAACATCATCTTTACGTGTAAAACCTTCCCTAACATTAAACATTCTACAAATATTATTTAATCGTTCACCTAATTTCCACAAATCTTCTTCTGTATATGCAAACCCTGTAACAACTGTTAATAAATCTGCTGAAACTCTTTGGGCTATATGGACTAAAGCTGATTGCATAGGAAACTGGCACATTGTTAAAACATCATATGTACCTGCGAAATCTTGATTAAACTTGGTTAACGCACCTTTTCCTTTAATATTAAGCCTCTCTACAGGATGGGGTATTTGAATTCCAGAAACTTCTTGAATTGCATACCCCCGGTTATGATCAGCTCCTGTATAGCTAGTAGCAAAATTTAGCCCCTGGGATTTTAATCCCCTAACATCATAAGCAGGTAGTTCCAGCCCTTTTACTTCCATAGCATAATCATTAACTTGTTCACTAATTCTTTGCGCAGCACATTTGGTACCATCTGCAAAAATTTTAGCAAAGCCCTCTTTATATGCCAACATTCTTAATAAAGGCAATACTATATCATGATTACCAAAAGTAAGTTCCATTCCAGCGGTATCTGTAAAGATTCCTTTTTCATAAAGTTCCATAGCCATAGCTATAGTGACACCTGCAGATATAGTATCCAATCCTAGTTGATCACAAAGCCTATCTGCAGCTATGATTACCTCAGGGTTATCTATTCCCAACATTGAACCCAAAGAATAAATGGTTTCATATTCGGGCCCTTCAGTTGAAATACCAGCATATTTGCCTTCTCTAACCATGCGAACCTGGCTGCAGCAAATTGGACAACGATAACAAGGATTACGAGTTTGATTATATTTAGAAAGTGCACTGCTTCCCAGGGGCACTGACCAATCATTCACCCCGGTATCCCTAAAATTATTTTCAGGGAAAACCCCCAGTTCACTTACTCCTTCAATAGTTGAAACTGTACCTGTCTTAGAAAAAAAAGGATAAGTTACCTCGCATTTTTTAAAATTTTCTAATATTTCCTTAACCACATTTTTAAATTTACCTGGATCCTTAATAGTAACTTCTTTAGTACCCCTGGTTACTACTGCCTTTAAATTTTTACTACCCATAATTGCTCCTATACCTTTACGACCGGCAGCTCGTGCTTCGTTAATTATACAGGACATTAAACTAAGATTTTCTCCTGCAGGCCCAATGCAAGAAATACGCAAGTTGTGGTCTTTTAAGTCTTCTTTAAGATATAATTGGGTATCCATGGTATCTAAACCCCAATATTTCTTAGCACTTTTAATGTTTACCTTATCATCCGTAATATATAAATACACTGGTTCCTTAGCTTTACCTTCAATAACTATAGCATCAAAACCAGCTTTTTTCATTTCAACTGGAAAAAACCCGCCACTTAAAGAGTTAGCTAAAGCACCTGTTAAAGGAGATTTAGTAGCTATATTTAAACGACTTGCACAAGGAGCAGCCGTGCCAGTTACAGGTCCAACAGTATAAATTAGCTTATTACCAGCCCCCAAAGCCTCTGTATAAGGTAAAACTTCATCATATAAAAGCTTTGCTCCTAATAAAGCCCCTCCTACAAAGTTTTTTAGAAGATCTTGCTGAATTTCTTCTATCTTAGTGATTTTATTTGTTAAGTCAACCCTTAATAACTTGCCCCAAAAACCTCCATAAATCACTTAAACTCCCCCTGAATTTTTTATACTATATAATTATACGTGAAACATTCACAGCTACCTAAAAATGCTTGAAAAAATATACAAAAAAGTTGCATATTTGTTTCGATAAAAACTAAAAATATTATACTTCACAAATTAAATTTACTTTGCCAACAGACTTAAACCAGAAATGCTTTTAGCAAAAGTTAAACTCATGGAAATTGCCCCATGAGTTTAACTTTTGCATTCTCTATTAAGTCTCTCCCAATAACTTTAGACAAAGTATCTTAAGTTGATAAAATATAATCAACGGGAGGCGCGTTTAAAAAACTAGGAACTAAGATAGCCAGCCGCTCAGCAACTTTTTGCCGGAAATTTTAAGAAAAAAAACAAGATTATAATTACTAAGAAGAAACTAAATATTAAAACCACAAATGGAAATATAATCTCCAAACTCCCTAAACACTTGGCCAGAGAGAGCCGGAACCGCCGTTTATCTTAAAAAGCCAAATTCTATGAAACAATTAGTTATTAATCCTGGTTAAGCCAGCCCGGTTCTCCTCAATAATAACAAGTACTAATAATAGCATCCTTGGATAGATTAATTAAACCTTACTCATTTTTTTCTAAACGCGCAAACCAGAAATTTTTCTTATTGCTCTTAGTTACCTTTATAAATTCTCGTTTTAATTTATGCAGTTTCATTTATTTGAGAAGAATCAACCTTTTTACTATGTCTTCTTATGAGGTATGAGCAACCTAATCCCAGAACACATACTCCTGCAAGGAAAAGAAAGATATATGTATATCCACCATTACCGCAGTTATCTAACCAAGTACCAAACATAGCAGACATGAACAAATCAGGAGAATAACCTATAATAGACGCTATTCCAACTGCAGTACCAGTAACAGCCACTGGTATTCTTGCTTCCTCCACTACAGAAAATACTACTCCATAAAGGGCTAATCCCAAGGCACCCGGTATAAGAGTAAATATACTTACAAACATTGGACTTATCCCTTCGGGTATGAACATAACGGAAATAAAGAATAATGCCAGAAGAGAAAATGCTATCATAAACCACTTGCTTGTAGATTTAAAGATTCTATCAGCAAGATATCCACCAACTGGAGCAAGTAACATAAACAAATATGTTCTTATAATCGAAAACACTCCAGATTCTGCAGGTGAAACTCCTACTACACTAGTAAGATACGGCGTAAAATACGTGGTACTCGAATACAGGCTATATCCACAGAAAATTATCAAAGAAAAGACCCATACTATTGGATTTCTAATTAATTTCCCCACATCTCTAAAGTGGAATTTTTCTTCTTCAGCAGTCGCTACTTCGTCTTTTTTATTATCCTTGAGGAATATAGCAATAAACAAAGCTGATAATGCAGTAGCAATTGCCATAACTATAACTGCATTAAACAAACCACCCCTGGGATCACTTGTTAGACCAGCAGCCCATAATGCCAGGGAATTACCCACTGCACCAGTTATTCCATTTCCTGCATAATAAAGACCAAACATTCTTCCTTGTTCATCTTCATTTGAAATCATTCTTATCGTTTTCACCAATGATGTCCAGAAGACAAAAGATGTTGTGAGTGCCAGTAATAACCAAATAACTAATGCTAACTTAAAGTTAAATGTAAAAGCGTACAATAATGCTAATCCTGTTGTAGCAATCAACGAAAATAAAAGACATTTCTTAGTAGAAATTCTATCAGCAACCATACCACCAGGTATATAAAGGAGAATACATCCTATAGCATACATAGTTAGCAGCAAACCGGATTGTTGATTAGTAATTCCCATAACTTCGATTTGATGATCATAAAACACATATTTAATATATGGTAATAAGTATATTGAACCTCCGCTAAGAGATAGAGCTAAAATAGACAAATATTTTTGCATTTTGCCTTGCATACTAATCACCTCTTAAAGTTTATTATTTATTTTTTTACAACCAAAGCATCAACTACACAAACATTATTCTCATAAACAAATATAGGATTAATATCAAGCTCTTTTAACTCATCTTTATGATCACAAGCAAATCTGGAAACATTGACTATTGCTTCAACATATGCATCTATGTCAGCAGGTTTATTACCTCTGTATCCTCTTAATAACTTTACACCCTTTAAAGAGTTTACCATTTTATACGCTTCATCTCTGGAAACAGGGGCAAGACAAAGAGAAGTATCTTTAAACACTTCTACAAAAACTCCACCTAAACCACATAGTACACAAGGCCCAAATTGAGGATCATTATTCACACCTATAATCATTTCAGTTCCACTCGCAACCATATTGTTGATCTGAACTCCATTAATCCTGGCATTTGGATAATGCTTTTGAGCATTATTCATTATTTCATTAAATGCCTCTTTCACTTCATTTTCAGCATTAAGATTAAGTTTCACACAACCAGTATCTGATTTATGGAGAATATCTGGACTATCTATTTTAGCAACTATAGGGAAATCAATCTCTTTAGCAGCTTCTATTGCATCTTCTTCTGATTTAGCAATCTTACAATCAGGGAAAGGCATTCCGTATTCCTTTAGCATTTCCTTGCTTTCAGATTCACTTAAAACACTACCTTCCCCTTTACTTGGATTGGGAATTTCCACTTCAATATTATGCTTTGCAGCATCATAACCTACAAAATCTGCAATATTTTTTAATACTTTAAAAGCATAATTAGAAGTTGGCAGCACAGGTACACCTGCTTTTTCCAGTTTTTCGCTATATTCGGAATTTCTGGTATTCTCAGTAAACGGTATCATTACCACAGGCTTAGAGTTTTTCTGAGCAGTTACCCTTTCAATTCCCTCTGACATATAATAAATGGCTGGATCCGCAATATCCTGCAGCAAAGTATATCCTATTGCAACAATTCCTACTGAAGGATCGGACATAACAGTATCTAAAGCTTGTGCAAATTTTTCAACATCATATGAAAGTGTAGCTGTCATATCAAGAGGATTATTTGGAGTTGCATAACCGGGAAGTAGTTCATCTAACTTTTTTAAAGTTTCAGGAGCAAAGTCAACGAAATTAATGCCATTTAATTCTCCCAGGTCAGCACATATACCAGTTTCACCACCGGACAAATTCATAGATGCAAAATTATTGTTTTCAGGTATTTTCTTCATTGTTGCTAAAGCTAAGGAAGTAGACATTAATTCTTCTAAATCGTCTACCCTGATAACTCCAAACTTTTCAAACAATGCATCATATACCTTATCTGCACCTGAAAGACTTCCTGTATGTGAAGCAGCTATCTCTTGAGCCTTTTCAGAACGACCTGTTTTCAATACCACAATAGGCTTGCGTTTAATTGCTGCCTTTTTTAGCACCCTGGTAAATAGATCTGCATCTTTCACACCTTCAATATACATAGCAATTACTTTTGTATATTCATCCTCAACAAGATATTCAAGATAATTTTCCATTTTACAAATACTACTGTTACCTGCTGAAATAGCATAAGAAAATTTCGTTTTAGGGCTATCCATCATGGAAAGAACAAGTTGTCCACTTTGAGAAACAACACCTACTGAACCTTTGCGATTTCTTTCTTCAGATATAAATGCAAAAGGGGAAATATTATTAATAAAATTAACATATCCGGCACAATTTGGCCCCATAAGAGCAATATCCTGTTCTTCACAAAGATTTATCAATGATTCTTCCGCTTCTTTTCCCTCTTTTGTTCCCACTTCTGAATAACCACTTGCATAAACAACTGCTGCTTTTGCACCTTTAGCTGCTGCCTCTTTAATTAGTTGTTCAACTGTATGTTGTGGAGTACAAATAACAACAAGGTCTATATTTTCAGGAAGTTCAACTAAGGAGTTATAGCATTTTTTACCGAAAGCCACCTCTCGCTTGGGATTAATAAAATAGTATGAATCCTCGTTCATATACTCCAGGACGTTACGACATGTATCACCTCCAAAACCTTCTTTTTCACTTACTCCAATAATTGCAATTTTATTTGGTTTTAATAATTTGTTTATATCCATTATTACCCCTCTTTCTACATATACAAGAAAATGAAATTTACAAAAAAAAATAAGCTCTGAGTCTTTCCATTATTTCACTTAAAAACTATGGCCATTCCCAGAGCTCACTTAACATACTCGAATTAGTTTATTGCACATTCAAACCCTTTTAAAAAACATTCTCTGTTTTTAGGATTATTTTTCCCTTTTGAAGCAAAAAACGCTTCAACACCTTTTTCCATAACATCTTTATCAAACAATTGCCCCGACATTGCTAAAGCACCAAGTATAACAATGTTTGAGCCTTTAGGATTATTTAGCTCTTCAGCTATAGATGTAGCTTCAACCTCTACAACCTTAAGATCACTTCTAAAATCCCAATCTTTAACCATACTTTTGTTGGCAATTATTGTACCTTCAGAAGATACCATAGGTTCAAATTTTGCTAGTGAGGGAACATTCATTGCAACCAATATATCTATTTGTTTAACAAAAGGACTTGATATCTTTCCGTCATCTATTTTAACGTTACAATTTGCTGTTCCACCTCGCATTTCCGAACCATAAGACGGTATCCATGTAACATTTTTTCCATTATCCATTCCTGTTTTTGCAACAATAAGTCCGGCAGTCAACACCCCTTGACCACCGAAACCCGCAAATATAAGGTTAGGCATTTTTTTCACCCCGCTCTACAAATACACCTAATTCATAAACTGGTGTAACGTTTTTTTCAATATGTTCCATTGCTTTAATAGGATCCATTTTCCAGTTGGTTGTACAGGGTGAAAGTATTTCTATGAATGAAAATCCTTCTGAATTCTGTTGTGCTTCAAATGCATTTCTTATATATTTCTTTGTTTTCATTATATTTGCATTATTAGTTAATGAACCTCGTGCTATATATGCTGTATTGAGATCTTTCATCATATTAATCACATTAAGGGGATCTCCAGTTTCAGCTATATTACGACCACGAGGTGTTGTGGTTGTTTTTTGATTCTCTAACGTAGTAGGTGCCATTTGCCCACCAGTCATTCCAAAATTGCTGTTATTAACAAATATAACTGTTATATTTTCATTTCTTATAGCTGAATACATAGTTTCAGAAAAACCAATGGCCAATGCATCACCATCACCCTGGTAAGTAAAGACTGTTTTATCAGGACGACATCTTTTTATCCCCGCAGCAACCGCCGCAGCTCTACCGTGTTGAGCTTGTATACAGTCGACAGCAAAAGTTTCAGGCATAAGTGAGGCACACCCTACGGCTATGGCACCTATAGATTCTTCGTATATTCCCATTTCTTCAAGAACCTCTGCAACTAAACGGTTTATAATACCATGTCCACATCCAGGACAATACTTATTATCTACAAAACAGGCGGCAGGTTTTTTCTTTAACATGCTTAAAACACCTCCTTTGCTTTGCCATCAATTACTTCTTTTATTTTATTGCAAACATCAGAGGCTTCAAAAATCTCCATACCACCAGCAAGAGAGTAAACTGGCTGCTTCATTTTGCATGCCAAAGCAACATCTTCTGCCATTTGGGCAAGTGCAGTCATCTCCACTGAAATATATGCCTTAACATTTTTTTGCTTCTGAAATGCCCGAACAGGATAAGGATATAAAGATATAGGTCTTAATAGCCCTACCTTTATTCCTTCTTCTCTAGCTAATTCCACGGCTTCATTACAAATTCGTGATGTTATTCCATATGAAACTAAGATAATTTCTGCATCTTCTGTTTCAATTTCTTCCCAGAGTTGCTCATTTTTCTCTATGTTCTTATATTTAGCAGCTATATAATTATCATAATCCTCCTGGAAATACATAACAGAGGTTATGCTTCTAGCCTTTCCTTCACCTTTACCCTTTAATGACCATTCAAACTTATCTGGATTATGTTCTTGCATTTCCGGTAATTCTACAGGCTCCATCATTTGGCTGATAGATGCATCAGATAAAAGTGTAACTGGATTTCTATATTCCTCGGCCTTATCAAAGCCAAAAACAACAAGGTCAGAAGCTTCTTTGACAGATGCAGGAGCATAAACTATAGAGCGATAATCACCATGTCCACCATTTTTAACTGCTTGCCAATAATCACTCTGCCCGACAAAGATATCACCAAGACCAGAACCATATCTCATGACATTTATGATCAAACACGGTAATTCCGCTGATGCAATATAAGAAATTCCTTCTTGGAGCAAGCTATACCCTGGGCCCGATGAACTGGTCATTGCACGAAAACCTGCAGCAGCGGCACCATAAACCATTGAAATACCAGCTAATTCTGATTCACTTTGAACAAAATTACCTCCAACTTCAGGAAGTCTCCAAGATAGATATTCAAGTATTTCACTTTGCGGTGTAATAGGATAACCAGCAAAAAATTTACATCCTGCCCTTACTACTGCTTCAGCTATAGCTTCGTTACCTTTCATAAGCTGTTTTTCCATTAATTACACCTCTCTTTCTTGAATCTCAAATACATAATCTGGGCAAACATTATAACAGATACCACAAGTAGTACACTTTTCGTGGTCAACTGAAACATAAGGATATCCCTTCTCATTTATATCCCCTTTTATATAAAGGGCCCCTTTGGGACAATTTTCAATGCAATATCTGCAGCTTTTACAACTTTCCTTGTGTATTATTAGTTTTTCCATAATGTACCTCCACGACTAAATCAACATTATATATCCGGTGTATCAAATGTGTCAGGAGAAAAGATTTCCATAGCAACCTGGCGTTGCGTTTTACCTTGCTTTATAGCTTCCTCAAATAGTAATCTAGTATTTTTTCTAATTAACGAATTAGTATCATCAACAATATCTTGAGGGATTTTATCAACTATTCCAAATACCAAAGCTTCATAAATCCTAATTCCACCAATATTTGCTATAAAATCAACGCAGGTATCAACACCTTTTTCAGCAAGAATTTCATCTGCCTCTGGCGTTACAGGAATATTTGCAGCTTCGACAATTAATGATGCTTTTACATCATGAGCATTATCTTTATTAATTACATCTTCTAGTGCAGCAGGAACTAAGATGTCACAATCTACATCTAACCATTTTGTATTTGAACTTACAGTATATTTATCTTCAAAGTATGCTGAGTTCAATTCACCTTTAGGTTTTTTAGTCTCAATTAATTTCTTTACATCCAAACCATCTTGACAAGAAACAAGACAATTCGCGTCAGAAATACCTACAACCTTATAACCCATCTGATCTAAACAATTTGCCATGCTTGCACCAACACAACCAAACCCTTGGATTACTACCCTTGCTCCATCTTTGCCGCCTTTAAATTTCCAAGCTTCATCAAGGGAGTGTGCACAACCATAACCTGTGATCATGTCATACATCTTAAATCCATCATAAGTTAACTCACAAGCTTCATCATGGTTTTTAATTCCCTGTTGAATTTTAGGATCATTTCGCATTTCTTTTGTTTGGGGTAGGCCTATTCCTAAGTCATCTAAAATTTCCAAAACGTCCCCGTAATCAACACCTAAATCTCCACCGATAGACACACCTGCTTTAATATAAGGTGCCATAGCAACAAAATATCTTCTTAACACATCTTTGGCGTCAGATGCTTTATAATCATAGGCTATTCCACCTTTACATCCTCCGGTGGTAGTTGATTCACCAGCCTTGTATTTGTATCCCATTGTTGTTGCTAATCTTACAACTTCCTCTTTAGTAACCGTGGGATGCATTCTTGTTCCACCGCCGCAGTAATTGTTCACAAAATTAAATGCGCACAACCACCCTTTTGCGGAGCTTTCGGTATCATTCCACTCTACAACGATATAAGGTTTCATATTCTTTTGTTCCCCCTTCGACTTTGTATTTGCCAAACTACGTATACAATTATACATAAATTTTTCTGTTATCGTCAATAGAACTTTTCTAAAAATTTAATTTAATATAAATTTTTTAAATTTACCCTCTAAACCCTTGTCACATCAGCAATTTATTTTAGCTATACTTTTCATGCATAAGCACACTATACTATCTTTTATTCATGTATTTATGTATACATAGTCATTATATACATAATCATGTTACGTTAGATAAGGAGAAACAGATAAATTTATTTGATTAAAAAACACCCATCTAGACTTGTCCAGATGGATGAGTACATATAATAGTAATTAATGATTACTAATTTGACTTACGTTCAAAATAACCCGGCTCATATATAAGAAGTATTAGCACTGAAGGTAAAAACTTTATGCCTTATCAAGACCAATTTTTTTGTCTGCCCCAAGCTTGCAGTTCAAATAATGTTCTGATGGCACTTCAGATATATAGTTTTTATTCGCAGACGGGCCATTTCCAAAAACCTGTGATAAGGTTTACCTACTCCCCGTTGAAACTTTGACATGTTCAAATTACGTTGCTATAATGTAAAAAATTAAATTAATGGTGAATATAATGAATTCTAAAAAGTTTTTACGTGATCAAATAATTAGTAAGATTAAACATAAAATTCAGCATCATGAATTAAAACCTAATGAAGTAATAAATGAAGTTCAAATCTGCAATGATTTAAATGTCAGCAGAACACCCGTAAGAGAAGCTTTTATCCATCTTGTTGCTGATGGAATCTTAGAAAAAATACCTAGCAAGGGTTATAAAATTCAGGAAATTGATTATAAATCCAAATTAAACCTTTATAATATTATTGCTGTTTTAGATGCTTTTGCAGCTACACTTGCTGTTGATAATATAACAGAAAATGATATTGTAAAAATGCATGAATGCATTGATAAGATTGATATTGCTATAAAATACGAAAAATTTTCAGATTATTATACTCTACAAGATCAATTTCATAAAATTTATGTTAATAAATGCAATAACCCAATGCTTATCAAGATGCTAAATGACCTGTCTACAGGCCCGCTTCACAGATCCTATTTTAGCACTGATAAAGATAAAATGTTTTCAGCTCTAAAAGAAGCTAATAATGAACACAGGAAAATAGTTGAGCTCTTTAAAAATAAAAACAAGGAAGAGCTTGAAAACTTTCTTCGCTTCACTCACTGGGCAACAAAATATCCTGATTTAATATAAATATTCTTTGCTTTATGGAACTTCTATAATATCAGTAAGCTAATACACACATAATCAGTTATTATATTGTTATTGCAAAAAACAAGGCAATATAAGAAAAAGATAAAAGAGTGATACTATCAAGGACTTTCAAAAAAACATCAACTTATTGTTTAATACCCCAAATGGGGTATTTTTTGTTTGTATAAATAGTGCTAATATTGTCTAAAATCGCGTGTGCCCTTTCTCGGGCCCGTTAAAAGGAGGTTCCGATAGTGCGTAAAATTGTGCTTTTAGTTTTAATTTTTATGCTTTTGTTCCCTGCTGCAGCTTTCGGTAGTTACCAGTATGAACTTGAGCAAGGGATAAATAATATGAGAATGAATCTAGATAACCAAAAAAGGCAGCTCTCGGAATGCAAAACAGATGTAGAAAGATATATTAGTGAAGTAAAAAAAGCCAGAAATGATAATTTAAGTAATTTAAAGACTGCCCAGGACGACTTTGATCGTGACATGTTTACTTTTTTCGGGAATGAATGGTTTCCAACATGGTTAAATGTATTAAAAAAATACAAAGAAACAGGACTCAGCGTAGGAACACCGGAGGGACAAACAGAAGCTGCTAAATTTAGCGCTATGACTGACCCGCAAACCGGTGTAAAAATGAGCATGACCTACGGCGCTTACGACAGTGCAAAATACATGAAGGCATTAAACGGGATTTTTTATGCCCGGAGGTACATTGATTATTATAATAACTTGATTGATTACGCAGTTTCTAACAAGAAATCAGGGATTACCCAGCAGCAGCATGATAAGAACATGGGTTATTACAGAAACAGGAGTAATTCCGCTATTGTCGGGGATCCATATCCTTTTAATAAAGAAAGAGTAAAAGTATCTGACCCCGGGGAAGCTGCGATATATGACCTGCTGCTTTATATAAACGAAGAAGGCGGCGGTTTTAGCAGTGAAGATGTTGCAGGCAGCAGCAGTGGAGACTTATTTGCTGGTAAGTGGCAGGGTAAAATGACTATGAAAAACATATACGTAGATAGAATTAACCGACAATTCGGTGTTGACCTTTCCAGGGAAGAAGCGCAGCAAGCCATAGGTAAGAGCGACACAATAGGCGCAAAGATAACTAAAACTGGCAGTGGAAAATATAAAGCTATTATGCAAGACGGCCCCTATACCTTTGAAGGAAAGGCTTCGGTAAGCGGCAATAAGATTCAAGTTTATTACCATGACCAGGATTTACCACAGGGTGTGGATTATGTGTATACCGGGCAAACCAATGCCGGCGGTACAAAGGTTTCAGGTAGTTGTAAGCTTACTTCTCCCGGCGGGCCGCTAGCCATAGGAAACTGGCACGTAAACAGGATAGGAGAAACAAGCGGCGATACTGGAAACCAGCAGCCAGACGATGATACAAGCGAAAAACCCGAAGATGTGCCTGAAAACACCGGGGGTGACCCGGCAGGTTCCGGTGCATCAGGCAACCTGGGAAACGGCTCGAACATAACACCGTCCGGTGACGGGCAGCCGGAAAAAAACAATTCGAAACCTGATACCGACAAAACTAAAGACCAGGAAAAAGATACTTCAACACCAGACAACGGAGAAATTAAAGATAAAGACCTTTCACCCGGGGATAAAGAGCGTAAAAAAGCAGGTATGACTATATTTGACGGCGAGGATAACCCCGGAGAAAAAAATATCAATAAAGAAAAAAAGAAAGCAGCTGTAGAAATAAATAAAAAAAGACTGGTGAAAATAGCTGAAAAAGCATCTATGGAATTTATTGAAAATACGCTGCCCAATATGAATACAGGTATAAAAACAGCACATTTAGTCCGAAAAGATAGTGAAATAAAGGCAGATAAAGAAAAAGAACCGGGAAGTTATTTCGAAGAGAAATACACATTAAATGAAAAAATTCTAAACCCGGTAGTTGACAAGATTATAGAAAATATACCGGGCCTTAAATATTTTAGCGACCAGGTGAAGGACAAAAAAGATGATATTATTTTCAGCGATAAAGAAGAAGAAAAAAAGAAAGAAAAGGACCTGGAAAAGAAAATTATCAAAACAAAAAAGGAATTTAATGTAGACGAGGATAGTGCTGAAGGCTACAGCAAGTGGTGTGCTTTTGACGACAGGGAGAAAAAATTAAAGCCTGCTCAAAACATGGTTACAGATTTCCTGAGTAAAGCCCAGAAAACAGCAGTAGCTCCCTTTAAGTGGACGCTGGACAAGATGGGAAGCTTTATGAAAAAGAATTATGCCAATGCCGCGGGGAAAGATATAAAACATGTTAAGAAACTGATCAAAAAGAACATTGATAACGGCAAGTCTCCGGAAGAAGCTGTAAAAACGGCCAGAAATACCTATACCCATTTTAATATTGATAACGCAGAATCAATTTACGGACGGTCGCAGGCAACACTGGCCTGGAACAGCAAGGGCAAATATAAAGACCGGGGTTCACGCTTTGATTCTATAGTGGAAACGATGAAAAAAGACGGAGAGCTGTAGAGGGAGGATAATGTAATGAAAAAACATATTTTAATCATTCTTGCGGCAGTAGGTATCCTGGTTGCATTTTCTTTTTCCTGTACTGCTTGTTTAGCTAGCGAGGCAGAATTGCCTTATGACTTTATTGAAAATGCTGTACACCAGGAAATGAAGGCCAAGGGATTTGAAGAAAGTTACGTGGCCATAGAGGATGGGAATATGCTTATGCGCATGGAAGTTCCCGTAGTTGATTCTTCTCTTTCCGGGCACATGGTAGAATTAGCTGCCGCGGGTTTTTTGAATTACCCTACAGCTAATAATGTAAGGGTAGAATCTTACCACATGGGGAACCCCCTTTTTAGAGCTGCTGCCAGCGGCAGTGACCTCGGTAATTATGTTGAACAAAAAATCAGTGTAGAAGAGCTTGTTTCCAGGTTCCAATTTGAAGACCTCCGGGCCCCGGAAACCGTGGTAGAACATGACCTGGGAGTATTCAACGTACTCATCGGGGAAGTAGCACTGGATGATAAAAAGGCTTCAGTAGACCTGGAATACCTGGGCGACAGTGAAAAAGAATTCTGGTCGACATTCTTTTCCATGGCCATGTTAGTAGTAGAAGACTGCCCGTGGATAGAAACTGTTGAATTCAATTTTCACCGCGACAGCGAAGAGGATATTTTTACTGTAAAAGCTTCTGCAGAAGATGTTTTAGCAGTTACCGAAGGCAGTATGAGCCCGGAAAAATTTATCGATAACTTTGAAGACCAGAATGAAGGCGGAATATGGGGATTTCTCTTAATTACCCTGCTGGTACTGCTGGTTTTTATAATAGGAGTTATAACAATTATCCGCAAAGGTATCGGCATGCTTAAACGCACGCGAGCTTAAGTTTAAAGAATGGCCCCCACGGGGATTTAGCCCGGCCCAAGGGCATAACAAAGGTTTGAAAATTTATCGAAACAGGGGTGTGTTATGGGTCTAAAAAAGATATTCGGTAAAATGATTGATAATTTTCTGGAAAGTGAAGACGCCAAGTTGACCAGAGTAAAAAAACATGGTGGGGCCCTTGAATTACAGGGGTTTTATCAAGAAAAAAGAGTTATTCTGTATGGTCAAGAATTAACTAAAGACAAGATTTGTGAGACTTACGGGTGGGCCCCGGAAGATGTGTATTTCTCCTGGGGAGAATCAGATGACCTGGGAGGGTTTTACCTGGCCTGTGCTATCCTCCTGGAAGTATATAATAAGGACAGGGCTTATAACCTGGCTAAAAATTTTCAGAATGATTTTATAATATCTTTACCCCGGGATGATTTCAACGAATTATTTAATATCCAGGTTTGGTTTACTAATTGGGCATTGCCAAAGTCAAAGAAAAAACCAATTGATAAAGAAGGCCTGGTGCACGAAGGTGTAGATGATGATTAAGCGCTTGTTTTTACCAGTTATATTTATTTTAGCCTTATTTCTCTTTTCCTCTCCTGCTGCAGCGAATATTTCCAAGACACCCTGGTACAGTGAAATTTCCGGGGTGCCCTACCCGCAAGAAGAAAACCGGGTTAACGTAGAAAGTGAGCAGTTAACTTTTGATTTGCAGGAAGATATTACAAACGCCCGTGTATCTGCTAACTACAAATTATACAACCAGGGCAGCCAGTCAATTAACTTGCCGGCAGCTTTTGCCCTTTATGCATCACCCTGGACTGACCTGGAAACTGTAAGTATAGAAATTGACGGGGTAGAAAAGACTACACGTCCCGTATGGCTTTATGACCTTCTCTGGCCCCGGGTAAAAGAATGGGTGGAAGGACACAGGGACATTGTATCTATGGCAGGTGAAATAAAACAATTAAAAGAGTCCGGTAAAACTAAACCGGCAGAACTCTTAGATAAAACCCTTTATGAAAGGCTTGTTTCTTCAGGTATAGCTCTTAACGTGGAAGACAGAACTTATGAAACAATGAAAGATTTTCTTGCCGCGGGAGAATTTGCCGGGCCCGGAAATCCCTACGAATCCATGGAAATAGTTCGCCTTATAGCGCCGGGAGAAGTTAAAAAGGCCGGGGGAGCATGGAAATCTGAGAGCGAGCGCACCAGCTGGCCTGACCCTCTGCAGGAGGGTACTTACAATGAGCAATTTTCACCGGGCCCCATATTGGGACTGGTATTATTTAACATAAAGATACAGGCAAACGAAAAAAAAGATGTACTCATAAGCTACAATCAAACCCCATGCCGGGATGATGTAAATAATATTGTCCATTACCAGTATTTATTACAGCCGGCAAGCAAATGGAATTCCTTTGAAAATTTAAACATACAGGTGCTGTTACCGGAAGATATGCCTTTCGCCAGCAACCTCCCGCTAAAACATAAGGAAGGAAAATACTCAGGGAAATTTACAGATTTGCCGGCCGAAAACCTGGTACTTAGCTTAAAGGTACCGGAAGGTACTTTCGGCAGCGACAGCTCCTCTTCTTACACAACTATAATTATAATATTTATAGTATTTATACTGGTTTGCGTACTGGCCCTGGCACTTGCTATCTGGTTAATCTACAAATTTATTAAAAAAAGAAAAAAGAATTAATATTACTCCAGTAAACCTACCAGTTTGGCCAGCAGCTCTGTTTTATTTCTAACCGTACTCTTGGAAAAAATATTTTTAAAATGCTTTCTAACAGTTTCCCTGGAAATATGCAGCTTGTCAGATATTTCTTCGGTAGTCAGGCCTTTTATGACAAGCTCTATCACATCAGTTTCCCGGTTAGAAAGTTTATATCTTTTTTGATTTTGATCAATAATTTGAGAAATCTGCAATCCATGGTCTTTTAAGGCTTTTTCCTGCTTTTTTAAAATCATCAGCTTGTACATGTGGTTGCCGAGATGGGGACGCAAAAGACTAATATAGAATAACTCTTTATCCGTAAAGTCACCGCTTTTCTTATTGCGAAGCAGGCTAATTGAGCTTAAAAGCTCGTCCTTATAATGTATGTCGGCTTTTAGCTGGTAATAAAAATCATTAGCCTTCATAAAGTCACAGAAATATTCTTTTTTATCCCATTCTTTGTAAAACATGATATCCGAACTGCGGGCAGGAAAAGGCTGGTTAAATGCCCGGGCCCTTATATCGTCAATACGGTAATAATATTCAAAATACTCTTTATTAACTCTTTCCGAAACATTGAATAAAAATGGTTTCAATAATTTTAGGTCCGTATCATCGTAGAAAAAAAACAGCCCGTGGTCAAAGGGAATAATTGTCTGCAGCATCCCTAAAACAGACTCGCAGACATCAAATAAAGAGAATATACTGCCTGCTTCCGCAATAAGATCATTGAGATGCATCCACTCACGGTGGGTTAATTGCATAGACTACACCTCTTTTAACATTATAAAATAACTTAATTTGACATAACATCTAAAAATCCCTCTTTAAAAGTGCAATAAGTTGGTGACAAGCACCAACTTATTGCACTTTCCACAGTATCATGCCCTGACAGACAGTATTTTCGTAGCTAAAAATATCGTTTTCAGCTCTTTTTTGTACGTATCTTTCTATGTCCTGCTTGACTTCGGGAGTTATGTCCATGTAAGCCCAGAAAAATCTTGTTAAGTTTTCTACTGCTTTTTCTACCGGCTCTTCATTTACATGGCGTATTGTAGAAAACCTTGTCTCCGGACGATATCCTGAAGCATAGAGATACCCCCAGGGATATAGTATGTCACCCGGAGTATCTCCTATATCTTCTGCAAAAAAATGCTCCCAGAGATCAATATAGGGCTGTCCCCACCTGCGGCCTGAAAAACCGCTCATGTAACAAAACTCCCTGGAAGCACGTAACATTTTGTCAAGAGTTTCATGGTCCCTAATACCGGGGGACATGGAAGCAAACACCAGGTCAAACTTACCGGACAGCTTGTCCTTTTCTATATCAATATCCTGCCATGTACGCTCAACAACTTCAATATTATTTAACTGTTCAGTTTGTGCATTTTCTTTCAATATTTCCACCATGCCGGCGGCAGGTTCCAGGGCTGTAACTTGTTCTACCGTGCATGCCATCGGGATAGAAAAATTTCCGGGCCCCGCACCAATATCCAGCACACTGTATCCTTCTTTAAGCGCCCCCTTTTCCTTCAGCATATTCAGGACTGCCTGCTGCCTTTTTCCCCCGTTCTTATCACCTGCACGCCTTGCAAACCACCTGGCACGCTTATTCCAATTTTCAACTAACTCTTCTTCACTGCGGCAGCGCCTGCGTGCCACCGGTGATGTCTCCAGCGCTTCCTGCCACATTTTCTTCCAAAAATCAGGGCTGGTTGGTAATGATTTCATATTATACCTCCGCTATCAAAATATTACACATATAAATTATATATCGTATTAAGTAATAAGTAAAAAATCGTGCCTGGCACATTTTTTTACTTATTGAATTAAAAACCCGGCGCAGATGCGCCGGGTTAATGTGCTGCCGGGCTTACACCGAATTCGATGGCCGGATTATCTTTTATGCGAGTACCAAACATTATCCTGTTTCCGGGCTCCAGGTGCGGTTCAAGGCGTTTTTCAATTTCAAGACCCAATTTTACTCCTTCATAAATTGCTTCTGTTGCTTTACGCACATTCCTGGCATCACCGATGACAAACGTTGGAACCCCCATGTCGCGCAGCCTCTCAGATAATTCATCCACGGGTTTATCTCCTACTGCCATTATTACACTGTTTGCTTCTAGTTCAGTTTTACTCCCAGAAAAACTCACTTCAAGTCCCCTGTCAGTTATAGCTTGAACTGCAGCATTTGTATAAATGTCTGCACCATTTTTCCCTAACCTTTCCATGAGAAATATCTTACGTGCCGGGCCCTCGTCTTCACCTATTGTCTCTCCTGCTTCCAACACTGTCACCTTTCTCCCACGCTTAGCAAGGTGATCAGCAGTTACCAGGCCGGTACTGCCTCCTCCTATTATGACAACATTACCCCCTACTTCTGTTTTCTGCTCCAGGACTTCCTGTGCAGAAACTACGCCGGACCGCTCTACCCCCTGCAGGGGTGGAAATACCGGTTTGCCTCCAGTAGCCACTATGACTGCATCCGGGTTTTCCCTGGCTATCAACTCTGGAGTTACCCGGGTATTATACCTTACATCAACCCCTGCTTTGGGCAGCATGTATTCCATGTACTCGCAATATTCTTTTATTTCTTCTTTTTTGGGAGGATATGATGCAATCCTAAAACGACCTCCCAATCTATCATTAACATCAAAAAGCGTTACGCGATGTCCCCTCCTGGCAGCAGTCTGTGCTGCTTCCATTCCAGCCGGGCCCCCGCCGGCAACTACAATATTTTTGCGCCTTAAGGCCGGCTTTAACTGAAATTCCCGTTCCCGCCCGCAGGCCGGGTTTAAAATGCACGTAGTATGCCTTTGCTCTATCAACAGCCTGTTCACGCAGCCCTGATTGCAAGCAATACATTTTTTTATCTCCTTTTCCCGCCCATCCCGGGCTTTATTGGCAAACTCCGGATCAGTTAATACCCCTCTACCTATTGCTGTAAAATCAGCTTTTCCCCTGGACAGCACTTCTTCTGCCAGCCGGGGGTTGTTAATCCTGTCAACAGCTATAACCGGTACGTTTACTACCTCTTTTATGGCCGCTGCTGCCCAGACATTAAATCCCCTGTCTTTATCCATGGGGGGAACTACCCAGTGTATCGTTTCGTAATTACCAACTGAAACATGCATGCAATCTACCCCGTGGGAAACTAGTTCCCGGGCTATCCTTTTACTTGATTCAATAGTAAGTCCCCCGTCGACGTATTCCTCTCCGCTTATTCTAAAAATTACCGGAAAATTTTCCCCGCACTTCTTCTTAATGTTTTGCACTACTTCAGCTGCAAAACGCAGGCGATTTTCAAATGTACCGCCGTAATCGTCATTGCGGTTATTGGAATACGGGGATAAAAACTGGGCTATTAAATACCCGTGTGCACCATGTACTTCCACGCATTCAAACCCTGCTTTCTGGGCCCGGAGAGCAGCATTACCATAAGCTTCCACCAGCTCTTTTATTTCCGGGACAGCAAGTTCCCGCGGTTCTTCATGACACATGGGACACGGGATAGAAGAAGGTGCTACAATTTCCATCCCAGTTTGAGCGCTGTTTATCTGGCGCCCGGCATGCCACAATTGTATACAGGCTCGCGCACCATTATTTTTTATAGCACCAGCCAGTTCCTGCAGGCCGGGGATAAAGCTGTCATCATATATACCGTAGCTCATTCCCTTCGTCGTAGGATGTACTGCGGCTATCTCAACGATAATAAGACCGGTGCCGCCCCGGGCCCGGGCAGTATAATAATCTATCCCCTGCTGCACCACCTCACCGTCTCCCCCGTGCATACCTGTACCCATTGCCGGCATTACAACCCGGTTTTTTATATCCAGCTCACCGATCTTACCCTGCTTAAAAAGATTAGGAAACTTAACCGTCACGAGGATACCTCCATTAATTTATATAAATTCGTCCCGTGCACAGAAAAAACGAAACACCATGTTTTGTGGGCAATCTAATTCGAAAACTCTATAAACTCTGTAGCCCCAAAGGGTCGAGGAATTTCCGGAAGACAGCGGCCCAACACTCAGCCTGCTATTATATAAAAGGCAAAACTTAAAATCTATCTTTCTTAATTACTTAAGATAAATCTTTTATATTTTACTGAGTGCTAGATAAACTCCCGAAAGCTTTGACTGCTCAGGGTATAAAAAATTGCTATGCAGCAGCACAAAATACTCCCACAAATATATTCCATGTTCGAAAAAAATACGGAATCTCCTGAGAGCTCCCCGGCTCCACCCGGCTTACAGCTAAAAACCCTACATGTTTAACAGTAATTTTTCTTTATTTTCCTCAATAACACACAACAATATACGTAAAAAATAAATATTTAGGAACAGACGTTAGAGTTTTTTCGTCTATATAAGTAAATATTTAAAGGAGGAGAAGTACATATGAGAAGATTTAAACTGCCAGTACTTGCTGTTTGCCTGACATTAATCATACTGTTTACAGGCAGTAATACAGCTCAAGCAGAAAACAGCCCGGAACATACTATCAGGGTAAACGGGGAGGCCACCATGGAAATTGCACCGGACCAGGCGGAATTAAATTTTTCCGTCATTACCGAGGGCCCGGATGCTAAAAAAGTGCAGCATAATAACACCGCCAATATTAGCAAAGTAGTGAAAGCACTCAAAGAACTAGGCACAGCAGGCAAAGATATACAAACTCAAAATTACCGGCTCAATCCCCAATACACATATCCTTCAAAACAGAGTTCACTCAAGGAAGAAAAAACAAAAAAAATTGAAGGCTATGAAGCTGTTCACAGAATGAAAGTAAAAGTAAGAGACCTGGACAACCTGGGAGAAGTTATTG
Source organism: Clostridiales bacterium (assembly GCA_021736985.1). Classification (GTDB taxonomy): domain Bacteria; phylum Bacillota; class Desulfotomaculia; order Desulfotomaculales; family VENG01; genus JAIPEW01. The sequence continues at coordinate 37,957 of JAIPEW010000017.1, read as the reverse complement.
ATACAGCACTGGAAAACGGGGCAAACCAGATTTCTAATGTAAGATTTACCACAGGGGACGCACTGGAATTCAAGAAAAAAGCCCTGCAAAAAGCCGCTGCAGATGCGCAAAACCGGGCAGAGATCCTGGCCAGCACACTGGGAACTCAATTAAAGGGGATAAAAACAGCTCACGCTTCATGGAATTCCAATAATCCCAGGCCCATCGAATACAACAAAAAAATGGCTGACGGCGCAGGCAGAGCAGCAGAATCAGTTGCTTCCATTTCACCGGGGATGGTTAAAGTAAATGCATATGTCAACATAGAATATCTCATTAATTAACGTGGTACTCGGAGCGGACGTACGGAGGCGCATTCATAGAGCGATTGAGGCTGAGGAAAAGCGCCGGTGCAAAGGACAGAGGTGAGAGGTGGGAAATTAAAAGTGGGAAAAGAAAAGTCTACGCAGCAGACTTCCTCAAATTGTCACACTTCCCACCTCCCACATTACACTTCGCAAATGAAGGTTCTCCGGCGCCCGAGGCCGATTGAACCCGGACGATTTTATCTGCCGGAGTAGGGAGCGGAGATTACACCGGCCTGGAAAAACTAGAGTTTTTGTATTAATTAAAAAAGGGGGTTGTTTTGCCCCCTTTTATTTACCAAAACCAATAGGCCTCCTGCTATTTTTATCATCTTCCTGTTTACCAAGGACATATTCTTCTTTGCCCAGGGCCTGGTTGTAAAACACTGCTAGAAAAACTAATCCTTCTTGCAGCAAACGGTTAGCTTCTTCTATAGAATCGACCTTTACAAGCTCTGATACACTTTTGTTACCCCCAACTTCGGGAATATTAATATTTTTTTCATGTGAACTCATGATACTCCCCCTTTCTATTGACATGTATTGTGAACTACCCCTCCCTTCGCTTCGCTCAGGAAGGGGGTTCCCGGCAGATAAGTTAAAATATAAAAAAACAAGTAAATTTAATATAATTTTTCCTGCTAACATGAGCATATATAACTATATATTCAGGAGGCCGTTACCCACATCATGAATGATTTTTTAGAAAAATTTAGCGGGCGAGAGCCTTACTTAATGGACAAAGAAGAATATTCTATTTCTGCCGTCCTTGTGCCAGTTATAAAAACAAATGGTAAAACACAGATTCTGTTTGAGGTAAGATCCCCGAACCTGGACCGCCAGCCCGGGGAAATATGTTTTCCCGGGGGCATGCTAGAAAAGGATGAATCCCCTTCCCATGCTGCCGTACGGGAAACCTCGGAAGAACTGGGTATAGCTGAAGAGAATATTGAGCTTGCCGGGCCCCTTGACTTGCTAGTTACTCCAATAGGAAAGGTTATTCACCCTTACGTGGGGAAAATACCTTACGATAATATTTCCCCGGACCCGGTAGAAGTAAAAGAAGTTTTCACTATTCCCCTGGATTTCTTTTTAAATAACGAGCCGGTAGTAACAAAAGGAGATATAGCTGTTCGCTATGATTCCTGCTTCCCCCTGGAAAAAGTTCCTGCTGTATACGGGCCCGGCTGGAAAAAACAGTGGAACTTCTCCGTCTATTATTACGAGTACGAAAATTACTTCATTTGGGGGATAACTTCTAAAATACTGGTAAATTTCTTAAAGATAATTAATCAGAGCAATTCACCGTAAAGCTCGGGCCTGCGTGCATTTAGGAAAAAACTATGGCGCATAGAGCGCGATTCCTGGCAGCGAATTTTATTTAGCAGCCCGGAATCCAGCCTGGTTACCAGCAGTTCCTCCCGCTCATTAAAAGCTTCTGACACTACATTTCCTTTTGGATCTATAACCAGGGCCCCACCGCAGAAATTCTGCTTTTCATCACCCTTACCGGTTAAATTACATGCAGCCACAAAAGCAGAATTATCATAAGCCCGTGCTGACAGGTATTTCAGCCAGATCTCTTTGCGGTCACCCACCATGATAGGTGAAGCATGGGGAGCAAAAATTATCTCCGCGCCTTTTATGGATAATATAGTGCTTATCTCAGGGAAATGCATCTCCCAGCAAATTTCTATACCAAAACTTGCACCGGGCCCGGAATAAACAGGCAGAACGCTCGCCGGGCTAAAATATGCTTCTTCACTTTTACCCAGGTGCGTCTTTCTATATTTCTGCAGCATACCATCGGGATAAGCAATCACATGAGTATTGAAGGGCTTGTCTTCTCCCGAGTCTTCGGCCATTCCTGCTAACACAACTACTCCAGTCTCTTTTGCTGTACTGATTATAAAATCAGAACTACTTCCGGGTACAGGCTCGGCAATACGATGCACATTTTCCCGCTGGTAGCCATGAACGCACAGCTCGGGGAAACATATAATATTAGTTCCTTTACTTGCTGCTTCCCTGGTAAAATCTCGTATTTTAGCAAGGTTCTGTTCAACCTGCCCGAAGCGGGCCTCAACCTGTGCAAGTGCTATAGTTACATCATTCATATAAAAGAACACCGCCTGATCATGCCAAATTTAAAATAATTTTTCTACAAAACTTCACTTTTTCCTTTAATTCAAAAACTCCCTAAAAATCTATGGTCCGATAACAATCTTCAAATTGAAAGGGCCGGTGAATTTCCGGAAGGTAGCGGAGTCCGGGTACACTGCATAGCCCGTCATTTGCGAAGTATGATGTGGGGGGTGGAAAGTGTGACATGTTTAATTCGAATACTCAGTGTTACAGCAGGCCGGATGCTGATTCAAACCGGTATTACTTATAAAATTTTTGTCTTTTTAATTAAATCATACTATCATACCATATACTTAAAGAGTAAAATAAAAAAGGAAGGCAGGTGAAAAAATGACATCCCGAACAGAAAACAAGCGCAAAAAGGACAAAAATAGCACAATGACTAAAATACTGCTGGGAATATTGCTGCTGGCTTTATGGACAGGCATTGCCGGCGGGGGATATTATTACGCTAAAGATTACTTCGACAGCACCATAAAAGACGTGCAAGAAACAAATGCCATGCACATACAAGCCTTGAAAGAGAACATAAAAGAAGTTGAAGAAGGCATAGAAGAAGTTGATGCAGCCCTGGACCAGGCTGACCAAAAAATATCCAGTTCAAAAGATACCCGGCAGCAGCTTAACAATAAGATTGAACAACTGGACAGCCAGTTAAAAAATTTACAAAAAAGCTTAAAAATATTGAGGGAGACAGGCGATGCGGAATATTAACTTTTTTTTAGTATTTCTTGCAGCACCTTTTATAGGGCTGGCGCTTGTACTTGTTAACCTGGGCAGCACAGTAGGTGCACTAGAATTGCCCGTGGAAGATATAAAACCAGAGGTTAAATCACTAGAAGAAAAAGTGCACAACCTGCAAGAAGGCACGGGCATCGTCAGCCAGAGTATAAAAGAACAAGAACAAGAATACAAAGAACAAAACGAGAGATTAAAAGAACTATCCGAACAGAGCATGCAGCAAAAAAATCTATCAGATAATATCTACGAGCAGCGTATACTCAACCGCCTGGGTATGCCTGTAAAAACACATGAATCAGACCAGGTAGAAATAAAGATTTATTCTTTAAAAGAGCTGGATTACCGGGGCTATATAGCAAAAATCAAGATTTTCGATCCCGGTGCTGTAAAAGTAGCACTGGGCAACGGCAAACAGGGTGAAGGCGAAACTACCAGACACGCAGTAAAGCGAACAGAGGCTATACTAGGTATAAACGGGGGAGGTTTCTACCCTGTTTATCAAGACGGTAAAAAATACATACTGCCCATTGGAAATACCGTAATAGACGGCGAACTTGTAAATGGTTTTTCCCCGTCACATGATAATTTATTTTTTGCAGGCCTAACTAAGAAAGCAGACTTATTAGGTGGAATCTTTAAGAAAAAAGAAAACCTGCTCAAGTTAAATCCCTGGCAGGGAGTAAGTTTTGTACCAATATTAATAAGAAATCTTAAACCAGTTGACATACCAGAAAAGTGGCAGCATGAAAAACAACCCCGCACCATCTTAGGTGAATATGGAAACGGGGATTTAATCATGATTGTAGTTGACGGGCGCCAATCAAGCTGGAGCAGAGGAGTAACCCTGGAAAGGCTGCAAATAAAACTTATAGAACTCGGTGTTATCGAAGCATACAACCTGGATGGAGGCGGTTCAAGTGCTTTTGTTTACAAGGGAGAGATTTTAAACCGCCCCTCGGACGGAAGACAAAGAGAAGTACCAACTAACATACTGGTAATGCCATAAATACCAGTAAAAAGCAGCAAAATAAAAAGGATTTACGACATTATTAAACGAATTAATTAAAAAAGCAAAAAACTAAGCACTCAAGGAGGAAACAATTATCCATGCCTAAAAAGAAATGGCTTTACGGCATACTCGGACTACTCGTTTTAGCACTGCTTGTCGTTGTAATCTACCGGGGTGCCCCCGGGCTTTCCTTTGCTGTGGGACAAGATAACCAGGTAAACCAGGAAGAAAAAAATACCGGGGAATCTGATAAAGAAAAAGAACCAGAAATAAGCCCTGCAGAACAAGCAAAATTAACCGGGGCTAATGAATTAGGATACGTACCAATACTAGTTTATCACCGTATTGGTGAAGAAGAAGGTCGCTGGACCCGGACCCCGGAAAATTTTCGCAAAGACCTGGAAGAATTATATTCAAAAGGATATACACTGGTATCTCTTACCAGCTACTTAAAAGGCAATATAGATATACCGGCAGGCAAGTCCCCTGCCATAATAACATTTGATGACAGTACTCCCGGGCACTTTCGCCTGCTAAAAGAAAAAGACACTGAAGAAGATAAATATAAAGTAGACCCGGATTGTGCCGCAGGCATTTTAAAAGAATTCGGAGAGAAACACGAGGGATTTGGGCACACAGCAACATTTTATGTAAATGCAAACCCCTTTAGCGGAGAAGAAGGACAGGAAGGACTGTGGAAAAAGAAATTAAAAATGCTGCAAGACTGGGGATTTGAAATAGGCAATCACACTTATCATCACGAAAACATGGGAGATTTAACTCCTGAAGAAGTACAATCCCAGATAGCCAAACTGCAGGATCATATTCAACAGGCTCTGCCGGCATACAAACCAGAGACCCTGGCCATAGTGCAGGATGGTGTACCCGAACCATATAATCTCCTGGTAGAAGGCAAATACAAGGAAACCGAATATAAACACCTTGGAGTAGTAAAATGGGCATGGAGAGATGCTTATTCACCATACCATAAAGATTTCGATCCTTATCACATACAGCGTATACAGGTCTTCCAGGATCACGGTGAAAGCAGCTTAGTCAACTGGTTAAACAGGATTGAGCACAGGCGATATGTAAGTGATGGAAATACAAAAATTGTTTCTATACCAGAAAGTTCGCAACAATTCCTTTCAGAAGAAATGGCTAAAGAAGTAGTCACTTACACCATGGAGAATGCTGCACGTACACTTGAAAAGGAAGAACAGGCAAATAACGCCAGGGGAATGCATGTAACTTATTCATATGCTTCTTCTCAACAACGCTGGAAAGAATTAATTTCCCTGGTAGAGAATACACAGTTAAATGCCATACAACTGGACGTCAAGGACGAATCGGGATATATAGGCTACGATTCCAGCGTACATCTGGCTCAAGAAATAGGGGCTGCAAAAGACTATATGCCTGTGAAGGAAATGCTGCAAGACCTCCGGGACCGCGGGATTTACTCCGTGGCCCGGATTGTTGTATCCAGGGATCCCGTGCTGGCTAAAAAAAAGCCTGAATACATGGTTAAAAACAAGGGCGGGGCCCCTATCGGAGGCGGGGTCTGGGTGAATCCCCGCAAACAGGACGTAGTGGATTATAATTTAAACCTGGCGCAGGAAGCTTTTGAGATGGGATTTAACGAGGTGCAATTTGATTACATACGCTTTCCGGAAGGAAGTGATGTTCACACCGCCCATTACGGCACCGAGGACAAACGTCACCGGGTAGAAGTTATAACTGACTTCTTTAAGTACGCCAGGGAAAAAATTGGGTGGGAAAAAAGGATCTCAGCAGCTATATTCGGGTTTATGGGATATGCCCAGGACGACCAGGGCATAGGACAGAGACCGGAACGGTTAGGAACCTACCTGGACTACATGTCCCCCATGGTCTATCCCTCTCACTTCGGTCGGGGCAACTACGGTTATTCCAACCCTAACGCCAATCCTTACGGTATAGTGGACAAGTCCCTCAGCGATTTCGAGGAACTTTTACATCCTACCGGTTGTAAACTCCGCCCCTGGCTGCAGGCATTTACCATGGGATCACCTCAATACGGCCGGGAAGAAATACAGGATCAAATAAATGCAGCTCAAAATCACGACATAAACACCTGGCTGCTCTGGAACCCGGGTGTTAATTACGACAAATCAGAAATAACACCATAAATAAAAGAACCGGCGCTATAACCGTGCCGGTTCTTTTTAAACAGCTTTTTCTTCAGATTTTTCTTTTCCAGTGCTGGCATTTTCACTTTCCGTGCTGCTATGACTGCCGGTATCACCTTCATTACTGGAAGAAGTGTTATTATTATTATTATTGCGTGAAACCGGTTCCTCGTTAGCAGGTTTACCTACATCACTGGGTAAAAAAATGCTTGATATTAATTTTTTTAAATTTGTACTACCGCATTCCGGACAGGCCGGTTGATCATTACGACCGGGCAGTTGAAGCAGTTCAAATTCATTGTTACAGTCTTTACACTTGTACTCGTAAATAGGCATACTGTAAATCCTCCCCTGAATATATATAAAAATTTACTTAACAGGCAATATTATTTCCATATTGTAATATTAAAATCCTGCTTTGTTATTTTTTTCTCAATCTCATGTAAACAATATTATTAACTTGTGGTAAAATGTTGACAAGCTATAAATATGAAGGAGTGAAGTGCTATGGATTTAGATCCCGAACTCATTAAACAATTTGACGTAGACTTGAATAAAGTTAAAGATAAGTTAATCTGGGATTTTGACGTTAAAAACGAGTTCACAACTGACCGGAAAAAAGGATTTGCTTTTGTAATCGATGTAATAGACAATGAAGCCCGCCTGTCCATGTATAAAGTAAGCACATATGTTAGTGAAACAACAAGTGTTGCAAAACAACCACCCCAGGAAATGCTGGTTAAAGCAATCAAAGAGCAGGGCGGCAACATGGAGAATGAAGATATTTATAATGTTAACAAGGAAATTAAAGACTGGATCATGGACAACCTTATGTAAAAAAAACAATTCCGGTGCTGCCTGCAGTACCGGAATTGTTTTTTTTACGAACCAATTATTACATTATATGTCCGGTCAATATCTTCCTGTGCAGCCAGGTCCAGTACATTTAACCCGGAAACTGCCTCAAGGTCTGAAACGGCAAAATATGCCTTCCAATCCTTGTGATAAACAAAAGGATTACGGGCCCCGATTAACACATCATCCCAATCAGCACCAAAAAATTTTTTAAATTCACTGGTTAATTCCTCTTTATCATCTGCATCCGGTACATCAAGCCACGTTTTCCAAAGGCAGCCCACGGCTGCTATCCTTCTGCCGCAATCTCAACCCGATTCATAAAAATATACCGGGATTTCTTGCTGCGCTGTCTTGTTCATCATGCGGGTAAGCACATCATCATCAAGGGTAGCAAAAGCTACTATGGAATTTTCAGCAGCCCTACCCATGGCCTCTTTTAACTGGTCGCTATTTGCAGCTGCCAGCATCACATTTATACCCATATAATCCCTCCTAACCTTATATCAATATCAAAATCAACACTGGGGACGGTTCTTGACTTGAATGACCGCGACCTTCCAGAAACCCACCTCCCCTTCTGGTGAAATTAGTATTTTTGCATTTCAAAACAAGGTTTTCTGATAGCTGGATGAGGACCGGTGGTTTCCTTCCAGGAGACTTCGTATTCTTTCTTCGAGCATGGAGTGTATTTTAGTATAAACGCTCCGGGAATCCACCTGCCCTTTGGGTTTACAGATTATTGACCGCGTTTAAACCAGGGTTTTTGTATCAGTACCGTTATGTATCTCTAGCAGCAGCAGCCTGAGCCCGGCTTAATTCAACATCGACCGGGCATTCAGGGTTTACAAGATAAAAAAGGCGGGCCATGGACAACAGGTCCAGCTTATTATGTTCTATTACAGGCTGCACCAGGCCGGCATCACCTGTTTTTACAAAACGGTGATATGTCTGCGGTATTAAGTAACCGGGTATGTCCCCTTCCCGGCGAAAATTTAAAAGATATTCTTCCAGGGTCATTAACCGGCAGTCAGGCAAGAGATGTTTTAAATGTCTTCTCGCGTGATATAAAAGATCCACGTGATAATGCCCGTACCGGTAAAAAAGCCCCCTGGCCACGCAGCGCTGGGTAATGTACGGCATGTCAAAACTTTTGCCATTATACGTGACAATTACATTAAAATTTTGCAGCAGCCGGTCTACTGCTCCTAGAACAGCCTTTTCTTCCCCGTAGTAGCGCGCAAAATACTGCCCGGACACCAGCTCACCGTCCCGGCAGTACATAACTCCCACCAGGAACAGGGGCTGGTTAGCCCAGAGTCCTGTAGACTCTATATCCAGGAAAACCACTTCTCCCGCGTCATAAAAAGAAAGCAGGTCCCAGTCTGAAGCACCAAGTTTCTGCAAACCGTGTACATTCTTTTCATCAAGTAGCCTGAGTACTTCAGATGCACACTCTCCCCACCTGGGATGGCACTTTAATTGTTGGATAGAAAAATACCCCTGCTCCTGCAGCCTGCTTTCATTTACGGGCCCCACTCCCCGCAGCAGCCTGAGGTTCCTGCACAAATTCGCGGGCCCGGGAAAAGAAAAGGGCCCGGGGTAAACTTCCTGCAGATATACGCACTCTTCCCCGCAAGAAGTTATAACTTCACCACCAGGAATATTCACCGGCTTTACATCTGTTTTAACCTTGTTTTCCCGCGACCGGTCCTTTTTTAAATTGTTCAACCGCTGAAAAAGGCTCATTTACATTCCACCTGTATATTTTTGTATTACTTAAACAACTAAACTGTTTCATTTTATGAAAAATAACATCAATTTGCAGGTGTAATTTATAATGTTGACGAAATTATACAATATCTATTTTTTACTTCTAATATATTACAAGGAGTAACGTATATTTGTGAAGCCATGCCGCCTATCTGGATAATATTCCCAGGAAGCCTTGTTGAGGTAGGCGCAACCCTGTGGTTTATATTAAACATTCTAGATGTAAAAATAAATTCTATCCGGTTCATACTGCTGGATATATGTATTGTAACATTATTACTCTTTGCTAAAATTATACTTCAAACAAATCTCTTTATCCATTTACTGCTGGGAATATTTACATATATAGTTCTAATTTACATGTTTACTAAAGTTAACTGGTATAAAATACTTATCCCTGTAACATTAAGTTATGCTGTCATTATAATGGTTGAACCCCTGACTTATTTTCTAGCACACTCTCAGTTTAGTGTATCAAATTATAATTCACTCTGGCTGCTGACCATGCTGCCGCATGTAATAATATTTTGTATAATTACACTGGTTATAAAGAAGGTAAGAAATGGACATGTTAAATAAACAGTATCATTACTACAGGTACGCCATCCTTGCTGTTATTATATCTGAAATATTATTTATACTTCTATGTGCATGGCAAATATTTTTTAATTTAACTGGTTTTCACCAGTATTATGACCTACCCATATATGGATTACCATTACTGTGCAAATTGTTAATCATAGTCACTTGTTCCCTGACACTCACAGTAACGTACTTAATCTTTCAGTTATTAAAAATGGCCAAACTGGAAAAAGAACTGGCCATTGCTAAAATATCCAATGAAACAGCACAGAAGTCTATTAAGCTGCTGCGTTCTCACCGCCACGATTTTTTAAATCACCTGCAAGTATTATTAGGCTATATTCAACTTGATAAAAAAGATGCTGCTGTAAAATACATCAAAGGTATCCACGAAGAAGTCAGGAATGTCAGTGCAGTAAGCGGCCTGGAAATGCCGGAAGTATCCATTCTTTTGTTTATTAAAGAAAAAGAAGCCGAAAAACACGGTATAAAAATGGAGCATGATATAAATACAGATCTTTCAAATGCTAAAATCAGTCAATCAGATATGGTACGTATTTTAAGTAATCTTATAGATAATGCAATTTATGAATTAAAGAATAATACTGAAATACCAGAAGAAGATAAATACATTAAAGTATCTTTTAATAATATACAAGATACGCTTGTTATAAAAGTAAATAACACATGCAGCACCACAATTAATGAAAATAAGATTTTCCAATTCGGTTATACCACCAAGGGTAAAGACGGCTCAGGTATAGGATTATTTACAATTAAAAAGTTAGTAGAAGGAACTTACAGAGGGAAAATTCAAGTAGAAAATAATCCACAGGCCGAAACTACCTTCACTATTTTCATATAAGTAAAAAAATGTGCCTGGCACATTTTTTTACTTATTACCGCAGTTTGCGGGCTGCTGTTTTGAGTTTTTCCCTGTTTGCGATTTTGGGAGACTCGTGCTGCGTTGGATGATACTCCCACCCCAGTAAAAGGTGCAGTAGGAGTACTGCACCCTCTTTATCAAGCGGGCGGTTAAAGTTAGAACACTTGGGAGAGTGAATGCATGCCGGGCAGCCATCTTCACACTCGCAGTACCGGACTGCCTCCAGAGTGGTTTCAAATAGTTCCTGCGCCCGGTCATAAGCCCTTTCACCAAAGCCTACCCCGCCGTGGCAGGTATCATGTATAAACACCGTGGGCCCGCTGGTTTGAGAATGCTCTACTACCGATAGCCCCCCCAGGTCATTACGGTCGCACATGGCAAACAGCGGCAGCAGCCCTATGGAAGCGTGCTCAACAGCATGCAGCCCTCCCATGAGATGCAAATTATACTCATTGGATAATTCTCCTGCCCGGCTGTTAAACACTACCCACATTCCCGTGGTTTCCAGTACTTGCTCGGGCAAGTCCAGGTTGCCGCCGCCGACAACCTGTCCCGTGTGTTCTTCTTTTTTTATATATCCTGTCACCCTTGTTCTAACCCTTAATTGTCCCGTATAAAGTTTATGCCCGTTAAATTCTTTTTCCCTCTCAATTGAAAGGATTTCCGTGGATTTATCCTTGCTGCACATGGTATAGTAGTCTACATCCTGCTGTTCTAAGTAAGCAGTTGACTTATCTAATTCTAAGTCTTTTACCACGAAAGTCTCTCCCTGGTGCATGTATACAGCACCAGGATGTACCTGGGAAAATGCCGAGTCGCCGTCTACAACTTCGAGCAGGCGATTCTTGCTTCCAGTATCCCGCAGGCTTACCGGCTCAAGAGAACTCGATCTTATGTTAACTCTTTTAGCCGGGTAAGTTTGACCATTGAAGTAATATTTACCGTCCGAAAAAATAACGTCTCCGTCTTCTTCCAGTAAAACCAGCAGTTCCTGGAAAATATCGTCCCAGAGATGATAATCTTCCACTGACACGGGCAGTTCGTGGGCAGCACAAACAGCATGTCCCATGAGCAGGTAAGGGTTGGACGGGTCTATAAGCGCCCTTTCACTGGGTGTGGAAAAAAGGGCCCGGGTATTGCGTATAAAATGCTGGTCCAGGGGATTTTCCACTGCTATAAAAACTACCAGCGATTTTTTGTTCTTCCTCCCTACCCGGCCGGCCTGCTGCCAGGTAGAAGCTATAGTTCCCGGAAAACCGGCAATAATACAAACCTCGAGATCACCCACGTCTATACCCAATTCAAGTGCATTAGTGGAAACCACACCCCGCAGCCTACCGCTGAAAAGCCCTTCTTCTATCTTTCTGCGTTCAGAGGCCAGGTAACCTCCCCTGTAAGCAGTAACTGCCCCGCCTTCTTCCCCGGTATCTTTCTTAGTAAACCGCAGAATACGCTCTGCTGCCTGCCGGGCCCGGGTAAAAGTTATGGTACGCAGCCGGGTTTCCATGCAGCGGGATAAAATCCAGGCCGCATCCTGTATATAAGGGGTATGTACGGGCGGCTTCCACAGTACAAAACGCATTGCTCCCCGCGGGGCCCCGTTATTATCCACCTTCTCCACCGGCACTCCGGCCAGCCTGGAAGCATGGTCCCGTGGATTGGCAATGGTAGCAGAGCAAAATATAAATACGGGGTCAACACCGTAGTAAATGCAAACCCTGCGCAGCCTTCGCAATACATGCGCCACGTGAGTACCAAATATCCCGCGATAGTTGTGCATTTCATCTATAACTATATATCTTAAGTTGGAAAAAAAGCAGTGCCATTTCAGGTGATGCGGCAGTATCCCCTGGTGAAGCATATCCGGGTTGGTAAATATAATATTTGCGACATCCCGCAGGTATTTTTTCTCTCCACCGGGCGTATCACCGTCATATACTCCAAAACACAGGTTAGTATTAAACTCGCGCAGGGTATCCACCTGGTCCCGCCCCAGTGCCTTGGTAGGAAAAAGATACAGGGCAGACCCCGAGGGCTGCCGGAGAAGCCCGTCCAGTACCGGTAAGTTATAACACATACTTTTCCCCGAAGCAGTCGGCGTAACCACCACTACATTTTTACCGGCACGCACTTTTTCTACTGCTTCTACCTGGTGAGTAAACAGTTTTTCTATTCCCTGTTGAGACAGGGCCTTATTTAAAAGCCCGTGCAAAGGGGAACTGAGCTCGCCGTACTCGGGAGAGTACGGCGAGATATCTTCTGTATGCACCACCTGCTCTTTATAACCGGGATCCGATTTTATTTTCTCTAGTAAAAAATCCATACAATCACCTTCAGATTATCGTTTTTTATAGTCACGGGGACGTCCCGCTGACAATTTATCATGTCAGCGGGATCGTCCTCGCGGCAGTCTCGAAAGGCAAGTGTGCCCGTTAAATTTTATTACCTGGCAATTTTTTGTACACATAAATCTTTTCATTTTTGTATTAACGCTGAGATCTTTTATGTCTTTACAGCCCATATATATTTTATCACCGAAAAACACAGACGTTAAATTATAATTACCGGGCGGGCGTTTAAAAAATATTACTGTTTTAGCAACCCCGTCATCCCCGGTGCTGGCCCTTAAAGAAGAAAAATCAGTTAAATAAAAATATACCTCTTTACCAGGCAGGGGATTGTCACAACTGTCAGTTAATTTAGCTTTCATAACTACTTTTTTCCCCGGCATTGCAGTTACAGCCCCAGTATAAGTTATTTTTGACGGTACAGCAAAAGCATAACTGGCTAAAGCCAGTACGGCAAAACTGGTATGAACAACCCCGGCGGATTTTTTATCTGAAGTACTTACCCACTTTCCTTCAGGCTCCTGCAATTCCATTAAATTAACAGCCATGTCAGTATACCAGTCACTGTTTGCTGCAGAGATATAATAAGGTGCTGTACAGCAGCCAACACAAAAGCTATATAGATGATAGTAATACCATTCTCCCGGAACCTGGAGGTTTAATTCCATAACAGCATTTTTTTCTAACCACTCAACTGCACTGTTAATCAAATTTTTTGCCCGGGAAATACTGCCAGGATCTGAAGACATTAACTTTGCAATCTTTAAGCTTGTTAAAGCTGCAGCAGTCATAGTTTGAGTTATACTTTTATTAGAACTGTCTAAGCTGTAAACAAAACTGCCGTTTTTATTAATTTCATAGTTATTTTCATACCAGTTTACAGCTTTATCCCATGTATGCCGGGGAATATCTATACCCCACAGGACTGCAGAATACAAGGCCAGTATTACATAATGGGTACTTGAGCCGTCTGCTGCTTTAGACTCATTTGTCTGTCCCCAACCTCCATATGTTCTCTTATCCAGGGGATCGTTTCCCTGCGCTTGAACTAACCAATCCACATCTGACTGCACTTTATCGTAATGGCTGCTTGATTGATCGCCAACAGCTGTTAGAGCCATAACACCTATAGATCTGAAATAAGTAAAATTACCTGGATCATATTCAAGTATATAATTAACAGCATCTCTAACTGCCGGGTCAGAATCTGGCATACCTTGCAGCAAGGCTAATACGGCTAATCCCGTCGAGCCGGGCCCCCACTTCCCAAAACTGCCGTTTATATTTTGCTGCGATTTAAGCCACGTAATCCCCTTATCTACGGCATTATTTATTTCATCTTGATTTACCATGGGAGGTTCCTCCTTTCTGTTTATTACATAATATGTAGTCAAATAAACTTTGCTTTTTGTAATATCTGGTTTTTTTCCTGGAAATTAAGTGATGTGCTGATATTTATTAACATCCAAATCCCTAAACCACTGTTTACCGTTCTGCATATTATAGATTAAATACCCGCGGAATTTTTTGCTCTTTTAAAAATAAGTTGGTGCCTGTCACCAACTTATTAAGCAAAAACTAGAGTTTAACCCGTGGGGTTCATTCCACAACAAAACATAAAAGGAGGGATATTATTGCATGTAAAGTCACCAGGAGTTATCGGGAAAGAAAACAGCCAGGTGATGATAATTAGCGATCCCATAATCTTCAATGTACCCATATATGAAATTATTGAAGAAAAATGCCAGGTTAAAGTAATTGATTCCAGCGTATATCGCGACAAAGTAGTTATAGACGGCATCGTTAAAGTAGATATTATTTATAAGGGACAGAAAGATTCCAGCAACGAAGGGGTAATCTGCTATCACGAGGAAGAATTTGATTTTGGAGGAATAGTTAAGATTGAAGGTGCTTTGCCGGAGGATAGTTGTATAATCAAGGAAGCAGCTGTCTCAGATTATAAAAGCGTTATTCCTCAAACAAGGGATACATCCAGCAATATTTTGACTGCCAGGATAAAGTTTATTGCAGATATCTTACTGGAAGTAACCAGGGAAAGGCCGGGCCAGTCTAATTCTTAAAACAATGGGTGGTGAAAAACAATTAACGAGCAAGTTAACAGGTTTATTGATGAAGGGTGGCATATAAGTTTAATTAACCTGTTATTAAACTGCATTCTATACAACATGGTTAATAAAACTGCTGCCACCCCCAAAAACAAAGAACCCGAAGGACAAATTGTTCATACGTTCATATATAGGGAAGGAAACCGTCGCGGAGAACTGGTTAAAAACAATTTCTTTACTGAATGGGATGATAACATCCCATTACACTGGCAAACACAGAATGTCTCTAAAACCGAAGAAGCCCTTACTGAAAACGGAGCTGCTCGCCTGGGCTGCAGCCCCGGTGAAGAAGCTTATCTATCCCAGGATATTGTAATTCTCCCCGGCCATTTTTACGAATTAAAGTTCACCTTGAAGACGCCGGGGCCCCATTCAAACGTTCCGGTAATCGAAGTATCATGGCTAAGTAACCGGGAAGAAATAATTGACCGGGGATTAAACCTGCAGATAAACCCTGCTGCCCTACCCTATTACCAGCACATAACTGCTGTCACGTCAAAATCCCCGGACAATGCAGTATATGCCCGGGTATCTTTTGAAAAAACTGGCACCGGAAACTTTGACCTGGATTCAGTTTCCTTGATACAACTCTAACGAGTAGTAGATAATAGATTGATTTTAATCCAACCTTGCTCTCTTAGCTAATATGTCAGGAGGCTAAACATGAAAGCAATTATTTTGGCCGGGGGAACAGGTACGAGACTGTGGCCGTTAAGTAGAACCAGTTTACCCAAGCAATTTCTAAAACTGGAGCAAATGAATTATTCAATTTTTCAACTGACCCTGAAAAGATGCTTCAAGCTGACTGACCCGTCTCAAATTTATATAATCACAAATGATATGTACAGGGATTTAGTATTAAAACAAATGGAAGAACTAGACTGCGGGCCTGCTGAAAAACAAGTTTTAGTAGAGCCAGAGGGGAAAAATACTCTGCCGGCCATATGTTATGGTATCAAAGAGATACAAAAACAAGGTGATGATACAACAATAGTTTTCCCTTCAGACCATTTAATAAAAAACGAGGAAGAATTTATCCAGACTATCATAAACAGTAACTGGCTGGCAAAAAAACATATAGTTACTTTCGGTATCCGGCCCGGTAAGCCCCACACAGGCTACGGTTACATAAAACCTGGGAAACCCATGGGATGCGGCTATTTAGTTGAAGAATTTAAAGAAAAACCAGATGATGCAGCCGCAGCCGTTTATCTGCAAAAAGGTTACCTGTGGAACAGCGGTATGTTCATGTTTAAAACGGATGTTTTTATTGAGGAAATTAGACATTATGCTCCTGAAGTTTACCGGGCCTTTAAAGAAAAAGATATCGCAGAGACATACAAAAAAATACCTGCAATATCAGTAGATTACGGGTTAATGGAAAAATCAAAAAAGGTTGCTGTAGTTCCAATGAACGTCAAATGGAGCGACCTGGGCAGCTTTGATGCTTTCTACGACTACTTCAAACGTGATGAAAAAGGTAATCTCAGTTATCCCGGGGACATTTTAATTGATTCTAACAATAATTTAGTTTTTAAAGAAAAGGAAAAACTGGTGGCTATGATAGGAGTATACGATTTAATTATTGTAGAACTCGATGATGCCCTTTTAATCTGCCGAAGAGATAATGCTCAACGGGTAAAAGAAGTAGTTGACATGTTAAAAACCAGCAAAGACCCGCGAGTTGATCATTATACAAAAAATCATGATTAAACTCTCACGAGCTTCTTGCCCACAACGGAGTATGAAACTCTTCTGAGAACTGGGTGAGGGGCCGGGGCAAAGAGCAGAGGTGAGAAGTGGGAAATTAGAGGTGGGAAAAAGAAAAAGTCTACGCAGTAGACTTCCTCAAATTATCACACTTCCTACCTCCCACATCACACTTTACAAATGACGGGCTATGCAGCGCACCCAGACTCCGCTACCTTCCGGAAATCCACCGACCCTTTTGCAGATTGTTATCAGACCATAGCCTTTTAGAGTTTTCAAACATAAGGTGCAAAAGTCAAAAGGTATGAATATTCTTGAGTATAGGGCAATATAAAAGTTGTTTAATCAGGTAGGACGGGTCATATCCTTCGTCAAATGAGCGTTCCCCGGGAATATTCCACTTATAAGTTGGTGCCTGTCACCAACTTATTCAGAGAGCGAAAGAGGCCGAGGAAAAGCGCCGGTGCATGTCTGAGCGACCGTTAATATAAAAAACAATAGAGGGGTTTTAAAATATGTTTAAAATTGGAGTTATTACACCCTGGAATATACCATGTGGTATTTCCGAATACAGTAAATATCTCATTGAATACGGACTTAAAGATAAAAACGTGGTTATATTTGCCAGGTATGATGATAACTTAATTAGAAATGATGAACAAAATGTAGTAAGGTGCTGGCACAAAGATAATTTCTATGAATTGATTAATTACATTTTGCCTGAACACAGCCTGAACGTTATTAATATTCAATATGAACCAGGTATAATGGATACCTATATGGCAGCTTTAGCGATACAACAAATACGCAATATGGGAATAAAGGTTATTACAACTTTGCATGCAACTACATATAATGAAAATTTAAAAGAAAATATTATAGCACAAAATTCAGATTGCACTATAACACATACTACAGCCATTGGCAATAACAACACAGAAATACCCCATGCCTTTTTAAATTTAGATATAAATCATAAACATAATAGAAACGAGTTCGATAAAAAATACAATACATATGGAAAATTGCTGGTAGGTCATTTTGGATTTCCATTTTTACACAAAGGACACAAAAACATAATTGACGCTGTCAATAAAATTAACAATGCTGTTCTTGTATTTATTTTTGGTAAAAGACAAGATACAATATCAAATGTGCAACAAATTCAACAATACATGGAAAGTATTAATTGCAATTACGTTGTAATACATGACTTTCTGGAAATAGAAAATATAATCAATATATTGTCTGCATGTAATGCAGCTTGCTTTTCCTATCCACAAGATACCCCCGGGCATAGTGGCGCTGTAAGAATTGCTATGGCAGCAAAAATACCAATCGTTGCCACACCATCCAATGTAATAAAAGATGTTTTGCCATATATAAATGTTTATAATATAGAAGATTTCCCAAACGTTTTAATAAAGGCAGATAATAGTAAATTAGAATATTTAAGCTATATAGAGGAAAATAGTTGGGAAAATGCTGGTAAAAAATACCTGGACGTATTTAAGAATTGTTAAGTGAAGATATCGCTTGACGAGATTAAAAAAAAAGTATGAGTATACATATTGGTAACATGTAATACTCATACTTTTTTTTGCTTCAGGCACTTCTTTTATTGAATAGGACAATAAAAAACAAATTTTTTCAGGTAGGACGGGTCATACCCCTCTTCAAGCAATCGTTCCCGGGGAATATTCCACTTTTTTTCGAAACTTTCCCAGCTATCTTCCATTAACCTGGTTTGGTTAATTTTTGCACGGGTCAGGTGACGTTTGCCAAAGTGATGAACAAAAACATCTTTTCTTAGAAGAATTTTATAACCGCTCAACCTGGTACGCATACAAAAGTCATCAAAAGCTAAAAGGCCTAATTGGGAATCAAAGCCACCTATATGATCAATAACCTCTTTATTAATCAGCATGCAGAAATCCAAAACCCGGTTGGTTTCGATCATTTTAGACGCAAAACTCTCACCTATTTCCCGGGCAAATTTATGCATTCCAGGTTTATCAATATAGGGAATGTCTTTAACTTGCTGTAACCCCGCAGCTGCATTAGATACCGGGCCCATAATTCCAAAACTTTTTTCTATTGCCAGCATTCTGGTTAGCCAATATGCTGTTACCACTACATCATTATGCATTATTAATATATTTTCTCCACTGGCAGCTTTGATACCCAGGTTGCAGGCTGCTGCGAGATCAAGGTTTTGCTTACCACTAATAACTTTAACATTACCATACTGCCGGGTTAACTGTTTAAGGTATGACTCTGTTTCATTCGTAGAGACGGCATTTATCAAGATGATTTCAAACGGCTCATAAGTGTATTTATATATACTATCAATGCAAAGTTTTGTATATTTAATTAGATTAAAACAAGGAATAATTATACTGGTTAAAGAATCTGTAGACGGTTTTATATCCGGTTTAAACTTACCAAGCCACTTTTCATGAAAATAACGAATATTTTCATGATCACGAATATGACGGGCTTCACTTACTGATGTAAAATGATACAAAACACTCCGGGGACAATATACAACTCTATACCCCTTTTGCCTGACCTTAAGACATAAGTCCAAATCCTCATGTCCTACCCAGTAGTTTTCATCCCATCCCCTTACTTGATCAAAAATTTTTTTGGGAGTCAGTACACAGGCCCCGATAACGCACAGGCAATCGCGCATTATGTTTGCAGCCGGTAGATTACTGGGCTTTCCTTGAAACATAAAATAATAATCTAATGGCAGGGATTGATTATTAACCATATACATTCCCATACCAGCATGCTGGATGGTATTGTTCGGATATAAAAGTTTACTACTCACTAAACCGACATTATCCTGTACCTCCATAACTTTAACCATTTCTTCCAACCAGCCTGAAAGAGCAATAATATCATTATTAATGAAAACCAAATATTGCCCCGCAGCTATTGAAGCACCCTGGTTGGCTGCCCTGGCATAACCCAGGTTTTCCTGGTTAGTTAACACCTTAAAATGCTGTTTGGGCAATGTTTGCAAATAAGAACCGGTGCCATCGGTCGAATTATTATCGACAACTATTATTTCTATATTATTATTATTTAATTGCAAAGTATCATAAAGACTATCTATACACTGTTTAGTATATTTTAGCTGGTTAAATACTACTATAATAATCGATACGGATGGTAAATTCACAGTCATAAAAAGAACCACCTTTTTAGTATTTAGAAATATAAACTACGGTTCACAACGAAGTATGAAAACTCTTCAGCAGCCGTGTTAAGGCCGGTGGTGCTCAGAGCGTACGTACGAAAGCGCATTCAAAGAGCGAGTGAGGCCGAGGAAAAGCGCCGGTGCATGTCTGAGCGACCGGAGGGAGCGAGTTCTCCGGCGCCCGAGGCCGATTGAGCTCGGACAATTTTATGTGCCGGAGTAGGGAGCGGAGAGTACCACCGGCCCGGCAAAAACAAAGTTTTCTGATCAACCCCTCATGCCACTTTTAACTATTTTCGTATTAACCCCCCATGCCATAGCCTTTTAGAGAGTTTTCTGATTAAACTCGCACCCGGTTAATGTAGTATATGCCAATATAAAATTTTTGTGAGATACACGGCCGTATATAGGAGATTACATCTTTTACAGTATTCCCTTGGTTAACACACATTTGGCTCCACTACAACATATAGTGTTCATATATTAACTTTTGATTTCGCTGAAAATTAAGATTACATATTCTCCAGCGGAACGATAGTTATATATTCTTGACTCTGGGGGAGTATAAAAGATGATATGCAATAACTTGATCGAAAAACTTATTGAGAAAGAAGCCTGTAACAAGCCTATCAGGGTAGCTATAGCTGGTACAGGTTTTATTGGGCGCGGATTGATTATCCAGTTAAGTTTAATGAAAGGCATTGAAGTCACAGCCGCAGCTAACCGCACCCGTGATAAAGCAGTTAAAGCACTGGAGCAATGTGAAACTAATAAAAAGCACCGCTGCTGTAATGACCAGGAGAGTTTAAACAGGGCATTACAAAATGGCGAAATCGGGGTAGTTAGTGACCCGCTATTGCTTGCACCAGCAGATGTTGACATTATATGTGACTGTACTGATGACCCCCTGTTAGGAGCAAATCTTGGGCTAGCAGCAATAGAACACGGCAAGCACTTTATTGCCAATCCCGAGGCCGATTCAGCTGTTGGACCAATGCTGAATGAACTGGCCAAAAATAAAGGCCTGGTGTACAGTGGGGCTGACGGCGACGAGCCGGGAGTGACCATGAACCTGTACCGGTATGTTTCTTTATTGGGCCTGGATATAATTGCTGCCGGTAAGTTTAAAGGCTATTATAATCGTTATGCTACACCCGAATCGGTAAAACCCTGGTCTGACAAGTTCGCCCAAAACCCGTTTATGATAGCTTCTGCTGCTGACGGTACTAAAATGAATATTGAGATGACTTTGCTGGCCAATGCTACCGGGTTAGTTCCTGAAATAAGGGGAATGCATTGTCCTGCTGCCACGTTGGAAACAGTACCTGGAGTTTTAAGCCTAAAAGAGCAGGAAGGTATACTTAGCTCAACCGGTGTTGTAGAAGTGGTTCAGGAGGTTAAACCTAGCGGCGGGGTTTTTGTTGTTGCCACTACATCTCACCCGCAAATAATAAAAAATTTTCAATATCTCAAAATGGGCGATGGGCCCAACTACCTTTTTTACCGGCCCTACCATTTAGCCCACGTGGAAATGGGAATTTCCATAATTAGAGCAGTTCTTGCCCGTGACGCTACTATTGCGCCTGCTGGACCTCCTGTTGCAGATGTGCTTGCAGTTGCCAAACGTAACATAAAAGCCGGTGAGATTTTAGACAACATTGGGGGGTATACATTCTACGGGCTCATTGACCGGGCACATATAGTTAAAGAACAAAAGCTTTTACCGGTTGCAATGGCCCCGGGAACCAGGGTTATCAGGTCTATAAAAATTGACGAGCCAATTACCCTTGATGATGTCGAAATAGATAAAACTTCAACATTTTGGAAACTGAGAAAACAGCAGGCACAAATGGTGTCTACCCAACCTCCCCCTGGAAGTGAAGTCATATGAAAAAATATTATCTTAACTGCCGTTTTTGCGGTAATCCATTAACAGAACAATTCGCAGACCTTGGAATGTGTCCCCTGGCAAATTCATTTATTCCTCCCCAAAATTTGTATAAAAGTGAAACTTATTATCCTTTGAATGCTCATATTTGCAGTAATTGTTTTTTAGTGCAGCTGGATAAATTCGAACCCCCCGAAAATATTTTTATTGATTATGCTTATTTTAGTTCTTTTTCTGATGAATGGTTGAAACATGTGCAAGAATATACAGAAATGATGACTTCCCGGTTTCACCTTAATTCAGAATCAGTAGTAATTGAAATAGCCAGCAACGATGGATATTTACTGCAATACTTTCAAGAAAAGGGAATCCCTGTGCTTGGAATAGACCCGGCAAAAAATGTAGCCAGAGAAGCAGAAAAAAAGGGAATTACAACCATAACTAAATTTTTTTGTAAAGAGCTCGCGGAACAGCTTACTGAAGAAGGGAAACAAGCAGACTTGTTGATAGGAAACAATGTTCTGGCTCACATACCGGAGATAAATGATTTTATCAGCGGTATGAAAAAAATTCTCAAACCCCGGGGAATAATAACCATGGAATTTCCTCACCTGCTTAAACTGATACAAGAAAACCAGTTTGATACTATTTACCATGAACACTTTTCATACTTTTCTTTTATCACTGTTCAGCATATCTTCAAGGAATACAACCTTACTGTTTTTGACGTAGAAGAAATTCCCACTCATGGTGGATCTTTAAGAATTTATGCCGGGCACTCTGAGATGGAATACACAGCTAACCCAAATGTTATTAATCTATTAAAAAAAGAAAAAGAAATGGGAATAGATAATATTAAAACTTACCAGTTATTCAACGAGCAAATAAAAATAACTAAAAGAAAAATCTTAAAATTATTGATTAATTTAAAAGAGCAGGGGAAAAAAATCGTGGGTTATGGTGCCCCTGCAAAAGGCAACACACTATTGAATTACTGTGGTATTGGAACGGATTTCCTGGATTACACGGTAGATATAACCCCGTATAAACAAGGACTGTATTTACCTGGAACACGCATTCCTGTTTTTCATACTGAAAAAATAAATGAAACCAGGCCGGATTATGTACTTATTTTACCCTGGAACCATAAAGATGAAATTATAAAGAGGATGGGATACATAAGAAAATGGGGTGGGAAATTCATAATACTAATACCCGAGATTGAAGTGTTTTAAGTATCTTTTTAATAATACTTAAATTGAAAGGAGATTTTACATGAATATTCAGACATACAGCCTCCTACCGGGAGTTTGCACATATGATTTAAATATTTATCCAGATGAACGAGGTTTTTTTTCTGAGGCTTTTAGAGAAGACTGGGAAGAATTTTTAAAAGGAGATAAAATTGTTCAGGCTAACATTTCTTATAATTACCCCGGTATGATCAGAGCCTGGCACCGCCATTTGCGCGGGCAAGTAGACTATTTTCTAGTTCTCCAGGGTGCTGTAAAATTTTGTGCTTACGATGATCGCCCTGATTCAGCTCAAAAAGGCAACCTGGTAGAAATTGTAGCTGCCGGACAGCGTCCTCAAATTGTACGCATACCCGGACATTACTGGCACGGAACCAAAACGGTAAGCAGTGAACCGTCACTAACCATGTATTTTGTCAATAACCTGTATAATTACCATCAACCTGATGAGGAACGAAGAGCATGGAATGACCCTTCAATTATCGACCCTGCCAGTGGAAAACCTTTCGATTGGAATAAGCTGCCTCATAAATAATAAACAAAAAAAACAGCCCAAACCGGTAGCCTTTTTAAACACACACCTCCGATGCTTAAACATAAAATATCATAACGCCCACAAGCTTTTTGCTCACAACAAAGTAAAACTTTTCTGGTTTAAATGTAAGGCGCCGGTGGCGCCCGGAACGAGCATACAAAGGCACATTCAGGGAGGGAGCAGAGAGTACCACTGGCCGGTATTATTTTTTGTTGTAAATATCTATAAAAAATAGTTGAAAGGAGACACAAAGTTGATAACTTGGCTTGTTACCGGTGGAGCAGGTTTTATAGGCAGTAATTTTATTAGACAAAGCCTTACTATAAATAAAGTAAAAATTATTAACCTGGATAAGCTTACATATGCCGGGAATTTAGAATCATTGGCGTCTGAAATGAACAATCAAAATCATATTTTTGTCAAAGGCAGTATCGATAATAAAGAATTGCTCGATAAAATAATGTTTACTTATCACCCGGATGCCGTTGTAAACTTTGCTGCAGAATCACATGTTGACCGTTCCATTGACGGCCCGGCAAACTTTATTCATACAAACATTGTTGGAACATTTGAATTGCTCGAAGCAGTTCGGACATATTGGAGCCAGTTAGCTAAACCCAAAAGAAATAATTTTCGTTTTCTCCATGTTTCTACCGATGAAGTTTATGGTTCTCTGGAAGATAAAGGTTATTTTAATGAAAACCATCCTTATGCCCCTAATTCTCCGTACTCAGCTTCCAAGGCAGCTTCGGACCACCTCGTACGCTCTTATTTTCATACATACAGGCTGCCGGTATTAACAACTAATTGCTCTAACACTTATGGGCCTTATCAATTCCCTGAAAAGCTTATTCCTCTTATGATAATGAATGTACTGGAGGGTAAACCCCTTCCGGTTTATGGGGACGGGCAAAACATTCGCGACTGGCTTTATGTAAAAGATCTTTGTACTGCTTTTAGAACTGTCTTAGAAAAAGGAACCCCCGGAAAAGCTTACAATATCGGCGGGAATAACGAAAAAACTAATTTGCAGGTTATCCATGCTATATGTGACCTGCTAAATAAAATACGCCCTAATAAAAACAATATAAATTATCGAGATCTAATTAAATTCGTCGAGGATAGGCCTGGCCATGACCTGCGCTACGCCATTGATGCAAGTAAAATTAGACGTGAATTAGGCTGGATACCTGGAGAAACCTTCGAAACTGGCTTGAGTAAAACTGTTCAGTGGTATTTGAAAAACCAGGATTGGTGTTATCGTGTGCTAAGCGGAAGTTATCAGGGTGAGCGTTTGGGCCTCTCCAACATATTTACTTCGCAAAATTGAACGGTTAATACACCATCGTCAAAAGAATGTGCGCTTTGGAAACTACTCCAGTAACCAGAGGCTATGAGTACAGAGGGTTGGCCGGCATCAGTGCCGATCTTATTAAGTAAGTGCATCCCTGTAAATTTGGAGGGTAAGATATGAAAATTTCTATTGATTATCCTGTCAATCCAAAGCCGAGGTACGGTTACGGTAAATCTCCGCATTCTAAAATCTTTGAAATATTAAATTGTAACCGGGAAACATACAAGTCCTTCTTAGAAAGTTTTATTAAGTACAAAGACTATCTTAGCCAGATTAAAATAACTCAAAGCAATACAAGACCTCTTACCCCTTATTGGAACAATAACTGGTTTTCTGGTTTAGATGCTGCAGCATTATATGGTTTCTTAGTATTAAATAACCCAGCAACATATTTTGAAATAGGTTCAGGTATGTCCACAAAATTTGCGCAGCAGGCTATAATTGACCACGATTTAAGAACAAAGATTATCTCTATCGATCCTAATCCAAGGGCTGAAATTGATTGCCTTTGTAATGATATAATTAGGATACCAATTGAAGCTATCAACACCAATTTTTTTAATGAAATACAAAACGGAGATTTTCTTTTTATTGACGGTTCTCACCGAATTTTTATGAATTCGGATGTAGCCGTTGTATTCCTTGATATTCTGCCATACTTAAAGAAGAGAGTCCTTGTGCACTTTCACGATATTTTTCTTCCATTTGACTACCCACCTCACTGGAAAGAAAGATACTATTCCGAACAATATATGTTGGCAGCCACATTATTAGCAGAAGGTAATAAATTTGAAGTGATTTTACCCAACACTTTTATTAGCAGTGATTCGCAACTTAAAGTAATTATGTCTCCCTTATGGGAAACTCTGGAAATGAACAAGCCTGAAATGATCGGTGGTGGATCGTTTTGGATAGAAAAAAAATAGGAATAAAAAAAGAAAACCACAAAGTCAGAATAATGACTTTGTGGTTTTCTTTTTTAAGTAACGTAAACCTGGCAGGTATCACCAAGGATTAAATTAATGGCATTTTGTCTTTTGGGCCGGGCATTTACCTTTACATTTCTACCTATCAGGCTTTTATCGATTCGTAAAGGTACACCTGAGATGGTAGAGCATGGCAAAACAATGCTGTTTTCAATTTCACTATTATTTACAGTTACCTCATCGCTTACAGATAAAAATGGGCCAATGCATGAATTGATAATGGTACAGTCTTTACCGATTACCGCCGGGCCCCGAATAACACTATTAACAACTTTAGCCCCTGGTTCAATAACTAGTGGACCAATAACGCGCGAATCACTACTTACACTGCCTTCTATTTTTGTTGTAATAGTCTCCAGGACTAAACGATTTGCTTCCAGTACATCTTCCGGCTTTCCGGTATCTTTCCACCAACCGGTTAGCAGATGCGGGTGCACCTCGTAACCATTTTCAACCATCCACTGTATGGCATCAGTTATTTCTAACTCATTCCGCCATGATGGTCTTATGCTGTGTACAGCCTGGAAAATATTTTGGTCAAAAAGATAAACTCCTACTAATGCCAGGTTGCTGGGAGGAAACTGCGGCTTTTCAACTAAACGAATAATTTTACCATTTTTGAGTTCTGCCACGCCAAAATAGCGGGGTTCTTCAACTTCACCAAGAAGTACCAGGGAATGAGGACGGTCTTTTTGAAACTTTTTAATTAGTGTAGATACGCCCTGTTGGAGTAGATTATCCCCCAGGAACATAATAAAAGGTTCATTACCAATAAATGATTCAGAAATTTTAACTGCGTGAGCAAGACCCAGTGGAGCTTCTTGCTCAATATAGGTTACATGAATACCCCACCTGCTGCCGTCTCCTACCATTTTTATTACCTCATTTTTATTCTCTCCGACTACAATACCAATACCAGTTATTCCTGCATCTCTTAAAGATTCAATAGCATAAAAAAGAACCGGTTTATTCGCAACAGGGATAAGCTGTTTGGGAAGTGTGTGGGTGACGGGTCTTAACCGGGAACCTTTTCCCCCGCTCAAAATCAATCCCTTCATTTGTTAGTCCCCCGTATCTTAATACGAAAACTCTAGTTTTTGCTAGGCCGGTGGTACTCTCCGCTCCCTACTCCAGCACATAAAATTGTCCGAGCTCAATCGGCCTCGGGCACCGGTGAACTCGTTCCCTCCGGTCGCTCAAACAGCACCGGCGCTTTTCCCCGGCCTCATTCGCTCTTTGAATGCGCCTCCTCACGTCCGCTCCAAGTACCACCGGCCCTTTACACACGGTTACTGAGAAAGTTTTATACTCAGTTGTGAGCGGACACTCATGGATGTTTTCTTAGATAATCGGCCAGAGCTTCCGGGTAACACCGAAGGGGTGTATGCCCTGTAGATTGCCATTTTCTATTTTCCAATACTGAATATGCAGGCCGGGCTGCGGGCCGTTTTAGTTCTTTAGTAGGGATGGGCCTGACATTAATTCCTTGAATACCAGCTATTTCTAATATATCCCTGGTTAATCCATACCAGGAACAACTTTTGTTATTGGTTATATGATAAATACCATAGTCATTTTTTTGTACTAGTTCAGCGATTGCCCGGGCCAGATCAAGTGTATATGTAGGAGAACCGACTTGATCGTAGACAACCGCCAGCTCATTAATCTTTTGAGTTAACGCTAAAATTTTAGAAACAAAATTATTTCCATTTTCTCCAAAAAGCCAGGAAGACCTTACAATAAAATACCTGTCTAGTAAGGAAAAAACATGCTCTTCCCCGAGCAACTTGGATTTACCATAAACACTTTGAGGATTGGGAGGATCGTCTTCAACATAAGGAGTTGTTTTATGACCGTCAAACACGTAATCGGTACTGATTTGTACCAGGACAGAATCTATTTCGCGACATGCAAGAGCCAGGTTTTTTGGGCCCAGGCTATTTACAGCTATAGTTTTTTCAGTATAGCTTTCACATTTGTCTACATCTGTCCATGCTGCACAATTAATAACAATATTAGGATTCAGTTTTTTAATCACTCGAATTGTATTGTTTTGATCTGTAATATCCAAATCCCGGTGCCCTAAACTTGTTACACGGTAATCAGAAGAAAAAGCTTTTACTACATCTTGCCCCAGCATACCCCGGGCCCCTACAACTAAAATAGACATTTTGTCATCCCTCCCGATTTCCTACCTTGCCGTCCCTATATGCTAGTATCTTTTGAAACTCTCTATACTTAGTGGTTCTATGAATTCATTCCTTGCAATTTACAGGCCTTGAATACCCATGAATATGAAGCATAAAGAAGACGCAACACATCCCTATCTACTTCTAATCCTAAACCAGCTCTCGAAGTAACAATCCTGTCTAATTCCCGTGCTGCCCTTACTTCTGAAGTGTAAAACGGGGCAATTGACTCCCAATCCTTTTCTGCTCCTTTAAGCTTGCAATATTGATCTATTTCCGGGCAGTTGTGAATTTTATTTAAAAGGTATAATGAACGTCCTTGCTTTACGAGCCGCTGACAAAAATTGTCGAACGAAACCTTTCGTGTCATATAACTTACAGCCTTTTCATTATATGCAATTTTTAACTCACCCTTTTTGAAAAGGCGGTAGCCCAGTTCTATGTCTTCATATGCTTCTAAATCTGAACGAAAAACCCCATTGTATAATAAAAAAGACCGTTTACAGGATAAGCGACCTGTCCAGAAATACGTGTAATCAAGAATCATATCGTGTATTATTGAAGGATAAGAAAACAGGTGACAACCCACCATGGTAATATAATACATTAGAGGGCTTACATTTATATCTGGATGCCATGTGGTATAGTTTAAGACTGCAAAATTTTTATCTGGATATTGTTTATGTGTTTTTAGATGTTCTTCCAACAAAGTTGGAGCAGCAATATCATCGTCATCAAAAAAGAATAGAAATCTACCCCGTGCAGCAAAGATTCCGTGGTTTCTCGCTGAGCCAGGGCCCGAATTTTGCTGGAAGTAATACCGTATAGGAATTAACTCAGTAAAAGATTTTACTATATTTTTTGTATCATCGGTTGAACCATCATCAATCAAAATAACTTCAAAATCTGTCTTGTCAATTGTCTGGTTGGCAAGGCTCTGTAAATTTAACTTAAGTAAATCCATCCGGTTAAAAGTACAAATTATTACACTGATGATTGGATTTTCTTGATCTTCTTTTACTTTTTGTACCGGCATTATCAATTCCCCTTTTGCGTTATATACTCAATCATGCATAAGATTCTATTATTGTATAGGCATCTTCAATAGAATAGTAGGGATTTTGAGATAAACAGTCCTCCATTTGTTTTTTTGCTTCTTCGTAATCATAATTTGCTACCGGTTTCCTCATGCTGTGCTCCACAGCAGCAGCATCAATTATTCCTGAACGCATTCCAGCTTGTTCTATCAGGTAGGGCCATATAAAATCATATCCCCATCCCATAGGTGACACATCTTCATCAAAAGGTAATAACAATGCCCAGGCGTCATAACGATAACAAACCAGGGGCCCTGATTCAATAAAACGGCTAACCCGTGCTTTTAATCCATCAAGTTTTTCTACAATAGCATGATCAATATAACTATTATGCGTCCTTGCCGGTTGAGCAAGAGCAAAATCATATTTTTGCTCCAGGCCTAAAAAAGTATCAATAAAACTGGGAGGCAGTGTTATATCATCGTCACAGGTGATAATAAAATCATAGTCATCAAGATTTTCATCCCTTAATAGCATATTCAGCATTGTATATTTAGGGCAGCCCTGTTCCAATTTGATTTTCGTGTACTCATCAACCATAGAAGATTGATTTTCCCGGCCTATAGAAGCCCACTTTTGCACCACGTTCCATTCACGGCAATTTCTAAATTCTCTTACTAAATGTTCCATATTATTTTCCTGCTCAGCAAGATAAACTCCAACTACAAGTACATTTCCCCTGGTTATGGAGCTAAAAGTTTTTGAATTACTTCCTATCTTTTTAGTTAATTCTTTATTCTGAACGGGAGGATTCAAACAAGAGTAATTAGGAATTCGCAGCTTTGTTTTCAATAAAGTACTTAAAACCCTGTCAATTTTTTCTTTTATTACTTCCGGAGAATAATTCTCTTCTATGTGCTTTATAGAGTTTGCAGAAATTTTATTCCAAAGTACTTCATTTTGATACAAGTTTACAACTTCCTGAGCATACATTTGCGGTTCATCGGCAATTAAAACATTCTTTACGTTTGTTAAATTCATTCCTTCAGCACCTACCCATGTAGTAACCACTGGTAAACCATAAGCCATACTTTGCCCTATTTTGCCTTTCATTCCGGCTCCGTACCTCAAAGGTGCCACAAATACCCTGCAGTTTTCAAAAAAGGGCTGTACATCCTTCACAAAACCAGTTACCTCTATATTTGAATCGTTTAATTGCTGAATAGAAACCGGCGGGTTACTCCCTACGATGTAAAGCTTTATTCCAGGAATTTTTTCTCTAATAACCGGAAAAATTTCTTCACTAAAAAATAACATAGCATCAACGTTGGGTTGGTGGCAAAACCCGCCGATAAACATTAAGTCTTTTCTCTGGCAAAAAGGTTTATCAACTGGTACAGGTTCATGAATGTTAGGAATTAATTCAATTGGTAGCTCGGGATTATTCTCTGAAAAGACTTTTTTATCATCTTCTGTAACTGTAAAAATTAAATCACTGCACAAGGCATTTACTGTTTCTATATTTCGGTAATACCTTGCTTGCTGCTTCAATTGCTGATCGCCATATAAATCTGCTGCCCGCTGATTTCTAAGCCAGTGAATGTCTACTGTATCATAGATTATCCTGCTGTTAATTGCATAAGCCCTTATATACGGCAGAAAATTAAATGCCTCATCCGGTCTCGACAATATAACAATTTTAAACAGGCGTCCCCACGTTTTAAGAAAATCCTCAACATCACCAAAAACTACCTCAATGCCTATTTTTTGCAGGTCACTTGTATAGGGCTCTCTTTGCGCTTGATTACAGGGAATAAAAGTTACACTGTAATTAAGATCAACCAGTATTTTAAGAATAGAGTAAATTCTAAGCGATCCTGAATCCTGGTCATATGTAGGTACGCTGTGATCAACTACAAGAATATGCTTACCCGCCATATTTACACCTCTATACATCTTTTATCTTTTATATTAATTCAGCATATGAACCAATGGAATAATCTGTTACATTTCTTATGACTCACAACAGAGTATGAAAACTTTTCTGATAGCTAGGTGGGAGGCCGGTGGTACTTAAAGCGGACGTACGAAGGAGGCGCGTTCAAAGAGCGAATGAAGCCGAGGAAAAGCGCCGGTACTGTCTGAGCGACCGGAGGAAGCGAGTTCACCGGCGCCCGAGGCCGATTGAGCTGACAATTTTATGTGCCGGAGTAGGGAGCAGAGAGTACCACCGGCCTAGCAAAAACTAGAATTTCGTATTAAATTCTAAAGGAAGAAAAGATAATAATATGGTTAACGATTTAACAAATTATCGCATACTTTGTATAAAGAAAATCTGCTTATTTAAACCTGGAGGATGTTTAATGACTAAAATACTATACATTTCTGACAGCCCGGCGTTAACAACCGGATATGGAAAAGTAGGAAAGGAATTGTTAAAAGGATTGCATGAAAATGGGTATGAAGTACGCGCAATGGGGTGCGGTGATAGCCAGGGAAATAATGATTTACCTTATCCAATTTATCCAACCAATCCACAAAAAGATTACTGGGGATACAGTTTGCTCCCGCATATCTTAAACACTTATGAGCCGGACATAATAATGACACTGGCTGATCCCTGGGCCGTAGAACCACTGCCAAAGATTATTGATCATTTTCCAGTATATTGGATAGGTTATTTCCCCGTAGATGGAAAACCCCTACCTAAAAAATGGGCTGAATTAATAAATAAAATGAATAAAATCGTTGTAATCAGTAAATTTGCCCGTAATGCCGTACACCAACTCTTACCGGATAGGGAAATTGAGGTGTTATACCACGGGGTAGACAGTAATAAATACAGGCCGTACCGGGAGGAAGATATAAAAAAAGGCAGGGAATTAAACGGCTGGCAAGATAAGTTTGTCGTTTTAAATGTTAACCGCAACCAGATTAGAAAGCAGATTCCACTAACAATCAAAGCATTTGCTAAATTTGCCCGGGACAAAGATGACGTTTTGCTTGTGCTGAGAATGCATGCCAGTGAAAGAGTAGGCTGGGATCTTCCCGAATTATTGGAACGATTTAATTTGCAAGGAAAAGCTACCATTATTGACGCACCCCCCGGAAAGGGAATACCAGAAGAGCAATTAATTGACCTGTATAATTTGGCTGACATTCATGTTTCCACAACTTCCGGAGAGGGATTTGGACTAACAACACTGGAAGCAATGAGCTGCGGTGTACCAGTTATAATAACTGACTGTTCAAACAGCAGGGAGCTTATCCAATCAGAAAAACAATTGATTAAGGTTAAAGAAATGATCATATCACATGGCAATATCGAACAGGCATACGCCGATTCCGATGATCTGGCAGATAAATTAGAATATTTTTACTATCACCGGGATGAATTAAAAATGCTAGGTAACCAGGAAAGAGAATTTGCTGTAAACACGACGTGGGACCATGCCAGGAAAGAATTAATGAGAATAATAAAAAATGTTGAAAAAGAGCTGGCCAACACTCAAAGCAGCGACATTAAGTTTTATAAAATTTAAGTAACAGTACTGGTTACTTCTCCAGCACGTCAATACGCTCCCGGTACAGGGTAAATATTTTAGTAGGAGGTTAATGTACATTGGATAATATTCAACTCACCTGGCGCGGTTTTTTTTATAACCATTCCGGATACGCCCAGGCTTCCAGGGGATATGTTTTAGGCTTAGATAAATTAGGCATTGACATAAGGATCGAATCTGTAGGCGGCGGCATGAAAAAATTAAATAAAAAGGATTATTTAAAACTAACAGACCTCCAAAAAAAACCACTGGATAACCATAAAAAACGCATACTGGTATTACATAATGCTCCCTGGGGACTGGATCTTGAAAATGAAAGGCGAATTTATGATTATATTATAATAAATATAGTATTTGAACCTGAACCAATATTAAATGAATGGCTGCCCCCATTAAATGCAGCCGATGCAGTCTGGGTTCCCAGCACTCATAATAAAGATATTTTTAGAAACAGCGGAGTTAAAAAACCCATATATGTTATTCCTCATGGAGTCAATCTTAAAACATACAATCCTGTGGGAGATAAAATATCATTTTCCCCTGGTGATGAATATTTTTACTTTTTGACAATAGCATTCTGGGGCAGTTACCGTAAAGCAATACGTGAATTACTGGAAGTGTATTGGAAAGAATTTTCAGAGAAAGATAAAGTATGCCTGTTATTTAAATCAGGTACAGCCTGGTTTCCAAATAAAGAAGAATTAATAAACGAT
Organism: Clostridiales bacterium; assembly: GCA_021736985.1. Taxonomy (GTDB): domain Bacteria; phylum Bacillota; class Desulfotomaculia; order Desulfotomaculales; family VENG01; genus JAIPEW01. The sequence goes on along the minus strand of JAIPEW010000017.1, from coordinate 4,541 downwards.
ATTGAAAAACAAAAATTTAAAGCCGTGGGCAGCAAAAAAACCGCTCCTGTACTGGTAGGCTTAAATAATGTAACTAATGAAGTAATGGCCAAACTATATAGATCCTGTCATTGTTATGTACTCCCTTCCAGGGGTGAAGGAGTTGGATTACCATATATGGAAGCTATGGCCTGCAAAAAACCCTGTATAGCAACAGGCTGGGGCGGCCAGACAGATTTTATCAATGATTCCAATGGTTTTCTTTTACCTTACCAGCTGCAGCAGGTAGATATGAAGGAACCGGAATGCCGGGCATATTTTCGGGATTACATGCGCCTGGCTGAACCTGATAAAGAACAACTGGCAAATACTATGCGGTATGCTTATGAAAACAGGGAAGAAGTAAATCAAAAAGGTGAAAAAGCTTACCAGGATATAAAAAATTGGAGCTGGGAAAGAAGTGCCAGAAATATTTTAGAGGCAGTAAAAGAAATTATTTCCGGCAGCTAAAACTGAAAGGCAGGCATAAGATATGTATTCTATTCCACACCCCTCTCCCACTTAGAAAGATGGGTTCTTAGAAAAGGAGTTGAGTAATATGGACTCTGTAAAGTCCAACTCGGTAACTTACAGTAAAGTAAACTACTGGAAACAGCCAGACGCAGGAATGGAAGAGAAACAGAACAAGATTCTCCTGGAAGAGATTATATCTCGTTTAAAGGTTATCGAGGAACGCTTGATCCGGGTGGAGAAGGCTTTTCATATAGATCAGACACCTGGTCCAGGAGAAAAAACAGAATAAGAATAACTGGCTGTACTTTAATCGGGTAGGAGGCCACCCATTATTTGAGTAGCCGACCTCCCACACCACCGTGCGTACCGTTCGGTACACGGCGGTTCCTTAGTTTACGCAGTGACTTGTCGATAATAATCTGAAAAGAGTAGGAACCCAAGTCCTTTAATTACATTATTTCTTAAGGTTTTGGATAGAATTGGGCTATTGGATGTTCTCCAGTAGCCTTTTCTTGTGTTTGCATATTCCCATGCTTTCTGTTTGTGTATTCCGAGTGATTTGAGCATTTCACATCTTGTCTTCACTCGTTTCCACTGTTTCCAGAGAATCATGCGGATACGTCTTCGGCTTCCGGATAGTTTTGGGCTTTAGTTTGTCTAGCAACCTTACCCAGCCTACATATGCCTGATGTGGTTCCTGTTCGTCAGACCAGAAGTTTGCCTCCGGCTTCCTTCAGATTCCACCTCGCGATGGATACCCTTGCCTTTGGCTATGTGCTTGGCACTATCAACCCGCACTCGGGACTTTCACCCGTTAGACTACCCCATGCCGGGCGCACTAGCAAATAAAAAGCAGGCTTTTGGCCTGCTTTTTCGGTATCTTAAGACGGGCAGGTAGGAGTAGTACATGTTGGAAGTACTTGTTCGGGAAATTCTTTCTTGACGGTAGTACCTTTGTAGGGGCGGAGAGCTGTTACCCACAGGTTTTCATGCTTCCACAATTTATCCACCAGGTTGCCGCTGGCCATTACCGTATTACCGCTTATTTCACATTCAATCTGGGCCACTAAGCAGGAACCTTCGATTTCTTGCATAGCTTGCGCAAGTTCGCTGCCGCTAATGGCCGGTCCGCTGGGAAATGGGAAGAATTCTGTACAAGTAGCGGTTACAGGCGGTGCTGTTATACAAGTAGGAGCTGCATTTCCTGATATATCTACTTCCAGCATATACTCCACGCATAAATTTACCTGGTCACAGGTGGATGTGCACAGTACTTCGTTTGCTGCAATAATCCTGGGAGTACAGCTTATTATAGGACCGGCACAAGATGGTACCCGGCATGCCATAGATGAACCAAATTCAAATGAAAAAGGCGGAATAGTAGCTGTACAGAACAATACTGATTCTTGAACACAAATATCATGACAGGTGCAGGATATAAAAGGTACCTGGCCGGGCAGAACTCCGAAATTTGTAACGGCAGGAGAACAAAGGTTACGACTTCTATTAAAGAGGTCACAGCATTCAGAGCAATTACAAGCTTCACCAGTACAATTTTCTGATCCCCATGGTTTAAATTTGGCATCAACAGGTGCCTCTTCAACTTCTACCTCAACGTCTTCCTGCGTAGATGAGGTCTCGGCAAAATCAGGTGCTTCTAATTCTTCCTGGACTGCTGAGTTTTCATCTTCTACTTCTTCTTGGCAGAAGTTTTTCTTCTCATTAAACATTTTTTAAACCCTCCATTTGTTTATTGTAATAAATGTTTAAATATGATGGATATTACATTATATTGTTGTTTGTTGTAGAATGTTCCAGGCTAAAAAAATATTTCTTGTTTATATCCTAAAAATTTTTGTTTTTCATAAACTATACTGGATATGCTTCTTTTAAGTATTTAAATTAATTTATTTTCCATATATTATGAAATTTTATCGTTAAATGTTACCGAAAAAAAACAGCAAGTACCGGCTTAAAAGTGGTACTTGCTGCCTCTTAATATAACATCCTTATTTACCATTTTTATTTTAGAAATCTGCTTTTATTTATCTCCTTCTTCAGGCACTATGCAGATAAAAGAAAAATCTTTTTCGCCGCGGTTAATAAACTGGTGCTCTGCCCCACCGGGAATATATGCTGCAGCGCCTTCCTGAACCACATGCTCTTCACCGTCCAGGTATAATATACCTTCACCTGCAGTTATATAGTTAATATGCGGCCAATCGTGGGAATGCCTGGGTGTATTTCCGCCTTTACTTAAAGTAAACACCCGCATAACCCATCCTTCCCACCCCTGTTCCGGGCCCACCAGTGTCTGCCTCACTGCATTTACTGCTCCAGGAGCATTCACATTTGTTTTACTGATATTTTTTATGTTGTCGACAAACATACCTGCCACCTCCAAAATATGTTACTTATATTATTCTATAAAAAAAACAGGGGCCCTTCAAAAAAAGGCCCTCATTAAATAATACTTAACCTTTTGTAAAAATGTATATTTTAAACCTCAAAAAATAAAGCAGGGTTAAATTTATTTAACCCTGCTTTATTTAAAATTTACGTCTTGTAATATTTAATAATTTTTTATATAAACTGTTTTTGTTTCCGAATCCCATCCCACATTATAACCAAGATTTTCTGATACAAACCTTAGTGGTAGATAAGTACTCCCTTTTTTGATTTGAGCCGGTTTATCTACTTCAATATCTTCTCCGTTTATTTGAACTGTTTTATTCCAAGCTGTCAACACTATATCAGCGTAGTCATTGGATAAAGAAACTTCTCTAGTATTTCCGTCCCAACCTATTTCTACGCCGAATTTATCTAATATACCCCTTACAGGTACATAAGTTGTACCATCATAAATATAAGGCGCAATTTCTAATTCATCTTCATAATTTGTGCCGTCTTCCGAAATAGAAAGCTTATTGCTATCGGCTTTCATATTTATCTTTAACTTTTCAGGAGTTATATAATTATTTGTATCTTTTTTGGTTTCTTTTTCTTTATTCTCTTCTTCTTCTTGACTTTCTTTACTTATATTATTTTCTTCATGTATTTTTTCATTTAAACTATTTTGTAATTCGCCGGTAATTCCCATGGCTTTTTGTACTTCATCTATTGATTTTCCTTCGCTGAGTAATTGTATTACTTCTTCTCCCCTGCCATTGAATCTCTTGTCTTTAGCAATTTCATACAGCTCAGGATATTTGTCAAAATCGCCGCCACCATAATGATCCATATTATCATACACTAAGTTTCTGTAAGGAGAATTTTGCCAGGGGACTCCATTTATTTTTACAATCTGATAATTAGCATAATCATCTCCTATCTCATGTGCCGAGGTTTCTACCGAACCCTTAAAAAATTCTTGTATCTGCTCTTTACTATAGTCATCTAATACAGTTCGATCCCATTCTTCAGGATATCTGCAAAATATAGTAACATATAAATTACCATGTTTTTTGTAGGTAATAGTGTTTTCATATGATTTCACATCGTCCCGATCAAATTCATCTATCGGCATTGCAAACGCGCTGCCTGAAAATAATGTAAAGGTAAACATGCAAAACATTATTATAAAGCTTAACTTTTTCATAAAAAAACCTCCATTTATTATTTTATTAATTAATTATACATATCTACCGGTAAATCCTTCTTTTTTTTACAATAAAATTTCAAATTTAACATTTTTTTCTTAGCTGTTTGGGTTAAGATTTGGTGAAACCAAAGCACTTACATAAATATTGTTATTGATTGGCATATCTTTAGCTATTTTCGCAAAACCTGTTAATTCAACTGGAGCTTTGATAACTGCACCAACACAAGGTTTGCTTATGCTTTTAGAAAAATTTCCTCCAGCACCATTATAAGTAAAAGTTTCATTAATATTACCGTCACCATCTTCATCAGTGACATACTCCCCTACCTACGCTAACGCTTAGAGGTGGGGGCTTCTTGGGACGTACTAGCTAACGCCAGTATAATTACCAAGCTAACCCCGTTTGCCCAACGGTTCTTAATTATTGATTAGGCTATGCCAAGCAAGT
>JAIPEW010000034.1 GCA_021736985.1 Clostridiales bacterium | reverse complement strand
ACCGGGAGCATAAAGTATGTTTTAGATACCCGCTTAATGATAGTGCATATCAAATTTTTCACGCCCTTAGCAGCCGAGGTTTCGGGATTTGACGGGCTATGCAGCGCACCCAGATTCCGCTACCTTCCGGAAATCCACCTGCCCTGGCCATAGCCTTTTAGGTAGTTTTCTGAATAAATCCCGCGAACCTATTTTCACAGCGAAGTATGAAAACTTACAATGAAACACATATTAGAAACAGGAATCAAATATGTTGAAGGGTGAATAAAATGGCATCTATAGTCGTGCTCGGGGCTGGTGTAGCCGGTGCCTCGTTAGCAAAAAGCTTGCGCAAAAAGCTGGACAGCAAACACAGTATTAAGCTAATTGAACAAAAAAAAACAGTAGATTATCAAGCTTCTTATCCCAAGATTACCGTAGGACAGCGCCGACCAGGTAATGTAACCAGGAAAACAAATAAAATGCACGCAGCCGGCACTGAAATCATTTGCAAAAAAGCAATTCACATAGATCCTTGCAAAAAAAGTATTACGCTTGAAGATGGACAAGCAATATTTTATGATTTTCTGGCTGTAGCTGCCGGAATTGATGCAACAAAAGCTGATACCAAAGAACTGGCACTTGCAGGTTATAATTTATACGATATCAAAAATGTATCAGCCTTACACAATATACTAAAGCACTTTAATTCTGGAAAAATCGTTTTAATGATAACATCTCTGCCTATAAAGTGCCCCTGCTCTATTTATGAATATGCTTACATGCTGGATGAATGGTTTAGAAAAAAAGGTATTCGAGAACAAATTGATATCTCACTATACACACCTGAAAAGATTCCTTTTGAGGTCACAGATAAAAAAGTAAGTACTTTAATTGAAAAAAAATTAAAGTTTGCAAATATAAAAATTTACACAAGCCAGCAATTTATAAATGTTGATCTCGACAATAAAAAAATTATGTTTACTTCAGGAAATATTTTATATGATTTGCTTCTATATATCCCGCACCACCGTCCTCCACAAGTTATTCAGAACAGTGTACTTTCTGACGAAACAGGCCAAATTCCGGTTAACCCGTTAACTCTTAGTACAGGATGGAACGGTGTATATGCACTGGGAGATTCAAGCCGTATAAAATTACCCCGCGGAGATAACCTGCCAATGACTGGTGAATTTGCTCACTTTCACGCCATGGTAACAAGCGACAACATTGCACGCAAAATACAAAAAAAACGTCCCAACAGCCAATTTAGCGGTAAGAGCATCAGTTTTATACAATCCGGTGCAAAAGCCATATCTTTTACGGCAAATTTTTACAAAAAAGAACCGAAATTCACACTGCTCCCAGAAAGCCGGTTTGGGCTGGCCGGTAAGTGGGCTGCTGAAAAATTATGGCTTCGCGAGCATAAATAAAAGTATCCCCTGGTAGAACCCGGGGGATACTTTTTTTATAAACACTGCCTAATAATCTAATAATTCTCTTCTTCATCTTGTGCATTATCACTCACGTTATTATATTTGTTTATAGATTATTACTTTTATATGTACTTCTCTAAATTACAACATCCCCTTGATTTGAAAAATATTATTTAGCAGATCACCGCTTATCCTGTATTCACCGGCATAAAATAAACAGCTATCAATCTTAACAAGACCTATCAGTCCCCTGATCAAGCATTTCATTGGCTTGTACAAACAGGAACAAAGGTAAGCATTACCCCACTGGTATATTGCGAGCTAACCAGTAAAACAGAATTTTTTATTTCAAACTTCGTTTAAAATAAAAAATTTATTTAATGTGTGCTGTATAAAAACAGCTTCTATAATTAATATAACTTTTAAAAAATAATATTTTATTAAGTAATTCTTATAATTTATTTAAGTTTTTCCACTGCATATTTTTAACTAACCTGATAATATAGGAAGGTAACAAAAAATTAATGTAGAATAATGAAGAATTTAGTCATTTCAGTATTTTACTAGAGGGAGTGTAAATGGTGAAAAAAATAATATGGGCAATTGCTTTACTGGTCGTGCTGTTTGCAATAATTTCTTATAAGTAAAACACGCACCAGTAGTTCTTAAATTACTTGCACTGCACGAGGGGATATTCATTATTATATACAGGATAAAATTACCAGTATTTCAGAGAGAAAGACATGCCAACAGTCAAGGCCTTTTTAGCTGCTGAGCTCAACGAAATTATTTTGTTACTAATATGTTTTTACCCTTTTAACCGGCAGATTTGCCTTTAACATAACGTTACCGGCATCTTTATTAATATTTAGTTCTAATAGATTTTCATCAATCTCCATGTACTTGGATATAACTTTTATAAAATCATTTTCCAGATCATACAATAACTCGGGGTTTATACTAGTCCTATCGCTTAATAGTACAAAACGCAATCTTTCTTTTGCTACACTGCTGCTTGTAGAATTCTTACAAGGAAATTTAAACAATTTCTTACTCCTTTCAAATATTACTGACGAGAAAAGACTTTACTAAGCTTGGAAAAAAAGTTGCTCTTTTGGAGTTCTAAATAAGGAACTTCATTACCTTTTAGGCGCTGTACCACATTTTTATAAGCCTGACCAGATAAAGAATTCCCGTCTTTTATTACCAGCTCGCCAGTATTTGCCCCAACTATAATTAATTCATCTTCCGGTATTATCCCCAGTAAATCTACAGACAAGATATCCAAGATGTCATCAATACTCATCATATCCCCTGCATTAACCATTTTAGGACGAAAGCGATTAATTACAAGTCGTGGAGAAGGTAATCCACAAGCCCCAACAAAGCCAATTATCCTATCTGCATCTCGTACTGCTGCCACCTCTGGTGTTGTTACAACAATAGCATTTTCGGCACCAGCTGTAGCATTTTTAAACCCCCGCTCTATACCTGCAGGACAATCGATGATAACAAAATCAAATTTCTCTTTTAAAATGTTACAAAGCTCACACATTTCTTCCGGGGTAACAGACATCTTATCTTTAATTTGAGCCGCAGGAAGTAAAAAAAGTTTCTTAAAAAATTTATCCTTTACAAGTGCCTGGTTAATTTTACATTTTCCAGATATAACGTTAGTTATATCATACACAACACGGTTTTCCAGGCCTAAAACCACATCTAAATTACGCAGGCCAATATCTGCATCAATAAGACAAACAATATAACCGTTTTCAGCCAACCCTGCACCCATATTAGATGCTGTTGTAGTTTTACCTACACCACCTTTCCCGGAAGTAACAACAATGACTTCGCCCACTTTTAGTTTCCTCCTTTGTAGCATTACAAAAGCGGCTTTTAAATTAGCCGCTTTACTGCTCTACCTATAGTTTTCTACTTTAGACTCCGCCCTGGCTATCTCTAATTTTTCCTGGAGCATACTTAATAATATTTTATCTTCCATTTCATTAATTTTTTTTGAATTCTTGTCTTTAACTAGTTTATTAAGCACATACTCAATTTCGCCAGGATGATACCCGCAATCAATCAATACCTGACATGTTTTTTTTAATTTCATCATTTTCACCATATAAAAATATTATATTTTATAAAATAGTCTATTATTTGTCATAAGTAAATAGATTAAAAGTAATTTTCAATCCGGGACCATTGTCCCATACCAGGTAAAAAAAGTAAAGATATTCTATTTTATCTTAAGGCAGTTATTATCCCTGTACATTATTGATGTTTTATTTATAAATTTATTAACAGGTTTTAATCCTGTAAAACATATTTCTTTAAAACCATAAGATTTCAACTTTTCTATACCTTCTTTATATTTATCTCGTTCTCTATCATCCCAAACAATGATGCCTTCATGGTTTAGTGCATGTATTGCAAATTTTGCACATTTAACTCGGTTAATTCCATCAATTATAACCATGTCAAATAACCCGTGATTTAATATTTCTTTTTCATATCCTTTTTCACAATCTTTATGAAAAATCTTAACATTTTGAGGGATTATTTTATTTATTTTATTTAGCCATCTTAAATCATGCTCTACAGAAATAACTTTTTTTACTCTTTCAGAAAGCCAAATTGTTGAATAACCAGAACCATACTCAAAAACTGTTAGATTATTATTTATACGCTTTTCTAAAAAATAAATACATGAATATGTCCACCATGGAATAGGATTACCCTGCTTGTCTACAGGTTTCTGTTCATAAAAACTTTTTATCCAACCCTCTGTCATTTTACTTATTACCCCCTGCCGGGTATTGGTCATTTCTCATATAAAAATTCAGGGCTTTACTGCGCTTATAGTAAGGTATAGTATAAAACAAGATTTGTTAATCCATCAGGTTTAGCTACATAAAACTATTATTCATTATACTTCCTGTTTCGAACTCATTCTAGCAAAATCTTTTACATATTGAAAGGGTGGCAAACAGTGAATCAAAGGATACGCTGGCATATATGGTGGCATCTTTTACGACCGCACACGCTCACTGCAGCCTTTGTCCCTGTGTTTGTGGGAACAGCATTGGCCTTGCAGTATTCAGACTTTAAATTTTTTCTTTTTCTTGCAATGTTGTTGGCATCAATAATAATACAATCGGCAACAAACATGTTTAATGAATATTATGATTTTGTAAGAGGACTTGATACAGAGGAATCCGTCGGCATAGGAGGGGCTATTGTAAAACACGGGGTAAGGCCTAAAACAATATTGCGTTTAGCTATTTTATTTATTGTAATATCTGTTTTACTGGGTGTTTATATATGCGCGCAAAGCAGTTGGTGGGTTGCTGCTGCCGGGATAGTTTCTATTTCCATGGGATATTTATATGCAGGAGGTCCTTACCCCATTTCCTCTACACCGTTTGGAGAATTATTTGCCGGTTTTTTCATGGGAGTTGTCATTATTGTAATTACATTTTTTATCCAAACCGGGACAGTTACCGCAGAAAGTATCCTTATTTCAGTACCGATTACAATTTTATGTAGTGCAATTTTAACAGCAAATAATATCCGTGACATAAATGAAGATAAAGGAAACGGGCGCTGCACTCTTGCCATTATGTTAGGCCATGATCGGGCTGTTATTTTTTTGGCTGTTATGTTTGTCATGTCATATTTATGGATACTAGGGATAGTTGTACTTGGATTCACTTCCCCCTGGTTATTAATTGCATTCGCAAGTTTACCCCGAGCTTTAAAAACGCCCGGTCTTTTTAAAAATAAAAAAACACCGGTAGAAATGATACCTGGAATGAAAGCTACCGCACAACTGCACACTTATTCTGGTTTTCTAGTTACTACCGGCCTTTTGCTGGCTTATTTAATATAAGAAGTATAGGATAAGTTGAAATGTATATACATTTCAACTTATCCTATACTCTCAAACATGCTTTTAAATATTTCTTCACCATAATTTTGCAGTGTAATTGCACGATTAGGACACTCTGCAGCACAAATTCCGCATCCCTGGCACAGTGCAGGTATAATTTCTGCAGCATAATTTTTTATTACAGGAGCATTATACGGGCACAGGCGCACACATGTACAGCACGCCGCACACTTGTCTTTTTGCACAACAGCGATAACAGCCGATAACTTACCAGTACTGCTGCTTAAAATTGCTGTTTCTCTGCTAGCAGCTGCTTTTGCCTGTGTAATACTTTCCTCTATGGATTTAGGGCCCTGGGCCAGTCCTGCTTTAAATATTCCTTCCGAAGCATAAGTAACAGGGCGCAGCTTTTCGTTAGAAAAACCCCAGGAACCACGAAAAGGACACTCACGATAAAACCCTTCTTTACCTGAAGACAGTTTAAACATCTTATTGATCTTAGTACTATCTCCCGGGGGCAGTATTGCTGCAGCTAATCCAACAATATCTGCATTTATTACAATTTCTTCTCCAAGCACATGGTCAACAGTAGTTACTTTTAAACCAGCAGCAACTGACTCTACCCGGGGCTTGTCATCTATATCATAACGTATAAATACCCCCCCCTGTTCCCTGGCCTGTTTATAATATTCCTCGTTAAACCCGTAGGTTCTTATATCCCGGTAAAGAATATATAGGTTAGCACCGGGATTAATCTTTTTAATTTCTAAAGCTATTTTGTTGGATTTTGTGCAGCAAACACGGCTGCAGTAAGGCTTTTCCGAAGTCCTGGAACCGACACATTGTATTAATACAATATTTTTAGCCTTCTTTATACGCTCTTTTTCTTCAGCTATCTCTTTTTCTAATTCCAGCTGGGTTAATACTGCATCATGTTCCCCGTAAAGATACTCTTCTGGTTTATATTCCTCTCCTCCTATTGCAATTGTTGTTACACCGTGCTTAATTTTTTGTTTATTACTAAGGGTAGTAATAAAATTACCTACATACCCATCTACTTTAATTATTTCTACTCCCGTAATCACCTGTACCTTTGGATTTGTATTTACTTTCTTAATTAATTGATTAAGATAATGCTGTACATCTTTATTAAAACCAATAAAAATACGCCGCGCGTTACCACCAAGATATTCATTTTTTTCAACTATATGTACTTCATATCCCTGCCTGGCAAGACTGAGTGCATTGGTCATGCCAGATATACCACCGCCTACTACTAATGCCCCGGGAGTCATATTTACATGTGTTTCAATTAAGGGTTTTAAGAACCTTGCTTTATTTACATGCATTTTGATTAAATCTTTTGCCTTTTCAGATGCCTTTTGTGGCTCATATATATGTACTAGTGAACATTGCTCACGTATATTTACCATCTCAAGCATATACCGGTTTAAACCTGCTTCTCTAATAACTTCTTGAAAAAAATATTTTTGCGTACGTGGCGAGCAGGACGCAATTACTATCCTATTAAGATTGAGCTCTTGAATCTTTTGCTTAATTACCTGTACACTTTCCTGCAAACAGGTATATAAAAATTCCCGGACATAAACTACATCAGGAAAATTTTTTACTTTTTCTACTACTTCAGGTATATTTACTACTCCACCAATGCTGCTGCCGCAATTACACACAAACACACCTATACGCGGCTTTTCTGCCCTGGTATCTTTTTCAGAAATATAGCAACCTTCTTCACTCCTGCTGTCCCCGGGCACTTTATTCAAAAGTTCTTTACATGCACCTGCCGCTGCACTAGATTGGGTTACGCTTTCTAGAATATCCTTGGGCCCACTGAAAACGCCGGAAGCATAAATTCCTTTCCGCGATGTTTCTACAGCAGAGAATTCTTTCACCTTACAATAATTGTACCGGTTAAGCTTTATACCAAGAGTTTTTGCCATTTGAATAGTTCCATTAGCAGGTTTAAATCCCAGCGCCAATACTACCATATCAAAATCCTCTTCCAATAAATTTTTCTCTTGAGTTTTATACCTGAGCCTTAACCTTTTATCCGGCAGCTCTTTAACAGACGATACCATGCTTCTAATATATCTTATTCCATAATCATTCTGAGCACTCTCATAATACTGTTCATACTTGCCAAATGTCCTTACATCAATACAGAAAACACTTATTTCCAGGTTCTCATGATTTTGTTTAGCGATTATTGCCCCCTTAGCAGTATGCATGCAGCAAACATTAGAACAATATCCACGGTTATTGGATATATCGCGGGAACCAACGCATTGAATAAATGCAATTCTACCCGGAACCGTACCATCTGACTTTAATACATTGCCGCCATACGGACCGGAAACACTTAACATTCTTTCTAACTGCAAGCTAGTAATTACATTATTATAAATCCCGTAACCATACTCACCGCGTATCCTGCCGTCAACCAATCCAGCCCCCGGAGACACAATAACTGCTCCTGCATTAACGTCTATAATTTCTTCTTTCATATTAAACTTTATTGCATCAGTCGGGCATACCCTACAACACCTGCCGCATGCACCAGGTTTTTTTATCTCCAGGCAATTAGCATCATCAATTATATAGGCATTAGGAAACGCCTGCGGATACATTTTATAAATGACTTTACGTTTACTTAAATACTGGTTAAATTCATCATCTACACTAACAGGACATTCTTCTACACAAACTCCACAACCCAGGCATTTTTCAGCATCTACATACCCGGGTTTCTTTTTTATCGTAACAGTAAAATTCCGGGCAGTTCCCTGCAAGTTAATCACTTCTGAACGCGTAAATACTTCTATGTTAGGATGGCACCCGCATTCAACCAGCTTGGGGAAAAGAATACAAACTGAGCAATTATTAGTGGGAAAAGTTTTGTCGAGCATTAACATTTTGCCGCCAATCGATTTGGATTTCTCTACCAGGTAAACTTTGTATCCAGATTCAGCCAGATCAAGCGCGGATTGCATACCACTGATACCTGCTCCTATAATTAGTACTGAATTCTTAATCAATGCAATCCTCCGTTCATACGAGACTCTATTTTAATAAAAACAAACTATTTACTCCCAGTTTAAGCATAGAGAGTAAAAACACCCCATTTTAAATCATATTAAACACAATTATAAAACAATTATTACTTAAAAAAAACTTAAAATTTATAAAAATCTGAAAAAATCAAATATAAAGCGGTCTTTCTTTATTCACTTTTATATTTACAATTACTGTATTATCACTCGCTGCAGCTTTTTTCAAAGTTTCTTCAAGTAATTCAGGATCTTCAACGCTAACCCCTTGAACTCCACAGGCCTCTGCAAAAGTTGCAATGTCAGGAAGATAAGCATCTACGCCAAAGGAGATCATACCTTCTTTTTCCATGCGATGTTTCTCCAACAGGTATTCACTGTTATTAAATACAACAATAACCACGGGCAGAGCATAATGAGCTGCAGTCAATATTTCCTGCATCATCATTATGAACCCCCCTTCTCCAGTCAAAATAAAAACCTTTTTGTCAGGTTGAGCGACCCTGGCCCCCAGTCCGAAAGGCAGCCCGCTTCCCATGCAGCGCCAGTAATCAGAAATTATCACTTGCTGGTTTTTCGCGATAAAACCACGATCAAACCAGTGCATAAATTCACCTGAATCAATACTGATGACAGCATCTTCCGGGATTATATCGTTTAATATAGCTACCACCTTGCGGGGAGATATCGGCTTATCATTAAGCTCTGCTTCCCTTTGAACCATTTTTACAAATTCCTGGTGGTGTATTTTTATTTCGTGCTGCCAGTTCATATCCCGATCATAATCTTTAACAGCTTCATTAATTAATTTTAATATCCAGGATATGTCGCCATTTATTGAAGAAGGCCTCAATTGATGAGCCAGGCTCTGGGGACAATCATCAATCTGAATAATATTTGCTTCATTTATAAATTTATGCTCATAAGGACTGCTTCCAACTAAAATAATGCAATCAGCCTGGTTTAGAATAGGAGGGATATGAGCCTCACCCAGGCCTCCAACATTAAAATCTTCCATTCCAGGATATATTCCCCTGGCCCCTTGCGCAGGAATTACAGCTGCCCCGGTGAGCTCGACCAGGCGGTAAACCTCATCTTTTACGGGAACAGCAGCGGTGCCTGCAATAATTAGTGGTTTAACAGAATTAACTAAAAGATTTACTACTTTCCCTACATTGCCTGAAACTGGTGCCGGACCGGTATAGCTAAGAGGTGCAAGCTGGTACTCATATACAGGACTTGAAAAAATATCTTTGGGTACAGATATATGACAAGCAGTATTATCATTAAGTGCTTTTTCCACGGCAATCTTTAATGTTTCTACAACTGATTCCGGCCTGGTCAACAGTATTGAAAGATCAGTAATAGAATTAAACAACTGCTGCTGGTTAAAGTATTGTTTGGCTTTTGTATTAATCTTACCGGTTTCAACCTGACCAGTAATTACCAGCAGGGGAATACCATCCCGGTTTGCATCTGCTACTCCGTTTACCAGGTTCAGTGCACCGGGCCCCTCGGTAGACAGGCAAACCCCCGGCCCACCAGTTACCCTGGCTTCCCCGCAAGCCATAAAAGCTGCCCCCTGCTCACTTACAGTACTATAATATTTAATTCTATCCTGTGCTCCCAGGGCATCTAAAAAAGGTAAAACAGCATCTCCAGAGACCCCATAAATATTTTTTATGCCCCAGTAAAACAAAGCTCTTATAATAACCTGTGCCACTGTGTAGTTCATAATTTATCACCTCTTATAAACTAATTTAATCTCTAGAAAAAATTAATATGCAAAACGGGCGCCCATTAACACCTGTATCTATTTTTAACAGATACACCTTTTTAATAATCATTATAAGTTAGTATCTTCCATTACAGGTCAGTCATGTACGTACTAAAAAATCTGTCTACATGCAAAAGACCAATTTAATAATTAAGGCTGCCAGAGGCAGCCTTAATTATTAAATATATAGAATTAATGTTTTAAAACATGCACATACTTTAGTTAATCTTACTGCAGCAAGTACAAACCTGCTGCAATAAAAATTAAAATTCAGGTTTTCCTTAAATGAATAACGGTGCCAGCAGCGTAGCTACTATGCCAGCAGTTATTAAACGCATTGTTGCACCTAAAAGTGCTGATTTAATTGCTTCTTTTTCAGTTAGATCAGTAGATTCTGCCCATACTGCCGGAACTTGTCCAAATATTACCGACAGGGGAAAACCAGAAGAAGCCAGAACAAAAGATCCTAAAACAAGCTGCGGAGCAACCTGCGAGCTTTTTACAGTTTCAACCAATGTACCCATTGCCAGTGTTGGTGATACTAAAATGGATAGCATACCTGTTTCAGGATGTATCGACATAGCGCCCAGAGTACTATTCAGGAAACTCTCGACATATTGCCAGATACCTACATATTCTAACCCTCCAATTATTGCATAAATAGCTGCTGCTGCAGGTATAATCAATAAGAAAAGAAGCTCACAACCCTCTTTTGCTGCACCAAAAAAAGTAGACAAAGGTGCAGTTTCAGGTGTAAATTTAGGCTGTTCAGCAAGCCCAACTGGTTTAGTATCACGCCATATTGTAAACTTAAGCAATATTGGAACAACAAGTATTGGAACAAACAAGATTAATATTATTACTGGAAACACCTTTATTCCAACAGTTGACATAGCCAGCATTCCCAGCATAAATGTAGAAAAAGACTGCTGTGATTGTACCATGGTGGCAACTGCTATTTTTTGTTCATCTTTAGTAGTATTTGCTTTGACTAGAATGGGCCCGGCGATTCTTCCAGCAGCATTAATGTCACCCAAAATATTGTAAACGCTGGGAACAGTAACTGCCGAATTTATACCGCAATATCGCATAATAGGTACGAATATTCTCATTAGAGCATCGGTAAAACCAAGTCTTTCTAAAACCCTACCAATTATTACACTTACAACAATAGCAATACCTACTTTTCCACCAAAAATGAACACTTCGAAGATCGTATATGCTTTATTCATCATCGCATTAAATGTTCCTGACATTGTATCAGCAAAAAATAAAAGTCCAAAAAAAGCTAAAGCAACAAGAGATAATCCCACAATTTCAATTCTATTAATTTGCTTGCCATTTGATGCCAATTCTTCTTGTGTTTTTGCCATCATTTAACCTCCTCCGTTGTATTTCTTCTTAACATACTGACTTTTAAAACTATCTCCCGGAATACTTACTACCTACTTTAATACAATTTCTTAAGCGCGTTCTTGTTAGATCAAGCTCTTAAATACCCCCTTAGTTTATTTAACTAGATAGTTATCACAAATCATGTCAGCATAATTCTGGATACCTTCTGACCCACAATCTTGCAGAGGTACAGCAGTCACTCTTTCTCTAAATATCATTACTTCTACTCCAGGCAAGAGCCTGTCCAGGGCTTTTGCCAGTGGAAGACCGTTTTCCAGGATTTCCATAGCATGAGAATTGCCAATTACCAAGTTAAGTCCCAATTCACGACATTTATCAACTAAAGGATGATCTGACTTCACCCTGCTTATGGTAGCAAGTAAAGTATCAACCTCGGGATGTTCTTTTAAAGCCATTTCTAAATGATCAACATTAAAACCAGTATGCGGGAAAATATGAAGAACATTATTTACTGGTTTATCTTCTTCTCCTGCTAAGATATAACTACGAGTAGAAGTATTAGTTTCAAGAATTTCATTACATTTCCTGACTTGTCTCTCACTGGCTAACAATTCTTCCTCTGTATTCATACCCATGAAATCATTTATTCTTTTTACCATATCCCCAAGTGTATTTACTTCTTCCATTGTCTTACCAACAAACATAATGTTTCCTGGAATACCAGCATAAGCTATTTCAGATCTAAAAGCTTTATGACCGTGCAAATATGGAATACCAGGATGCAATCCATGAAAAGCTTCGTGCAATTCAAATAATGCAATATCATAAAGCCCTAAATAGTTTTTCAATGTAACGCCACCTGAATTTGCAGCATCAGCTACAGGGTGATGAGCTACAAGCGCATCCACACCTAACGAACCAGCTAGTTCAATGTGCGACTCGTTTAAAGTCATTAGAACAGCTAATTTTTTAACTTTTTTGTCACGGTCTCCGTATACCAAACCAGGGATTTCCATTACTTCTTTTCCGGGAATTGAAGAAGATTTAATAACCACAAAAGGATTTTTACAAGAAAATAAATCTCCATCTTGCGGCACCCTACCACCGGTTAAGGTGTTTAATGCATTGCTGACATCCTTCACAATTGGTGTAGACATTTTTTATACCTCCTGCTTTAATATTTTTATAATAAAAAAACCGCCCTTCATTACAGGTTTATAAAAGGCAAATCATTAATTGATTAACCTTCAAACCTTTCAATGAAAGACGGTTTTTGAGCTGTTCCAAGATTGTAAATTTCTGAAGGCAATTTTAAAGTATTGTTTACCTTCAGAAGTTTTAATTAATATATACTTGGAATTTCTCTCAACCTATCTATTATAATTTTAAGTTTTCATTTAAAGATAAGACATTTACAGAAGTTTCTTCGTTAGGATCATAATCTTTAAATACAGATAATACATTAAAATTCAAACGTTCTTCTACCAATTGTCTTAAACGAGTTTTGTAAGTATCTAATAAAATCAAGTCAATTTCTCTAGTAGATATCCCTTGCTTGTCCAGGGTTAATAATGCAGAAACACGGTGGTTGATAGCTGTAATAAGTATAACATTATCCATAATATATACTTTTTGTTTGACAAGCCCTCTTCCAAAAATTTCCTGATTTACTTCATTATTTATAGATATCAATTCTTGTTTTAAGTTTTTTTTATTTTCTTCCATATATTAACCACCAAGAAAGTATTTATTACAATTCCATATCATTTTTAGATCTTTTTCGACATTTTACTAAAAAAGTTTCTTTACTGCAATAAGAAATTTTAAATTTCTTATTTTTAACTATTTTTGAAAAATTGTATTAAATAATGATAAAAATATTTTTTTATCTTTTTACAGTAGAGAGGAGAATATCGACTTGCAGGTATGTGTTGAATTATACGCGGAAAAACTTTTGTTTTTAAAAAATGAAAGCTTTGTAAGATTAAGCTTGCGCACATGCGGTATGATTTTTAGAGAGACTATTGGAACTGACAAGTTTTATAATAATGCCTACTTATTAACTGGAAAACGTCTCAGCGGTACAGGACGTTTCGTTGACTATTGCAATCCCTTTATTCCAGGATTCCAAGCAAAACCAGGCGCTTTTATTAATGTTAAAGAAGAAAGTCTTGATGATATTTCATTGGTCATTGAAACAAATTTAATATTAAGTCCAGCATTGCTTAGGGAAAATACAGGTATAAAAATAATCAACCGGGTGGGAAAAACGCTCAATTTTCCACTAAAAAGACCGGACGTTGAGATAAACTGGGACGGCAAAAAAAGATTTGTTGTTCCTTTAACTGATTTTATTTATCTTTAAGAACTGCTGTAAAATAGAGCAAAGCCCCGTTCTTAAATTCATGCGGACAAAATTCAAATTTATAACTTGTAAATAATTTATTTAATTGTTCTTCTGAATACAACTTCCCCCGTATAGAGCTTTGTTTTTTATTTCTTTCAGGCACTGGTACAATGCAGATAAAAGTTCTTTGTTTTTTTAATACTCTTGTTAATTCTCTAATAACGGTATTTAAGTCTTCAAAAAAATTTAAAGACAAGTTGCATACAATTATATCAAAAATATTATCAGAAAAAGGTAATTGTTCAGCACTTGATGCATAAAGCTCAAAATCTTTGAAACCGGCTTCCCTGCTATTTTGACCAATTTTAACCGCAGCGTCTCCATCCGGTTCGATTTCATTTGTTCCGGTAAGCATAACCTGCAAAACCAGTTATTAAAGTTATATGCCAGCATTGCTAACTGCAGTTTCACTGCATTCGATTCAAAATCCGTACTGCTCATTTTATGACAGCCGAATCCATTTACATCGGTGTGATAACCGGCAAGATGTTGATATAGCTTTTGAAGGGCAACATCACTGTTGGAATGATTACGGTGACAAATAGGGTCGTGTATAACTAGCATTTCCTTAACTGCCTCGGAAAGACCGATTTTGTGGTCAAATTCTTTGTATAACAATAAGCCTGCGTCTGAGGTTAGGTTGCCGCCCTCAAAATTTACTTTCGTTCGGGAGTTGAAGTTCATGTTGTAATCCTGTACACTATCCATAGAAAGAGTCCTCCTTGGTAAGGTTTGGTTTAGTCACCTTTAACGTTACCAAAGTTTGGGCTCTTTTTCTATACTTTTGACTTCACTTTTTAGGTGATTTTGCTAATTGGGAGTATGAAAAGGGAACTACTCTATTGGAAATAGCCAAAAATATTAGCTCCCGTTTGACCAAAGAAGCGGTGGTGGCCAGGGTAAATGGAGAACTTACGGATATTACTTCAAGTTTAAATGAAGATGCGGAAGTAGAATTTTTGGATTTTAATACAGAAGAAGGAGAAGAGGTTTTTCGTCACAGCACCGCCCATGTAATGGCCCAGGCCGTTAAAAGGCTGTTTCCCGATGCCAGGTTAGGTATAGGCCCGGCTATTGCCCAGGGGTTTTATTACGATTTTGATGTTTCTGAGTCTTTCTCTCCCGGGGACCTGGAAAAAATCGAGAAGGAAATGGAGAAAATCATAAAAGAGGATCTTTTCTTTGAAAGGTTTGAGTTGGACCGGGAGCAGGCCGTGGAAAAATTTAAAAATGAAAAAGAAGACTATAAAGTGGAGCTGATCAATGAATTGCCGGAGGGTAAAACCATATCTTGTTACCGCCAGGGAGATTTTGATGACCTTTGCGCGGGCCCTCATGTGCCTTCCACGGGCAGTCTTAAAGCCGTAAAGCTGTTGAACGTGGCCGGTGCCTACTGGAGGGGCAACGAGCGGAACAAGATGCTGCAAAGAATTTACGGGACATCATTTCCTAAAAAATCTAAATTGGAAGATTATTTGCACCGCCTGGAAGAGGCCAAGAGAAGGGACCACCGCAAGCTGGGTCCGGAGCTGGATTTATTCAGCCTTCACGAAGAAGCCCCGGGGTTTCCTTTTTTCCACCACAAGGGGATAATATTGTGGAATGAACTGGAAGACTTCTGGCGGGAAGAACACAAGAAAAGAGGTTACGAGGAAATACGTACACCTATAATCCTCAGCCGGGAACTATGGGAGAGAAGCGGGCACTGGCAGCATTATTCGGAAAACATGTATTATACTAATATCGATGATAACGATTTTGCCATAAAGCCTATGAACTGCCCCGGCAGTATGATTACATATAAAAATCGCCTGCACAGTTACCGGGAATTGCCTATCCACATGGCGGAGTTGGGGCTGGTGCACCGGCACGAGTTGAGCGGTGTTCTGCACGGTTTAATGCGGGTACACTGTTTCACCCAGGATGATGCCCATATCTATATGCTCCCGTCACAGATCAGGGAGGAAATAATAGAGGTAATCGACCTGGTTGACGACTTTTACAAGGCATTTGGTTTTGATTATCACGTGGAACTTTCCACTAAGCCGGAAAAAGCCATGGGCTCGGATGAAATGTGGGATATGGCCACCAGTGCCCTGGTAGAAGCCTTGCAGTCCCGGGGATTGGAATACAAGGTGAACGAGGGGGACGGGGCTTTTTACGGCCCCAAGATAGATTTTCACTTAAGGGACTGCCTGGACCGGACCTGGCAGTGCGGAACCATTCAATTGGACTTTCAAATGCCGGAGAAATTTGACCTGGATTACGTAGGTGAGGACGGGGAAAAGCATCGCCCGGTGATGATTCACCGCGTAGTATTTGGAAGCATTGAACGTTTTATTGGGATTCTAACCGAGCATTACGCCGGTGCCTTCCCCACCTGGCTGGCCCCGGTTCAGGCGAAGGTGCTTCCCATCACTGACCGGCATCAATCCTATGCCCGGGCGCTGGCCGATAAGCTGTATACCCTGGGTGTACGCGCGGAAGTGGACGACAGGAACGAGAAGGTAAACTATAAAATCCGTGAAGCCCAGGCACAGAAGATACCCTACATGCTGGTGGTGGGAGACCAGGAGGCCGCTAACACCTCGGTAGCAGTACGCCACCGCTTTAAAGGCGACCTGGGTTCCTATGACGTGGACGAATTTATTAACAATATAATGGAAGAAATAAATAACCGGGAAACAGAACCCAGGTGTTAATAGGACAATAAGTTAACATGTCAAAAGTAACCCCTCGCTATAATAAGC
This sequence comes from Clostridiales bacterium, assembly GCA_021736985.1. Lineage (GTDB taxonomy): Bacteria > Bacillota > Desulfotomaculia > Desulfotomaculales > VENG01 > JAIPEW01. The sequence continues at coordinate 4,205 of JAIPEW010000034.1, read as the reverse complement.
GGGGGGTTTTTTTATAGGGCATCGTGTGGGGAGGTTGACAGGCAATACCACTTGGTTATTCAAACCCTGTATTGGGTTATTTAGGAAAAACAGCTAGAAACATATAAGTGATTTAATTATAATTAAACCAGTCAATGTTTTTTCCAGAGGATAAGGTGGTATCCACCAGGTCAAGTCCCTCGCTACAGGTTTGATAGGGGAAAATCCACCTTACCCTCGGTAATAGTATACTACCGGGAATGGTGATTAAGATGTAACTCCCTTTACGGTTGAGAATGTTGGAGGTGGGACATGGAATTACGGTACTGAGCTTGCTGGAGGCCAAAAGCATGTATGGTCTAACTATGTTCATCCTGATAACTACCATTCATCTACAGCTATAATACACACTGATACAGATAAAAATTATGCAAATGCAGGTGACTGGTCCTATGCCGATGCATATGGTCCAGAAAACAAAATTGGATATGCATATTGGGATAATGATGCCTAAATAGTGTGTTATAAATCTAAATATCGTGTTTTAGTCTGTCTTTACCATACGCCGCTTTTCTGTAAAGAGTGGCGTATGGTAAATTGATGTTTTGGGATAGGAATTTTACTAAATTATGTAATAAGGGAGATTGTTGCATTGAAAAAGATATTAACGGTTTTTATAGTTATAGCCTTTATGCTTTCATTTTATATAGCTTATATACAAACTGATAAAGATGAACTGAAAAAAATGGAAAATGCAGAAAAAGGCATTGCAAGACAGTTTAGAATCCCAATTCATTTTCATCCTGCTGGTCCGGATGAACTGTATCCTCTGTTATGTAAGACGGCAAAAGAATATAAGGTTAATATTTTTAGGACTAATATACATTATAATGTAGATGACCAAGCAGAAGTACTAAAATACTTTTTGCTTACAGGTGACACCCGTTTCTTTGATACCTTCAGCCTTAAAAGCGGCAGGTTCTTAACAGTTCAAGATACTCAACAGGGTAATTCCTTTATGTCCTCGGTAGATACCGGAGATCGCAACCAAATTGGAACTGTCAGGGAATTCGGGGGTAATAACCTGATCAAGATTAAGCCGCTCAAGACTGCATATGAACACCTGTCTGTAGGTGGTCAGTATTATGTGGAAGCATCGGACGAGAGAGTTTTTGATGCATTTTTAAAAGGCTTTGTCGCTAAGGTCAACGAATATCACAAAGAGCACGAAACAAAATTTTCGTATACTCCTAAGGATTTTCTGAAAAAGAATAGTTCTGGAGGATTAGAAGTCGGATCACGAGTAGACTTCCTAAAGTATATCAATTATATGGTTTTCATTATTACTTTAATTTTGTTCATCTACTATATTTTCTACGAATCCAGGCGGATAGGGATCATGAAAATGCACGGCCTGTCCAATTTACGCCTATGGTTTACCATAGCCGGCAGGCTGATTACCGTAATTTTTGTTTTGTCGGTGGCGGTATCCTTGTTTGCACCCTTGCTGATCAAAGATACCACATCCCAGTTTATTGGCAGCGCCATTATTTCTCATTTTAAAACCTATGTTATCGTGACGTCGATTTCGCTTATTTCATACATATACATCTCTAGAATCAGGGTTAGCGACGCCATCAAGAATCGCAAGGATACCAATAGCATTTTTGCTTTAAATACATTGCTCAAGGCAGGCTGTTCCATATTGGTGATCTTGATCTGCCTTTCGATTTGGAGTCAGTATGACGAGATCCAGGCCAAGCGGGAAGACCTGAAAAACTGGGAGCATATCAAGGATTACGGGGTTTTTTACCCCCTAAAAGTCGGGTATGACCTGGAGGATGTGAAGCATGGTTCGCCTATAGAAACTGCAGCCACAGCTGGCGAGTTGTATCCTGTTCTCAACAAAATGGGAGCATTATTAATCGAAGCGGGCGATTATGAGGAAGATCATATTATTAGAAACAAGAATTCAGACAATATAAGGTCAATAAAGGTGAACCCTAATTATCTGCAGGAATTTCCTGTTTATGATGTACACAACAACCCTGTACAGGTATCCGAGGATACAAGTGACTGGATTTTGTTGGTGCCTGAAAAATACCGCCACAGGGAAGATAAGATAATGAGCTATTTTAAAAAGACAAGAACCGGCACCGACGGCTTTGAGGGTGTTTATGAATGGAATGAGCGTTTTTTTAAAAGAGATGTTCCAGACAGAGTGAAAAACCAACAGATTGAAATTATCTGGCTGGCTAATAACCAGGAAATATTCAGCTTTAATCCGGAGGTATTTCCAGCTGAAAATAATGTTATCATAGATCCAATCATCCAGGTGGTGACCGAGAAGAACAGTATCTGTGGAGACAGGGCGAACATAATATCCGGCGGCAGGGCCACCGACGCGTTGAAGATGAAGCTGATCGACAGAGATGCGGCGCTGACCTTAGAGAAGCTGAAGCCTGAACTTAAGAAATTAAAGCTGGATGACAATATAAAACACCTGGTTGCGATAAATCAGCTCGTTGCGCAGAAAATATATAACATGGAAAAGTGGATGAACCAGCTCCTACTCACAAGCTTGGGGCTGCTGGCGGGGTTATTGATACTTGTCGTCCAAAATCTAACCATATTTTTTAACAAATATCAACGCAAATTTATGGTGCGCAGGTTATTCGGTACAGGCTTTTTCAGAACATATAAGGAGTATATTTTGTTATTCTCGGTGACCTGGACTTTTCAGTTGTTAATCTGTTATATGGTGAATAAAGGACTAGTATCAGTTTTTTTGCAGTTTGCGGCAAGAGCGTCCTCAATAGCATCAGCTGTGGAAAGTACGACTGGAACAGCTGATATCAAGTTGTTTGCAGTGACTGCTGGCCTGATATCAATAGAGCTTATAGCTACTGTTATTGCGTTTGTGATCATAGAAAAAAGAAACAAAGTCAAAGTTTTAAAGGGAGGGAATTAATTGCATGAAAAAAATATGTGAATTAATCAATATAAGTAAAAGATATGCAGATCATGTGGTGATAAACAATATAAGCCTGGTGGTATGCGAAGGTGAAATGGTTGCCATTACGGGAAAAAGTGGTTCGGGCAAAACCACTATTTTGAATATAATGGGTCTGCTCGAAAAGCCGGATAGCGGCGTTATCAAACTATTTGGAGAGGAAAACCCGCGGATCGGTTCGGGTAGAGCAAATAAACTTCTCAGGACAAGACTTTCTTACTTGTTTCAGAATTGCGCACTTATTGAAGATGCAACGGTAGACTATAATCTTGAAATACCGCTGCTTTATACAAAAAAAACAAAGAAGGAAAAACAGGAGCTGAAAATGGGTGCCCTAGAGAAGGTAGGGCTTAACATTTCCCTCAAACAGAAAATATATGAGCTTTCGGGAGGGGAACAGCAGAGGGTTGCCATAGCAAGGATACTTTTGAAATCGTGTGACTTGATACTTGCCGATGAACCCACAGGTTCGCTGGATTCTGAAAATAGAAATGAAATAATGAGTATTTTAAAGGATCTTAATAATGAAGGTAAAACAATAATCATTGTTACCCATGACCAATATGTGGGAGATGTATGTAACAGAACAATAAAATTGGCGTAATATATTCTTTGTCTTGGCATAAATTTAATGTTTCTTAAGAAGTAATGATGATAAAAGTATTTGCTCAGAAAATTGCGGTAACCATGGGAGCATGGTTGCAGGTTGACCGGGATAGGATAGAGGTTTTTGCATACGGGCTGGAAATCATTCTCGGAATAATAGTCCAGTTTTTGATTTTAATATGGCTATCTTTAATTCTGAATAACTTCATAACGACCATGGTATCCCTAGTAGCATTTGCATCCTTGCGCTACTTCGGAGGAGGTGTCCACTTAAGCACGTATTACAGGTGCTTAATAGTTGGTACCTCTCTGCTTTTGGCCCTGGGCAAACTGTCCACCATAGATATAAGTCTTGAAGTATTAAAAGTATTTTCAATATTAGCTTTTCTGATAGGCACTTTTATCATCTTTAGGTGGGTGCCTGCAGGAACAGAAAAGAAACAAATTAAAGATAAAAGAACAAGGCGACAGCAAAAAATAAAAACCCTATTCGTATTAATAATGTTGTTTGCTGTTACATGGATACTTATAATACAGAAACTTAACGCCGGTGCTTTTGCGGTTGTTTTGGGATTGGTAGGCAGTTTGTTTTTGATCACACCGTGGG
>JAIPEW010000004.1 GCA_021736985.1 Clostridiales bacterium | reverse complement strand
TCCCAGTAAAAATACGTCCGGCACTCAGCCCATCTCTAATGCAGAAAAGCCAGAAGTAAAAATATACTACTTATAGAATAATTTTTTAAGAAGCGCACTGAGTGCCGGACTGGAGGAAACCACCGGACCTCCACCCAGCGTCAGAAGAGTTTTCATACTTTGTTGTGAGCAAGAAACTTGTATGAGCTTAATTCTTAATCAGGAGAGTGGAATAATATGGAAATTAAAGGCGGGTATACAAATTACGGCGAGCTGCTGGGAATATTAATGCTGGATACGCAATTTGCAAGGCCAGTGGGGGATATAGGAAATGCACGTACTTTTTCTTTCCCGGTAAAATACAAAAAAGTAAAAAATGCCTCTCCCGGTAGAATTGTAAAGGAAGCAGATGTATCTTTGCTCCAACCTTTTATTGATAGTGCAAAAGAATTGGAGGAATCGGGTGTTAAAGCCGTTACTACCAGCTGCGGCTTTCTAGCCATGTTTCAAAAAGAACTTGCTGCTTCTGTAAATATACCTGTTTTTACGTCAAGCTTGATTCAAGTTCCTTTTGCATACAAGCTAATGGGGTGCCGGGGCAAAGTTGGAATCCTTACTGCTAGAAAATCTTCGCTTTCAGATAAGCATATTTGGGGAGTAGATATGGAAAACATACCTTTTGTAATATGCGGTATGGATGATTCTCCGGAATTTTCTGAAGTGTTCCTGGGTGAAAAAGTTGACCTGGATTATAAAAAATGTGAAAAGGAAATGCAGGAGAAAGCCCTGGAATTAGTAAAGTGTAATCCTGATGTAAATGTTATAATTTTAGAATGTACAAATATGCCACCGTTCAGGAATAAAATACAGGAAGTTGTTCAAAGGCCGGTTTTGGATATAGTTACCCTGGTAAATTATATTTATTTAAGCATACAAAATTTATAAATATTTAGGAGACTTTACATGGAGTTAATAGGAGAACTTTTAGTAATTTGTACTGCACTATTTTTCAGCTTAAGTAATATTTATAACCGGCGTGCCATGGAACAAATGGACAGAGATCATGGAATGATAATAACGCTTATTGTAAATAATGTTTTTTATTTATTATTGCTGGCAGGAATTATCTTTTTTAACGGCATTACTATAAATATGCAGGCTGTTATCTGGTTTGTTTTAGCCGGCGCTGCAACTTCTTTTGTAGGAAGGCAGGTTTTGTTAGAGAGTATAAAAGTAAACGGTGCACCACGGGCCGGTGCATACAAGGTATCATCCCCGGTATTTACTATAATTATTGGTATAGGAATACTGGGCGAAAAAATTAACATGGGTTCGATAATAGGTATTGTTATATGTATTGCAGGCATATGGTTTGTATCGGTAAAGAGAATAAATAATGACAGCCAGAGTACTGAAAAACCTGAAAAATTTAATTTTACAGGGCTTATGCTGGGCCTTGGCAGCGGTCTTGCGATGGCTGTAGGCTTGGCTACCAGGAAAGTGGGACTTGATTTATGGTCTTCACCGGTTGCAGGAGCGCTTATAGGCTCAATAGTAGGACTAATTTTAATGTATATCTCTTTTTTAGCCAGGGGGAAAAATATATATTGGAAGTACATGCTTGATAAAAGGGCTGTTAACTTTTATTATTCAGGCTTGTGTACCAGTGTGGCTATATTGCTCTTTTTTTTCGGGATAGAACTTATAACAGTAACTGTTGCAAATGTTATAGCCAGTATGGAATCAATTTTTACTGTTGTTTTAAGTGTATTAATGCTGCGAAGCCAGGAAAAAATTACACCTTCCCTGGTGGCAGGTGCAGCACTGGTTACTTTTGGTGTCAGCTTAATATTTATTTATTAAAAATTTTTTTAGATATTCTTAAGAATCTGGCCGGTACTGTAAATGTACCGGTTTTATATTGCAGAAATATCATACTAAAGAGTAAAATATAAAGTAATAGAAAATATCATGGAAGACTGAGAGAAATATTAAAATATTTTATGCTTATTTATAGGAAAAACATGAAAATAATAGAATATATTAATTTGAAATTATTATAAAGAGGGGGTTGCATTGAGTCCAGCACAAAAAGAATATTGTCCCGGGAGAGCAGCAGTAGAAAACGGTCAAGTAAAAGTGGCCGGGCCGTCTCCCGGTGAAGAACCTGCTGTTGTAGTTCCTTGTGAAGCTGTTGTAGTTAAAGTAAACGGGAATGTAATAGAAGGCGAAACAAAAGTTACCGAAGATGATAATATTGAAGTAGAGCATTTTGTTGATGTTACTCCCGGAAAAGCAAACGTGGTTGTATCAAAGGATAAGCTGAAGGCTTACCTGGAAATAATTCCGGAAATTAAAATTACGAGCGTGTTAAAAAGTCATCCTTTTACCCTGAGGTTAGAATTGGAAACAGAAAAAAAAGAAGAGTCATATTGTCCCTTTACGCTAAATGACATAATGAATGAAATAGAAAATTATGGAATAAAGAACGTGGACAAAGAGGTTGTTGAAATGTTTTTGCAGGGTACAAGTTCTGAAAATGTTGAAATTGCTTCGGGAACCCCCCCTGTCCTTCCCAGGGATGAAATATTAGAAGTTAAAACGAGTGATGATGGGGTTAAAAAACCGGTCCTAAAAGCTGACGGCCGGGTTGATTACAGGAGTGTAAAAGATATTGCGGGGGTGGAAAAGGGAGAGGTTATTGCGGAAAAAATACCTGGAATACCAGGAAAACCAGGAGTGGACGTTTATGGCAATCCCGCAGATCCCCCTGGGCCGGCTGAAATTTTTATTACTACCGGTGAGAATGTAAATTTTATTGAAAATGAAAAAGCAGTAGCTCTTTCTTCCGGGCAGCCCGAAATAAAAAGCTCAGGAAATAATTATTATATTGATGTACGTCCCAGTTATACTTACGAAGGAAATGTAGATATAAACCAGGGGAATATCAGGTTTAAAGGTAATGTGAATATAAAAGGTAATGTAGAGCAGGGGACGCTGGTATCGGCAGCGCAAAAATTAAGTGTAAAAGGTATGGTTTCACAGGCTGTTTTAAAATCAGGAGATGAAGTTAGCGTGAAGGGGCACGTGCTTGCATCCCGAGTGGAAGCCGGTGCTCCCCTGTCCGAGGTTAAAAAACTTATTACTCATCTTGAGCCGCTCTACCAATCCCTTACTGCGCTTTACTCGGCATCCCTGCAGGCTTTTGACCAGTTGAAAGGAAATGTCCCGGCAGGTAAGGTTGTATCTCTTTTGATTGAAAGAAAATTTACTGAGATTCCAGGTGTTATAAAAGAAATTAACGAAATAATAAGTAATAAAGTTGAATTCTCCCCGGAAGTAGAACAGCTAGCGGTAGATCTAAAGCAAAAATTATGGGGTGTAAATGTACTTAAGGTGCAGGAATTCAAAGAAATAAATAATATTGCAGAAAGAACTTTGGATATTAAGAAATACCTGGAGATGCTGCTTGAAAACCAGGCTGATGTATATCTCCAGTATTGTTTGAACAGTATAATAGAAACTACGGGTAGCGTGTATGTAACCGGCCAGGGATGTATTGATACTGTTATTAAAGCAGGTATCGGAGTTTGCATAAGCGGAATATTTCGCGGTGGAAGTATAGAATCAGAAAATGATGTAACGGTAAAAGAGGCAGGATCAAAGATAGGTGTGCCTACTAAAATTAAAGTTCCCCAGCATAAAGCTGTTTTTATTACCAGGGCACATGAAAATGTGAATTTACAGATTGGCCAGCAAAACATACAGCTAAATAAAGTATTGTATAATAGAAAAGCAGAGTTGGATGTTTACGGGGCGATAGTATTTTCAAGCTGGAGTTCCAAAAAATAAGATATGTACAGCCCGGGATCAGCTTGCTGTTTACCCCGGGCATTATTTTTGCTATTATATTTACCAAAATTTGTAGTCACAAGTTTTAAAGAAGGGGGATTTGCCCCGTGCAATATTTGCGCAAGCGTTACAAGCATTTTAATCGCTACCGGGAAATTGCTAATGTGCTGGTCAAGCACGGTTTCGGATATATGCTGAATTACCTGGGCATGGCAGAATTTCTAAAGTATTCTCGTAAAAGCCGTGTAGAGGATAATAAAGTTTCTCCTGTATCCAAGGCAGAGCGTATGCGCCTGGTAATGGAGGAACTGGGCCCCACCTTCATCAAACTGGGACAATTGCTGTCTACTCGTTCGGATATGCTGCCCCAGGAATACATAACTGAATTGTCCAGGCTGCAGGAACAGGTACCGGCCTTTTCTTTTAGCGAGGTTAAAGAAAGAGTGCAGATGGAACTTGGCTATCCCGTAAAAGACCTGTTTCATTATTTTGAGAAAGAGCCCATGGCAGCAGCATCCATTGGACAGGTACACCGTGCATTGCTGGAAAACGGGGACAAGGTAGTAGTTAAGGTGCAGCGCCCGGGAATACAAAAAGTTATGTCCGTGGATATCGAAATTTTATATGACCTGGCTGCAATTTTGGAGCGGCATACCTGGTGGGGAAAGAATTACGGGCTGGCGGAAGTAGTAGGGGAATTTGACCATATGCTGAACGGTGAGTTGAACTATACCAGCGAAGGAAAAAATGCCGGGATTTTCGACACCAATTTTAAACAGGATAAAAACCTGATTGTACCCAGGGTTTACTGGGATTATACAACAAGTAAAATATTAACTATGCAGCAGGTAGACTCCATAAAGTTGAATGATTGGCAGGAGTTAGATAAGAGCGGGCTTAATGGAACTATGGTTGCCCAGGAGCTTATTGATGTAATGCTAAAGCAGATATTTGTGCATGGTTTTTTTCATGCTGACCCGCATCCGGGAAACCTGGGTGTTTTATCCGGGGGAGAGATAATTATGATGGATTTCGGTATTGTAGGCCGCCTGGATGAAGAAGATAGAGAGAAAATAGCCAACCTTGTACTGGGTATCATAAATCGCAATACTTCCTCAGTAGTTAGGGCTATCACTAGCCTGGGCGTAGTTCCCGGGAATATAGATTTTAACGCTTTCAGGAAAGAAGTAGAAAAGTTAAGAAAAAAATATTTTGAGATACCCTTGAAAGACATAAGTGTTTCGGAATCCCTGGGAGAAGTTATGAAGATAGCCTATAAGTACAATATAAGTGTTCGCACAGATTTTACCATGCTGGTAAAAGCCCTGGTCACTCTCGAGGGGATCACGTCAAAACTGGACCCAGAGTTAAGTATAGTAGAGGCTACAAAGCCGCTGGGAAAAAAAATAATGGTAGAAAGGTACAGTTTAGAAGGGCTGCGCAGGGCCCTGGGGAAGAATATTTTTGAGTACCATACCATGTTTTCCCGCCTGCCGGGGCAGTTTAATTATTTAATGGACTTAGTAACCAGGGGTGAGCTTACTTTTAAGGCAGAAAACCCTGGTATGAATATTGTAATAAAACACTTGTACCGGTTAATTAACAGGCTTTCTCTCAGTATTGTTACTGCAGGATTAATCATTGCTTCGGCTCTTTTGTCCGGAAAAAATATTACATTTTTAGACATGCCTGTCGAGCAGTTATCCCTCGGCGGTGCTGCACTTACAGGAACGTTTTTTGTAGTTTCCCTGTTCCGCTCGCCGTAACTTTATTCGACATTTTGATTGCTTTAATGGCACAGCCGGAAGGAAGATACAGTCTGGGAGTAGAATAATAATAATCAGGAGGGTAAATATGGCAAGAAGACGAAGAAGAAAAGACACCAGCCCGGACAATGATCGTGACCGCTGGCTTGTTACATATGCCGACATGATGACTTTGCTGCTGATATTTTTCATCATTATGTATACTATCAGCCAGGTAGATGCGAATAAGTTCGAGTCCCTGGCTAATTCACTGGCCAATGCTATGGGAGCAGGAGGAATGGTATTGGAAAGCCCGGGCCCGTCCGTAGTACCGGGTAACAGCCAGAGTTCCGGGAAAGACCTTTCTGAAAGAGAGCAGCTGGAAAAAATACGTGAGAAACTCCAGGCCAGCGTGAATAATATGGGACTGTCTGCAAAAATAACTACTCATACTAAAAAAAGGGGTATTGTATTAAGTTTCCAGGAAGAAGTTCTTTTTGACCTGGGTTCTGCAAGAATCAGGCCCAGTGCAAAAAAAATAATAAAAAAAATTGCCCCTGTTCTTGCACAGACTGATAATTACATAAGAATAGAAGGACATACTGACAATCTTCCCATACATACCCAGAAATACCCCTCTAACTGGGAGTTGTCCGGTGCCAGGGCTATTACTGTGTTAAAACAACTCCTGCAGTCAAGTGACTTAATACCCAGCCGCATGTCGGCACTTGCTTACAGCAAATATCGCCCGCGGGAACCAAACGATACACCGAATAACAGGCAATTAAACCGCAGGGTTAATATAGTTATTTTAAGGGATAAATACAAGGGTTCGGAACCCGGTTCGGCAGACATGGATTTGGATAACCCTGTATCCCTTGATGAACCCGTGATTACAAAATAATTATTTAATTAAGAAAGGAATTTGGTATGGAAGTTACTGCCGTTATAGCATTTATATTTGCACTTTTTTCACTGGTTGGTGGATTTTTAATGGAAGGCGGCACTATAGGGTCATTGGTTCAAATAAGTGCTGCTATAATAGTTTTTGGCGGTACTATTGGTGCTACTGCTTTTTCTTTTTCCTGGAAGGAATTGCTAATGATACCCAGGCTGCTCCGCATAGGTTTTTTTTCCAGGTCCCAGGACTCTTCAGAAACTATTGATACAGTTGTAAAACTTGCTGATGAAGCTCGCCGGGAAGGCTTGTTGTACCTGGAAAACAAGTTGAGCGAGATAGAGGATCCCTTTTTGTCCAAGGGAATACAACTGGTAGTAGACGGGACTGATCCCGAAGTAGTTAAAAACATACTGGAAACTGAAATTTACAACATAGAAGAAAGGCACAAGATTGGAAGCTCAATATTTAATACTGCCGGTGGTTACGCGCCTACAATGGGTATTATTGGTACTGTAATGGGGCTTGTACACGTCCTGGGCAGTATGGAAAACCCGGATAAATTGGCCCCGGCCATTGCAGTTGCTTTTATGGCTACTCTGTATGGCGTGGTTAGCGCTAATATACTATGGTTTCCGCTGGGTGCCAAGCTGGAGAATCTCAGTAAAAAAGAAATCTTGATGCGCGAGCTGGTAATGGAAGGTATAGTTTCCCTGCAGGCCGGCTACAATCCAGTTTTAATACGGGAGCGGTTGACTGCTTACCTGGCTCCTGCATCCCGTGAAACCGAAGATGCCGGGCTAGAAGACGAAATGTGATAAAAAATATACCGTAGGAGCGTGGTTTTAATGGTTTCGGCCGGAGAAGAGCAGGTAGTTGTGTTTACGCTGGAAGAACAACATTATGCAATTCCTATTGCTTCGGTCCTGGAAATCATCAGGCCGGAGAATATAAATAGTATACCTGGTACACCTGTTTTTTTAGAAGGAATTATTGAAATACGCGGTGAGATTATGCCGGTTATGGATTTACGTAAAAGGTTCGAGTTGTCTAGTACCCCGTATAATAATTCTACCAGGATAATAATGGTTGATACCGGGGAGAATCCAGTAGGCATGGTGGTAGATGCTGTTGTCGAAGTAATGAAGATCCCACCTGATAGCAAGAGGCCTGCACCGCATGTTATAAGCAGCAATATAAAAAATAATTACATAAATAGTATAGCCCTTGTAGAAGGCAAAATGATAATTCTTCTGGAAGTATTGAATATTCTTTATGACAGCGAGCAGCAAGAACTGCAGGAATTTATGGAAGAGAGGTGATAAGATGTTTACTGATGATGAAATATCTGTATTCATGGAAGAACTGGATGAGAAGATTCAAGTAATAAATGATAATGTGCTTGAACTGGAAAAAGAGGGCGGAAAACCGGAAATATTGCAGGAAATTTTTCGGGCTGCACATACCATTAAGGGTTCTTCTGCGCTGATGGGGTATGAAAAGATGTCGGCGCTGACGCATGAAATAGAGAACCTTTTTGACAGGCTGCGACAGAATACCATGGAGATAAATGTGTACCTGGTGGACTTACTTTTTGAAGCGATGGATACCATAAATGCTCTGCGTGATGAGATTACCGGCAAGGGCGATGAAGTTGATATCGGGCCCGTGGTAAAAAAAATGCGGAAAATACAGGAAAGTGAACAGCAAACACAGGCGGAAGATGTACCGCAGCCTTTCCCGGGAGAAAATGATGAAAACAAAGAAGCCCCGCAGGAAAACATTAATATTGCTGAAAAAGAACTGCCGGAAGTGGAGAAAATTGACGCGTCGCTTATAAGAGCAGCGCAGGTTAAAGGGTTAAATGCTTACTGGGTAATTACGGTACTGGAACCAGGGACCCAGATGAAGGAAGTCAGGGCATACCTTGTTTTTGAAAACCTGCAGCAGTACGGGGAAATTATAAAAAGCGACCCGCCGGCGGAAGATATACAGGAAAACAAGTTTGAAAACTATTTTACCGTACTGGTTTTAACTGAAAATGATCAAGAATATATAAAAAATCTTGTCTTTTCCGTGGCAGAAGTTAAAGATGTGCATGTTGATGCAGTAGAAATACCGGAGAGTCTTGCTGCTGAAATACAGGAAGAAAATAGAAATGAAAATGCTGGTTCCGGCAAAGAACAGCCGGGAAATGATAAAGAGCAGGTTTCTGCTAACGAGAAAAAGAGCAACGGTTCAAAAACGGTGCGCGTTGATGTAGATAAGCTTGATAATCTTATGAACCTGGTAGGGGAACTGGTAATAGATCGTACCCGGCTGGATCGCTTTGTAACAGACTTTGAAGAATACTACGGTTCAGATATGCTGGCAGAGAATATAATGGAAATATCCAAGCACCTGGGACAGGTTTCTGGAAACCTGCAGGATGAAATCATGAAAGCACGTATGCTCCCCATTGCACATGTTTTTAACCGCCTTCCCCGTTTTGTAAGGGACATATCTCATAAAATGAATAAGGAAGTAGATTTTAATATAGATGGCAAGGAAACTGAGCTGGACCGCAACGTGATAGAAGTGCTGGGTGACCCCTTGATTCACCTGCTGCGCAATGCTATAGATCACGGCATAGAAACCCCGGAAGAGAGGATAAAAGCAGGAAAGCCCCGTGCCGGGAAATTGGATTTAAAAGCTGCTTACGTAGAGAGCCAGATCATAATAACCATGCAGGATGACGGTAAAGGTATGGATCCTTCTAAGGTAAGGCAGAGAATTTATTCCAGGAATCTGGTTACGAAAGACCAGCTGGAAAGATTGGGCGACAAGGAAGTACTGGAATATATATTTAAACCTGGTTTTTCCACTTCTGAAAATGTAAGTGATATTTCCGGGCGAGGCGTAGGTATGGATGTAGTACGCAGCCAGATAGAGCAGATAAACGGGGCAGTGTATTTTGATACTGTACATGGTGAAGGAACTACTTTTACCATTAAGCTGCCCCTGACACTGGCTATTATACGCTCGTTGATGGTGAGCCTGGGAGAACATACTTATGCCTTCCCGCTGAATAATATTTCTGAAACCCTGGCAATAAATTCAGGTGACATAGAACTGGTGCGCCACAGTGAAGTCGTAGTAATAAGGGGATCTGTACTGCCACTGGTAAGGCTTGCTAACATATTTAACCAGGAACCCGGCGAAAGTCAAAAGGATAAAATGTATGTTGTAGTACTGAGCATAGGGGATAAAAAAGTTGGAGTGGTAGTTGATTCCCTGGTCGGGGAGCAGGAAATCGTTATCAAGTCTATGGGCTCTTATTTTGGACAGATTGAAGGGTTGTCCGGGGCAACTATTCTGGGTGACGGTAAAGTAGCCTTGATAGTTGATGCAAGGGGAATTATCAAAAAAGCCAGCGCAGCTTCGCCGGAGGAAACGGTTTATGCAGAGGCAAATTAAGGTAGTTGTAGTTGATGATTCCGCCTTAATTAGAAGCATGGTTTCCAGGCTTCTTGAAGAAACCGGGAAAATAAATGTTGTCGATACAGCCAGAGATGGTGAAGAAGGTATAGAGAAGATATGCAGGTTAAAGCCCGATGCTGTTACTATGGATGTGGAAATGCCGTGCATGGACGGAATAACAGCATTAAGGCAGTTATTGAAGCGCTACCGTGTGCCGGTGATAATGCTGAGCACCCTTACCAGCAAGGGAACCCGGGCTACCATGAAAGCTCTTTCAGCGGGAGCAGTTGATTTTGTTCCTAAGCCTTCCAGTCCCGGCGAATTGACAAAAGTAATTAGCCAGCTGGTGAACAAAATTACTGCAACTGTCCAATCGTCGGCAGTTAAGAAAATACGGACAAAGCCAAAGCCTGTTGTGCTGCCTGCCGGGCAGGCTAAAAATAGCGGGACAGGAGGTGTTGACCTGGTAGTTATAGGTTCTTCTACAGGGGGCCCGTCTGCATTGCATCAGCTGCTTCCCATGCTGCCGCAGGATTTTTCCTCTGCCGTTGTAGTTGTGCAGCACTTGCCCAGGGGGTTTAGTGAATCCATGGCCGAACACCTGGACAGGAATTGTTCTCTGCGGGTGCGGCACGGGGTGGATAACGATCCAGTGGAAAAAAGCAGTATTCTGGTTGCTCCTGCAGGGTACGAGCTGCAATTTAAAAAAACCGCCAGCGGGGTCTCTATAAAACTGGACGACAAGGCTGATGTTCCGCCGGGGCCCGGTGAATTTCGCCCGTCTGTGAATGCTGCCATGATGTCGGCAGCTAAAGTATACGGCAGCAGGGCTATGGGAGTACTTCTCACCGGCATGGGCAAGGACGGTGCCAGGGGTATGCTGGATATGAAAAATGCAGGTGCTTATACCATAGCCGAGGATGAAAGTACCTGCGTAGTTTTTGGAATGCCCGGGGCAGCAGTGGAATACGGTGCAGTACAAAATGTGCTGCCGCTGCAGGAAATAGGACCGGAAATTATGCAAAAAGTATAAAGAAAATATTAAACCTGCCGAATATATAAGTAAAGTATTAATTCGTAAAATATAGTTTTAACGCAGATAATATTAGCATGAGCCGGTGGATTTCCGTACTGCAACAGCTCACCGCTTACCCCGTATGAGCGACTTGAGCCTGAGCTTTAGTTTGGCCTGCAAAGTGAACGGAGCGAGTAGGGGTAACTGGTGAGCGTGTAAAACGCTCTAATATATAAATAGAAGAAAGAAGGTGGGCAGGTAATGAAGATAAATCCCAATATTTCTAAGGCCATAGACAGCTATAATAACCAGGCCCGTTCAAATAAGGGCGAGAAGAATCCGGGGACCGGTGGGGCCCGGCAGGGTGATCGCCTGGAGCTGTCGAATGAGGCGAAGGAAATCCGGGCCTACCTTGAAAAAATGAAAGAACAAACCGGGGTAAGGGAGAAACTCGTAGAATCCATAAAAACTAAAGTTGATAACGGTACTTATAAGCCATCCTCGGAAAAAATAGCAGAGGGAATAATAAACGATTTTACCCTGGATGAAAAGGTGTAAATAAATATGCAAAATGAACAGCGTTTTTTAGAATTACATAATTTAATGGTGCAGCAGGAAGAGTGTATAGAGCAGCTTATATCTACTGCAGGAGAACAGATAGAGTGCATGCGCCAGAATAATACCTGCCAGCTTCAGCAGGTTGTGGCCAGGCAAGAAGAGATTTCAACTAACCTGGCTTACCTGGAAGAGAAGCGCATGCAGGTACAAAAAGAACTGGAAGAAAACCTGGAATTGCCCGTAGAGACTGCGCTGCGGGATTTACTTGTATACGCGGGAGAAGAAGCACGCGAAAAATTGCAAGCAGCGGGAACATCTTTGCAGAAAAAAATGTATATTTTAAAAGAAACAAATGAATTTTGCCGTACCATGGCCAGGCAAGCCCTTGGTTTTACAGATTTTATGTTAAAGCTTTTTCAGCCGCAGGAAAACAATTATGCCAGTGACGGCAAGAGAAAACAAACTTCTAATGCAAAGTCTAAGATAAATAAAAAGATTTGAAGTAGGTGTAAAAATGTCTGGACCGGGAACATTTTTAGGCCTGGAAATAGCCAGGCGAGGAATCACGGCCAATAGAAAATCCATGGATACAGCAGGACACAATATAGCCAATGCTAATAACTCTGATTACAGTCGTCAAGAGGCGGTACACTCTGTTTCTACTCCTTTATCTACTACTTCACTGCAAATTGGGTCTTCCCTGGGAACTGGCGTAGAAGTACAGGAGATAAGGCGCATACGCAACGAGTACCTGGACTCGCAGGTGCGTGATTCCACGTCTTCCATGAAATTCTGGGAAGGCAGGCAAACAGTGCTGGAGCAGGTAGAGTCCATATTCCCGGAACCGGAAGGCCGGGGGTTGCAGAAGGTAATGGTAAACTTCTTTAGCGACTGGCACGACCTGAACAACAGCCCCCAGGATGCAGGTATAAAATCTGCAGTTGTTGAATCGGGAAAAGAATTATCCAGGCTTTTAAGGGATTCTAACCAGCAGCTGGTTAATGTTGAAGAAAGCATTACGGGCAGTACAAAAGACGGGGAAAAAATAAAAAGTGGTAAAATAGGTGATATAGTATCACGGGTTAATGAATTAACCGGGCAAATAAAAGATGTTACAGAAAATATTACCAGCGTCAGAAGGCAGGGCCAGGAACCCAACGACATGCTGGACAAGCGGGACGGCATGCTCAACGAGCTTGCCGGGTATATACCGGTCAGGGTACAGGAAATAAATGAAGACGGCGGCATCAAAGTAACCATGTCTTACGGTGATTCCCAGGTCAAATTAATTAGCGGTGCCGGCAAACAGGTGGTAAGAAATACAGCAAGCGTAGAATTGTCCGGCAGTGATATGACGCTAAAATCTGGTGGTGAGAATATAACACTTACCGGTGAAGATATAATTAATAACGGCAGCGGCAGCCTGGTAGGGACGATCTCTGCATGGCAGAGCAACAATAATTACATAGATGATATAGATAAACTTGCCGTTTCTGCTGCTAATGCAGTTAATGCACTTTATTCTCCTGATAACGGTGGAGCTAGCAATTTTTTGGAGTTCAAGGGAGATGAAGGTGCTGCCAATATTTACGTGAACAATGAATACATAAATAGCCCGGCAGGGCTGGATGGAACTCAGGCACTGAATATTGCCCGCCTGCAGAACCGGGAAGAAGTCCCTGGTATTATAAGAAGCACTGCAAGCGGGGAGATAAATATCACCCAGGCAAATGAATCAAATATTTTTAAAGATGTTAATTTTGAGTTTAAACAGGACGGCGGCAGCACTGATGCAGAAGCTAGCTATGATAAAAATGCAAAAACAATGACTGTAACTACTGACTGGGATAATAACACCCCCTCGATCAGCAGCTTAGAAAATATTATAAACGAGGAATTTGCAGGTAAAGGTATCGAGACCAGGGTAGCAGTAAAGTCAAGTGATTCTTTCAGCACGATAGATTTAAAAGGGAAAGATTTCTCGTATGATCCGGAAAATGAAGATGACAGGGATGTTCTCGGCCTCTCCAATACACTCGGCGGTGAATACCAGGGATTTATTTCTAAGATTGGTTCCGAGGTTAAGTCGGCCGGCAGCATGGTTGAAAACCAGGATGCGATACTCCAGCAGTCAAAAGGGCTGCAGGAATCAGTTTCCGGCGTATCACTGGATGAAGAGTTGAGCCAGATAATACAGTTCCAGTACGGCTACCAGGCATCAGCACGGGTGATGACTACTGTTGATAATTTACTGGATACACTTATAAACCGCATGGCTGTATAAATAAAAAGGGGGATGGGCCCGGTGCGCGTTACCAACCAGATGATGAGTAATAACGTAAAAAATTATATACAAGAGAATCTTTCCAGGTTGAGCCGTACTCAGCAGCAGCTTTCTACCGGGAGTACTATTTTAAAACCCAGCGACAGTCCTACTGACATTAGTAAACTGCTGTCCGTAAAGCAGCAGAAGGAAATAAACAACCAGTACAAGCAGAATATCAATGACGGGCTTTCTTACTTGAATACTGCAGATGCAGCACTGGGTACTGCAGGGGACATAATGGCACAGTGTAATGAACTGGCGGTGCAGGGAGCAAACGGAACCATGACGCAGGAAGATATGCAGGCGCTGGGAGACCAGGTTGATAAGTTGATTGACGAGGTGATTGATGTTGCTAACAGTACTGCAGGGGGAAAATATATTTTCGCCGGTAGAGATAATGATTCTCCGCCTTTCAGGCGCCCCAGCAGTGATGTAATTGAATTCCACGGTGATATGCAGAGAATTAAGAGGGAAATAGCCAGCATGTCCGAACATATGGTGGATGCTCCCAGCGTACTTGACGACAGCTCGGCACAGCCCGGTGTGTTTGGCAAAGTAGACCAGGCAGTATTAATGAACAGCGGCAGTGCTGAAGTTGGCAATGCATCCTCTCTTCCCGAAGCAGGGAGTTTTGACGCCGATGAGAAGGGCCTTTTTAATACTATGTTCAAGTTAAGGGATCTTTTGAACCAGGGAGAATCCGGGAAGCTGAGCGATTTTATAGATAAGATTCAGGCACAGAGAGATAATGTGCTGGAGTACCGCACCAAGATTGGGGCCCGTACCCGCCACTTTGAATCAGTAAAAGAGCAGATGACGGGCAAAGAAATAAGGCTTACCCAGGTAATGGAAAACATAGAATCTGCAGATATATCCAAGCTTTCCATTGAATTAAGCGAACAGCAAATGACCTACCAGGCATCAATGGCAGCAGGAAGCAGGATGCTGCAAACCAGCCTCTTAAATTTCCTCAAGTAAAAGGAGGTGTTCCGGGTGAAAATAGGAGCAGGTGGATTGCAGGGATATGCAACCCACAAGGACGTGGCCGATAAGATACAGCAAGAGCACCAGAAACAAAAGCCGGACGGTACTGAAAAACAGCATAAAAATGAAAAGGGTATAAAAACAGAGCTAAACGAGAACTTTTTGAACAAGGCCGTTGATAAACTGAACGAAAACGCGCGCATGCACAACCTGCCGCTGGATTTCGCAGTCAAAAAGAATGAAGGAAGTACTTCAATTGAAGGAAGTACTTCAATTGAAATAAAAAACACGGACAGCGGCAAAGTTAAAGAAGTAGGAACAGAAGAATTACCGCAAATGATGGAAAAAATGGACAGCAATATAGGCGTATTCATAGACCAATATTTCTAAAAGGCTGCCGCCGGGCAGCCTTTTTGTTAGTAGTAACTTTTTTGTAGTATTAACTTATAATCTTCGTTCTGGCGCAGGGCCAGGGATGCAAAGTCAGCAAACCTGCCGGGATATTCTTGATAAACCGGGCAGCCTGTACGTGCTACCTGGAACCTTAACAGGGGAGAAACATGGTTTAATAGTACCAGGTCAATTTTAGATGTTTCCAGGAATGCAGATAAATCTTTGATCAGTTCTCGCTTTAACCTGTTTACTTCAATACCCGAACGGGGCAAGCAGTCTTTTTTAAGTAAAAAAGCTATATCCCAGTCGCTGTCTTGCCTGGCCTGCCCCAGGGCTCGCGAACCGAACAAAACTGCAAGTTCGATTGATTTGCTGCGGCAAAATTCAACAAAGGAATAACTGTTTAATTTATCTTTGATATGCATAAATATACACCTGAACTGTTACATATTTTACCTTATTATAAACCATATTTCTATTCAAGTAAATGAAAAGGGGGCTTTGAGCCTTGGAATCTCAAAACACAGTAATAAACTTTCCCGGTGGTATACCGGGTTTTGAAAATATACACCGTTTTATATTACTGCCCGTGGAAGGTACCCGGGATATTCAGCACCTGCAATCGCTGGATGGACCGGAAGTATCTTTGCTGGTAGTTAACCCGTTCCAATTCTTCAAGGAATACGACATTAACATTCCTGATGAAGTAATAGAAGAACTGGAGATAGAAAAACCTTCTGAAGTAGTGCTTTTAACAACAATCACCATACCGGAGGATAATCCTGCTGATACCACGGCCAATTTAGTGGCCCCAATAATAATTAACCCGAAGCTAAAAAAAGGCAAGCAGGTTATTCTCAACGGTTCTATATATACCACAAAACACAGGCTTTTTCCTGAAAACATAAAGGAAAAAGTATCTGGCGGGGAGGGAGCATAATGCTGGTCCTCTCTCGCAAGAAAAACCAGGAAATAATGCTCGGTGACGATATAAAAGTCACCATTCTAGAAACCGGGGAAGACTTCGTAAAGATAGGCATTGACGCCCCCAAAGACCTCACCATACTGCGCAGCGAACTTTATAAGGAAGTAAAACAAGAAAACCTGTCTGCTGCTTCCGGTGATAAAAATGCTGTAGATAAATTAAAAGGATTTCTGTAGAACCCACTAAAGTTTTGTTTTATTATACCGAATACAATAATGTAGAAAATATTTCTCCCAGGTGGCCACCGGGAGCTTATTCTTTGCAGGGACGCAGAGAATTACTCAGGGAAGATTGTTTTTTCATGTCCTGAAACAGCTATTAAAATAGCTGTTTTAGGATACCAAAAATTGAATAACGGAACAAATGCAGGGATGCAAATTATTATCATTCAGGGAGGAATGAATAATGAGAATTAATCACAACATTGCAGCACTAAACACGTATCGTCAGTTGCAACAGAACAGCCAGGCGCAGCAGAATTCATTGCAAAAGCTGTCTTCTGGACTGCGCATCAACAGTGCAGCCGACGATGCGGCTGGCTTAGCGATTTCTGAGAAGATGCGGGGGCAGATTCGTGGTTTAGAACAGGCTCAGAGTAATGCACAGGATGGAATTTCATTGATTCAGACTGCTGAAGGAGCAATGAGTGAAACACATTCTATCTTACAACGTATGCGCGAGTTAGCTGTTCAGGCTTCTAATGAAACTAATACTCAAGATGACAGAAATGAAATTCAAAAGGAAATGAACCAGTTAACTTCAGAGATAAATCGTGTTGGCAACACGACACAATTTAACACCAAGACTCTTATGGATGGTTCTTTTGATTTCGTAGCGGCTAAAGCTGCTGAGGTTTCAGGTGTTAACACTACAGGGTCTATTACAATAGATGATACAAAAACTTCTGGTTATGCTCAGGGAGGGGAAATTACAGATACCGGTTACACTGGAAGCACTCCCAAAGACCGTCCGTGGGTTACAACGGGCAGTGTAGATGCCTCAACTAAACTTAACATTACCGCTACAAACAATGAGTTAACATTTAATTATGGGGGCTCTGAACATGAGATCCAAATGACTGTAGCTGACCATGGTACTGGTAACGGTTTAAGCGATTTGGTAGCAGATATTCAATCCAAAATTAATACTGAACTTGGTTCAGGAAAAATCACAGTCGGAACTGACTCAAGTAACCACTTGACATTTACAGCAGTTGACCGTGGTTCAGATGAAAGTAATAAGTTTGAAGTCGTAGGTGGTAATTTTGCAGCTGATGTAATAGGCACAGCAAGTTACACTGAAGGCATTGATGAGGGTGACGCCTGGATTCATGATGAGACTAACGGCTATACCACAGGTAATGTATCTATTACAGACTCGGGTCTAAATAGTGGAAATATTGCTATTGACGCAAGCAATAACGAACTAACAGTTAAAGTTGTTGATAGTGATGGAACTGTAAACGAACAAAATATTACATTATCCAATGCCACCTATGATGGTAATAGTGGAACTAGTACAGCGAGGGCAGATTTGCTCAGTGATATTCAAACTCAACTAGATAGCGCATTTGGTGCTGATGCGGTAACTGCTTCATTTGACGTAGATAATACGTTAAAACTGGAAGTTACTGATACTAGTGGCACTTTTACCGCAGGGGAAGGATCTCAGATTTCAGTAACAGGCGGTAATGCTATGGATGAATTGTTTGGTTCAACTGCTAACCATACAACTTATACAGGGGAGGCAGCTAATAAAACCCTAACCTTTGATTTGGATGGAGCTTCTCAATCTATTACTTTAAGTAATGGATACTACGATGATGCAGATGCCATTGTAAGTGAGATTAATAATCAGCTTACATCTGAAGGCACAGCTGCTACTGCATCTAATGAAAGTGGAGAAATTAGAATTACCAGTGATTCAACTGGTGTAGATAGTGACGTTAACAACATTGCTGGAAGTGCTGCCGCGGAATTGAGTTTGGATAGCGCCACTGAAACTAGTGGTTCAGATGGTAATAGAACCCTTTCTATTGATGTAGATGGTGAATCAGTAAATGCAAGCATTCAGGAAGGAACTTATTCGGATATGAATGTTCTTGCAGCGGCGGTACAAAGTGCTATTAACAATGCCACGGGTACTGTTGATGATGTAAGCGTATCTTATAGTGATAGTAAATTTAATATCACGAGTGGTTCTACCGGAACTAGCAGTACAATTAACGTAAATACTCATCCTAATGACGATGCTGCCGGGACTTTAGGTTTGACTGGAAAGTCTGGTACTGGTACTGATCAGGAAGGTGCAGAAATGGTGTTCCAGATTGGATCTAATGAAAACCAAGCTATGTCAATCACTATTTCCGATATGCGTAGTGAAGCCCTTGAAATAAGTTCTTCAACTGTTCAATCTGGCTTTTCCAGTAGCAAAAATGTTACTAACGGAACCAATAATACAGGAGTAGAATATGGCTTAAATGTAACTTCTACTGATGATGCTGCTGCCGCAATTACTGCAATTGATAATGCAATTTCTTCAGTTTCTGCAGAACGCTCTAAGTTAGGTTCATACCAGAATCGTCTCGAGCATACAATTAACAATTTGGGAACATCTGCTGAGAACTTAACCGCAGCCGAATCCCGTATTCGCGACACAGATATGGCCAAAGAAATGATGAACTTCACCAAGCAGAATATCCTTAGTCAGGCAGCACAGAGCATGTTGGCCCAAGCAAATCAGATGCCGCAAGGCGTACTCAAGCTTTTACAATAGATACTTTGAACTAAAAAGAGGCCTCAGGCTCAACCGGGGCCTCTTTTTTTACATAATCAGTCTGCCAGGGGGACGGTCCCTTTGTCTGGAAGATATTTATAGTATGCAGGAATTTAACCTGTTATTTTTGAAAATTATATTATGAATAATTACCCTGAAGAATACCTGCGGCAAAAACTGGAGTGGACAAAGCAAAGGATGGAGGCCCTTGAACAAATCGAGATCAAATTACATCATATGAAAGAACTTGCCAGTTATGCCAGGGATAATGAGCTTAGCCAGGCTGAGAAGCAAAAAATTAACGACAAACTGCATGAACTGCAGAATGATGTTAACGAGTTGGATGAGAAAACCAGGGTGCCCTGGGTGGATAACCAGTGAGAAGGGAGAGGTAATGTATGGACATAGCGGCGGCGTCGATCATGCAGAGCCAGGCCCAGCTGCAGCAGAACGTGGGCACGGCGGTCATGAAGAAGGCCATGGACACTGCGGAGCAGAACGGCAGCTTCGTAGATAAGATGATGGAGGGCTCAGACCAGGGGAACGAAGCTAAACAGGTCAATACGCCTCACCTGGGGAACAGGCTGGACGTGCGGGTGTAGAGAACAAAAATACTTATTAGTGATACCTCCTTCCTTAAAATGATTAAAAAGGTATAAAAGGATTTTTCTAACTGATGTTGAAAAATATATGAAAATGTAATTTATACCAGATATGAAGTGTAAAATAAGGAGGAATCACCTTGACTTCAGAATATTCATTTCAAGCAGCATTTGAAGCAAGGGACGACCTTAAAGTTTATGGTTCAAATGCATTGATGCTCTTTGCTCTTGAAATATTAACGATATTCATGCTGTTGCTTCGCAAGCTTTGACTGATGGGAATAACGATAAAAAATGTGATTTAGTATATGTAGATAGTGAAAAAGGTGTAGCCATTGTAGCTCAAGGTTATTTTACAGAAAAAGAGAAAAAATCTGCTCCTGCAAATAAAGCTTCTGACTTAAATACTGCAGCTGCATGGTTACTTTCAAGGAATTCAGATGAACTTCCAGAAAACTTAACCCCTGCTGCTGTTGAACTAAGGGAAGCTTTAAGACAGGGTGATATAAGAACACTTGAATTTTGGTATGTACATAATCTTCCTGAATCAAGTAACGTTAGAAATGAACTTGCTTCTGTTGAGGAAACAGTTAAGATTTCAATTAAAGACAAATATGACGATTCAAATTGTGATGAAATACGTGCTATAGAAATAGGAATGGAAACTCTTGAAGAATGGTATGAGGCTATAAAAACCCCTATTTTAGTGAGAGATGAATTTATCATTGAAGTGCCAGGAGGATATGAGTTAGAAAGGGACCAATGGAAAGCTTTTTCAACAGCTGTTTCGGCCATGTGGATTTATGAAATTTTTAATAAATATGGAAAATCTATATTTTCGGCAAATGTTCGTGATTACCTTGGAAGTCGCCGTAGTGATGCAAATATTAATCATGGAATTAAACAATCAACAATACAGCATCCTGACAAGTTTTGGGCTTTTAATAATGGAATTACTGCATTAGTAAATGATTTTGAAATAATAGATAAAGAGAATAAAAAGCAGATTAAAATTAATGGAATTTCAATAGTAAATGGTGCACAAACAACAGGCGCAATTGGTACTTTGGATAGTATACCCAATGAAAATGCTATGGTACAAACACGTTTTATAAAGTGTACAAGCCCAGAAATAGTACAAGAAATAGTACGTTATAATAATAGTCAAAACAAAATGAAAGCAGCTGATTTTAGAAGTACTGATGGGGTGCAAAATAGATTAAGGAGAGAATTTACGCAATATCATCCGAATGTTACATATCTTGGTACTCGTAGAGGTGGGGCAGAAAACGCAATTTCAAGGCCCTCAAATCTTATACCATCTGATACGGTAGCACAATCTTTAGCTGCGTTTCATCAAATTCCTGGTATAGCATATAATCAAAAATCAAATATTTGGGAATCTGATTCTTTATATTCTAAACTGTTTAATGAGAGTACTCATGCTAGTCATCTTTTATTTGTATACTCTTTAAATCAAGCAATTACAAATATAAAAAATTCTTTAATGATAAAAGAGAAGAAAGAAAATTCTTTGACGACTGGAGAAAAGGAAATATTATCCTTTTTAAGATTTCGTGGTTCGATATATATTTTAATGGTAGCTATTGGTAATTGTATGGAAACAATATTATATAAAAATATTACAAATAAATTTTTATTACGTTTCAATGAACAAAAGGAACTTGCAGAATATGAAAAATTGTGGGAATCAATTGTTCAATGTTGTATACCCTTTAAATATGAATTAAAAAGACCTTTAGACAAAGGATTAAAAAATCAAGGTGATATACAAGAATCATTAGTTAGATTTAAAAGTTTTGTTGAAGCAACATATTTAAGTAACAAAGAAACTTATAGTGAATTTTCAAGTAAAGTCATTACTGAGCCTTGGCTTGTTGATTCGGAAACTTAAAGTGTATTTTAAGCGGCTAACAACAGCTAATGATGTTTGTTATAATATCATGAAAGTAAATTTATCGAGTGAAGGCTTTCAATAAATTCAATGCCAAGCAAGAGGCAGGAAATCAGCCATAGGCTTGCAAAGATGCTCTGATCAACTAGTGAGAAGGCGATGTGACATATGTATAAATGGTATCATCGATTATACAGAGTCAGGCTTAGTTGAAGCAGGATATAGGTACGGCGTATGGCAGAGCAGAATGGTAGTTTCATGGACAAGATGATAAAAGTGTAAAGGAAACGAAGTTAAGCAGACCAACCTGCATTGGGACATACTTCTTATATAATTACGCAAATCGTACTTTTAAAGGGGATATTTATCAATTTTTAATCCTTTTTTTATTTAATTAAATCTTAAAGGGGAGACCCCAAAATTACATGGATTCCTATGGTCTTTCACCCGATTGCCTACATTCTTGGCCGCTTATTAAGTCTTTAATCCATCCAGGTGTTTTTGGTACAGGAGTTCCTTTTTTCAAATGCTTGACCACTGTTTTTATGTCTTCATTGCGCCAAAACCTATCTCGTATGTAGTATTTATGGCAACAGAAATCTGTATACTTTCCTTTGCTATCAAATTCCTTTCCACAGTAATAACATGTATGATGGTATATTCTTGGGTGCTTTTTTTCCCAATCTGCTTTACATTCCTTTGAGCAATAAATCCTGGGACGACCTTTTATCGGTTTCTGATTAATCCGCTTACCGCAATTCTTGCATACTGATCTTAGCACTTTTTCATTTTCTGATTTTTTGATAGTCTTAGCATATAGTCTTAGCATAACCATCTAGTCCTTGAGCCTTACAAAAGCTCCTCACCTTATCTCTTGATAAATCCATAGCATTAGCTATGCTTCGATAGCCGATACCTAGCTTTCTTAATTCAATGATTTTCTCTTTTTGCTCATTATTCATTTGCATTACCTCCAATCCTCTGATTGGTATCTAGTAATACAATAGAAGATTTAATAAGTCAAGATAATCACGACTTATATAAAAATATTACTTAGGGTATGCGGTATATCTTGTAGATAGTTTTATTCCATATGCTTCCTCTATTGAAAATTCTGCATGCTCTCTATCAAGCTTTCTCCTTCTCTGTCGTGATATTTTAATTGGATGAAGATCTTTCCCAATATAAATTGGCTTTCCAATTATATTCGTACCTTGAATTAATCTACGACAATGTTCTGGATCTTCAAAATAGTTATTATTCTCAAAAGCATAATTGAATGCCTCTTCCGAAAATACTGTAGCTGCCCGAATCTGATTAATTATATCTTCAAAACTTGATAAACCTTCATGGGGATATATCAGCCTACCTTGATCCATCATCTCGTATACATGTTTAGATAACTTCTCATCATGTCTGAATCTAAGTTTTTCAAAGTATATATCCTGTTGTAATGGATATTCTTCATCCATTTTTATTCCGTATCCATACTGCATATGACATCTCATAAACGGTTGAAATCCAATTGGTAACACATTGTTTTCCAAAATTCTTTCTACATTTTTCCCCGGATTAGTCAATGTACTTGTAGTATTTCTCATGCTAACTTGCCATTGAGGGCAATGAAATATCATTCCATATTTTGTATTTTCATCATCCTCTGTTTCATTTTTAGTTAACGGTTTCCAACGCTTTTCACTATGATCAAAAAAGCAAGTTGCAAAGAATAGAGCTACATTAAAATCATTCGTTATATCAAGCCAATTAGTCTCTAGACCATAGTGTTGAGCCAGAGCGTCAAAAAGAACCGTACCATATTTCTTTTCCCAATTCTGTACATAATTAAATGAATAAAGAAATAATCCAAATTCTCCGATTCGCATATCTGCAATTATTCTATAAATCTCTCTATCTTCGGTTGATTTAAAATGTTTAAGTTTTCTAGTGAGACTTGGAACACTAGAAAAATATATTTTATTTTCTCCACGATAATAGTGATTTCTCTCAGCTTGAGTAATAATCCTACCATGAGGATATTGCATAACAAAACCAGCTGTTTTTGGATCTCTATATAAAACTTCTTTATAAAAAGCATGTCTCCAATTATCATCACCATATTGATCATAGTAATTTTCATTACGGTATGAGCTCTGAGTTACTTCATCACATTCCTTTTTATCTTTAATATTCATGTTATAAAGATCATAGATGTCTTGATGGGTTATGTCTATTACCGTATTATCAAGTTTCTCATTCTTGTATTTTGTACTTAAGTATTCACTCATTCATCACCCTCCCCATCACTCAAATTCTTTGTTAGAAGTTTTTCTAATCAACCTACAAAACTCATTCCATTCATTTGGAAACTTGTTGTCACCATACTTCTTAATATTACGTCCATTTCTTACAATTTTTAAACTCCACTGGGTTCCATCACAAACACCAGGCTCAATATATTTTGCCTTTCAGTTCAGTAAATTCAATATTTTTAGCTCATCAATAAACTTATCAAGTGTACTCTGTCTGATTGTCTTTTCATAATAATTATCTGCACCGGCACCTAAATGACTCTATTTCAGCTTCCTGCTTTCAAAATCAATATCCACTTCATAATAACCACCAAAGTAACCGCCAACAGATGCTTCATGTGGGGAAACAGGCTGGACATGCAGATGTAGAATATATGTTTAACATGGGTTAATTATTAATTAATCTTCATAAATATAAATCCAAAAGAGGTCTTGCTTTTCGAGGGCTCTTTCTTTTTATTTAGAATCTATAAATAATAATTCTTTGTATTTATAATAAGTTGCATAATAAGTACGCTTAAATCCTGCTGCTAATAACAATTTATAAATTGTTGCCGGTTCTTTTTTATTTTTAATCCCTTCATAAACAATATTTAGTTCAGGAGTAGTCCAGTAATTCTTAGGTTGTCCCATTGATAAATTCTTATTTAGTTTTTGGGAGAGCCTCTTGATATGCCAGTTAAAGTCATATTTCTTCTTAAAATTATCGGTACCAATTTTAGATAGATAGGGAAATATCATTTTATTTATTTGCAGGGTATCTTTTAGTTTGTTTGTTTTTAACCGTATTCCATATTCAGAAGAAACATTGGTACATGATAGTTCTACTCCAGTAGATTTTTCTATAATTTTTTTTAATTCTAGCCCAATTTCTTCAGCAAAACCCTGGCAATATATAACATAAGAAAAATAAACATTGTTTTTCTTATAAGAAGCAACTAGAGAGCCGTCATCTCCGATCAAGATAGAAAGTGCTAGGTAGGGGTACTCCATAAAAATTTCCTCACACATTTGAAGTGCTGTCTGGTCAAGGTATTTTTCACGATTTTTCCTCCCGTCCATTTTCTTATATTCCCGGGAAGATTGCTTGTAGAAATGTTGTTCAAGTTCACTAAAAAAAGGATTGGATTGTGAAACTATGGAAAAAGAGCTGTCGGCGTATTTTTTAATCGTAAAATAAGGTGCAGAAGGTAGAAAACCAGTTTTAAATTTTAACCATTCATATTGTTCGGAACTGTGATGATCGCGAAATACATTATACCCGCGGATAACAGGGCTAAGCTCTGCATCTCCCAGTAAACTGGTTAAAATTACTGTTTCTGCCTGTGGGTAATTGGAGAAGACTTTAAGAAATTCATTGTGTTTAGCTTTATAACTTTCTTTTAAAGCTGCAATTGTGTGCTTGTGTCCCTGGGCTAAAGCACTGCGAGTTTTTTTTATAGCGAACCAGTGATTGATTTTTCTGCTTAACTGGCCAGGAGTTATTGTTATATTATAATCTTTGCAAAGTATTTTGATTAATTTATTGTTTGATAAATGCTGTGAATTATCTTTAATGAAAGATATTGCGTTATTTATGACTGTATCATCAACATCTATGTTGTATCTCTTAATTAATAACCTGGCTTTTTGTTCTTCGTCTATGTTTTTTACCAGGCCATGTTTTGACGCGTAATACCTGAGCTGCTCGGTAGTTATACTAATGCCGAACTTATGCATGATAAAAGCAGCAAGATCTTTATTCCATTGTTCATGGTAATGTTTATCTATATATTGAATAAGCGATCGTGGAACATTTTGCTGCAAGGCACTTTGCCAGTAATTGTACTTACTACTTGTTTTTTTCATATTAATCATACCCGCAATAAGTTTAAGTCATTTATATCATATTTTTGTGTGGGGAACAAGTGTTTTGGAAGAGTATGTGTAAAATTTATAAAATGCTCTTCAATTTTTACCTAATGCTGTTCTGGCATTATTCAATATTTCCTCTTATACTTTTTTCTTAATTATATTACCTGGGTTAATAAATTTTATGTCGAAAAAAATCGGAATACGTCTTGACTTTATATAGTGTTTGAATGTAACTTGGTACATATTAGAAAGTCATCAACTGCTGCACAAACTATAGTTTTAGATTTATACTCTGACTTCAAGACGAGGAGGTATCTTAATTATGCTGGTTATAGGCAGGAAGCCGGGTGAGTATATAATGATAGATGACAAAATAAAAGTAACAGTGATAAGGAGCAACGAGGGTGATTTGAGGTTGGCAGTTGATGCTCCAAAAGAGGTTAAGATTGTCCGTGGGGAATTACATGAAAAAGAAGAAAAATAAAAGAAAATGTCTAAAAAGACTAAAGTTTAACCTAAAATAACCGATAATAATAATAGAATTAAATAATTAAACAAATCAGGGACGAGTTGTTTTGTCTTAAGCTGCAGGATGCGGCTATCTAAAGATGTTTTTTGGCCAAACATCTTTAAAAGAGACAAGACAGACTCGTCATTTTTTATTAACAGGGAGGTTGCATAATGTTAGTAATTGGCAGAAAACCTGGAGAGTATATAATGATTGGTGATAATGTAAAAGTGAAAGTAGTAAGAAGTCAGGAAGGAGATTTAAGACTGGCTGTTGATGCCCCTAAGGACGTTAGAATTGTCCGCGGGGAAATATATGAGGAAAATACTGGAGTATGTTAAATATAAGTGTTTAAAACAACATAACTTTAATCAATCACGGACGAGTTGATTTATTAACTGTAAAAACCGGTAGGACACCGGGTACAGTATGAATAAATTAACTCGTCTTTTTTTGTGCAAATTAAAATTTAAGCATCATAATGACCCGGGGTTATGAGTGCTTAAAATATAGTTAAAAGTGAGAAAGGATGCTCACTTAAAACCAAAATAACAAGGAGGTAATTTATTTTATGAGAATTAATCACAACATTGCAGCTCTTAATACGTATCGTCAGTTGCAGAGCAACAGCACTCAGCAGCAGAATTCTTTGGAAAAATTGTCATCAGGAATGCGCATTAACAGTGCAGCCGATGATGCAGCAGGTCTGGCTATTTCTGAAAAGATGAGGGCACAAATCCGCGGACTGGAACAAGCCCAGAGTAATGCTCAAGATGGCATTTCCATGATTCAGACCGCTGAAGGTGCACTAAATGAGACTCATAGTATACTGCAGCGTATGCGTGAACTGGCTACACAGTCTGCTAATGATACCAATGTTGATGTTGACCGTGGCGAAATACAAAAAGAAATCAATCAGTTAACAACTGAGCTTAATCGTATTGGCAATACTACTGAATTTAACACCCAAACACTGCTTGACGGTGGAACTTCAATAAATGCTAATGCTGCTACCTCTGCTGACAGTTTAACAGGTGGGTTGGATACAGGAACAGTAGATACTACTGTTAATGAAACTTCTTTGGGTGTAGATGCAGTAGCAGAAACATGGTCAGCACAAGTAACAGCAGATATAGCTGATACTGAATCCAATACTGTTACATTTATGGGAGCAGAAGTTACAATATCTGGTACAAGTAGTGGTGGCGCTGCAGCAAGTGCCTCAAGCGATACAGCTGCTACAGTTGAGGTAGATACAGATTCTGGTACTTTGTCCAACGATATAGCAACAGCTCTTAAAGATGCATTTGAAGCGATGAGAGATTATGATGATGGTGATACTTCTGATAATGCGTTAGCTGGCTTTACATTTAATGATAATACAGATACTTTAGAAGTTACTGATACGCTTGCAAATGGTGATACGAATACAGCAGAAAATATTGCAGTCGCCAGTGGTGGATCACTAAAATTAGGAGGAGGAGTTTCAGTATCTTCTGAAAGTACAGGCGTAGATGCTGTTGCTGCCAATGGTGATATAAGCTTTGATCAAAACGATGGTGTACCTGCAGAAGGATCTAAAATTACAGTCGCTAATAAAACAATAGCTTTTTATAATAGTAATTCCGGAAACTTTGATGATGCTGATCATGCCAAAACATCCTTAAGTGCTGATTATGTAGTTGATACCTATGGTATAACTAATGGTCAGGGAATAGCACAAGCAGTTGTAGATGAAGTTAATAATGACCCAATTTCGGGTTATCAAGTAACAGTTGATGGTGCTAATGCAGATCAAGTAAATGTAGATGCTACTTCAACTGGAGTTTCAGGACTTTCAGCAGGTGAACTTGTAAATTCTACTGCTCCCACTGATACTGCAGCTACTGGAAGTATAACTTTTTCAGATACCCCAACTGAAGGTTCAACAGTAACAATTGGAAATGAAAGCATTGGATTCTATGATAGTACATCCGGTAATTATTCAGATGCCAACGAAGCAAAGACAGAGTTAAGTACTGATTATGTAATAGATATAAATGGAAAGAGTACTGTAAATGATATAAAAGATTCAGTTTTAGCCTTGGATCCGCAGATGTCTCAAGTGAATCTGGCTGACGGGGGAATTGGTCAAATTGATATTACCGTTGCTAGCACAGGTGCAGCAGGCAACCAAGTACAATTAGATTCTACAGAAAATGAAACAACAGGTTTCAAAACCAATTTCCAAATAGGTGCTAACAATGGCCAGAGTTTCCAAATGGATATCAGTGATATGAGAGCTAATGCTCTTGGAGTATCAGGTGACACTGCGGGAGCTGATCATAGTAGTGTTGCAGGTGCAATGTTTACTTCAACACAAAACGTTACCAATGGTACTAATAATACTGCTACTGAATATGCCATGGATGTGACTACTCATGATAAGGCATCGGCTGCAGTAGAAGTTGTAAATGATGCAATTGAGCAAGTTTCTGCACAGCGTTCTGCATTAGGTGCTTATCAAAACCGTTTGGAGCACACAATCAATAACTTAGGTACTTCAGCTGAGAACTTGACTTCTGCTGAATCCCGTATCCGTGACACAGACATGGCCAAGGAAATGATGAACTTCACCAAGCAGAATATCCTTAGCCAGGCAGCACAGAGCATGTTGGCCCAAGCAAATCAGATGCCGCAAGGCGTACTTAAGCTTTTACAATAGATACTTTGAACTACAAAGAGGCCTCAGGCTCAACCGGGGCCTCTTTTTTTACATAACCAGTTTGAAAGGAAGATAATATGAATAACCATATAGACATAATGAAAAAGATAACAGAATTAGCCGAAACCTGCCTGGAGGGATTGGAATATATTAAATCTAAGCTCAAGCAGGGTGAATTTGATTCTACCATGATGATGTTTCACGACTCTGCAGATGCCTTCTACCAGATGCACAGGTCAATCCAGCCTGTTTTAGAGAAACTGCCTGACAATAACTTGGAATCTATGTCAGATTCCTTGCACGACATCATTGAGCTGGTAGTTTCTACCTATGAGCAGGGAAACCGGGGGAAAGTAATGGAAATACTGCAGTTTACACTGGTTCCCCGTTATAAAAAGTGGAAGGCCGAGCTAAACAACACTTTCAGTCCATATTTGACTTCGTAGTATAGTTTTATGCACTCTGTTTTTTTAGTTAAACAAAAATTAGTGAAGAAATATAACTTGTATTATTTAAGAGTCTAAGATTACATGATAAGAGGGATAAAATAATGTCACGTTCAGGCCGGATTGATTTTGATACTGATGATACTAA
Source organism: Clostridiales bacterium (assembly GCA_021736985.1). Classification (GTDB taxonomy): domain Bacteria; phylum Bacillota; class Desulfotomaculia; order Desulfotomaculales; family VENG01; genus JAIPEW01. Next base: position 99,699 of record JAIPEW010000004.1, on the reverse strand, counting down.
TTTTAACGGATTACGATTTACTTTACTTGGTAAAGTTGTCCCTATTTTTGATGACATTACATATTATATCAAGAAGAATTACCCGGAGTTAAAATGTGCTACTGGTAGTTGGTATATTAATTATGGATTTGATAAAAAGATAATATTCTTCAAGATTGAACCCGCCCCAAAAAATAACTGCATTTATATTGCAGTACACGACGAAGATCATTCCCAATTAACTGAGGAGACAAGGCAGCACGTCCTATTAAAGCCGGGTTCTGATCCTTTAAAGCCCGGAAACTGGAAGCGGCAGGCAACAATAAAAACCAACTCTGATATGAAATGGGCCTATAAACTTATTGATGAAATCTATAATCTGTCATAACGCGCTATTATAAATAATGTTTACATGGAGGAGCAGCGGATAGGCTAGCTTTATTTTAGTTTATTTCTAGTATGCAGGAATTTAACCTGTTGTTTTTGAAAATTATATTATGAATAATTACTCAGAAGAATACCTGTGGCAAAAACTGGAGTGGACAAAGCAAAGGATGGAGGCCCTTGAACAAATCGAGATCAAATTGCATCATATGAAAGAACTTACCAGTTATGCCAGGGACAACGAGCTTAGCCAGGCCAAGAAGCAAGAGGTAAATGATAGATTGCATGAACTGCAGGATGAAATAAACGAACTGGATGAGAAAACCAGGGTACCTTGGGTGGACAACCAGTGAGAAGGGAGGGTGATACGTGAATATAGCGGCAGCGTCAATCATGCAGAGCCAGGCCCAGCTGCAGCAGAACGTGGGCACGGCACTCATGAAGAAGGCCATGGACACGGCGGAGCAGAACGGCAGCTTCGTGGACAAGGCTGCCATGGGGACGGTTCTTTTGTCTGGTAAAATGGACTAGTTGAAATGGTATAATGAACCAGGGTGATTAAAGTATGCCAGGATGAGCGAGGGAAAAGAGTAGAACAGGCATTTACCATATTATAATGCGGGGTATGAACCGGCAGACTATTTTTGAGGATGCCTGCAGCCCGGCTGCCACGGGGACGCTTCTTGTGGCAGGTAAACAATAAACAATAGGTGCTGTTGCTATGCTAAAATGAAAATAGCTTATAATGACTTATTAAATTAGAGGAATACATATGAACAGTTACTCTGAAGAATACCTGCGGCAAAAGCTGGAGTGGACTAAGAAGAGGATGAAAGCCCTGGACGAAATCGAGACCAGGCTTCGCAAGATGAGGGGGCTGGCCGAGTACGCCAGGGATAACGAATTGAGCCAGGATAAGAAGCAGGAAATCAACGACCGACTGCAGAGGCTGCAAAGTGAAGTCAACGAACTGGACGAGAAAACCAGGATGCCCTGGGTGGACAACCAGTAAGAAGGAGGGTGACATGTGAACATAGCGGCGGCGTCAATCATGCAGAGCCAGGCCCAGCTGCAGCAGAACGTGGGCACGGCGGTCATGAAGAAGGCCATGGACACGGCGGAGCAAAACGGAAGCTTCGTGGACAAGATGATGGAGGGCGCAAACCAGGGAAACGAGGCCAAGCAGGCCAGCCCGCCCCACCTGGGAAACAGGCTGGACGTGCGGGTGTGAGAAGGAGCCATGAAGTTGGCTCTTTTTTGTGTATATAGCTATTAAGTAAACCATAAATGCGGAAATTACAGATGTGATTCAAGTTAGTAATGGTTGCCTAGATTTGATATTACCGCCTAGAAAAGGATACAATAAAGCTACTCCGCCCCGGCGTATGGAAACATACGTATTCTCGCTCAGGAGAATAATATAGAGTGGCAAAGAACTGCCTTAATTATTACTTTAAAGCACTCTGTTTTTTCAGCATTAGGAAGTATTATTGAAAATGATACAATAAAAGATTCTGTTTCAGTAAGAATATGGATAGAAGACAGAGGGCTATTTACCTGTATGAAAAATTTGTATTTAAGTTTTAAAGGTAAGCCTCTTGAAAAGTTTTTTATCATAAAAAATATTGAAGGTTTATCAAATACTTCGGATAATACAAAGGATTTAAAATTTCAGGTTCAACCAGAAATAGAAATTCAGGGGTTAGTTGGCAGATGTTATAATGCTAAAGCAGTACTTTATGAAGGAGATGCAAAATATTCGGAAGAAGATTTTAATTTAACGTCATTTCAAAAAAATAAAACTAGTGATACTAGATTTATCTTGTGCTGTCCAATATTTAATGAGAAAAATGAAGTACTTTCTATTATATCTTTTGATAGTCCTCATAAGATAATAATACCTCAAGATAAAGAGGAAATATTAACTAATATAATAGTAGGTTTTTGCCAAAACTTGTATGAAAATGCTCCTGATTTATTTAAATGAAAGGAGTGAGTTTATATGGCTAAAGTATTATCAAAGAGTTTATCTAAAAATGTATCAACTAAGGCTAAAAATGAATTTTATAAAAGTATTGGATTCGCTCTAGGTTCTACTAAATCGGATAAATTAGTATATGGCAAATTAAAAAAGTCTAGTAGTTTTAGCCCAAAATATAAAAAATGAAGTGTTTAATTTTTACTTTATGCAGAGCCAGGTCCAGCTGCAGCAGAACGTGGGCACGGCGGAGCAGAACGGTAACTTCGTGGCAACCACGGGGACGGTTCTTTTGTCTGGTAAAATGGACTAGTGAAATGGTATAATGAACCAGGGTGATTAGAGTATGCCAAGAAGAGCGAGGGAAAAGAGTAGAACAGGCATTTACCATATTATAATGCGGGGCATGAACCGGCAGACTATCTTTGAGGATGAAGAAGACTCAATAAAATTTATACAAACATTAGACGTGTATCAGAAAAAATGCAAGTTTAAAGTTTATGCTTATTGTTTAATGGGTAATCATGTGCACCTGCTGGTAAAGGAAGGAAAAGAAGAATTAGGTATTACCTTTAGGCGTATTGGAGCAAGTTATGTGTATTGGTATAATTGGAAATATGAACGGTGTGGACACCTGTTCCAGGATCGATACAAAAGTGAAACCGTGGAAGACGACAAATATTTTCTAGCAGTTTTGCGATATATACATCAAAATCCGATAAAAGCCGGGTTAGTTAAAGAACTAGCTGATTATCCCTGGAGTAGTTACAGGGAATACATAAATCAAAAAAATAAACTTACAGAGACAGACTTTGCACTTGGATTATTCAGCAATAATAAAGCAAAAGCAGTAGAAGAATTTAAGGCATTTCATAAAGTAGAAGTACAGGAAAAATTTTTAGATATTGATGAAAAAAAGAAATGGAAAGATACCGATGCTGTTGAATTGATTAAAACTGTTTGCCAGGTAAAAAACTGCAAAGAAGTGCAGAAGTTGGATAAAGAAAAACAAAGCCAGTATTTTGATTTGCTCAGTGAAAAAGGTTTGTCTGCAAGACAGATCAGCAGAATAACAGGCGTTGGTAAGTGGATTGTGTATAAAAGCTTGCAAGGGAAATAGTTTATGGGTAGGTATACTTATTATTTTCAGTAGTGTTCTGTCACGAGAAAGGGCCCCGGTTTCCCGCGGCTCTTTTGTAATTATATATATTCGTATTCTAAACGCAATCAGGGGGACGGTTCTTTTGTCTGTCGTAAATCTGACCTTATCATCTCTTTTAATTACCTATATGCAATAAGTTGGTGCTTGTCACCAACTTATTGCGTTCAAATTGACCCTGGTAGACAAAAAATGGTATAATTTATATGTACTTTAGCGTAATCTCTATCTTAATTCAAAGATAAGATATCCGATATCCAAAAGGCAATGACTATTTTAGAATATATCGGTAAATTAAACATATATGAATTCTTAAATGATGAAATACTGATTCATTGCCAACTGGAGGGTTACAATGAAAAATTTGAATATAGATAAACTGAGTCAAAAAGCATTAGACATAATGCACGCCAGCAAGTTATTGGAAAAATATGCGGAAGAGCCAAAATCAGAATTTCTACAGGATGAAACAATAATTTCTGCTGCAAAATACCAGCTTATTGTGGCTATAGAGGCCTCGCAAAATATTTGCAATCATCTGGCTGCTCGTTTGGCTAACAGGGTGCCTTCCAGTTACAGTGACTGTTATTTAGTATTAAGGGATGAGGGAATAATTGATGAAACGTTAGCCTTGAAGCTGGCAAATATGGCTAAATTTCGTAATTTGCTTGTTCATAAGTACGGTGATATTGATGACTCCAAAATATATGAAATAATTAGAGGCGGCGGGTTAAAAGACCTGGTGGAATTTTTAAATAAGGTTAAAAAGTTCACTGGTGGTGAACTATAGTGGTGCTATCAAACATGGAACAGGTAAAAAAACAGGCACGTGAATGCTTGGACGGCTGCAGTGAAATTATATTTGCTTACTTGCACGGTTCTGTGCTGGAAAGTGAACATTATAATGATATAGATATTGCTGCTTATATAGACAAAGAAAAGATTAACGAAAAAGACATAATCGATTATGAAATGACGATGTCCATACAGTTAGAGCAGAGTATCCATTATACTGTCGATTTTAAAGTGCTTAATGATACTGCTGCCGCTTTTGCTTATCATGCTACGGCGGGAGTTCTTTTGATATCAAATGATGACAGTATTAGATATGATTTTATAGAACGTATCTGGCAGGAGTATTTTGATTTGAAACCTTTTATAAAAGAGTTTTTAGACGATTTGATCAGAGATCATAAATAAGTTGGTGACGTCACCAACTTGTTGAGGTGTATGATTATGGGAAATATGATCAATAGGGATATAAAAGCTGTAACTGAGCAGGTTAACGGTGCTTTGAGTGATTTTCATGAAGTTGCCGGAGCTTATCTTTTTGGCTCTACCCTGGAAATGTGCAGGCCCGACAGTGATGTAGATGTCGGCATAATACCAGTTGATTTTAAATTAAGTGAAAAAGAAAGAGTGTATCTTGAATCAAAAATATTAAACTGCTTAAATTCTTCTACGGGATTTAGCTACGATATAGTAGTCCTTAACCTGGATAATATTATTTTTAGTTTTCGCGTTATTAAGGAAGGCTGCTTGATTTATTCAAATGATCCAGACCGTGTGCGGGATTTTATAGAGCAAGTAAGCAGGATTTACGCCGAAGTGTATCCCAGGTACAGAAGAGCCTTAGAAGAAATACTTGACGAGGTGCCTGTTTATGATGATAGATCATGAACTTGTTATTAAAAAGGTAAGTTATATCAGGGAACAAGCTGCAAGTATTGAGAAATTATTTGAAAGTAAAAGTAAACAAGATATTTTATATGACCTGTGGATTATTAGAGGCCTAAAATATGCATTACAAACAATGATTGAAGATATAGAAGCGGCCGCATTCTTCTGACTTTAGTCAGGAGTAAGGCCGCTTCTTTTGATAAAATAAAAAACTATAAGCCTTAATTTTAAGTCGGGGTTTCCCCCGGCTTTTTTTATGACAAAAAAGAGGTTTGTTAAGCCCTTAAGAGGGCCTGATGTGCAATATTTATTGAAAAGCAGAGACAAATAATATAAAATGCTAAATAATTCTTTATATGGAGGTGGTTGCCTTCACTGTTATTTATTGTTTTTTTTAAACATATTTTAAAGGAGTGTTAAATTATGGGTAAATCTAAATCAAGAATTTTTATTGCAACAATAGCTGCTTTAGCTTTATTTTTAACGCCACTTCTGACCGGTTTTTCTTATACATATAATCATGACAACTCCAACTACCATGGTTGTATCTTATGTGAAGCAAGTAAAAATATAAACCTTGGTAACAGTAACTGTGAAACATGTCTTGATCAGGAAACGATAAAACAAATAAAGGACCGGTATGATGTCTCAGCAGAAGAAATAAAAGGCGCAGAAGCGAGTAAGTATGTAAACATGGTTAATAACTATGAGGGCATAAAAAAACAAACTGAAAATCAACGGTCCAGCCAAAGTAGTCAAAGTTGAACCGAAAAACATCATTCAAGTAGTAGGCATGCACAAAATTAACAAAAACAAAAAGAAAACATTGATTTACGGCTATATAGATGGTAATAATGGGGAAATAATTAGTGTTGTCTCTTTTAAGTGGAAGGACTTAAAAAACAGTGATAAAGCCACAATTAACGTTTATAAGCAAAGCGGGTTAAAAGAATCTAAGACGCAATCTATCCAGGAACTTAAAGCTAAAAACCAGAAAATGAAGCAATATATCAATAAGAAGATTAAGCTCGGCCAAAAGAAAATTGCTTCCGCATCTTATGCTTCAGAACATGTATACCGAGTTGCATGGGATTGGGAACAATTTGCCTGCAGCTTAAGCGGAGTAATGGCTTGTGGCGTTGGTTGTTTAGCTTTTGGCCCGGCGGCCGGAGCATGTGAAGTAGCTTGTAATATTGCATGGAGTTCAGGTGTTTGCAGCGAATTATAGTTGAATTTTAATGAAAATATAGGCGGTACCAATTTGGGTGCCGTCTATATTTAATTAACTAACGGAGGATTTAAATGAATAATTTATCTAATAATAACTCGACTGCAATTAAAGACAGGGGTCAGATTGATGCAATATACGCTGGTTTTGGCGTTTTAATTGCGTCTTTGATCAGTGTAAAAATAGAGTTTCTAATATGCGGTTCTTTATTTGCAATAATAAGTGCTCTCATTATTTATAACTGGAAACAAACATCCAACACCAGGGTAAAAGAAATAAAAAGATTATTATTTATCGTACCCTTAATAATTATTGCCCAAATAGGTATTATTTTGTTTAAATTAAAATCACCATCCCCCTATTTGAACATATGTGCTATTGGCAATTTTTTAAACGATGCAATTGTTCTATTTAGTTTATTAAAAACAAAAAAATACTTAGAGGAGAATACTAATGACAGTACAATATAAAAAAATCGTAAAAATAAAAAATTTATTTATATTGCTTAGCATTATTAATCTCGCAAATTTGCTCTTTATAGAATTTTTTTCGATACATTCTTATATGTTAACAGATATAGTTAATTTGGAATTGCCCATCATCGCTAATATGCCTATATCTTTACTAGGGGTTGCAACACAATTATTAATTCTAGTGTTATACATATTTTTCAACAGGTTTATTGCCAAAATAATGATTACAGGCGGACTATTTATTTCCTACCGGGTTTGTAAGTTATCTTGTAAGGAATTCAGTTTTTAAGTAGCTACAAACCGTGTTGGAATTGTATTTTAACTTCTATTATTTTTGTTTTTCTGTTTTTCTTAATTTTAGTGCAATTGTTTAAAGAATATATATACACATGGATTTTCAAAAATAAGCAAAATACAGTATCTTAAACTTCCCTCCGATTAGTGAATTAATAACCCGGCGTATAAGGTTACAATGTAAAAAAATCGTCAATAATACCTCCTAATACTAATAAAATATGGTAAATCTTAATTTGACATGCTGGAGAGGATGGTAAACAATGGTATTAGGAGGTTTTCGTCGCTCGACGAAACTAAAGAGTAGGAGGGGAAAGAAAATGCAAGCAGCTGAAAAAATAACTAATCGGCACGAAAGATTAGATCAAGCCATTAGTAAAGCTAAAAACATTCGAAAAAGGTTGGAAGCAGCCGGGGTTACTGATGACGACATAGAAAGAGAGGTTAAAAAAGCCCGGAATGAAGTCAGAAGTAAACGTTCCCATCGTCGTTGATACAAATACATTAGTACCTACGCTATATAAACAAACTTATCTTCTTGAATTCATAAGATTCAATGATCTAACCCTGGTATGGAATCAGTTTATGTTAGACGAGGTTCATGAAATTATAGACAGACTGGCAGTAAACTACATTGATAAAAAAGATGCAGTATCAACACAAGAAGCACACGAAGTTTTGGACCTCATCTTCTGTCCGGAAGATGAAGTTACAAATATGCCTGATGATTGGAATGAACAAACTTCAGACCGGGATGATGATAGGTGCTTTCTGGCTTTCAGCTTCTTGTACAAGATTGATTAGTTTTCCTAAAGTAGTGTCCTTGCCTACTTTTTGAGCTTCTGCCACTATCATTCCGGAATAGTTTACTGTTCCGGCAAAAATATTGCTTCCTGTTGTTTTTTCTACAGGAAGAGATTCTCCTGTAAGGGAAGCCTCGTTAATAGAAGCATTTCCCTTGATAACCACTCCGTCTACCGGAATTTTTTCCGGTGCAGTTCACTGTCACCAACTTATTGCTTTATTCTTCTAAGTTGACCCATTCTTCGAGGTGTTCTTCTAACTGGTTATGCAGTTTTTCTAACTCGCTGCTTTTTTTAATGTATTTCTGGTGATCGTTATAGACTTCGGGTTCGTACAATTCCATTTCCAGGGTATTAATATGTTCTTCCAGCCCTGGTATTTCTTCCTCTAGCTCTTGCAGGCGCCGCTGCCGTTTGCGTTCCTGTCGCTGTTTTTCTTTGGTACGCAGGTAGTCCAGCTTGCCTTTTCCTGGTTTTTCTTCGTCTTTTTCTTTTTTTATTGTTTTGTCTGTATCAGTTTCAGCCTGTTTTTTTTCCAGGTAATACGTGTATCCACCGGGGTAGTTCCTTATCCCGGCATTGGTAAGTTCAATTACCCTGGTTGCAATTTTATGCAGGAAATAGCGGTCGTGAGATACAAATAGCAGCGTGCCCGGGTATTGCAGCAGTGAATTTTCCAGGGCTTCCCTGCTGTACACGTCCAGGTGGTTTGTAGGTTCGTCCATAATTAAAAAATTTGTTTTTTTGCACATGAGCTCGGCCAGTTCCAGCCGGGCCCGTTCACCGCCGCTTATGTTTGATATTTTTTTATAGACGTCGTCTCCCGTGAAAAGAAAGCTTCCCAGCACGGTTCGTACGTCTTTTTCATCCATATGGGGGAAGTGGTCCCACAACTCGTCCAGCACTGTTTTATGTTCGGACAGGTATTCCTGTTCCTGGTGATGATAGCCTATGCTTACGTGAAATCCCTGGGTTATATTTCCTTTAACAGCATGAAGTTCACCGGTGATAGTTTTTAGCAGTGTGGTTTTTCCTGTTCCGTTGGGCCCCAGGAGTGCTACCCTGTCTCCTCTGTAGATTTCAAAGCTTATATTTTCAGAAACGGGTTTGTTGTTATAACCAACTGCCAGTTCTTCTAAATTTAATACTTCTTTTCCGCTTGAACGCTGTATGCCAAAAGAAATACCCACGTTTTTTTTAATATTTTCGGGAGGGTGTACAACTTCCATTTTTTGCAACTGTTTTCTTTTTGCCTTGGCCCTGCCCGATGTAGAGTCCCGTGCAATATTTCTCTGCACGAATTCTTCCATCTGTTCTTTTTCTGCCTTATATTTCTCATATTCCCTTTGCTGCTGTTCTATCCACTGTGCTTTTAGGTCCAAAAATTTAGTATAATTTCCGTTATACCTTCGAAGTATATTATTTTCCAATTCCAGAATCTCACTGGTCAAATTATCCAAGAAGTACCGATCGTGGGATACTACTAGTACTGACCCGGTGTAAGACTGCAAATAATTTTCCAGCCAGGCCATACTTTCCATGTCCAGGTAGTTTGTAGGCTCGTCCAAAATTAAAATATCAGGTCTTAACATTAAAAGCCTGGCGAGTGCAAGGCGCGTCTTCTGGCCGCCGCTCAGGGTGGATATTTCCCTGTTGTAATCGTCTTCTATAAACTTTAATCCATGCAGTACACCGTAGATGTTTGCCTGGTAACTGTATCCGCCAGCACTGCGAAACTGATCTTCTAAAGCAGCGTATTTCTGGCTTACTTGATTGTATTTCTGCGGATCATTTAATACTGCCGGGTTGCCCATTTGTTTTTCTAATTTACGAAGCTCTTTTTCCTGCTCTATAAGAGGGCGAAAAACTTTCAGCAGTTCTTCCCAAACTGTGTGCCGGGATTCTATTCCCGCTTCTTGTGATAAGTACCCGGTGGTAACTTCTTTAGACTTGTAAATTTTACCGGACTCCGGTTCTATATCACCGTTGATTATTTTTAAAAGGGTAGATTTGCCAGCGCCGTTAGCTCCTATTAACCCGGTGCGTTCATTTTCTTGTATAGTAAGATTAATATTATCTAAAATTGGTTTTGCAGCAAAAGATTTGCATATATGAGATGCCTGTAAAAGAATCAAGTTATCACCCCTGCAGGAAAAAGTTTATCTTAACTTTGTATTTTAAACAAGTGCATTGCAAAAAAAGTTGAAGAACAGTAATGAATAAAATATTGATTTAAACTCTAAAGATTTACAGTGTTATGTCGAATATAAAAATAAGAAGTAACAGTGTATTAACGGAGGTAAAAAAATGAGTATTGGTTCCAGTTTTCACATCGGGGGACTTGCCTCCGGAATGGACATAGATTCTAAGATAGAAAAGCTTATGGAAGCTGAGCGCAAGCCGCTGGATAAGATGAAGCAGCAAAAGCAGGAATTGGAGTGGAAGCAGCAAGACTATCGCGACATAAACAAAAAGCTGCGAAGTTTTGAAGATACTGCTTTTGATATGAAACTGCAGAGCAGCTACATGGTAAGCAGCGCGACTTCTTCTGATGAAAGTGCTGTAACTGCATCTGCAAGTCCAAGTGCACTTGAAGGTGTGCACAGGATAAAAGTGGACCAGCTGGCATCCGGGGCATCAGTTACCAGCGATAAGATGGGGTCCAGTGATGATCTGTCTACACTGAGCAGCCAGCTCGGTGTTTGGGGTGAGCGTGAAATAGAAATTAATGATGTATTATTTGAAATAGATACTGACAACGAAAGTATTTATAACTTGGTTGACAAGATAAATAGTTATGAAAGCTCACATGATGATTTTAACGTGCAAGCTTCTTATGATAAAACTGTTGATCGTTTTTATTTAAGTACCAAAGATACTGGAGAAGATCAACAAATTACGGTTAGGAATAACTGGTTTGCGGACCAGCTGGCGTTAACCAGTAATTCTAACAGTAACATAAATACTGCCGATGGCAGCTACAGTGGTGATGCAGCTGTAACTGCAGGTAAGGATGCAAATATTACAATTGATGATGTTGAGTATAATAACGAGTTTTCCAGCAATAGAATTACATTAAATAATGTAACTTATAATTTAAATAACACCACGAGTTCTGAAGTTACGGTAAATGTGAGTCGTGATACAGATAAAATAGTGGATAATATTACTTCTTTTATAGACAAGTATAATAAGACTATAAAAAATATAAATGACGAACTGGATGAACCATATTACAGCGACTACCAGCCGCTTACGGATGCCCAGCGTGAAGAGCTTACTGATGACCAGATAAACAAGTGGATTGAAAAAGCAAAGAGCGGGCTGCTGCATAATGATTCTGTTCTGTCAAACATATCTAATAAGATGCGCATGACCATGTCTACCGTGGTAGATACAGAAGGTGATTATAATAATCTCTCTGAAATCGGCATTAAAACAACCAGGGATTATAATTCAGATCAGCTGGTGATAGATGAGGATGTACTTCGCAGTGCAGTTGAAAATAATCCAGAAGACGTAATGGATTTATTTACAAAAGACCCGGAATCTGAAGAATACAGCGAGATGGGAGTTGCCAGGCGTTTATACGAAGATATAGAAAACGGTATGGACAGGATTTCAGACAAGGCCGGCAGCAGTAATGATTTTTCCCTTACTGACGACAGCTTTCTTGGTAATAAGATAGAACGCGTGGAAGATCGTATTGATGTAAAAGAAGAACGACTTGAAAAGACCGAAGAACGTTACTGGGATCAATTCACCCGCATGGAGCAGGCTATTCAAAAAGCAAATCAGCAGAGCGCGTGGTTATCCCAGCAGCTCGGCGGCGGAATGAGCATGTAAAATATAAGGAGTGAATATAATTGTTAAACGCAAATCCTTACCAGCAGTACCAGCAGAACGCTGTAAATAGTGCTACACCGGGTGAACTGACGCTGCAGCTTTACAACGGCATGGTCAGGTTTATAAAGCAGGGGATGAAAGCAGTTGATGAAAATAGCATAGAAAATGCTAATAATTATATAATACGGGCCCAGAATATAATCAATTACTTAACTGAGACCCTGGATACAGATTACGAGGTCTCTAACAACTTGATTAGCTTGTATGATTTTATGAGTACCCGTTTAATGCAGGCAAATATACATAAAGATAAAAGTATTCTGGAAGAAGTCCTGGGCCTGGCAGAAGAACTGAGAGATGCCTGGGGCCAGGCTGTAAAGCAAACTGCAGGTAAAAAGTAGGGGTGTTAATGGGTAATCAATTTTTAGTAGAACTATACACTAATAAAAGAGACCTGGTAAAAAACTACCTGGATTTAACGCATCAAAAGAATATGGTGTTAAAAGATGAAAAACTTGCAAGAGCCGAGCGTATAAAAAAAGTTGAAGAATTAATTAACAGCCGCGCAGAATATATTAATAAAGTAGATGAGCTGGATAAAGAAATTTCAGGGTCTGAAGTTAATGAAGTACAAAGTAAAAACAGCAGCATTCAAGAGATTAAAAATGAAATAGTATCTATGCTAAAAGAAGTACAAGAAATTGACAGGGAGGATAATTCCCGCCTAAACGAGTTTAAATTTTATCTTAAAAAACAGATGAAGTCCCTGCAAGCCGGCAAGCTCTCGTTTAATACATACGCAAAAAGGTCCCGGCAAGTTCAAGGTTTTTTTGTAGATAATAAAAAATAACTTTAAAGGGGGCCCGGGATGAAAATACAAGGGGTAGAACCTTCGGATTTTATTTCGTCTAATAAAACAAACTGTAACGACCAGGCCAAATACAATTTTCGTAAAACCATAAAAGAACTGCAGAATATAAAAGAAAATTATGATGAAAGCAAGCAAAAACTAACTAAAGAAGATGTGAAAGATGCAGTAGAGAGATTAAATGAAACAATGGAAACATATCGCACAAATCTGCGTTTCCATTTGCATGAAGAAAGCCATGAATGGCAGGTTGCTGTTATAAATGCTAAAACGGAAGAAGTTATACGAAAAATTCCGCCGGACAAGACGCTTGATATGGTTGCTTATGTAAAAGAAATGCTGGGGCTGCTAGTTGACGAATTTGTTTAACCCGCCTGAAAAGGCGGTTTTTTTTATGTACTTAAGATATTTAACAAAATTTATAGAACAATGTATTGACTTTGAACTGCATGTAAAATATTGTACTGTTTGAGGTTATAAACCTATGTTATTGTTAAAATCTGAGAAATTGGCAGGAGAACTATATTTTTTTGTTGAATAATACTCAAGAAATGGATACACATTCAGCTAAAATGTTCTAAAATTATACATACAGCGAGGTGAAGCTGCATGTTTTTTAACAGCGAGGTAAACGCGGCTTTGATTAAGCAGCTTGATGCATGCAATACCCGCCAAAAAGTAACTGCAGATAATATTGCTAATATAAATACTCCTGGTTTTAAAAAATCAGAAGTTCAATTTAAGGACCAGTTAAATAAAGCATTGAACCAGGATCAACAAGGCCTTTTAACTACACATCCCAGGCATTTACCTCAAACATCAAGCGTATCTAATGCTCAGCCTAAAGTTGTAGAGGTAAACAATACGACTATGACAGCAGGGGATAATAATGTAGATATTGACACTGAAATGAATAGGCTTTCTAAAAATTCGCTTCATTACCAGGTAACTGGCCAGTTATTTAGTAAAAGAAAATCCATAATGAATTATATAGTACGCGGAGGGTAATTAATTATGTTTGAATCATTGAAAATAAGCGGATCCGGTATGACGGCAAACAGGTTGTGGTTGGATACAATCTCTAATAATATAGCTAATATGAAAAGTACAGGCCGGCCCGGGAGCAATACTGCACAGGTGTACAAGCGCCAGGCACCCGTTTTTTCCCAGGTACTGAAAAATGAACTAGATAAAAATCCTGCACAATTTGGGCATAAATCTGAAGGAGTTACAGTAACCCAGATATTGCATGATAATAATGATCCCAGGATGGTTTATAAACCTTCTCACCCGCATGCTGGTAAAGAAGGATATGTGGCTTATCCTAATATAAATATTACCACTGAAATGGCCAACATGATGGCAGCAACTAGAGCTTACCAGGCTAATGCCGCTGTTAATAGTTCGGCCAAACAAATTATAAGCGCTGCCATTCAAATGGGGCGTGGATAATTGATCACAAGCAGAAAGGAGAATAACGTTTGTCTATAGATCCGATAGTATCCCAGCCCTTGACATTGCCGGTAAGCAGCCGTAATGAAGGGGATAATAAAGGACAATCTTTTGCCAGCATGTTAAACACAGCCGTTGGAAAATTGAACCAGGGCCAGCTGCAGGCGGACCAGTCAGTAAAAGAATTTTTAACAGGAGATGCAAAAAATATACACCAGGTAATAACTGCAGTAGACGAGGCAAAATTTGATATGCAGCTGGCTGTACAGGTGCGCAATAAAATGGTGGAATCATATCAAAAAATAATGCAAATGAATGTATAACAGCGTAGGAGTGATCGAATGAGCCCCAATAACCTGCTTGCCAGGTTGCGGGAGTGGTGGCAGTCCCAGAATAATGCGCGTAAAATTGGCATGTTGATTGCTTGTGTTGCTGTATTGGTTACTTTAAGCTTCCTTTTTAAAATAATGTTAACTCCTACATATGCTCCGCTCTTTACTCAGTTGGATCCGGCAAAAGCAGGTGAAATCACAGAAGAACTTGATTCGATGGGTGTTTCATATAAGCTCACAAATGATGGCCAAACGCTGGAAATACCCCAGGACAGGGTGCACAATATCAGGGTTAAACTGGCAAGTTCCGGGGTTCTGGTTGGTAGTGGTAAAGGTTTTGAATTGTTTGATAAACAGAAGTTTGGCATCAGTGATTTTGAGCAAAAAGTAGCATACCAGAGGGCTCTGCAGGAAGAACTGCGCCGTACTATAGTTGACATGGATGGTGTGCAGCAGGCAAGAGTCCATCTTGTTTTACCGGAAGATAATCTTTTTTCCGACGAAAAAAGTAGTCCATCAGCGGCAGTAGCGCTTAAGCTGAGTTCTTCTGTACAGCTCAAAGCCGAACAGGTAAGCGGGATAGTAGACCTAGTAACGGGTAGTGTTCAGGGAATAAGTTCGAAAAATGTAAACATAATTGATATGGAAGGCAACATATTAAACAATAACCTGCAGCAGGGAAATAATTCAAATTATAAGCAACCAGCTAACCATCAGCAGCTGGAAAGAAAATTTGAAACGCAGCTTGAAGGGCGACTTCGCCAACTGCTTACCCGCATTTTGGGCCCCGGAGAGGCGGTGGCCATGGTTACCGCGGATTTAAATTTTGACCAGAAGAAATCCAGCAGCACTGTGCACGGTCCCGGGGCTGTAGTAAGTGAGCAAAACACAACTGAAGAAGGCGCTGGAAGTGGTTCCGCTGAAGGTGTTCCACCTGACAATGGTGAAAACAGCGGTTTTCCTGGATTAAGTGAAAACAGCAGCGGCAGTACATATAACAGCAGCAAGGATATTACTAATTACGAGGTAGATATATATAAGAAGACAATGGTAAAAAGTCCCGGGGAAGTAAACCGCCTGTCTATTGCCCTGGTTATTGATGAAAAGTCACTGGGCGAAGTCAGTACCCAGGAGGAGCTTAATCAAAAGTTGGGAAAAATACAGAACCTGGTTGCCTCGGCAGTAGGCTATGATGCAACCAGGGGGGATCAAATTACTGTTTCCAGTATACCTTTTGAGACCGGTTTAGAAGATGCTTTTAACAAGCAAACTGAACAAAAAACTGAGGAGCAAAATTTACTGGATTTTTCGTCAAAAGGTTTGTGGATAGCCGGTTCAATAGCTGTGGGATTGTTATTGGTATTGCTTTTATTGTTTTTTATCCTGCGCGGCAGGCGACGCAAGGCCAGGAAAAAAGAAAAACCGCCGGTGCCCGCTCCTGCACCCCCACCTGAGCCGGAAGAACCGATTATTCCAACTGAGCCCGATACCCGTGACAAAATAAGAAAACATGCTAAGGAAAAACCGGAAGAAATAGCAGAAATTATAAAATTGTGGCTAAAGGAGTAAGTGAAAATGTGTGCAGTATCTCAAATAAATGGATTACAAAAGGCCTCAATTCTACTAATTTCCCTGGGATCAGATCTTTCAGCTAGAATTCTGAAAGAGTATTTCCATGACGAAGATATTGAAAAAATAAGCCAGCAAATATCCATGATGGATAATATTCCCTCGGATACCCAGGAGAAAGTGCTGGATGAGTTTGTACAGCTGGGCCGGGCCCGGGAATACATGGCTGTCGGCGGCCAGGAATATGCTTATGATATGCTTGATAAGGCAGTGGGAAAAGAAAAGGCCCGGGTAATAATGGAGAAAGTATCGGCTAATATTCAAGAAAGGCCCTTTAGCAATATCCGAAAAATCGATCCCAGGCAGCTGGTTAACTTCATAAAAAATGAACACCCGCAGACTATAGCACTTATCCTTACTTACCTGGATTCAGAACAGGCTTCCATGGTACTGTCTGAATTGCCGCAGGAGTTTCAGGCTGATATAGCAAAGCGGGTTGCATTAATAGACAGGGTTCCGCCGGAAGTTTTGGAAAACGTGGAGGAAGTCCTGGAGCAAAAATTATCCGTGGTTACGCATCACGATGAGTCGGTGGGAGGAGTAAAAACCCTGGTAGATATTTTGAACAAGGTAGACAGGCCAACCGAGAAGACTATACTAGAAGAACTGGAAATACAAGATACTGATCTTGCTGAAAATATTCGCAATATGCTTTTTGTATTTGAAGATATTGTTAAACTTCCGGATGCTTCTATACAGAGAGTACTCAGGGAAGTTGACTCCAAGGATTTATCCAGGGCAATTAAAGGTTCCAACCAGGAAGTAGCCGAGGCTATATATAGGAATATGTCTAAGAGAGCTTCTGATATGCTAAAAGATGAGATAAAGTACATGGGTCCGGTAAGGCTGAGAGAAGTGGAAACATCGCAGCAGAATATAGTGCAGATAATCCGCCAGCTGGATGAAAGTGGAGAAATTATTATTGCTCGGGGTGGAGAAGATGCAGTACTCACCTAAAATTTTATCTAATACACCCGGCAATGGAAACGGAAACGGCAGCAGGGTTACTCTCCAGTTAAGAATGCCCCGGGCAGGTGCAGAAGAAGAGAATGTTTCCCAGAATGCCGAAGAATTAATTAACGGAGCCCGTGAACAGGCAAAGCAAATCCTGGATGAGGCATACCAGCAGGCCGAGAAAAAAGCCAGGCAGGCCGAAGAAAAGGCATATCAACAGGGTTATGAAAAAGGCTACCAGGATGCAGTCGAGCGTGCCGAAAAAGAAGCAGAGCAGATACGGCAGCAGGCCAGGCAGGTGTTAAGCCAGGCTGAAGAAGAAAGGGGTCATACTCTTAATGAAATGGAAGGCGAGATACTAAAACTGGGTATGAATATTGCAGAAAAAATAGTTGCCTGTCAGCTTTCGCTCGACAATGACACCATACTTTCTATAACCAGGGAAGCAATTGATATGTTAAAAGTTAGAGACAAGCTTACCATTTATATTAATCCTGAAGATAGTGATGTGCTGCATGACAACCTGTATGAACTGCACAAGATGGTTCCTGCAGGTACATCAATTAATATACTTACAGATGAAAATATCACTCCCGGGGGGTGTACAGCTGAATCTGGCAAAGGCAGGGTAGATGCTTCTTTAGATACCCGCTGGTGCCAGGTAATGAAAAGCTTGGGACTGAGGGAAGCTGAATGAGTCTAAAAAAAGAACACATAGCCAGTTGGCGCAGTAAAGTAAGAGAAACGAGAGTAGTGCAAGCAGCAGGCAAGGTTACCCGCGTTATCGGGTTGACAGTTGAAGTAGAGGGTATAAAAGCACGCGTTGGTGAAGTATGCAGCGTAAATGTTCCTGGATCTACGAAAGTTATCTGGGCAGAGGTAGTAGGTTTTCAAGAAGATAAAACTATCATGATGCCCCTGGGAAATTTGCAGGGTATATACCCGGAATGTACAGTGATACCAACCGGGCGTTCTTTTATAGTAAGAGCAGGAGATCACCTGCTTGGAAAAATACTGGACGGACTGGGCAATATCGTTTCTGAGAACGTACCAGCTGTTGGTGTGCCGGGAGTTCCTTATCCCGTCGACAATACTCCTCCTAATCCACTTGAACGTTTACCCATAAGCGAAGTGCTGTCTACCGGAGTGAGATCAATAGACTCCTTGCTCACCTGTGGCAAGGGGCAAAGAATAGGAATTTTTGCAGGGAGCGGGGTTGGCAAGAGCACGCTGCTGGGCATGATTTCCCGGTATAGTGAGGCCGATGTTAATGTTATTGGCCTGGTTGGTGAAAGAGGGCGAGAGGTGCTTGATTTTATAAAAAATGATTTAGGCGAAGAAGGTCTCTCCAAGTCTGTTGTAGTTTGCGCCACATCGGACCAGCCGGCACTGGTAAGGTTAAAGGGTGCTTTTGCAGCTACAGCACTTGCTGAATATTTTCGCGACCAGGGGAAAAATGTGCTGCTTCTTATGGATTCTGTTACCAGGTTTGCTACCGCTCAGCGTGAAGTAGGGCTGGCTGTAGGAGAGCCGCCGGCTACAAAGGGGTATACTCCCTCGGTTTTTGCCGCGCTTCCCAGGCTGCTGGAACGCTCGGGCACATCAGCAGAAGGTACAATAACTGCATTTTACACGGTGCTGGTTGATGGTGATGATATGAACGAGCCTATAGCTGACGCGGTGAGAGGTATTCTTGATGGACATATAGTACTGTCCAGGGATCTTGCTTCCCGCCACCAGTATCCTGCAATAGATGTTTTGAATAGTATCAGCCGGCTTATGCCCGGTATAACTGAACAGAAACACCAGCAAAAGGCAGCTAAAATTAAAGAGTTGCTCTCAGACTACAAGCAATCAGAAGATTTAATTAATATTGGTGCATATTCTTCCGGATCTAATCCCAGGGTAGATGAAGCAATAAAACACTATGACAGTATAATTAAATTTTTAAAACAGGATGTAAACGAAAGATCGAGTTACGAAAATGCTCTAAAGCAGCTGGAAAACATTGTACCCCGGAGGTAATACTGATGAGCTCATTTAAGTTTCGCCTGGAAACTGTACTTCAATACCGGGAAACTAGCGAAAAAAAAGCCATAGCAGCCCAGGCCCGGGCAGAAAAAGAATATGTAAATAAATTGGAACAGTTGGAGCAAGTCAAGCATAAACTTGAATCTTCTATGCAGCAAGATACAAACAGCTGGTTCGATGCAGTAAATAATTTAATGTACCAGGAGTTATTATCAGCCAGGGTTGCAGAATATAAAAATGAAGTAAATGATGCATTGCATAAGTTTGAGCAGTGCAGGCAGAAAACCATAAAAGTCCGCAGGCAAAAAATGATACTGCAGAATCTCAAGCAAAACCAGTACAACAATTATACATATGAAAAAAATAAGGCAGAGCAAAATGAAATCGATGATATAGCTGTTCGCATGAGGTCATGGAACCAAACTCACCATACAAGGGGGTGATAAAAATAAACGCGCAAAATATTGCCCAACAGCCCGGGACACCAAAAGAAACGGCTAATACTGTTGAAAATAGAAAAAACGCTGGTGTAAAAGAAAAAAATGTACCTAATACGCCGTTTAAAGCACTTTTGAACTTGCTTGCATTCAGCAGCCAGGATATACAGCAAAAAATGACTGGTTCTCATAAAAATAGTGAGGAACCTGCCAGTACAGTTGACTCTCTTAAAAACCCGGACAATTTACACCTGCAGGGCCAGTTAAATATAAATCTATTGCTTGATAAGCTTGGCATTGACAGTAATATTAAAAATAATTTATTAATAAATTCGGATGTAATTAATAAAACTTTAGAGCAAGTTAATGAAAATATAATGGATAATAAATATAATGTTAAAAAATTCCTCGAAAAAAGTAGTTTGATAAATCTACAGCAAATGCCAAACAGTTATTTAAGACAACAGCTTTTACAGAATATAAATTTAAAAACAGCTAGCTGTGATAAAATCATTTCTAACTCACCGCAGTATGTAGATCAGCTTATTAATATACTTAAAACATTTGGTAGCGAGCAGGTTAAATTGGAAAAAAAACAAGATACTGTTAAATTTGCTAATCAACCCCGTCAAACTGCAGATAGGCTTATTAAAGTACTTAAAATGCTGGATGGTGAACAGCTTAAACAAGACCCGGATTTATCCAGACAGGATATTAAACAATTAATAAAGGAGAGCCGGGGCAAGGTTATACAGGACGCAAACTCAATGCCTGCAGGTAAAGGCAGGACAAGCAGTAAGGATAAAACAGTTGTTTACGAACAAATACCTGTAAAAATTAATCATACTTATACGAACAAAAAGAGTACAAAACGTTCACAGCCTTCTTTATCCAGTTATAAAAATTTGCATATTCAGCAGGCCGGGGATAATACAAATCCCAGGCAATCAGCAAGCAATGCAGGCGGTAAGGCGGATACTTTAACCAGGGGGCAGTTAGCAAACAATGCAGGCAGTAAGGCAGGTATTTTAACTCCAGGACAGGTAACAAACAATACAGGCAGCAAAAATGAAATAAACCAGCAGCAGGGAAATAATTTAAATTACTCAGCTAAACAGGGCAAGTTAAATAATTTTAAGATGTCTGTGCAAGGACAGCAGGAAACCAATCAACAACAAACCACGATAAATCTAGGCAAAGCTTTTACAGGGACAGTTAACAACCAGGCAAATGGTTCGACTATGCCGCAGCCTTCACACACTGCTTCAAAACTCGCGCCTGTTATACAGCAGGCAGCAGCTAACAGCAGTGGCCCAACTATGCTGCGCATAAAAATTAAGCCTGAACACCTTGGAGAAGTGACCATAAGATTATCATACAACCAGGGTAGTTTGCAGGCACACTTTATTACTGCACATGCCCATACTCGTGAACTGCTTGATCAATCAATGGTACATCTCAAAGATAACTTGTCTCAATTAAATATAAATTTAAGTGATGCTTCAACATCTTCTGGAAATGACGGCCAGAGGGGAGCACACCAGGGACAGTATTACCAGCAGGATTATAATTCTCCCGGTAAAAAGAATGAAGAGTCTTTCTTTTTAGATGAACAAGAAAATGAAGAAAGCATGCTTGAGCAAGAAAATCAAACTGAAAATGATGGTTTGAATCACCTGGTTTAGCAGGGAGGTTAAAAAAATGGAAGTTAGTGCTGCTTCAAATACAACATCAACCCCAACACAGCAGAGTTCTCAATCTACTCAAAAGCTAGATAAACAAGCTTTTTTACAAATACTGGTTGACCAGATGCGCTATCAAAATCCTATGAAACCCCAGGATTCCAGTGCTTTTATCAACCAGATGGTCCAACTAAGTACAATGGAGAGCATGGCCAACCTAACCAGTACCATCGAAGATATGCAGCGTTCCCAGGAGTTTAATACAGCTGCCGGGTTTATTGGCAAAGAAGTAAAGCTGTGTGATGAGAATGATAATATAGTCCAGGGGACGGTGGAAAAAGTAGCTACCCAGGACGGGGAACCTTTATTAGTTGTAGGTGGTTCTAGTTACAAAATGGACCGGTTAGTTAGCGTGATTAATAATGATCGAAAAAGTTTAGAAGATGCTGCTTACCTTGTGGGAAAAGAAGTTACCGTATCAGGTGAAGTCCAGGGTACAGTTGAAGAAATCACACTGGAAGATGATGGAGCTTTGGGCTTAGTAGTAAACGGTACTAAATACGATATGAACCAGCTCCAGGGTATAAGGGATAATACGTCTGAAAGCAGTCAGGAGGTAAAATAAATGATTCGTTCCATGAACTTGGGTGTATCAGGAATGATCAACCACCAGACTCGCATGGACATTATTGGTAATAATATATCGAATATCAATACAACTGCATATAAAAGCAACAGGGCAAACTTTCAAGATGCTCTATACCAGGCTGTTGGCCCAGGAGAAAGAGAAGGAATTTCCCAGGTTGGAACCGGTGTTAATGTTTCAAAAGTAACAAAAAATATTGAGCAGGGTGTAATACAGCCTACCGGCAGAAACCTGGATCTTGCAATATCCGGGCCCTGTTTTTTTGGGGTACAAGGTGACAGTGACCAGGTTAAATATACACGGGACGGGACATTTTCTTTGAATGTTAGTGAAGATAACAATTACTTGTTAAATTCTTCAGGCATGAAGGTAGTGGATAAGGATAATGAGCCTGTTGAAATTTCCCTTGAAGACGGCCAGAGTAGTAAAGATATTAATATTAACGAGAACGGAGTAGTTTACGTTGTTTCTCCAGGCAGTGGGGAAGATCCTGAAGAAGCAGGCCAAATAGGATTATTTAAATTTGATAACCCGGAAGGTCTTACTAAAGAAGGGGCTAATCTTTATTTGCAAAACAGTAATTCTGGTGATCCAATTTCACCTGATGAAGGTTCAGAAAAAGAATTTGGATCTATCTTATCAGGGCACCTGGAAATGTCAAACGTTGACATTGCAAGGCAGTTAACTGAACTGGTAAAAACCCAGCGCGGGTTCCAGGCTAATGCCAAGGTTTTTACCTCGGCAGACGAGGTACTGCAGAAAATAATTAACTTGAAACGCTAATTTAAAAGGAGGTAATACCGTGATTCGTTCTCTTTTTTCAGGAATTTCAGGAATGGAAAATCACCAGACGCGGATGGACGTTATCGGTAACAATATATCTAACGTTAATACAACTGGATATAAAGCTATGCGGGCTAATTTCCAGGATGCCCTGTACCAGACCATTAGGAGCGGCGGAGAATCAACTAACCCTACCCAGGTAGGACTTGGCAGTACACTATCCGGAATCAGTAATGATATGAGCCAGGGTACACTTAAAAATTCAGGGCGTACATTAGATTTAGCTTTAAACGGCAACGGTTTTTTAAAAGTACTGAACAATGCTGACCAGGCATTTTATACCCGCGGAGGGACATTTCATATAGATCCCAATGGTTCTATGGTAGATGCAGATGGCAATAATTTATACGGGCAAACCTGGGCTACAGCCAAAACAACATCTTCTACAGGAAAAATAACTGAAGTAGATACAAGCAAGGAACCCGTTTCTTCACCATTGTATAGTGATATTGCTTCAACAACATTGGATACCAGTCAAATTACCGGGTTAACAGTGACAAATGATAATAGTAGCTATACAATAGATTTGTTTGTAAATAAAGATGGCGGTGTTAAGTGGAGTAAAGACGGGGGAGCAACATGGTCTGATGTTACTGATGCTTCTGGAAACGATGTAACATTTGATTTAAATGGTGACACCATAACATTAGCCGGGTGGGGAAGCACCGGTGGACAAAATATTACAGCTGATACAGGTGCACAAATTCAATTTAAAATTGAAGATACAGATTCAACAGGCAGTGTCACTGAAAGTGTTACAAATTTAAAATACAACACCATGGGCACTCTCCATGCTACCACTGCTGTAAGCAATATCACCGGCCTGGAAGAAGGAGATTCTTACGATGTCCAGGTTATGAAACAGAGTAATGATCTGGTATATACAAAGGTTGGAAGCGGTAGCTGGCAAAAGCTGGATGGGGGAGCAGGTACAGTAAAGATAACTGCAGACAAATCTTTTGACCTGGATGCTGCGACTTTAAAGAATGGAGATGCATTCCAGTTTAACATTTCTCCACGGGATAGTTTGATTTTAAAGGGTTCCAAACTCGGCTCTGGTACTACGGAAGAGAAAAGTATCAAAATAAATCCGGCAAGCCTTACTGTAGATGCTGGAACGTATAAAACTGACGGTTCTGAAGATATAAAATCTGTATTTAACCTGGAAAATTCAGATCAATTAGTTCTAACATATGAAAATGCCCAGGGTGAACAAGATTCATATACTTTAGATATTCAATCCGGTGGTACTATAAGTGAAAGTTCTAAAGTTAGCGAGTTAAGAAATGAAATAAACAGTAAAACAAACGGGCAAATAACTATGAATTTTAATGGAACTCCTAACGGTAACGGGGATGAAAAAGTACTTTTCCGGCCCAGTGAATACAAAGAGGGGTATACCTTAATTGCTGAGGTCTTGGATAGTAGCGGCAACTATAAAACAGGTGCATTTAAAGGCGAAATAAATGATAATGGACATGCCTCTTCAACTTTTTCCGGAGATAACCTGGAAAGTATTATAAGAAAAGTTAACGAGTATTCAGATTATACCGGCGTAACAGCCAGTGAGGTTGAAGGCAACTTGCGTCTATCTTCCCTGGATAAGACTGAAAACGGAACCATGTCTATCAGCGGAAGCGCTGCTAGTTTATTTGGTGTATCGGGAGATTTTAGTGCAAGTACGGCAGTGAACCGGAGATTAAAATTAAATTTACCGCCTAATACATCAGTAGATGATTTAAATATACAGCCTAACGGGATGATAAGGGGCGAAGATAGTGAAGGTGGTTCATTGGTATGGTCAGAAAACGGACACGATGGAGCAAGGATACCCCTTTATAATTTTGAAAACGAGGAAGGTCTCCAAAGAAAAGCTAAAAATCTTTACCAGGAAAGCACTAGCAGTGGAGAACCAACAGACCCGAATGTAGCCGGTTCTACAGGTTTTGGAACTGTGCAGTCCGGGTACCTGGAAATGTCTAACGTGGAGTTAACTGATGAATTTACTAATATGATTACTACCCAGCGCGGGTACCAGGCCAGTTCAAGAATTATTACGGTATCCGATGCCATGATGAAAGAACTTATTAATCTTAAGAGATAAATAAATATTAGCTAACAGGTGAAAATTTATGGCAAACAGTGAGAATAATAAAAAATACGGGCCCGGGTTTTTTAAACTCGTGCTGGCCGGACTGGTAATATTTCTTCTGGGTGCTGGTATTGTTTTTGGAACTCTTACTATGACCGGGGCCATGGGAGGCGGAGATGCGCAAGGCGGTGAAAAAGAAGATGAACAAAAGCCTACATCTACATTGGATATGGGGAGTATAATTGTGAATCTGGCCGACCCGGGCGGGTCACGCTACTTAAAAGCAGAAATAATATTAGAGTATCCCGAAAATAAGGATTTTACCAGTGAACTCGAAAAAAAAGAGTACATGTTAACAGATACAGTTATAAAAATATTGCGCAGCAAAGAGGTAGAAGATATCAGGCCGCTGGACAAGGTGCCTGTGTTAAAAAACGAGATTAAAAAAGCAGTAAACAAAAGGATAACCAGGGGAGAAGTAACCAGGGTGTTTTTTACGGAATTTATTATTCAGTAAAGTTGGGGGAGATAACTGTTGATGGATGAACGCGAGATAAAAGAATTTTTAGAAGGCAGCGAGCAGGAAAATGACTCTATTAAGAAGGTAAATTTTCCCCAACTCAAGTCGGCAGCAGGTGCCGATCAAATAAAAATAAGCCTTGATTATCTCAATGATATCCCCGCAAAAATAAGTGCCAAACTTGGATCTTCTAAAGTAAAGGTGTGTGAGCTTTTAAAACTGGAAAAAGGAGCAATTTTGGAATTAGACAAGCCGGCAGGGGAAACAGTTGATATGTATATAAACCAGCAGTTGTTTGGCCGGGCAGAAGTAATAATAATAGGAAGCAATTTTGGACTGCGTGTTGACCGGTTATACGAGTCCGAAACTGCGGCCGGGAAAGATGTGCCGGGGGATAATGCCGGTGAATGATGAACTAGTTAAAGCACTGGCACGCCTGGCTGTATCACTACCAGTTGTTATTTTACTGGCGTATTTTGCTATAAGGTTTAGCCTTGGAAAACAAGTAGTTAAAAAGCGCGGGCAGAGGCGTATGCGCGTTTTAGAACAGGTTTCCCCGGGCCCGAAGATTACAGTAAGCCTGGTACAGGTAGGAGACAGGTATTACTTGCTGGCACACCAGGAAAGTTCTACGGTTTTAATAAAAGAAATGGATGAATTACCGCCGGAAATTGAAAAAGAAGATTCAGGTGGAGATAAGCCCAGTATTTTAGAATGGTTTAACCAGAAAAAGCAGCGTATGGATTTGACGGGAGAGAGTAAAAGGAATGAAAAATAAAGTACTGCTGGTAACAATACTTACTGCTATAACAACATTTTTTATCCTGGTACATTCTGCAGGGGCAGAACCCCTGCCAGGAGTTAATCTCCAGGTAAGTCCTACTGATGAGCCGCAGCAGGTAGTAGATTCAGTAAAATTGCTGGTGATGCTGACCCTACTTTCTGTCCTGCCCGGTATTATACTGAGTATGACCAGCTTTACGCGCATAATTGTGGTGCTCTCTCTTTTACGCACTGCTCTTGGGACCAGGCAAACCCCACCTAACCAGGTGCTAATAGGGCTGGCCCTTTTTATAACTGTTTTTTTGATGGCCCCGGTGTATAACGAAGTTAACGAACAGGCCATACAACCTTATTTAGACAACCAGTTGAATCAAGAAGAAGCCTGGGATAAAGCAAAAGATCCTGTACGGGAATTTATGCTTAAGCAGACCAGGGATAAGGACCTGGAATTATTTATAGAATTATCTGATTCTCCCCGGCCGGAAAATGTAAAAGATGTAAAGCTGTTTACTTTAATGCCTGCCTTTGTGATTAGCGAGCTCAAGACGGCTTTTCAAATTGGTTTTTTATTATATGTGCCATTTTTAGTAATAGATATGGTTGTAGCCAGTACATTGATGTCCATGGGGATGTTTATGCTGCCGCCGGTAATAATATCTCTTCCTTTTAAAATCTTGCTTTTTGTAATGATAGACGGCTGGCACCTGGTTGTTAAGTCGCTGGCAGAAAGTTTTACTTAGCAGCCTAATATTGAGGAGAATGCAGTATGAATGAAACTTTCGTTATAGATATCGCCAGGGAAGCGCTCCTGACTTCGATTATTGTTATGCTTCCGCCCCTGGGGGTAGCTCTTTTATCAGGCCTTGTAGTAGCTATATTGCAGGCTGCTACTCAGATCCAGGAACAGTCTCTGGCTTTTGTGCCCAAGATTGTTGCCGTACTGGTTACGCTGGCAATAACTGCTCCCTGGATTATAAGGGTACTGACCAGCTTTACTACTGAACTATATCACAAGATACCCAATATGCTGGTTTAAGGAGTAAAATATGTTTCCGGGCTATGATACCTTAATACTATTTTTATTAATACTGGCAAGGATTTCTGCTTTCTTGATAGCTGCTCCGTTTTTTTCTCTGGGTAATTTCCCCAGCATGGTCAAAGTAATACTAGCCCTTGGGCTTTCAGCAATACTGGTTCCGGTAGTTCCGGAGCAGGGAATTGATTTAAACGGGCTTGTGCTCTTCATTTTTACTGTTGTAAAAGAAATAGGGGTAGGCCTGGCGCTCGGGTTTGTCTGTACAATTATTTTCAGCTCTCTCTCTGTTGGCGGGCAGATCATGGATATACAGATAGGTTTTTTTGCCAGCCAGACTGTTGACCCAATGACAGGGAACCAGGTTACTATACTTTCGCGTTTTTTATACCTGGTAGGACTGGTATTTTTTCTAAGCGTGAATGCGCATCACGAGTTAATTAAAGTGCTTGCAGCGAGCTTTAAGGCTCTGCCTTTGGACCAAGCCGCAATTTCCGGTGATTTCGCACTTGTCTTTATTGAAGCTTTTAGCGACATGATGGTACTGGCTGTTAAAATTGCAGCACCTGTTATGTCTGTAGCCCTGGCAGTGGATGTGGGCCTGGGGCTCGTGGGGAGAACGGCGCCCCAGATGAACATATTTATACTTGGTTTTCCCATAAAAATAGTTGCTGGTATATTTACCATGAGTATACTGCTGCCTGTTTTTGGTTCTATTTTCTCCACTATATTTGAGTTAATGGAGAAAAATATGATACATATTTTGAAAGGGTTGACTTGATGGCCGAGCAAAACCAGGGGCAGGAAAAAACTGAACAGCCAACGCCAAAGAAGCTCCATGATGCCCGCAAAAGAGGGGAAGTTGCCAAAAGCCAGGACCTAACAGCCTCACTGATACTTGTAGCAGTGATTATACTGGCATATGCCTGGATAGACCATGTGCTGCCTGAATTCAGGAATAATTTAATTGGCTACTTCCGTTCCAGTGTACAGCACGGCCTTCCAGACAGTCACCTGGCATCGCCTCTTATTAGTTTAACCAGAGATATGGCGCTATTAATATCTCCCATTTTTATAATAGTTATTATAGCTGCGCTTTTTGCTAACATTGTACAGGTAGGGTTCATGGTAGCACCGGAAGCAATGAAACCAAAAGCACAGCGTATAAACCCGGTTGAAGGGTTAAAAAAGATTTTTAGCAGAAAGAGCCTGGTAGAACTGGCAAAAAACATACTTAAAGTAATTATTACAGCTTCTGTTGTATACCTGGTTATTAGAACAATGATTCCAGAACTATTACTTATATTTTTCCAGGAACCCCTGCAGATATTAAGGACAATATTTAATATGCTTTTAAAGGCTGCAACTGGCGGGGCCATAGCATTTTTTGCACTATCAGTTTTTGATGTTATTTACCAGAGATATGAACATTATAAGAACTTGAAAATGACTAAGCAGGAAGTAAAAGAAGAAACAAAAAATACTGAAGGTGACCCGCACCTGAAACAGGCACAGAGGCAGAAGCAGAGGGAAATTGCTCTAAACCAGATCCGGGAAGAGGTACCCCAGGCAACGGTAGTTGTTACAAATCCTACTCATTATGCTGTAGCGCTTCATTACGATGAAAATGAAATGGGTGCCCCGGAGGTTTCTGCCATGGGTGCAGGTTATCTGGCACAGAGGATCAGGGAGATTGCAGAAGAGTACGAGGTGCCTGTACTGCGGCGCCCGGAAATTGCCCGGGCACTGTACAGCCAGGCTGAACCGGGCCAGCAAATTCCAGTTGAACTGTACGAGGCAGTAGCAGAAATCATAGCTGCTGTATACAAGTTGGAACAAAAATAGTTTAAATTTAATCTTGTCTTAAAGCACAACACGGAGGTCTATAATAAAATGGCATCGCCCGCAAAAAATAACTTGCTTAACTTTACCCGGCATAACATGGACCTGCTTATAGGCGGGCTGGTTCTTTCTATAATTTTAATGATTATAGTACCCCTTTCACCGTCGCTGCTGGATATGCTGCTTACTATAAATATAGCCCTGGCGCTAAGTGTAATACTGATTACCATGTTTACCGTGCGTCCCCTGGAGTTTTCTGTTTTTCCTTCGCTTTTACTTATTACCACTCTCTACAGGCTTGCACTAAATATTTCTTCGACACGTCTTATACTAGGTGATGCACAGGCCGGAAAGATTATCAGCGCGTTCGGGGATTTCGTGGTAGGCGGCAATTTTATTGTTGGATTTATAGTTTTTATAATTATTACGGTTGTACAGTTTGTTGTTATAGTAAGTGGTGCAGGAAGGGTAGCTGAAGTTTCTGCCCGTTTTACCCTGGATGCTATGCCGGGAAAGCAGATGAGTATAGACGCAGAATTTAACTCCGGGCTTATTAGTGAAACAGAAGCACGCAATAAAAGAGAAACACTGCAAAAAGAGGCTGATTTCTTTGGTGCCATGGACGGTGCTAATAAATTTGTTAAAGGTGATGCTATAACAGGCATTGTAATAATTATTATAAATATTATAGGCGGTATATCAATTGGCACGCTGCAAAAAGGGATGTCTATATTAGAGGCTGTACAAACATATTCCTTACTTACTATCGGGGACGGGCTGGTCAGCCAGGTACCCGCATTACTAATATCAACGGCGTCCGGTATTCTTGTAACCCGTACTACTTCTGAATCAAATTTTGGCCAGGAGTTATCCAACCAGTTTACTAATTTCCCCAAAGTGCTTTTCCCGGTTGCTGGTGCTGTGTTTGTGATGGGGATGCTGCCTCAAATGCCGCACATCATTTTTGTACTGTTATCCGGAGTTATAGCTTATACCGGCTATTATCTTATAAAAGAGCAAAAAGATGAATTAATCGAACAGCAGGAAATAGAGGCCCAGGAACAGCCCCCGCACAGGGAACCGGAAGATGTATTTTCATATTTCCAGGTTGACCCTTTACAAATAGAAATAGGTTATAATCTTATACCCCTGACGGATGAAAGCCAGGGAGGGGATCTTTTAGAACGCCTTGCTTCAGTGCGCAGGCAGTGTGCATCGGAGATGGGTATTTATGTTCGGCCTATTCGCATATGTGACAACCTGCAGTTGAGTCCCAACGGTTATGTTTTTAAGCTGCGGGGAGAAGATATGATCACAGGTGAATTAATGCCGGGACATTACATGGCCATGGACCCGACCGGCCAGGTAGATAATATAAAAGGTGTTTCTACTACTGAGCCTGCGTTTGGCTTACCTGCCTGGTGGATAAATCCTGAAGACAGGGATGAAGTTGAAATAAAAGGACTTACTGTAGTGGATAATTCTACTGTAATTGTTACTCATATTACAGAATTTATAAAACAATATGCACATGAGCTGCTGGGCAGGCAGGAAGTAAAAGAGCTTATTGATGTCGTCAAGGAAAATAACCAGGCACTGGTAGATGAGCTGCTGCCTGATACGCTCTCTCTTGGCGAGATTCAAAAAGTGCTGCACAATTTACTTAAAGAGAGGGTACCTATTAGAGATATGGTAGTAATTTTAGAAACGCTGGCAGATGGAGTGCGGCTAAACAGGGATATTGATTTTCTTACTGACCATGCGCGGCAGGCTATGGCCCGTACTATAAGCCGCCAGTATGCCGGGCAGGATAATGTTATTCGTATTGTAACTATACATCCCAAGCTGGAAAATATGCTCCTGGAATCTATTCAGCAAACCCAGCTGGGGAGTTACCCGGTGCTTGAACCGAAGCTGGCCAGGCAGATAATGGAAAAACTGCAGCAGCAGACAGAAGATCTTGCAGTACAGGGAGCAGCGCCAGTAGTGCTGTGTTCACCTCAAATAAGGCTTCCCTTCAAACGCTTGACGCAAAGGCATTTCCCGCAGTTAGTTGTGCTGTCATTAAATGAAATATCTCCGGGAGTAGAAATAGAGGCCATGGGGACGGTGAGTTTAGATGAAGATTAAAAAATATACTGTATCTGATATGCAAGAAGCAATGAGCGAGATAAAAAATGACCTGGGCCCTGATGCGGTTATAGTCAGTTCTGAAAAAGCGCCGAGAAAGAACGTGAAAGAATTTTTCGGGCCCAGGAAATTAACAGTTACTGCAGCAATGGAAGAGCAGAAGGATTATTTCTTGCCAGAGGAACAACACAGGGAGCAAATAAGTAATAATACTATGGAAGAGCAGCACATGGAAAGTAAAAAAAGAATGCCGGCAGCTGCGCTTGTGGAGCGTACTCAGCAGCATAAAAATAATTATAAGAGTAAAAATGTCAGCCGGTCTGAAACTAATAAGGAACCTGTAATATCCAGGAGTTTGCTCCCTTCCAGGCTGCCGGAGCCTCTTCTGGAAACGGAGGAAAGCAGCAAAGACGATTGGTTTAAATCAATAGTACATAATCTTATTAATCAACAGGAGGGAATGAGTATGAGCAGCCCTATAGAGAGGATAAAAAATTTATTAAGAGAGATGGAAGTTCATGACAATGTAATAGATTCACTGTGGGAAGGAATTGAAGATACATACGGCAGTGAGACAGGGGTGTATGATCAAACAGAGGATTTTTTACAGTTGATGTTGAAGAATAATGTTGTAAAGTTGTTAAAAAGTGCATATAAAGATACAAATGATTGTAAAATTAAGACATTTATAGGGCCCACGGGGGTTGGAAAAACTGCTACGCTCGTTAAATTAGCTACCCTGAACAAGGTGTTCTATGAAAAAGAAATTGCACTCATCGCATTATATGACCATCGTTTTGGATCGCTGGAAGATATGAATTATTACGCTGAGATAATTGGAGTTCCAGTAGAAATTGTTATGACGCCTGGTGAATTAGAAAAGGCTATAGAAAAACACTCGGACAAGGATTATATATTTATAGATACCGAGGGACGCCCTTCCAAGAATTCTGGACAGGTTCTCGAGCTTAGAACGTTTTTAGACGCTGCCGGAAAGGATCAAAATATAATGCTGTGCCTGAGCGCTACTACTAAAGACAGGGATTTAATGCGTGTTGCCAGGGACTTCAGAAGGGCAGGATTTACTGAAATAGTATTTACCAAGCTTGATGAAACTGATACTATTGGTTCAATGTTAAATCTCATGTGTGAAATGGGATGCCCGGTTACTTATGTTACCAGCGGGCAGAGTATTCCAGATGATATTGAAAAAATTAATGCTAAAAGAGCAGCCAGTTTATTAGATGAAAGGTTTGATAGATATGAAAGGGGTGAATTTTAGCGGCCCTCGAGTAATAAAAGGAAGCAATTATGATAGCAGCCAGCCTGGTACTACAACTCCGCGCATTATTACTGTAACCAGTGGAAAGGGCGGTGTGGGTAAAACCAGTCTTTCAGTAAACCTGGGTATATCCCTGGCAAAAGCAGGGAACGAAGTGGTTATTTTCGATGCTGACCTGGGACTGGCAAACGTAGAAGTCATTTCCGGGCTGGCTCCACCCCTTAACTTGTATGACTGCCTGCAGGGCAGGGCGGATATTAAAGATATTATAACGCCGGGGCCGGCAGGTGTTAAAATAATTTCCGGCGGTTCTGGATTTTCTGAACTGGCAAACTTAAGCAGCAGCAGCTTGCAAAATCTAACAGATTCCCTGGGAATACTGGATGATGAGGCAGATTTTATAATTATAGATACGGCTGCCGGAATATCTAAAAATGTACTGGCTTTTGTTGCTTCAGTAAAAGAGCTTATACTGGTTTTAACCCCTGAACCTACTTCTATAACTGATGCTTACAGTATAGCAAAGGTGATTTCTAAATATTCGCTGCACAGTGAAATAAATGTAATTATTAACAGGGCGGCAGGCCAGAAAGATGCCGGGCAAACTTTAATGAAATTTGAAAGAGCATGCCTGAATTTTTTAGGTCTTTCAGTTAATTATTTAGGATATGTGCCGGAAGATAAAACTGTTTTTGAAGCTATAAAAGCCCAGGTTCCGCTGTTAATTTACAAGGCTAATTCGCCGGCAGCAAAGTGTATTCCTAAAATTGGTGATAATTTATCGAACAAGTGTAATGAAGATTTGTCAGTAAATACAGGAATAAGAGAGTTTACAGGTAAATTAGCCCGGCTTTTTAGGAGGTAGCAGAATGGCAGGTAATATAGAAATACCGACAGATAAAAAAATATCGGTTTCAGCTGACGGCCGGGACTGGTATGTAACATCGGTAGAAAAAAAAGAAAGCGGCGGGTTTTATATAGGGTTGCCATACCAGAGTTCTAAGCCGCTAATTTTAATTGCCGGGGATACTGTTGCTTGTAAATTTTCCGGGCAAGACTCTACTTACAGTTTTAGTACCCGTGTAATAAATCAGGTTAAAGACCAAATAACCATGTATATTCTGGCTTTCCCGGAAACCATAGAGCGCGTGCAGCAGCGCAATTTTGTACGCGTACCAGTTACACTGCCGGTGAAATATGCTGTCGAACAGGATAAAGGGAAAAAAAATAAATTTAAAAATGCAACGTCTATTGACTTGAGTTCCGGTGGGATGAAACTCGCTGTTAAAGAGTATTTAAATTATAATACAATTTTATATCTAGTTTTCGAACTCGAGGTAAACAAGAAGTTAACTACGTTTGAAGTAATGGGAAGAATTGTACGAGTAGAAGCAGTAAAAATAGGCGAAAATTATTATATTTATCATTTAGGTGTTAAATTTTTGGAGTTGTCTCGTGCAGTACAGGATAAAATAATGGCTTACCTGTTTTCGTTAATGGCCAGGCAAAAACGTTTGCAATAGCCCGGGTGGTTAAATACATGATAAAAAGTGAGTTATGGGAAAAATACCGCTGTACGCGGGATGAAAAATTAAAACAGGAACTGGTATTAGAATACCTGGACATAGTTAAATATGCAGCGGGAAAACTGTCGGTGAAACTTCCTGCGGGAATGAGCACTGAAGATCTTGGAAGTTGCGGCATATTAGGTTTGCTGGAGGCAGTAGATCGTTTTGATCCTACCTTCGGGGTAGAGTTCGAAGCGTTTGCCAGGCGCCGTATTTATGGTGCTATGTATGATGAAATTAGAAAGTCTAATTGGATCCCCCGTACTACCTGGCAAAAGATGAACAGGGTTTATAACACAAAAGAAACAATGGAAAAATCCCTGGGACGCAGTGTTACTAACCAGGAATTAGCAAAAGAGGCAGGGATAACTCTATCAGAGCTCAGTAAGTTAAATAACCAGTTTTACAATATTACATATTTATCACTGGATATTTCACCGGGTGATGAAGGTGATAATACGAGTTTTACAGATATACTTCCTGACCGGGACAGTCCTGATCCCCTGAAGGAACTTTGCAGAAAAGATGAAAAAGAGACTTTAATTAAAGCAATAGACATGCTGGGAGAAAGAGATAAGATGTTGTTGTCGCTCTATTACCATGAAGGACTTACTTTAAAAGAAATTGGCAGAGTACTTGATGTTGGCGAATCAAGAGTGTGCCAGCTGCACAGCCGGGCAGTTGGCAGGCTTCGTAAAAATTTATCGAAGCTGTAAAAGAATAAAGGTGGTGTATTTTTGAACAGAGGCTTTTATACCTCCATTTCAGGACTTACCAGTCAAATGGGAAGCATGAAGGCTGTTTCTAATAATATAGCAAACGCTGCAACGTGTGGTTACAAGCGCGAAACTGCCGTGGTTACTCCTTTTCATGAAATGATGCTGTTGAACTTAAAAAATACCGGCGGTTTTTCCAATGTTCCTTCTTCACCCCAAAAAATAGGTACTATTAACCAGGGTGCTAGATTAGAAGACATAACAGTTGATTTTAGCCCGGGGACATTAACTAAAACAGGCAGAACCCTGGATCTAGCGCTTGCAGAAGATGGTTTTTTTCGCCTGGTAGATGATGAAGGTAATAATTATTATACAAGGAACGGAAGATTTAAATTGGACAGCGAAGGATGTATATGCCACAGCAGCGGATATTGTTTGACAGGTGAAAGTGGTAAAATCACGGTAAGCAGCAGTGATTTTACGGTTTCTAAAGATGGTACAGTTTCAGTGAACAGTGAGGAATCGGGCAAGTTGTTTATTGGCCGGGTTGATGAAAAATCATCTTTGCAAAAAAAAGGAGATTCTCTTTATACACTTCCGGAAAAAGTAGATATGTCTCAAGCAGAAAAACCGGTGATAAAACAGGGGTTTATAGAAGAATCTAATGCAGTACCGGTAAAAGAGATTACTGCTGCAATGAAAGTATTACGTGCATACGGGGCCGGGCAGAAATTGGTACAAGCTCATGATAAACTTACTGAAATAGCTGTACAGAAAGTAGGAAGTTCTAAATAAATATAATCGAGGTGAGCAGGGTGCAGTATATTTTTAATAATGGTGTCTCAGGGGTTATTTCCCAATCAAATAAAATTGATACTATTGCTAATAATATTGCCAATGCTAATACCAAGGCTTATAAGTCTCAAGATACTTTTTTTAGCAGCCTGGTATACCAGAAATTAGATGCAATTATCCCTACACCTGAAGATAAGGAAGTTTTCGGAGGCAGCGGGACCGCGGCAGCCGGGATATCACGTGATTTTACCCAGGGGCAGGTGGTTAAGTCAAATAATCCGTACAGCCTGGCTGTTAACGGAAAAGGTTTTTTTAAGGTGGCTGATTCCGAGGGAAATAAGTTTTATACCCGGGACGGAAGTTTTTACATAGATATAGAAAAAGGACGGCTTGTAAATGATTCCGGTTATCATCTTTCGGGGGTACAAGTAGACAATAATTCTTCAGAAATACAAGTTCGTGATGACGGTACGGTAGAGTCTGTAAGTAATTCCGGGGAAAACGTCAACAATGGGCAAATAAAGTTATATACTTTTTCTAACCCGCAGGGCTTAGAAGCAAAAGGAGAGAACTTATTTTCTCCCGGTACTTCAAGTGGAGAGGTTCAAGAGAATGTCCCCGGGGATAATGGGGCAGGTAAAATAAAACAAGGTTTTCTGGAAATATCTAATACTGAGATAACTAAAGATATGGCTGAGCTTGTTGAAAGCCAGAGAGCTTTAGATATGAATACTAAAACTATAAAAATCGCTGATCAGCTCTGGAATATGGCAATAAATATGCGCAGGTAGCGGGGAAAAAAATGGATCAAGCTAAACTCAAAGAAGTCCATGTTGGTATTGCAGATCTAGGAGTGGTGTTGAGACCTGATAAATTGATTACTATGGGTCTTGGTTCTTGCGTTGGGGTAAGTTTGTATGATCATGTTGCCCGTGTTGCTGGTTTGCTGCATTTAATGCTGCCTTATAGTACATATTTTAAGAATGTTGATAAAAAACCCAAGTTTGCTGACCTTGGCATTCCCTTACTGGTTGATGAAATGAAAAAAAAGGGGGCCAGGCTTCCCTGTATTACAGCAAAACTTGTTGGCGGGGCCCAGATGTTTAGCGGAAATGATGAAAAACTTATATTAAATATAGGAGAGAAAAATGTTGCAGCTGCCAGGGAAATCTTAAAATCTATGGGTATAAAAATTATTGCAGAAGAAGTCGGTGGGAATGTCGGAAGAACTATAATACTTGATTCATCCGATGGAAAAATATTAATAAGAACACTGGGAAAAAAACAAATGGAGATTTAAATGAATATTGAAGAATTCAAAAAAAGCACTCGTGGAAATTTTTCCATGGAATTGAACAGTTATAAAGAAAAACAGCTGGATAGAAGAATAAATAGCTTTATGGATAAGCAAAAAATCAATGATTATAAAGATTTTTTGCATCTGCTTAAAACTAGCAGTGATATTTATGAAGCTTTTATCAACCACCTTACAATAAATGTATCCGAGTTTTTTAGGGATTTTAAAAAGTTTGAGGAATTAGAAAAAATACATATTCCCAGGTTGTTGAAAGAAAAAAAATCATTAAAAATATGGAGTTCTGCATGCTCCAACGGGGCAGAGCCTTATTCAGCAGCAATAATTTTAGAAGAAAAGGCCCCGGGGGCAAATTGTAAAATACTTGCTACTGATATAGATAGAAATATACTTCAGCAGGCCAGGGAGGGAAGGTACAAACCGGAAGCCCTGATAAATGTCAGCGAAAAAAGGAAAAAACATTTTTTTTATGCAGAAAAAGGTCTTTATAGAATAAATGATAGGTTAAAAAACATGGTTCATTTTAGCCAGCATGATCTTCTGCAGGAAAAATTCAAAGCAGGGTGTGATCTTGTGCTTTGTCGAAACGTGTGTATTTATTTTACCCGCGAGGCTCAGGATCGCCTTTATAAGGCTTTCGCAGAATCGCTGTGCCCTGGAGGAGTATTTTTTATAGGTGCCAGCGAAATGATTTTTAATTATCAGCAATTTGGGTTGGAGAAAATATCTCCTTGTTTTTACAAGAAAAAGAGCTGTTAAGAAGGGAGAATAAGATGCCCAATTCAGACCTGTCAGGCATGCACATTGATGCATTAAAAGAAATTAGTAACATTGGTATGGGCAGTGCATTAACATCTTTAGCACAGCTTGTACAACAAAAAATTAATATGAGCGTACCTAATGCAGGATTTTACCCGGTAGAAAAAGTTGTATCGCTTACTGGAGGAGAAGAAAAACTGGTTTCCTGCGTAAGCCTGCGGGTTTTGGGTGATATACAGGGAACCATTATGTTTGTATTTGAAGAAGAAAGTACGTACCTTTTAGTAGACTTTTTAATGGGAAATCCGGAAGGATCTACAAATACCCTGGATGACATGGGGAAGTCTGCTGTACAGGAGGTAGGCAATGTACTTACTGGTTCGTTTATTAACGCATTAAGTTCTATGACGCAGTTTAAAATGATTACTACTGTTCCAGTATTTGCTTTTGATATGATGGGAGCAGTAATAACATCAATAATGGCAGCAAACGGTAGGATTGAAGATAATGTGCTGGTTATTGAGACTGAGCTTTTTCAAGATAGCAGAAAAGTAAAGGGAAATTTTTTCTTCTGGGTAGACCCGGACTATAATAATATTCTATTTAAAGCTCTAGGTATGAGTTAATAGACAAGCAGGGAGGTATTATAAAATGAGTACTAAAGTTCTTATTGTTGATGATGCTGCTTTTATGCGTATGATGATAAAAAATATTATTACAGAACAGGGTTTTGAGGTGGCAGGGGAGGCAGAAGATGGGCAGCAGGCTGTGAATATGTACGCAGATCAAAAACCTGACCTTGTTACCATGGATATAACAATGCCGGAATTAGATGGCATTGAGGCTGTAAAAAAAATTATGGAAAGTGATTCAAATGCTAAAATAATAATGTGCAGTGCCATGGGACAGCAGGCCATGGTTATGGAGGCAATACAGGCCGGTGCAAAAGATTTTATTGTTAAACCCTTTCAGCAGGACAGAATAATGCAAGCTATAGAAAGGGTAATGTCCAAGTAATGACATAAACAGGGGGGCATTAAAATGCAGGAAGTTCTGTCCCAGCAGGAAATAGATTCGTTATTGAATGCACTGGATCAGGGTGCGGTTACCCCGGAAGAGACCGGTGCAGATCAGCAGGATGTTGAGGCTAAGAATTATGATTTCAGGCGCCCTAACAAGTTTTCCAGGGATCACTTGCGCACACTGGAAATGCTTCACCAGCATTTTGCACGCGTACTGTCTAATTTTCTTTCAGGATATTTAAGGTCCAGTGTAAATGTTGAATTTGCTTCTGCGGCCCAGATTATATACGATGAGTTTATCCGTTCTGTGCCCAGTCCCACTGTGCTCACAGTTTTTACGCCTTCACCGTTGACTGGTTCTGCTTTAATGGAGACAAATATTCATTTTGTGCTTCCAGTAATAGATTTGTTATTTGGCGGGCCCGGAAAGGGAATGGATGAAGAACGGGAATTAACTGATATTGAAGTTTCTGTAATGAAAAAATTGAACAGTAAGATACTGGATAATCTTGCGACTGCATGGAAAGAGATTTACGAAATAAAACCCCAGGTGCAGGCAATAGAGACAAACCCGAGACTACAGCAGATGTATTCTGCTAATGAAGTAGTAGCTTTAATCACATTTACCGTAGGAATCAACGAGGAAAACCGCGGCATGATAAATATATGTCTTCCATTTATGGTGCTAGAACCTGTAATGTCGCAGTTGTCAATGCGCCAGCAGTTTCAGGCACATAAGAGTAGAGAAGTTTCCCAAAGAGAAGTTGAACTGGCCAAGTACTGCCTGCGCGAAACCCGGGTAAATCTAGAGGCTGTACTTGGGAGTACAGATATAACTATAGAAGAATTCTTGCACCTCAGTGAAGGAGATACCTTACTCTTGAACCAAAAAATTAATCAGGACCTTATTTTGCAAGTTGAAGGTTCTTCTAAGTTCGGAGTACAGGCAGGGCAGTACAATAATAAAAAAGCCGTACAGGTAGTCTCACTTAAAGAAAGGGAGAATGAAAGTGTCTAACGATAACATGCTGAGCCAGGAAGAAATAGATGCTCTTCTCAATCAAAGCCTGCCGGACGAAGAAGAAAAACAGGAAGATAATTTTGAACAAACTCAAGAAAATGGAGAGCAGGAAAATAGTTCTTCTGACAGGCTTATTGAAAATGAAAGTGCACAATTTCAAGATATTCTTACCATGGAAGAGAAAGATGCACTCGGAGAAGTGGGAAATATATCCATGGGATCTGCATCAACTACGTTATCTGAACTCCTGGGGCAAAGAGTAGCAATTACGTCTCCAAAAGTTTATGCTCTTACACGAAAAGAGTTCCTTGAATCATTTGAAACTCCCTATATAATAATTCAAGTTGAATTTAGTGAGGGGTTATCCGGTCATAATATTTTGATAATGCAGCTTAAAGATGCCATAATTATGGCTGATCTAATGATTGGTGGAGACGGTACAGGTGCAAATAAAAAGGCAGAAGATATCTCTGATATGGAGATCAGTGCAGCGTCTGAAGCTATGAACCAGATGATTGGAACTGCTTCTACATCTTTAGCTACCATGTTTTCCATGGATATAAATATACAGCCGCCGTATACTTATGTAGTAAGAAATCCTGATGAAGAAACTGATAAAATTGAAATCATGGAAGATCCTATTGTTGTCGTATCTTTTAAGCTTAATATTGAAGGACTCCTGGATACTGAAATAATGCAGGTTTTGAGTATTGAAACTGCGCGCAGTGTAGCTTCAATAATGTGGGAAAGCTTATATGGCACGACAAAGGTTTCTCCACCTGCCAGGGATCAGGAAAAGATGAACGGTGCAGAAAGCAGTTTAAAACCGCAGGCTGAAATACCGAAAGCGCCAGCAGCAACGCAGGCAGCAAAAGCTTCTGCAGAAGAAAGTGGTATGCAGCAGGTTCCCCCGGGTATGGATCCACAGCGCCTGAAAATGATAATGGATATACCCCTGAAGGTAGATGTAGTATTAGGCAGGACTCAAAAATCTATAAAAGAAGTACAGGGTTATACTCCGGGAGCTATACTGGAACTTTCTTCGGAGGTTGAAGAGCCAGTGGAGATGCTGGTAAATGGTATTTTAGTTGCCAGAGGCGAGGTAGTAGTGGTGAATGAAAATTTCGGTATTCGTATTACAGAGATACTTTCTCCTGAAGAAAGAGTGCGTAAATTAACGGAGTAATAATCATTCTTTTTTTGTCCACCGGTTGGAATCTCTCTGGCGATATTTCTTCATCATCAGTAAAAAAGAATCTTCTAAATCAATATTTAATGAGTTAGCATAACATGTGATGATAAATAGTATATCTGCCAGTTCAAGCGCAAGATCTCCCGGCGGTTCTCCTGGTTTTTTTGGTTTTTCACCAAAATTATGGTTTACTTCTCTGGCAAGTTCTCCTACTTCTTCAGTCAGGCAAGCCAGCATGGAAAGAGGATGCCAGTATCCCTCTTCGAATTGATTAATCCATTCATCTACATCCTGCTGCATTTCTTTTAAATTCATAATAACCTCCATTATATTAATATATATCTATATTTTAACACTTGCATATTTCTTTATAAAATTATTTTTATATTTGCAATAAAACCTCATATTTAATCAGCAGTTTAATATAATTTTTTAACTGCCTTTTATATGAGGGGTGAAGTCATGTTCATTGGTTGGCGCTTATTTCCAGGAAAAAAAACTATTATAATTATATTGATAGTGTTATTTTTAAGCCTGGCGTCATATGCCGGTATAAACTTGTATTGGCAAAAAAACCGAATCCCAGCACCGGAATTATTTGCTGCAGCACTGGAAAATACGTTAAAAATAAATAGTTTTAGATTTAATATTAATACGGAATATGGCTGTGAGAAAAAAAGTGCTTCTATAACAGGAAAAAAATCTGCCCAGGGTAATGTATATATAAAAGGAATGCTGCAGGATGTTCCCCTTGAATTAGTCTATATTGAAGGAATTACGTATTTAAAAGAAGCTCAAACTGGAAAATGGTTTAAATTAAAAGGAAATGAAATGATTAATTCTGAATTATTTGCTCTTGAATTAAACCCAATTAAAAATTTAAAGTTTCAAGAAATTTCAGAGGTTAAATACGAGGGGATAGATAATATTGATAAAGAGAAATCGATGCTTTTTAATGTAAGAGCTAAAACTAATAACAAAATTTTAAATAAGCGATACGGTGGCTTCGTTTACAAGCTGTGGATTAAGCCTAAAGACAAATTAATAAGAAAAACATTAATTACAGCTTCAGGTTTGGAAGAAAATGATCAACTGCGAGTAATTATTGAAATGTATGATTTTAATAAAAATATTTGTGTTTACCCGCCACAGGAAAATAATTACAAATATGGTGATTAATTTATTGACATACTAGTACAGCTTTGTTATAATAACTCAGATTTTAAAGGCTTTGGCCTTTTTATTTTTGTTGGAGGGGTTTTCCTTGCGTACTGACGCGGAAAAAATTTTACTTACAGAAAAAGAAATAAGCGATAAGGTTAAAGAACTTGGACAGGCTATTTCCAGTGATTATGAAAATGAAGAACTTTTGATTGTAGGTATTCTAAAAGGTGCCTTTATTTTTATGTCTGATCTGGTTCGTTCAATTAACTGCCAGGTTGAATTTGACTTTATGGCAGTTTCCAGTTACGGTTTATCCAGTAAATCAACGGGTGTAGTTCGTATTATGAAAGATTTAGAGCAAAATATTGAAAACCGTCATGTAATACTGGTAGAAGATATTGTTGATACAGGGTTAACACTGAAATACCTGCTGGAAAACTTGCGTACTCGTAAGCCTGCCAGTCTAAAAATTTGTACTCTTTT
This sequence comes from Clostridiales bacterium, assembly GCA_021736985.1. Lineage (GTDB taxonomy): Bacteria > Bacillota > Desulfotomaculia > Desulfotomaculales > VENG01 > JAIPEW01. The sequence goes on along the minus strand of JAIPEW010000004.1, from coordinate 57,284 downwards.
AGATAAACCTGAACGGCGAGAGGTACAAATAAATCTTGATTATTGTGGTTTTCAGATACCTGATGAGTTTGTGGTAGGTTACGGCCTGGATTATGCAGAGAAGTACAGAAACTTAAAGGATATACTAGTTTTGCGACCAGAGGTATACAATAAATAACAGGAGGACCAAAAATGCCAATTCCCCGTCAAGAACTTTTGATAGTGTTAGATTTTGGTGGACAGTACAGCCATCTTATAGCCAGGCGGATCAGGGAATGCAATGTATTCTGTGAAATGCTCCCGTACAATACTCCGGTTGCTGAGATACAAAAAAAACAGCCACGGGGTATTATTTTTTCAGGCGGGCCTTCCGGTGTATACCAAGATGGGGCCCCGACTGTGAGCCTGGAAATTTATAACCTGGGAATTCCTATTCTGGGAATATGTTATGGTATGCAGCTTATGAGTTTTCAGCTGAACGGGATTACATCCCCGGCAAATCGCAGGGAATATGGTAAAACGCAGATGCAGGTAAAGAACAGGGAAGGTTTATTGTCCTGTATGGAAGATATTGAACAGTGCTGGATGAGTCACGGGGATAGGGTAGATGAAGCTCCCCCGGGATTTGAGGTTGTTGCCAGCACGGAGCAGTCGCCTGCAGCTGCAATGGCCGATACTTCAAGGGGATTCTATGCTGTGCAATTTCACCCGGAGGTTGTACATACACCAAAAGGGAAAGACCTGTTGAAATATTTCTTATTTAATGTGTGTGGATTTAGCGGCAGCTGGACAACAGGTTCTTTTATTGAACATGCTTCAGCTGAAGTAAAGAACCAGGTTAAAGATGGAAAAATTATTTGTGCACTTAGTGGAGGCGTAGATTCTTCAGTTGCAGCTGCACTGGTGCACAGGGCTGTTGAGGACCAGTTAACCTGCATATTTGTTGATCACGGCCTGCTTAGAAAAGGCGAAGCTGAAAAAGTAATAAAAACATTCCGGGATGCATATAAAATTAATTTGATACATGTGGATGCACGGAAAAGATTTTTAGATAGACTGGAAGGGATTGCTGACCCGGAGCAAAAAAGAAAAATTATTGGTAATGAATTTATAAGGGTGTTTGAAGAAGAAGCTGGTAAGCTGGGACAGATAGATTATTTAGTTCAGGGTACTTTGTATCCTGATGTTGTGGAGAGCGGGACTCCTACTGCGTCTGTTATAAAATCGCACCACAATGTGGGAGGGCTTCCCGAAGATATGAAGCTCCAACTGGTAGAACCGCTGCGCTGGCTTTTTAAAGATGAAGTGCGTAAAGTCGGGGCTGAGTTAGGGTTGCCGGATGAAATTGTCTGGCGGCAGCCTTTCCCCGGGCCCGGCCTGGCAATAAGAATACTTGGCGAAGTCGATGAAGAAAGCCTGGATTTACTACGAGAAGCAGATTCCATTATTGCCGAAGAAATAAAAAAAGCAGGCATGTATAAAGAAATCTGGCAGTCATTTGCAGTTTTACCTAATTTAAAAAGCGTGGGCGTAATGGGTGATGAAAGAACTTATGCCCATACAATAGCAGTCAGGGCAGTAGAAAGCAAAGACGGCATGACGGCTGACTGGGTACGCATTCCTTACGAAGTGTTAGAATCAATATCAAATAGAATAGTAAATGAAATAAAGGAAGTAAACCGGGTAGTATACGACATTACTTCCAAACCGCCCTCGACTATAGAATGGGAATAAAACTAAGCAAGGTGATTTTAAATCATCTTGCTTTTATAATTGGCCTGGTATGTCTGACTGCAATTATTTAAAAGAATGTTGTCTGAGCTGTAAGCGCTCTGTGATACTGTACAGCAAGTTTATTGCGCCCTGAGCAGCCGGGGTTTTATGCAGTGCACCCAGACTCCACTACCTCTAGAAATTCCCGGCCCTTTGAGTTTGCAGGTTATAACTACAGTTTAAACCAGGGTTTTCTTATTAAAACGCTTCCGCTAAATATAAAAACTAGCTGCTTACATTCTCCCGTAGGGCTGAAAAAAGTTGACACATAATATTTCCTTTGTTAGTATAAAATAAAAAAGGAAAGTGTTAGTTGTAACCGAGAGAAGTGTACCTAGGGTTCCACGCCTTCCGGCGGATCGGTCCAAGCGGTACAGGCTCGCGCTTCTTTTTTGTTGCGCGCGTTACACCGGTCGGGATAAAAGCCCTGGCGGGGAGGTTCACTCAATGAGCCTCTCTTGCCGGGCTTATTTTATTTTAACCAGCTGGAGGTTGTCATGAACAAAATAATGGTCGGAATAATAATGGGAAGCGATAGTGATCTTGAAGTAATGAATGGTGCAGTGGAAATACTAAACGAGTTGGATATAACCTGTGAAGTAAGCATACTTTCAGCGCACCGCACGCCTCAGCATACTGTACAGTATGTAGAAGATGCTGCGGCCAGGGGGTTAAGAGTGATCATTGCAGGTGCTGGTGCAGCAGCACACCTTGCCGGGGTTGCAGCTGCTCATACTCCTCTTCCGGTAATAGGTGTGCCGATAAAATCTGGTGCAATGGAAGGCATGGATTCACTTTATTCTACTGTTCAAATGCCTCCGGGTATACCGGTTGCTACAGTGGGTATAAACGGTGCTAAAAATGCAGGTATACTTGCAGCACAGATTATTGGTTCCGTGGATCTTTCAGTAAGGCAAAAAATTGAAAATTATAAAGAAAAGTTAGCTGCCAAAGTTGAAGAGAAAAATAATCGTTTACAAAAGCTCGGTATTGAAAGTTTCCTAGAGCAAAAATAAAGGAGTGGTAAGCTTGATTGAGCGATATACCCTTCCCGAAATGAAAGAAATCTGGTCCCAGGAAAATAAGTTTCGTACGTGGTTAGAGGTAGAGATACATGCATGTGAAGCAATGAATAAACTGGGTTATATTCCCAGTGATGCTTTAAAGGAAATAAAAGAAAAAGCCGATTTCAACATAAAAAGAATTGACGAAATCGAAGAAGTAACCAACCATGATGTTATATCATTTTTAACCTGTGTGGGAGAATACGTGGGGGATGCTTCTAAATATATACACATGGGTCTTACATCTACTGATGTAGTTGATACTGCTCTGGCAGCTTTAATGAAGCAAGCTGCAGAACAAATATTGTCCCGGTTGAAAAAATTGCATGAAGTACTTTTAAGTAAAGCTGTTGAACACAGAGAAACTGTTATGATAGGCAGAACTCATGGTGTACATGCCGAGCCCATGACATTCGGGATGAAAATGCTTTTATGGGCTTCAGAAACCGAGCGTAACATTAAACGTATGGAACAGGCTGTAGAAACTATCAGCGTAGGAAAGATCTCAGGGGCTGTTGGCAGTTATGCAAATGTTGACCCGGAAGTTGAAGATTCTGTTGCCAGGAGCATGGGTTTGAAGCCTGCCAGAATATCTACCCAGGTCCTTCAAAGAGACCGGCATGCCGAGTATATGAATTCAATGGCAGTAGTCGGCAGTTCCCTGGAAAAGTTTTCTACGGAGATTCGCAGCCTGCAGCGCACGGACATACGGGAGGCGGAGGAGTATTTTGCCAAGGGACAAAAAGGTTCATCTGCTATGCCGCACAAAAGAAATCCTATAACTGTTGAACGGATATCTGGATTGGCACGTTTACTCCGCGGCAATGCGCTGGCAGCAATGGAAAATGTATCTCTATGGCATGAAAGGGATATATCTCACTCTTCGATAGAAAGAGTAATTATACCTGATAGTACAATAACGCTGGATTATATGCTTTACAAGATTATTGATATTGTTGAAAACCTTCTTATTTATCCTGAAAAAATGAAGCATAATATGGAACGTACAAAGGGGCTTATATATTCACAGAGTACACTTTTAGCGCTGGTAAATAAAGGTTTGAGCCGCGAAAAATCTTATGAATTAGTACAGCGTAATGCCATGGAATGCTGGAGAACCGGGGAGCACTTCCGCTCGCTCCTGGAAAAGGATTCCGAAGTGGTAGAAATGCTATCTGCTGATGAACTGGATGAAATATTTAATTATGAAAACCATTTAAAAAATATAGACAAAATTTACGCTCGCTTCGGGCTTTAAACGGGGGTATAAACATGGAAAAAAAGGATTTTCTTTATCAAGGTAAGGCAAAATGCATTTATAAAACAGATGATCCGGATGTTTTTCTTGTAGAGTACAGGGATGATGCAACTGCCTATAATGGTGCTAAAAAAGGTACTATAACAGGAAAAGGCAGCCTAAATAACCAGATATCTACTTACTTTTTTGAGCTTTTGCAAAACAAGGGAATACCAACTCATTATGTAGAGTATACAGGATTAAATGAAATGCTGGTTAAATCACTGGATATCATTGCGGTTGAAGTAGTCGTTCGCAATATTGCTGCTGGTTCCCTGGCCAGGCGACTGGGAATGGAAGAGGGGACTGTTCTGCCCGGGCCGGTAGTTGAATATTATTATAAGAGTGATGAACTTGGTGATCCGCTAATCAATGATGATCACATAAAAATAGCTGGCCTTGCTTCAAAAGATGAAATGCAGTATATAAAAGAAACTGCCTTAAAGATAAATGATATATTAATACAGGATCTGAATGCTAAGAACCTTGATTTAGTTGATTACAAGCTTGAATTTGGAAGGCATAAAAGTGAAATATTGCTGGGAGATGAAATATCCCCGGATACTTGTCGTTTCTGGGATAAAGATACCAGGGAAAAGTTGGATAAAGATCGTTTTCGCCGGGATATGGGCAGCGTAGAAGATGCTTACATTGAAGTAAGACGCAGGCTGACCGGAAAGTAACATAAAGCAGGGAGGAAATATGATGGCCGGTTACGTTTCTAAAAAAGATTATACTGATAAACTCCACGAAGAGTGTGGGGTTTTTGGCATATATGCTCCGAATAAAGATGTTGCACATCTTACCTATTATGGCCTTTATGCCCTGCAGCATCGCGGTCAGGAAAGTGCTGGAATTGCAACAGCCGATGGAAAGCGTGTTCAGCTGTATAAAGGTATGGGCCTGGTACCAGAAGTTTTCTCTGGCGAGAGCCTGGATAGTATAACCGGGGGAGAAATAGCCATAGGTCATGTGCGTTATTCTACTACGGGTTCCAGTCATCCCGTTAATGCTCAACCTCTTGTTTTTCGGTATACAGGTGGACATTTAGGCCTGGCACATAACGGAAACCTGACAAATGTGACAGAGCTGCGGTCCCAGCTGTTGTCCACTGGTTCTGTTTTTCAATCATCTACCGACAGTGAAGTTATAGTTAATTTGATTGCCCGTTACGGCCAGAGTTCCCTTGAGCAAGCCTGCATGAAATGTGCGATAGATATAAAAGGAGCATATTCCCTGCTTATTATTACAGAAGATAAATTAATTGCTATGCGTGATCCTCACGGGTTGAGGCCTTTATGTATTGGTACTCTGGATAAAGGATATGTAGTAGCGTCAGAATCATGTGCTCTAGATACTGTAGGTGCTAAATTTATGCGTGATGTGAATCCCGGTGAAATTATAATACTTGATCGAAACGGGTTGCATTCTTTACAGGCACTACCTGTTCAAAACAAAGCACATTGTATATTTGAGTATATATATCTTGCCCGGCCGGACAGCATAATAGATGGTTTTAATGTAAATAGGGTGCGCAGAAAGTTAGGTCATCAACTGGCAAAGGAATATCCAGTTGATGCAGACCTGGTAATACCTGTACCTGATTCTGGTACTACATCGGCACGGGGGTATGCTGAAGCTTCTGGCATTCCCTTTGAAGAGGGATTGGTTAAGAACAGGTATATAGGGCGTACTTTTATACAACCAACCCAGGATATGCGTGAGCTGGGAGTAAGGTTAAAATTAAACCCGGTCCGGGAAGTTTTAGAAGGTAAAAGAGTAGTAATGGTAGATGATTCACTGGTACGTGGAACAACCAGCGGTAAACTTGTTAGTATGCTGCGTGAATGTGGTGTTAAAAAAGTTTACATGTGTTTGAGCTCTCCACCGGTCGTACATTCATGTTATTACGGAATTGATACTTCAGATGAGCAGGAACTAATAGCTGCCCAGAAACCTCTGGAGGAGGTTCGTTCTACTATAGGAGCAGATGACTTATATTATTTGAGTTTGGAAGGATTATTAAGCGTTTTTGGGGATTATCAGGAAAATTTCTGTACTGCCTGTTTTAGTGGAATTTACCCGGTAGAAGTGGTAAAACCCAATATCAAGGGGAAATACAGCCTGGAATAGTAGGAGGATAAAATGAACGAAAAGAAGGAACCACTGACATATGCTGCTTCCGGGGTTGATATCGATGCCGGTAATAAGGCTGTCGATTTAATGCGTACCGCTGTTAAAAGTACTCACCGCCCGGAGGTTATAGATGATATTGGCGGTTTTAGTGGGCTTTTTGCACCGGACATGTCGCATTGCCGGGAACCGGTACTGGTATCTGGGACAGACGGAGTAGGTACAAAGTTGAAAATAGCCATGTTGATGGACAAACATGACACGATTGGCATTGACTGTGCTGCCATGTGTATAAATGATATACTGGTCCAGGGGGCTGAGCCCTTGTTTTTTTTGGATTACCTTGCTGTTGGCAAAATGAAGCCGGAAAATGTGGCATCTATAGTGTCCGGTGTTGCCCGGGGATGCAGCCAGGCTGGGTGTGCTCTTATAGGAGGCGAAACTGCAGAAATGCCTGGTTTTTATGGTGAAGATGAGTATGACCTGGCAGGTTTTGTAGTTGGCATGGTTGATAAAAACAGTATAATTACTGGTTCCAGTATAAATTCCGGGGATGTTTTAATAGGGCTGCCTTCCACCGGCCTGCACAGCAACGGTTACTCTCTTGCCCGCAAGGCTCTTTTAGACCGGGCAGGATATAAAATGGATACTTATCTTTCCACCCTTGGCAGGACAGTTGGTGAAGAAATGCTTGAACCTACCCGAGTATACGTAAAATTAGTTCAACCGCTGCTTAAAAGATTTAATATTAAAGGAATGGCTCATGTAACCGGTGGTGGATTGGTCGATAATGTTCCCCGCATGCTTCCGACAGGTACCGGGGCCCGTATACATAAAGATTCCTGGCAGATTCCTCCTGTTTTTAAACTTATAAAAGGAATAACTGAATTGAGAGATTATGAAATGCTACGCACATTTAATATGGGCATCGGGTTAATTATAGCAGTACCTTGTTCGCAGTATCAGGCAGTGCTGAATGCACTGGCTGAAAACGGTGAAAAAGCATACTGTATAGGTGAAGTAACCCGCGATGAAGGAATAACTTTTTGTTAAGTACAATAAGTCAAAAATCGTGCACGGTACGATTTTTGACTTATTGCTAATTAATAATAGTAACGGGGTGAAACTTATGCCTGGGCAGTTGATAGGTGTACTGGCATCAGGGAGAGGCTCTAACCTGCAGTCTATACTTGACGCTTGTAGGAACGAATATATACCGGGCCGCGTGGCCGTTGTAATAAGTGATAAACAGGAAGCGTATGCACTGCAAAGAGCTTCCAGCGAGAGTATCCCGGCATATTATATTGATCCTGTCCAATTTGACAGTAAAGAAGAATATGAAAAAAAAATAGTAGAATATTTTAAAGAGCACGGTGTGAAATTAATATGCCTGGCGGGTTATATGCGCATGGTGGGACAAATGCTATTAAAAGAATACAAAAACCACATCTTAAATATACACCCGTCACTGCTGCCTGCATTTCCGGGACTGGATGCTCAAAAACAGGCCCTGGATTACGGGGTGAGGTTTAGCGGGTGTACAGTTCACTTTGTCGACTCGGGAATGGATACGGGGCCTATAATATTGCAGTCGGTAGTGACTGTGCACCAGGAAGACTCTGTAGAAGATCTGGCTGATCGGATACTGGAGCAAGAACATGAGATTTATCCAAGGGCAGTAAAGCTTTTCTTAGAAGAAAAGATAAAAATATGCGGGCAAAAAGTTAATATATTATATTAATAGGATACGGAGGGGATTTAGGTGTCATGTAAACGGGCGCTAATAAGTTTATCTGACAAGACCGGGGTAGTCGAATTTGCACAGTCTCTTTCAAAAATGGGAATAGAAATTATTTCTACGGGCGGAACTGCAAAAAAACTGCAGCAGGCTGGTATACCCGTGACCTATGTTTCAGATGTTACAGGTTTTCCAGAGATACTGGACGGAAGGGTAAAAACACTTCACCCTGCGGTGCACGGTGGTATACTTGCCATGCGTACTCTGGAACATATGGGCCAACTGGAACAGCATGATATTAAACCAATTGACCTGGTAGCCGTTAACTTGTACCCTTTTAAAGAAACTGTCGCAAAGCCGGAGGTTAGCAGGGAAGAGGCTGTTGAAAATATTGATATTGGCGGGCCCACATTATTGAGAGCTGCTGCCAAAAACCATTGTTATGTAACTGTAGTAGTGAACCCGGAGCGGTATGATGATATTATAAAAGCCATTGAATCCGGAGAAGTCAGCGATGAATTACGCATGCAGCTGGCCCTGGAAGCATTTTCACATACTGCTTCTTATGATGCGGCAATTAGTGAATATATGCAAAAAGAGTTAAGCCAGGATGATTCTTTCCCGGCAGAAATAAATTTAAAAGCTAAAAGAAAGCAGCAGCTTCGCTACGGAGAAAATCCCCAACAAAGGGCTGCATTTTACCAGGACGAATCAGTAAGCGGGCCCTGTATTTCCAATGCTAAACAAATACATGGTAAAGAACTTTCATACAACAATATTTTAGATATAGATTCTGCATTTGAATTAGTAAGGGAGTTTTCTGATACTGCTTGCGTCATTGTTAAACATAACAATCCCTGCGGTACAGCGTGTGCAGAAAATATTTTAGATGCATATAAGCTTGCTTATGAAACAGACCCTGTTTCTGCTTTTGGCGGCATAGTAGCTTTTAATCGAGTGGTAAATAAAGAAGCTGCAGCTGAAATGGCGCAGATTTTTATCGAAGCTGTAATTGCCCCGGGATATGATGCTAGCGCGCTTGAGGTATTACAAGGAAAGAAAAACTTGCGTATTTTAGAGACAGGGGCCCTTGATAAGCCTTCTACTGATAATATAGAAGTACGCAAAGTAAACGGTGGTTTTTTGGTACAGGATGTTGACAGTGATGTAATTGATACTGATAAGTTAAAAACCGTAACACGAGAGAAGCCTGCAGATGCGGTAATGGATGATGTAATATTTGCTATGACCGTGGTGAAACACGTTAAATCCAATGCTATCGTAGTGGTAAAAAATCGCCGTTTATTGGGAGTAGGTGCAGGACAGATGAACCGCGTAGGTTCTGCAAGTATTGCCCTGGAGCAGGCAGGGGATATGGTAAAAGGTGCTGTTATGGCCTCCGATGCATTTTTCCCTTTCAGGGATACAGTGGATCAAGCAGCACAGGCAGGAATAGGTACAGTAGTTCAGCCCGGGGGATCAATGCGGGATGATGAATCCATAAAAGCTGCCGATGAGCACGGCATGACCATGGTATTTACCGGTATGCGCCATTTCAGGCATTAATATAAAATTTTTAGCAATAAGTAAAAAATCGTACCGGGCACGATTTTTTACTTATTGTGTGTGCAAGTTTAATTAGGAGGCTGTATTTATATGAAAATACTTGTTGTTGGCGGCGGCGGGCGTGAGCATGCTCTTGTATGGAAACTTGCCCAAAGTCCAAGCACAAGCAAAATATTATGCGCACCTGGAAACGCAGGTATTGCAGAAATAGCAGACTGTTTTTCTGTATCTCCGGAAGATATTCCGGGACTGGTTGATTTAGCTAAAAAGGAAGATGTAGATATAACTGTGGTAGGTCCCGAGATACCCTTGTCAAATGGAATTGTAGATGAATTTATAAAAGAAGGTATGCAGATATTTGGGCCTGAAAAAAAAGCTGCGGAATTAGAAAGCAGCAAGGTTTTTGCAAAAGATTTTATGCATAAATATGATATACCTACTGCAAAATATAAAATTTTTTCAGATGCTGAAAATGCGAAAAAATATATACATGATGCTAATAGTATCCCCTGTGTAATTAAGGCTGACGGGCTTGCCGAGGGAAAAGGAGTAATAGTTGCCAGGGATAAGGAAACAGCACTTTCTGCAATAGAATCTATTATGGTTGAGCGTATTTTTGGAAATGCAGGAGATAAAATTATTATAGAAGAATGCCTGGATGGAGAAGAAGTTAGTATCCTGGCTTTTACTGATGGAAAGAGCGTATATCCTATGCTGCCTGCACAGGATCATAAGCAGGTTTATGACAGAGATAAGGGCCCGAATACCGGTGGCATGGGAGCATATTGTCCAACCCCTGTATGCACTACCGGGCTGCAGCAAAAAGTATTAGAAGAAATACTAATCCCAACTGTAAAAGGTGTAAGAGCAGAGGGACATAATTACAAAGGGATATTATATGCAGGACTGATGATTACAAAAAGCGGTCCGAAAGTACTGGAATATAATGTGCGTTTTGGAGATCCAGAAGCTCAACCTTTAATTAAAATGCTGGAAACAGATCTTGTAACTGTTATTAAAGGGATAATTAATGAAAACCTGCAGGACATAGAAATAAAATGGAAAGAAGGAGCTTGTGTTAGCGTTGTAATTGCTTCTGGCGGCTACCCTGGTAAATACAAGAAAAATTTACATATACAAGGATTGAGAGCTGTACCCTGCAATGTAGAGGTATTCCATGCTGGTACAAGCTTAAAAGATGGAGAAATCGTAACAGCTGGCGGCAGAGTACTTAATGTTATTGCTGAAGGCAGTGATTTAAATGAAGCTGTTGAAAATGTTTACCGCGGAATTAAAGCCATATATTTTGAAAATATGTACTACCGTACGGATATAGGTAGAAAGGCAATACCAGGCTCGAAATAACTATTATGCATAGTACTATACGAATTTCAGCAGTTTAAAACTGCTGAAATTTTTCACGCTAATACTTTAATTCTTTGCAATACTAAAAAGGATTAGGGGTAAACTTATAGAATACAAGTACGGAATGAATATAAGCCAGAGCAGGAGGGAAAATGCTTGCCTTACAGTAAAAAATTACGGGACCCTATGCTGGATAGGTTGTTTGAAGCCATTTTAACCCTGGAAAACAATGAAGAGTGTTATCAATTTTTTGAAGACATTTGCACGATTGCCGAATTAAAATCCCTAGCCCAGAGATTGGAAGTAGCTAGGATGTTAAAAGGTGAGTATACTTATGGTGATATAGCTGAGCAGACAGGGGCTAGCACAGCAACAATCAGCAGGGTAAAGAGAGCATTGAATTATGGTGCTGATGGTTACCAAATTGTATTTTCCAGAGTTGATAAAGATTAAAAATATTTGACAGAGTATTGATTTTGTTTTATTATATCTACATGTTAATGTTTTAACTAATTAAAGGATGTGTAAAAATGCTGGAAATATTATACCCCGGGCACCCGACATTAAAAGTAATAAAAAATCGCAAAACGTTAGATCGACAGAATGCCGCCGGTACGGTAAAAGGTATAATAGAAAATGTGAAGGATAATGGAGATAAAGCAGTTTGCCAGTATGCTTTTGAGCTTGATAATGTCCGGATTGAGCCCGGCAGTATACAGGTAACACCTGAAGAAATTGAAGCTGCTTTTAATGAAGTTAGCCGGGATTTTATATCTGCGCTTACTGCTGCCGCAAATAATATTAAAGATCACCATAAAAAACAATTAAGAACGTCCTGGTTTGAGGCAGAAGGTAATGGTACTATATTGGGGCAATTAATACGGCCAGTAGAAAAAGCTGGTGTGTATGTGCCCGGAGGTACTGCTGCATATCCATCTTCTGCTTTAATGAATGCAATACCTGCTAAGGTAGCAGGTGTGAAAAAGATTGTCATGGTAACTCCACCGGGGCCCGGGGGGAAAATAAACCCTCACACGCTAGCTGCAGCAAAAGAAGCCGGTGTGGATGAGATATACAGGGTAGGTGGTGCACAGGGAGTTGCCGCCCTGGCACATGGTACTGAAACTATACCAAAAGTCGATAAAATAACAGGGCCGGGCAATGTATATGTTACTCTTGCCAAGCAGCAAGTTTACGGATTGGTGGATATTGATATGCTGGCAGGTCCCAGTGAAGTACTGGTAGTAGCAGATGAGAATGCTAGCCCACAGTGTGCTGCAGCAGATATGCTCTCGCAGGCAGAACATGATATCATGTCTTCAGCTGTACTAGTAACTACCAGCCAGGCAATTGCTGAAGATACAGCAAAAGAACTCTCTGCACAGCTAATACAGCTCCCGCGGCAAGAAGTAGCAAGAGAATCTTTACAACATTATGGTAGTATTGTGCTGGTTGAAAATTTAGAACAGGCTGTTGACATAGCAAATGATATTGCTCCTGAGCACCTGGAATTAATGGTTGAAAGCCCGTACGAGCTGCTGGGAAAAATCAAAAATGCAGGAGCAGTTTTCCTTGGATATAATTCACCAGAACCTGTTGGCGATTATTTTGCGGGACCAAATCATATATTACCTACAAACGGTACAGCTCGTTTCTTTTCTCCTTTAAATGTAGATTCATTCTTAAAAAAGACAAGCGTTGTATCATATTCCAGGGAAAAACTGCAGGAAGCAGCTCCTTCTATAATAGAACTGGCACGGGTAGAAGGATTTGAAGCTCATGCCAGGGCAATAGAGACAAGAATAAGAAAAAAAGGAGTATTTCCGGATGAATAATTTTAGTGCTTCAAAACTTGCCCGGGATGACTTGAAGGATATGGAGCCCTATGTCCCCCAGCAGTATCCTGGAATGATTCGCCTGGATGCTAACGAAAACCCGTATGATCTTCCTCGTGAAGTAAAAGATGATATTAACGAAAAGTTATATTCACATTATTTTAATCGTTATCCCGACCCACTTGCTAATAACCTGGTAAAAGCACTGGCCAGCTATACTGGGTTTTCCGAAGATTACATACTGGCTGGGAACGGTTCTGACGAAATCATTCTGGATCTTGCACTTACCTTTGCTGCAGGGGGAAAAGTAATTATAACTTCACCTACTTTTTCCATGTATGAAGTGCACAGCCGGGTAGCGGGTGCAGAACCAGTATTTATTCCTAGAAAAAGCTGTTTTTCCATTGATATCGAGAAAATAAAAAATTATGAACAGGATACTGATACTAGAATAATTTTTATATGTTCACCTAATAATCCAACTGCTAATGAGATAAAACATGAAGAATTGGAACAAATATTAAATAGTGTAAACTGTTTAGTAGTAGTAGATGAAGCGTATATAGAATTCGGGGGTAAAACAACAGCAGTATTATTGCGTAAATATCCTAACATGGTAGTTATACGCAGTTTTTCAAAATCTTTTGGATTAGCAGGTTTAAGAGTTGGATATCTGCTTGCAAATCCAGAAGTTATACGGCAGGTATGCAGGGTGAAGCAGCCGTTTAATTTAAATACTTATTCACAACTGGCTGCAGTTACTGTATTAGAAAACCTGTCGTTATACCAGGATATTATTGAAAATATTAAAGCTGAGCGTGAATACTTATTAAATAAAATGAAAAATTTAAATATAAAAGTTTACCCTACTGTAACAAATTTTATACTTTTTGAGCCTTCCTGTGATGCAGCTAAAGTTCACAGTGAACTTTTAGAGCATAACATCTTAATAAGGAATGTAAGCAGTCCTGTAGTAGAAAATTGTTTAAGAGTCTCAGTAGGAACAAGGGATGAAAACAATGCTTTTATAAAAGCGCTTGTAAAAGCAGCTGGCTAAAGGGGGTACTGCATGGAAGGTAAACGCTTTGCAAATGTTAATCGTAAAACAAATGAAACTGATGTAAAGTTAGAAATTCATCTGGACGGTAGCACCAGTACTTCAAACATAAGTACAGGGGTACCCTTTCTAGATCATATGCTTCAACTGTGGGCTAAACACGGGGGTTTTTATTTAAAAGTAAATGCACAGGGAGATACGCATGTTGATTATCATCATACTGTTGAAGATGTGGGTATATGCCTTGGAAAAGTTTTTAACAAATGCCTGCATGATAAAAAAGGCATTACACGTTACGGGCATGCTGTTATACCTATGGATGAAGCCCTTGTATTAACTGCCGTAGATATTAGTGGAAGAGGTTTCTTAGCCTGTGAATTACAATTACCAGCTGAAAAAGTAGGAGATTTTGATACTGAATTAATAGAAGAGTTTTTAAGAGCATTAGCAATAAACAGCGAGATAACTCTACATGTGCGGCAAATTTCCGGAAGGAATTGTCATCATATTATAGAAGCATTATTTAAAGGATTGGGAAGGTCAATGGGACAGGCTGCCTTAATAGGGTGCAGTGAAGAATTACTTTCTACCAAGGGATTGCTATAAAAGAAAGTAGGTTATTGCAGTGATAGGTGTTATTGATTATGGGATGGGGAACCTTCGCAGTGTAGTGAAGGGATTTGAAAAATGCGGTTATTTTGCAAAAGTTGTTAATGATCCGGGTGAAGCACGTGAGTGTTCGGCATTGGTAGTTCCAGGTGTGGGTGCTTTTAGAGATGCAATGAAGAACATCTGTAAGTACGGCATGGATAAAATTATTTTAGAAGCTGTAGAAAATAATAAGCCGCTGATGGGCATTTGTCTCGGGTTCCAGGTTCTTTTTAGTACCAGTGAAGAACATGGAAATACTGAGGGACTGGGGATATTTCCCGGTAAGGTGCAGCGTCTGCCTGCAAGTTTAAAAGTTCCGCACATGGGATGGAACCAGGTACAATTTACCAGCGATTGTGTTTTATTTAACAATATCCCTGAGTACTCTGCATTTTATTTTGTACATTCATATTTTGTAACTCCAGATACTGACGATATAATTGTCACAAGAACTGATTATGGAATAAACTTTGTTTCAGGGGTAACTAAAAATAATATCTTTGGTATACAGTTTCACCCGGAAAAGAGCAGTGCCCTGGGCCTGCGAATTTTGCGAAATTTTGGGGGGTTGGTTGTAAAATGTTAATTATTCCGGCAATTGACCTGCGAGCAGGTCAATGTGTTCGCCTGGTAGAAGGAAAGCCGGATATGGAAACCGTCTACTCTGATGAGCCTGCCAAGGTGGCCAGAGCTTGGGAGAAGTCTGGATCCGGTTACCTGCATGTTGTTGACCTGGATGGCGCATTTACCGGGTCACCTAAGAATATGGAGGTAATTAGTGATATCATTAAGTCTGTAAACATACCTATACAAGTTGGTGGAGGAATTCGAGAAATGGAAACAGTGGAAAATCTAGTTAATCTGGGTGTTTCACGGGTTATCCTGGGGACGGCAGCTATAGTAAATCCAGAACTTGTAGAAGAAGGATGTAAAGAATATGGTGAAAATATTGTAGTAGGTATTGATGCTAGAAATGGTAAGGTTGCCATAGAAGGTTGGGGGCTTACCGCAGAGAAAATGGCGGTAGACCTGGCACTGGAAATGTGTGAAAAGGGAGTAAAAAGAATAATATTTACTGACATATGGCGGGACGGCACGTTAAAAGGACCTAACTTCAATGCTATATCTGAAATAGCAAAATCTACATCGATGAAAGTAATTGCGTCAGGCGGTATATCTACACTTGAAGACGTAAGTGCTCTCAAAAAAATGGAGAATCTCGGCGTAGAAGGAGTTATAATGGGCAAGTCTCTTTATGCGGGAACAGTAAATTTAGAAGAAGCTTTAGCCATTGCTAGAGGAGATAAGACCTGTATATGCTAATGAAGCGTATTATACCATGTTTGGATGTTGCCGGAGGTAGAGTAGTTAAAGGTACTAATTTTATTAATTTACGCGATGCAGGAGATCCTGTTGAACTTGCTGCGCTCTATGATCGTGAAGGTGCAGATGAACTTGTTTTCCTGGATATTACTGCTTCACACGAAAAGCGAAAGACTACTCTGGATATGGTTTACCGCACTGCAGGGGAAGTATTTATTCCATTTACGGTAGGGGGCGGAATAAGTACAATTGAAGACATAAGAGCCATATTAAATGCCGGGGCAGACAAGGTTTCTATAAATACTGCTGCGATAAAAAACCCGGAGATAATAAGAGAATCTTCAACTGTATTTGGTAGCCAGTGTATAACAGCAGCTGTAGATGCCCGGCAAGTAGGAAAAGAAAAATGGGAAATATATACTCACGGAGGGCGCAATTCAACGGGTATTGATGCCGTAGAATGGGCCCGCAGGGTAGAAAAGCTTGGTGCCGGAGAAATACTGCTTACCAGCATGGACCGGGATGGTACTAAAAGTGGTTTTGATATTTCATTGACTGCAGTTGTATCCAGGGCAGTTAACATTCCTGTAATTGCTTCCGGTGGTGTTGGAACCATGGAACATTTAAAAGATGGCCTGACAGCTGGTGAAGCAAGTGCTGCTCTTGCTGCTTCCATTTTTCATTTTAAAGAGTGTACGATTAATGATACTAAACAGTATCTTTATAATAATGACGTTCCCGTTAGGTTGCCGGCTGATGAATAAGTTATTAATAATAATGCATATTACTGGTTAATTGAGCTAAAATGAGGTGTAAGGTTATGTCATTTGATGTTGATAATTTAAAGTACAATTCCGACGGGCTTATTCCGGCCATTATTCAAGACGTTAACACGAAAGACGTATTAATGATGGCTTATATGAACAAGCTTGCTGTTGAAAAAACAATAGAGAGCGGAGAAACATGGTTCTGGAGCCGCAGCAGACAGACGCTGTGGCACAAAGGGGAAACTTCCGGGAATAATCAAATAGTAAGAGACATATTTTTTGATTGTGACGCTGATACGCTCCTGGTGCAAGCTGAGCAGAAAAATGCTGCGTGCCATAAGGGATATTTCAGCTGTTTTCATAATAAAATTCAAGAAGATGGAACGGTTATTATAAAAGGAGAAAAGTTATTTGATCCCGGTGAAGTTTACGGTAAAAAAAAATAGTTTTCCCGGAAAAGGATGTCTGTGCAATAATAGATGATTTATATAAGGTTATATTGAACAGAAAATCAACTATGCCGGAAGGTTCTTATACAACATACTTATTTGAAAAAGGCCAGGATAAGATATTAAAGAAACTCGGTGAAGAGTGTGCAGAGATAATTATAGGAGCTAAAAGCAATGATAGAGAAAATACAATATACGAATGCGGGGATTTCATATACCATCTACTGGTGCTTCTAGCAGAAAAGGGAATAACTCCCGGTGAAATTTTTTATGAACTAGAAAAAAGAAAAAAATAAAGCCTATAAAAAGAGAGAACATACAATAATGTTCTCTCTTTTTATGAACCTGTATGTCTAGTATAGATTCCAGCAAATTCAGCATTAATAGATAAATTATATCAGCTAGGGGTATAGACCTGTATTGCATTTAACTAGTGTGATATAATTTACCAGAGTATTTGTCCAACAGTTTACGGGAGGATTATCATGAATATTTTAGAAGGTTTGAATGACAGCCAGAAAGAAGCAGTAAAGCATGTTAATGGCCCTCTTTTGGTGCATGCTGGCGCAGGGTCGGGAAAAACACGCGTATTAACGTGCCGTATTGCTTATTTAATTGAAAATATTGGGGTATCACCTGCTAATATACTGGCTATTACTTTTACGAATAAAGCAGCAGCTGAAATGAAACAAAGAATAGGTAACATGATTCCTGAAGAGACAAAGGAATTATGGGTATCAACTTTTCATGCTGCTTGTCTGCGTATTTTAAGATCTCAGGCTCGTTTCATGAATTATAACAACAATTTTGTAATTTACGATGAGTCTGACAAGCAGTCAGTAATTAAAGAATGTTTAAAAGAATTAGATATAGATGAAAAAAAATTTACTCCCAGAAGTGTAGCGTCGGCGATTTCAACTGCTAAAAACAGCTTGAAAACTGCACGGGAGTATAAGTTAGATGCAGATGATTTTTTTAAGGAAAAAGTTGCTGATGTTTACGAGCTGTATGAGAATAAGTTATTACGAAACAATGCTATGGATTTTGATGATCTACTAATGGTCACAGTCCGTTTATTCCAGTCAAATCCCTCAGTTCTTCAATATTACCAGGATAAGTTTAAATATATACTGGTTGATGAATACCAGGATACTAACCATGTTCAGTACTTCCTGGTAAATATGCTGGCACAAACTCACCGTAATATATGTGTTGTAGGAGATCCTGATCAAAGTATATATCGCTTCCGTGGGGCTGATATGCAGAATATACTGGATTTCGAAAAAGATTATTCTGATGCGCATACAGTTCTTTTAGAACAAAATTATCGTTCTACACAAACTATATTAAACAGTGCTAATAATATCATAAGTAATAACGTAGAAAGAAAAGATAAAAAACTCTGGACTGCGGGCCCGGAGGGAGATCTTGTGATACTTTTTACCGGTTATAATGAGCATGCAGAAGCAAGTTTTTTAGCAGACCGGGTATTACGTTTAAAAGAAAAAGGGTACAACTATAATGATATGGCAGTATTGTACCGGACGCATGCTCAATCCAGAGTTTTGGAAGAAAAGTTTTTATATAATAATATACCTTATACCATGGTCGGGGGACTCAGGTTTTATGAGAGAAAAGAAATTAAAGATCTTATAGCATACTTGCGTCTGCTGGTCAATCCATATGACAGGGTTAGCCTGCGCAGGATAATTAATGTCCCTAAAAGGGGTATTGGAAATGTTTCAGTTGAGAAAATATTGGAGCAGACTGATTCTGGAAATGTTAATTTTATAGAAATACTTAATAATGCTGAAAAAATAAATAAACTTGCAGCTAAAACACGTTCAGCAGCAAAAGAATTCGGTGAAAGTTTAGCGCTGCTTATGGAGAAAAAAGAAAATATAAGTGTGACTGAACTTACCGAGGAAACTTTGTTTCGTACAGGTTACTGGCATTTTCTGCAGAAAGAAAATAGTAAAGAGTCGCAAACCCGCCAGGAAAATTTGCAAGAATTTCTAACTGTAACACAGGAATTTGATCGGGAACAACCGGAGGGCAGCTTAGAAGATTTTTTATCTGGCCTTGCATTGGTTACAGACATGGATAATTATGATGAAGATAGTGACCAAATTACTATGATGACACTGCATGGTGCAAAAGGACTGGAATTTCCAGTGGTGTTTTTGGCTGGTATGGAAGAAGGGATTTTTCCACATGCCCGCAGTTTAAACGAGCCTGCGGAAATGGAAGAAGAAAGGCGTATATGCTACGTGGGAATAACCAGGGCCCGGGAAAGGCTTTACATTACGCACTGCTATCAAAGAACATTGTATGGATATACCAGGGCTAATAAATCATCCCGGTTTTTAAAAGAAATACCTGAAGAGTGTATAACTACAAGAGACCCGTTGGATGCGGAAAATCCTACTTTTGAGAATGAATATGCTAAAACCCGCGAAGAATACGGCAGTTCATCTTCTTTTGTACCTGGTGACCATGTGTATCACCGCAAGTGGGGCAACGGGATAGTAACCGATATCAGGGGGCATGGAGATAAGCAGGAAATAAAAGTTAATTTTACGGGATTGGGAATAAAAACACTTATGGCATGTTATGCCCCGCTTGAAAGGCAGAATTAAAATATTCTCTTCCTTATCATAATTTTTTAATTCGAAAACTACCTGAAAACTATGGCCAGGGCCGGTGAATTTCCGGAAGGTAGCGGAGTCTGGGTGCGCTGCATAGCCCGTCATTTGCGAAGTGTGATTTGGGAGGTAGGAAATGTGAAAATTTGAGGAAGTCTGCTGCGTAGACTTTTTCTTTTTCCCACCTCTAATTTCCACTTCTGCCCTTTGCCCCGGACCTCCACCTGGTTGTTAGAAGAGTTTTCATAGTCGGTAGTAAGGAAAAAGCTCGTGAGGGGGTATATAGGAGGTGTTTTATTTGACTGAACTCCCGGAAAGTATACGCGAGAGGGCAAAAGAATTGCGCCGGGAGATTAATCACCATGATTATCTTTATCACGTACTTGACAGTCCGGAAATACCTGATAAAAAATACGACTTAATGATGAACGAATTAATAAAACTGGAAAAAGAGTATCCCGGACTTTTTACTCCTGATTCACCCACTCAGAGAATAGGTGGCAAACCTGGAGAAGGTTTTGGTACAATAAATCACAGGGTTCCCATGTTAAGCCTGGGTAATGCCTTTAATGAAGGTGAACTGCGGGATTTTGACCAGCGTGTTAAATCTAAACTTGACAGTAAAAATGTTCAATATGTTGTAGAGTTAAAAATTGATGGACTGGCTGTTTCTTTGTATTATGAAAACGGGATTTTTGTTAAAGGGGCAACTCGCGGGAATGGAGAAACTGGAGAAGATATAACTACAAATTTAAAAACCATTCCCAGTATACCGTTAAAGTTAAAAGATGATCTTACTATCGAAACCAGGGGCGAAGTCTATATGACTAAGACTTCGTTTTTAGAGTTGAACAACACCAGGGAGGAAGCTGAAATCACCCCTTTTGCTAACCCGCGAAATGCCGCTGCCGGAGCATTGAGACAGCTGGATCCTAAAATCACAGCTTCCAGGCAATTAAGTGTTTTTATGTACAGTATTGGATATTACGAGAGCAATTATTTTAGTAACCAGGAGCAGCTACTTAATTTTTTAAAAACCCAGGGGTTTAGAGTAAACCCGCATTATTATTTATGCCAGAATATTAATGAAGTTATAGATTACTGTAAGATATGGCAGGATACTCGTTTTGATTTAAATTACACTATTGACGGGCTTGTTGTTAAAGTTAATTCTATTGATTACCAGGAAATTCTGGGCAATACTTTAAAAAACCCGCGGTGGGCAATAGCTTTTAAATTCCCCCCTGAAGAAGCAGTAACCAAAATAATAGATATAACATTAAATGTGGGGCGTACCGGGGCATTAACTCCTACTGCAATACTTGAACCAGTGAGTTTAGCAGGAACTACTGTAAAAAAAGCTGCATTACATAATGATGATTATATTAAAGAGAAGGATATACGCATAGGAGATACCGTACTAGTTCACAAGGCCGGGGATATAATTCCTGAAATTGTTGGAGTAAAAAAGGAAAAACGAAGCGGCGAGGAAAATAAATTTAAAATGCCTTCAGTTTGCCCTGTTTGTGGTGCTGATGCAGTACGGCAGGAAGGAGAAGCAATTACCCGCTGTACTGGAGCTGCGTGTCCCGCCCAGTTGCAAGAAGGTTTGATTCATTTTGCTTCAAGGGGAGCTATGGATATAGAAGGACTCGGGCCCGCGGTAATCAACCACCTTGTTAATAAAGGCCTGGTAAAAAATGTTTCAGATTTGTATTACTTGTGCAAAGAAGACCTGGTAAAACTGGAAAGAATGGGTAATAAATCAGCTAAAAATTTACTAGAAGCAATAGATAAATCTCGCAGCAATCCCTTGTACCGGCTAATTTACGGGCTGGGTATTTTTCATGTTGGCGAAAGAACAGCCAGGTTGCTGGCACAGCACTTTAAATGTATAGATAATCTCATAAATGCAGAAGAAAATGAAATAACAGTTATTCCTGAAATTGGCCCGACAATAGCAAAAAGCATAACAACCTTTATGAAACAGGACCAGAACTTGACTTTAATTGAGAAATTAAAGTCAGCCGGCATTAATATGCATGCTCAAAATGAAAATACCCGGGAAAAGCTGCAGGGGTTAACTTTTATATTAACCGGGACATTGGAAAACTTTACTCGTACTGAGGCACGGGAAAAAATTGAATCTCTGGGCGGTAAGGTTTCATCCAGTGTAAGTAAAAATACAGATTACTTAATAGCAGGAGATAATCCAGGTACCAAGATAAATAAGGCTAAACAGCTGGGAATTAACATACTTAACGAAGATGGTTTTCAATATCTAATAGCGGATGATTAACGTTATTCTATGGATTTATAAAATATTAAAGTATTACAAGGAAGGTGTTGTTATGATAAGCAAATCTGATGTTGAACATGTAGCGACGCTAGCACGGCTTGAATTGTCAGAAGAAGAAAAAGAGCTCTATACTAAACAGCTAAGTGCCATAATGGAATATTTCGAGAAACTTAAAGAGTTGGATACAGATGATGTCCCGCCTACTCCCCATGTACTGCCGCTTAAGAACGTATTAAGAGAAGACAAACCGGGAGAACAAATGGATTCTGAAAAGGCATTATCAAATGCTCCGGACAGGGAAGGTAATTATTTCAGGGTACCTAAAATTGTGTAAGAAAAAGGAGGATTGAAAGTGGAATTATTTCAGCACACTGCTAACCAGCTGCATAAAATGCTTATAAATAAAGAAGTTACCTGTGAAGAAATTATACAATCTGTATTAAATCGCGTAGAAAAAGTAGATGAGAATATTTGCTCTTATATTACTGTTACCAGGGACAGTGCATTAGAAAAAGCACGTGAGATTGATAAGAAAATAATTAATGGTGATGAAATACCACCTCTGACAGGTATACCAGTAGCTGTCAAAGATAACATGTGTACAGAAAATATACGTACTACCTGCTCTTCTAATATTCTACATAATTACATACCACCGTATAATGCTACTGTAGTAGAACGCTTAAATGATAATAATGCTGTTATGATTGGTAAAACAAACATGGATGAATTTGCCATGGGATCTTCCTGCGAAAATTCTGGTTTTTTTTCTACCCGTAATCCCTGGGCTCAGGAAAGAGTACCCGGGGGATCCAGCGGGGGATCAGCTGCTGCAGTGGCAGCAGACGAGGCTGTACTTGGTCTGGGCTCGGATACCGGGGGATCTGTACGGCTGCCTGCAGCATTTTGCGGCATCGTAGGAATGAAGCCAACATATGGTGCAGTTTCACGTTACGGGCTTATAGCTTTTGCATCATCATTAGATCAAATAGGACCTTTTGCCAAAGATGTTTCTGATTGTGCATGGTTATTAAGTGCAATATGTGGTTATGATCCAAAGGACTCTACTTCTGTAGAGTATAATGTACCTGATTATACAACCTTTTTAAATAACAACGTGAAAGGTTTTAAAATAGGTATTCCTAAAGAGTTTATGGGTGAAGGAATTGATGAAAAAATAAAAAAAGCCATAGAAGATTCTGCTGAGAAAATGGCTTCTCTAGGTGCAGAGGTAGAAGAAACAAGTCTGCCGCACAGTGAATATGCTCTTGCAGCGTATTATTTAATTGCCCCGGCAGAAGCAAGTTCAAATCTGGCTCGCTATGACGGCGTTCGTTATGGTTATCGTGCAGAAGATGTACAGGATGTTGTTGATATGTTTAAAAAAACCCGTAGCCAGGGATTTGGTCCTGAAGTAAAAAGGCGTATTATGCTGGGTACATATGCACTTTCTGCAGGTTATTATGATGCGTATTATAATAAAGCTCTTAAGGTTAGGACTTTAATAAAACAAGATTTTGATAAAGCCTTTGAAAAATATGACTTGCTTATGTCACCTACTAACCCGGTATTGCCTTTTAGGCGTGGTGAAAAGATTGATGACCCGCTACAAATGTACCTGGTAGATTTATGTACTCAATCTGTTAACCTGGCTGGAATACCGGCTATTTCACTGCCGGCCGGGTTAGTGGAAGGGTTGCCCGTGGGACTCCAGTTAATGGGTAAACCTTTTGACGAAGGAAATATTTTGCAGGCAGCATATACTTTTGAACAAAATACAGGGTATTATAAAAATAAACCCAGCATGTAAAGGGGGAAAGAAAGTGCCTAAATATGAAGTTGTTATTGGTTTAGAGGTACATGTAGAATTAAAAACTGAAACAAAGATATTCTGCAGCTGCAGCACTGCATTTGGTGCAGAGCCAAATTATAATGTATGCCCTGTTTGCCTGGGATTACCCGGAGTGCTGCCGGTTTTAAATAAAAAAGCAGTTGAATACGCTGTACTGGCAGGATTAGCTTTAGATTGTGATATTGCAGGTTTTTCCAAGTTCGATCGTAAAAATTATTTTTACCCTGATTTGCCTAAAGCTTATCAAATATCTCAATACGATTTGCCTCTTGCACAATATGGTGTATTGGAAATAGATACTCCAGACGGGACTAAAAATATTGGTATAACACGTATTCACATGGAAGAAGATGCAGGTAAATTAATTCACCAGGGAACCATCTCAACAACTACCCATTCATTAGTGGATTATAACCGTACCGGGGTTCCCTTAATTGAAATAGTTTCTGAACCTGATATGCGCTCGGTGGAAGAAGCAAGAGCTTATCTTGAAAAGTTAAAATCCATTATACAATATACTGGTGTAAGTGACTGTAAAATGGAGGAAGGATCCTTGCGGTGTGATGCCAATGTTTCTTTAAAGACTGTAGGAGCTGAAAAACTGGGTACAAGAACTGAACTTAAAAATTTAAATTCTTTTAAATCGCTGCAAAGAGCATTGGAATATGAAATAGATAGGCAGATTGATGTATTAGATGAAGGTAACAGAGTTATACAAGAAACACGCACCTGGGACGAAGATCAAGGTGTAACTCTCTCTCTGCGCAGCAAAGAAGAGGCTCATGATTACAGGTATTTTCCTGAACCCGACCTTGTTCCTCTGGCTGTTTCAAAGGATTGGATAAATGAAATAAAACAATCACTTCCCGAACTACCGGATCAAAAGAAAAAAAGGTATGTTAATGAATATGGTATTCCAGCTTATGATGCCGGTGTTATAACAGCAAACAGGGAATTGGCAGAGTTCTTTGATGAATGCGTTAAGTTATATTCTAATCCTAAGACAATCAGCAACTGGGTAATGGTTGACCTGTCCCATCTTCTTAATGCTTATAACATAGAAATAAACCAGTGCGGCCTTAAACCTTCAAAACTTGTTGAAATGTTAAAGTTAATCGATAAAGGCACAATAAGTAACAAAATAGCCAAAACGGTATTTGAAGAAATGTTCGAGACAAATAAAACTCCATCGGCCATAGTTGAAGAGAAAGGTCTTGTACAAATTTCTGATGAGAATGCTATTGAAGATATTGTTAAAGAAGTTATAAGTAATAATGACAAGTCGGTAGAAGACTACAAGGCTGGAAAGAAAAAAGCCATGGGATTTTTAGTTGGCCAGGTTATGAAGGCAACAAAAGGAAAAGCAAATCCTCAGGTAGTTAATAGCATATTACAGGAAAAATTAGACAACATGTAATTAGAAAACTATAATTACAATATGCGGGGCCGGTAATATATTCCATTTTTCTGTCAGTTGGAATACATATAAACTTAATTAACCCTGGACCAGTTCATCAGTTTCCTATATGGATTAGCCTATACACACCGGTCCTGCAAAAATACTATCTGGCAGGTAAAGTAACAAGAATCAATAACAGGTTTTACATATTTCAAGTAAGCAATCGTAGGCATTAAGTATACGGTATAAATAAAAACTAGAATCTTCTCACCGGCATATATCTGTGATATATTGTTTATAGTCGTGTGTATTTAATGGAAGTGCTTTAAAATATAGAAAGGATGATACATTTGGTAAACAAGCAATTAATTAACGATAACGTAACTGTTGTAGATACTACCCTCCGGGATGGAGAACAAACTGCGGGGGTAGTTTTTGCGAATAGGGAAAAAATTAGAATTGCCAAGTTATTAGATGAAATGGGTGTACACCAGCTAGAAGTTGGTATTCCTACAATGGGTGGAGATGAGAAGGAAGCAATAACTAATATATGCAAAGCTGGTCTTAAATCAAGTATAATGGGGTGGAATCGCCCTGTTATCAGCGATATTGAGGATTCTATACAGTGTGGAGTTGATTCAGTAGCAATATCCATCTCTACTTCTGATATTCATATTGAGCACAAGTTAAAAAAATCCAGGGAATGGGTATTAGATCAAATAAGTAAAGCTGCAGATTTTGCTAAAAAAGAAGGGATGTATATCTCAGTTAATGCAGAGGATGCTTCCCGCAGCGATCATGATTTTTTGGTTAAATTTGCTGAGACAGCTAAGCAAGCTGGCGCTGACAGGCTGCGTTATTGTGATACGGTAGGAATTCTAGATCCCAGTTCTACTTACCATAAGATTAAATCTATTTTAGATGAAGTAGATATTGATATCGAAATGCACACGCACAATGATTTTGGCATGGCAACAGCAAATGCACTTGAAGGGTTAAGGGCAGGTGCAAGTCATATCGGTGTTACAGTTATTGGATTAGGAGAGCGTGCAGGCAATGCCGCATTAGAAGAGGTAGTAATGGCATTAAAACATATTTATAAGCTGGATTTAGGATTTAAGACCGAAATGTTCCGCGAATTAGGAGAATATGTTTCTCGCGCATCAGGTCGTGAACTGCCAGCATGGAAAGCTATTGTCGGTTCTAACATGTTTGCTCATGAATCTGGAATACATGCTGATGGGACTATAAAAAATCCCAAGACTTACGAACCGTATATGCCGGAAGAAGTAGGCTTGCAAAGGCAGATCATGGTAGGCAAGCATTCGGGGTCTGCTGCGTTAAAAAATAAGTATGCAGAATTTGGCATACGTCTCACAGAGCACCAGGCAAATGAATTGCTTCCTACTATAAGGTCTCATACTGTGTCTTTAAAACGTCCCCTTTTCGACAAAGAGTTAATGTATATTTTTGAAGACTATTACGGTGGAAAGAAGGTTTAAAATGGGCTTGACAATTATTGAGAAAATTTTGTCAGAACACAGCGGAAAGCAAGTAAAAGCAGGTGATATTGTTGTAGCTGGTCTTGATTTTATTATGGGGCAGGATGGTACTTCGCCATTGGCTATAAAAGCTTTTGAAGAAATGAATGGTGAAGCAGTCTTTGATAAAGACAAAATTGCCCTGGTAATAGATCATAGTTCACCTAGTCCCAATGATGGTGTATCAGCATTGCATAAAATGATGAGGGATTTTGTAAAGTCAAAAGGGGTACATCTTTATGATATTGGTGAAGGTGTATGCCACCAGGTAGTGCCGGAGAGTGGCAAAGTAGGCCCCGGTAGCCTGGTTATTGGCGCAGATTCACACACTTGTACTTATGGTGCTCTGAATGCTTTTTCTACCGGTGTAGGGTCAACAGATCTTGCTGGTGGGCTTATTTCAGGGCAAATGTGGTTCAAAGTTCCGGAAACACTTAAATTTGTTTGCAATGGTCAATTGCAGGCAGGAGTATATTCAAAAGATTTAATACTTTATCTTATTGGTAATATAACTGCTGACGGAGCTACTTACATGGCTGCGGAATATACTGGAGAAGCCATCAGTAATATTTCTATGGATGCAAGGTTCACTATTTCTAACATGGCTATTGAAATGGGTGCTAAGGCCGGTCTTATGGAGGCTGATGAAAAAACATTCAACTGGTTGAAGCAATTTACCAGTGAAAGTTTTGAAAAAGTAGAGGCGGATACTGATGCCAGCTATTATAATATAAAAGAATACGATGTATCTTCACTCGAGCCGCAGGTAGCCATGCCTCATACCGTGGATAATGTAAGCCCGGTTTCCCAGGTAAGTGGTACACCTGTAAACCAGGCTGTATTAGGGACATGTACTAATGGCCGCCTGGAAGACTTGAGAATAGCAGCGTCAATTTTAAAAGGTCGTAAAGTAAACCCGGATGTCCGTTTCATTGTAGCACCGGCATCTAAAAATATTTATTTACAGGCAATGCAGGAAGGTACTCTACAAGAGCTGATAGAGGCTGGTGCAGCTGTTGTAACACCTGGTTGCGGTCCTTGTGTAGGAACCCATAATGGTGTGCCGTCAAATGGTGAGAATGTTATTTCAACCGCTAACCGCAATTTCAAAGGACGTATGGGGAACAGCAGTGCTTACATCCACCTGGCGTCGCCTGCTACTGTAGCAGCATCAGCACTGGTGGGCAAGATAACTGACCCCAGAGAATTTATAAAGTAGGTGAAGTTATGAAACTCGAAGGAAATACCCATAAATTTGGAAAAGATGTAAATACTGATTATATAATATCTGGAAAATATAAATTTAAAACTCTTGACATGCGTGAACTGGCTAAACATGTCATGGAAGACCTTGATACTGATTTTTACAATAAGATTACTGCTGGAGACTTTATTGTCGGTGAGAGCAATTTCGGTTGTGGATCTTCCAGGGAACAGGCCCCGCTGGCGATAAAATATGCCAACATAGGTGCGGTAATTGCTAAATCTTTTGCACGCATATTTTATCGAAATGCAATAAATACCGGTCTACCTGTAGTAGAGTGTGATACTGACAATATTGATGCAGGAGATATACTCAAAGTTGACCTTGAAACCGGCAGTATATTAAATAAGACTAAAAATGAAACTATACAGGCTAAGCCCCTGCCGGATGTTATGATAAAAATATTAAAAGATGGGGGATTGGCTCCGCATTTTAGAAAGCACGGGGGATTCAACTTGTAGATAAGGAGGAAACATGTTTTGGCTCATAAAGTAACATTTATTCCAGGTGACGGGATTGGCCCTGAAATAACTAATGCAGCACGCCGGGTTATTGATGCAAGCGGGGTATCTATAAATTGGGAAGAAGTTGAAGCAGGAGAAGCTATAATGAATAAATACGGTACGCCTCTTCCCGAACATGTACTGGAATCTATAAAGCAAAACGGAACAGCACTCAAGGGACCTTTAACTACTCCTGTAGGTAAAGGTTTTAGAAGTATAAATGTAACCCTTCGAAAGGAACTTGAACTCTATGCCAACATGCGTCCTGCAAAAAGTCTTCCCGGGATTGAAAGCAGGTTCAGTGATATAGATCTCCTGATAGTAAGGGAAAATACGGAAGATCTTTATGCTGGCATAGAACATAATGTAGGCGATGATGCTGCAGAAAGTATTAAAATTATTACACGCAAAGCATCGGAGAAAATCTGCAGGTTTGCTTTTGAAACTGCTGTAAAACAGCACCGCAAAAAAGTGACAGCTGTTCACAAGGCTAACATAATGAAATTGTCTGACGGGCTTTTTCTAGAGTGCGCGCGCAAGACAGCAGAAGAATACCCAGAAATAGAATTTGAGGAAATGATAGTTGATGCAATGTGCATGAAGCTGGTACAGGCTCCAGAAAATTACGATGTACTTGTACTACCTAATTTATATGGCGATATTGTGAGTGACCTCTGTGCTGGTTTAGTAGGTGGATTAGGTGTTGCTCCGGGAGCAAATATAGGAACAGAAGCTGCTGTTTTTGAACCAGTTCATGGTAGTGCCCCTAAACATGCTGGAAAGAATAAGGTAAATCCACTGGCAGTGCTTTTAAGTGGTGTATTAATGCTTAAACACCTGGAAGAACATAGTGCAGGTGAAAAAATAATGCAGGCGGTAAAAAGAGTATTGGGAAATAAGCAGGCAGTTACATATGATCTCGGGGGAAATGTCGGTACAAGTGAAATGGCTGATGCAATTATAGAGAAAATGGATTAAAAATTATATAGTTTTAAAACCCGGTCTTTAATAAGATCGGGTTTTTTTTTATTTATGAATAAAATTAAAAAGAAAGAAAAATAATAGAGTTATATAGGAGGTGAAAATTTGCCATACATAAGCAAATCTGGAAGCGGTCAGGATACATTAGAAGAAATGTACTATTCTCAACAAACTCAGGGTGTAGTTGTTGATCCGATGCCAATAACTAGCGGCGAAGTAGTGACAATACTCTATAATGGTTTGCTTTCTGCGTCTGGTGCAAAAGAAGTATATCTTCGCGCAGGTTACGGAGATTCAGATAGCTGGTATGAAACAAATGATTATAAAATGTCTAAGACAGGGTGGGGATTTGTTAGGACGATTGAAATAAATGATGATTCACATCTTAATATTTGTTTTAGAGATAATGTTTATAACTGGGATAATAATAATGGGATCAATTGGAGTTTTGAAATACACAACGGGAATCAACATTGATTACAAATCCCTACCGGGATCCCGGTAGGGATTGTATATTATTCCATTAATAAGCACCCCTTAGGAGGCGGGTTATGAGAATATTAATGCTATCCTGGGAATATCCTCCTAAAAGTATAGGAGGTTTAGCTCAACATCTTTATGATCTTTCAAGAACATTGGCAAATTTAAATATTGAAGTTCATGTTTTAACCTGTGGTACGCAAGGTGCAAAAGATTTTGAGAAAATTAATAAAGTATACGTTCACCGTGTAATGCCTTACGATATATCTTCTCCTGACTTTGTTACCTGGGTATCACAATTTAATGTAGCTATGTTAGAAAAAGCAATTCCTCTTATAACAGAATTGAATTTTGATGTATTACATGCGCACGACTGGCTGGTAGCTTATACGGCCAGGGCCCTGAAACATTCATGTAATATCCCCCTGGTATGTACTATACATGCAACGGAATACGGCCGTAACTATGGACTTCACAACAATACGCAACGCCACATAAGCGATATTGAATGGTGGCTTGCTTATGAATCTTGGCAGGTAATTTGCTGTAGTTATTATATGGAAAGAGAACTAGAAAATATATTTCAAATACCCGAAGATAAGATAAAAGTTATTCCCAATGGTGTAAATCCAGAAAATTTTGCTATTAAACAGCACTCTACTAATAGGGAAGACTATGCATCTACTGATGAAAAAATTGTATTTTATGTAGGCAGGCTGGTAAGAGAAAAAGGTGTTCAATTACTTTTGGATTCTGCACCTAAGGTATTATCACGTCATCCAAATACAAAATTTATTATCTCCGGAAAAGGACCTCATATGGATGCCCTGCGCCATCAAGCTGTACAGCTTAACGTTGCACACAAAGTTTATTTTACAGGATATGTTGATGAAAACCTGCGAAACAGTTTGTACAGTTGGTCTGATGTTGCAGTTTTCCCCAGTTTATATGAACCTTTTGGTATAGTGGCTATAGAAGCAATGGCAGCCCGTGTGCCCGTTATAGTTGCTGATACAGGGGGGCTCAGCGAGATTATTGTACATAATTCAGACGGCCTCAAATTTTATCCTGGTAATGCAAATTCACTTGCAGACATGATATTAAAGATTTTTTATGAACCTGGACTTTCTGAAAAATTAGATAGAAATGCTTACCAAAAAGTTAAACAAAGATTTAACTGGACCAGCATTGCAAATTCAACTCTAAGTGTTTATAGAAATGTATTAAATATTCAGAGAAATAGCTACCAGCCTTTTAATAGATTAAATTTAATTTCTAATCGATTTTCCAGGATATTTAATAAGTATCAATAGAAGGAGGGATGTCTTTTGAAAGCTGTTATAATGGCGGGAGGAGAGGGTTCACGATTACGCCCGTTGACATGTGACAGGCCCAAGCCCATGGTCCCGGTACTAAATAAACCAATAATGTGCCATATTGTAAACCTTTTAAAGAAGCACGGAATGCAAAATATAGGGATAACACTGCAATATATGCCTGAAGTTATAAGGGATTATTTCGGCAGTGGAGCAGAATACGGAGTTAATTTTAAATATTATATTGAAGATGTGCCGTTGGGAACAGCTGGTAGTGTGAAAAATGCACAGGATTTTTTAGATGAAACATTTTTAGTTATCAGTGGGGATGCATTAACTGACCTAGATCTCTCTCAGGCTATCAAATTTCATAAAGAAAAAGGTTCTATGGCATCACTTGTCTTAACTAGAGTAAATTCACCTCTGGAATATGGCGTAGTAATTACAAGAGAAGATGGTCACATACGCAGGTTTTTAGAAAAACCAAGCTGGGGAGAAGTATTCAGTGATACTGTTAATACCGGTATTTATATACTTGAACCGGAAGTTTTAGATTATTTTGCTTTCGGACAAAAATTTGACTTTAGTAAAGATCTTTTCCCTTTATTACTTAGAGATGGCAAGCCATTGTACGGTGTTGTTCTATCCGGTTACTGGTGCGACATTGGAAATATTAATCAGTATTGGGAAGCACACCAGGACATATTAAACCATAAAGTAAAGGTTGAACTGCACGGACATGAGCTGTTTCCTGGTATACGGGTTGGTAAGAATACTGAGATACACCCTTCTGCAAATATTGAACCTCCAGTTTTTATAGGTGATAATACAAAAATACAAAAAGATGTTAATATAGATTCTTATACAGTGATTGGAGAAAATACAATTATAAGTAAAAATTCATCAATAAAAAGGAGTATATTATGGAATAATGTTAAAATTGATCCAGCTGTCTCCTTACGAGGTACAGTTATTGGCAGCAGAGTAGAAATAAAATCAAATGCAGGAGTGTATGAACAAGCAACAATTGGAAGTGAGTGCCAGATAAAAGAAAGATGTATAATAAAACCAGGAGTAAAATTATGGCCGCAAAAAACTATAGAAGCGGGAGCAACTGTGCAGGAAAGTATAATATGGGGTACCCGGCAGAATAAAAAGTTATTTGGATTGGAAGGTATAAGCGGCAAAGTAAATATAGAATTGACTCCGGAATTTGTAACCAAGCTTGCTGCAGCATATGGTTCAACTTTAGGAAATGGAGAAAAAGTTGCAATAAGCTGTGATAATTATCATGTTTCTAATATGTTTAAAAAAGCATTTTCTTGCGGTTTACAGTCGGTGGGAATAGAAGTACATGATTTGGGAAAAATTATTACTCCAGTGCACAGGTTTGCTGTAAGATCATACAATTATCATGCAGGTATACATATAAAGAACTCATCACAATTTAACGGAGTTATTAAATTAATATTGACCAATGAAAAGGGAAGTAATATTTCCCGTAGTAAAGAACGTAAAATAGAAAACACGTTAAATAAAGAAGACTTTCGAAGATCAGAAAGTGAAAATATTATTCCTGGTATCCCAATGGCAGGTATAATTAAAGAATATATTAATTTTATAGTAAATAATACTCAAACAGAAATATTAAAAAATAAAAATTATAAAATAGTAACAGCTTATGATACCCATAATCTAGGGACAATTATAGAGAATTTAAGCCAGAGGCTTAATATTGAGTTTAAAAATGTTTGCGCAGAAGATTGTAACAACAGTTGGCTTGAATATTATCAAAAAAATGTAACAATTTTTTCTAAAAAAGTTATTTCAGAAAATGCATCAATGGGTGTAATTATAGACAATAATGCTGACAGTCTAATACTTATTGATGAACAGGGTGAGATAATCCAGGAAGATTTGCTTACAGCTTTAATAGCTCTTATTGCTTTAAAACGTCATAAGGAACCAGTTGTTGTTCCAGTTACTGCATCTAAAACTATTGAAAGCCTGGCACAAAAGTACTCATCCAAGGTGATTCGTACTAAAACAGCGCTGGAAGACTTTTCAGAGCAGCTGTTTAATGCTAATGCATTTTCTCAATTTTTAATGAATTTTGATGCGCTGGCAGCTTTTTTTGAGATTCTTGATTTTGTTGCCAGTGAAGACATTTTATTATCACAAATCAGGCAAGAAATACCAATATTTTTTATGGATAGAAAAGAAGTACATGTACCCTGGGAAACTAAAGGACGTGTTATCCGCAAACTTATAGAGGAAAAACCAAGTGAAGATTTAGAGATGTTAGACGGTGTAAAAGCTTTTCACCCGGAAGGATGGACTCTGGTACTTCCTGATCCTGAAGAACCGGTGTGCCGAATATTCAGTGAAGGTGTTAACATGGAAGTAGCAGAATCTTTAGCAGAATTTTATAGTAATAAAATAAATGACATCATAAGTAAAAATACAGCAGGTTAAGCAAGAAAAAATAAATGTAAAAGCCGGAACTATAAATGTTCCGGCTTTTTTGGTGCGCCCGGCAGTTGCACTACTGAACAAAGATGCAGTATTTTAACCGTTAAAGACAGCGGCAACGTTACCGTGGTAAAAATGAACCGGGAGTCTGGAAGGTTAAAATCTCGAAGGTAGAAGTCTTTCCCTGGTAGTGCTAGTACAACCCGGGAAGCCTAATCAGGGCAGTTTCGCGAGGAACTGTCTAAGAAGATGCGGATAATTGGAGATCGCAGGCGGATGGGCAAACCCAAATGCGAGAACGTAAAGCCACACGTGGCAGGTCAAGTCGACGACGACTGTACGAAAATAACAGGAAGTCTATCTAACGATATCTATCACCTAATGAACTAGCCGAGTTGCAAGGGGCTTGTCAAGTGAAGGTGCTGGGTATGTTCAGAAGGAAGGTGTAGTGACCCGTGAGATCTCCGTTTTACCTGAAAAGGATGCCAATACATAAGACTATGCCGAAATTGTGGTAACGAGCGGAAAAATCAGACGCCCTCATAATACGGAAGCAGGAAGATGACCAGACATTTTTTGAATGTAAAGGGAAATGGCGACCTTGTGGCTTCACACATTAATACTCTAACCACCGGGGATGCCAAAAACGCGGACATGAGTATTACACCTCTGACCGCGTTCACAAAATGCAATATGCGCAAAATTAGTAATATATTAGTTCAAGTTCTGGTTTGATGATGGGGGAGCCATGTGAGTAGTTCTCCTGCCTATTTTAGGCTGAAACATTATAATGGCTTCTATATAAATGATAATTAATATTAGGGAAGATATTGTTTTTATTTTCTAATTCAGAAATCCACGTTTCTTCTAGCCTGTTCTCATTTATTTGTTTGTATAGACCCAAGAAATTTAATAGATGTCTTTTAGTACGATTCACAGCATAATTTACCATTGTGCCGGTTTTCATGATAAAGGCCCAATCACTGCTTTGAGCTAATAATAATTCCCGGGCTGCCTGTTTTAAAGCTCTTTCTAATATACCATCTGCGTTTGGATACTTGTTTGATAATTCTTCCATCCTGTCAGCAGCAATGTGTAAATGCCTGTATATCCAATCATTTGCCCCGCACAGCCAGACTTCATTATATCCCTTATTTCCCCATGTAGAATCACATGGTGTGGCAACCTGGTTGCAAGGAAACATCTGTAAGTAATCGCCTGGAGTTATGAGTTTAACAGTATCTTGATTATAATGCATTTTTCTTATTAAATGCTCCAGGAATACGGGTCCTTCAAACCACCAGTGACCATATAGTTCAGCATCATACGGGGCTATAATTATAGGAGGCCGCTCCATTATGGAAGAAAGAAATTCGACCTGTTTTTCCCTGTTAAATAAAAAGTTTCCTGCATGTTCAATAGCTTTTTGATGTGCCGAGTGAGGATTATAAGGTTCTTTATCTTGTGTGCGTCCAGTAATTCGAAAATATTTAATTCCCGTGTGTACTCTAATACCATCCGGGTGAATATAGGGTTTTATGTAATCCAGCTCTCTTTCAAACCCGATATCTCTAAAGAATTCACGATAGTTGCTATCACCCGGGTATCCTTCATCTGCACTCCATACCTGTTTTGATGATTCAATGTCCCTGGCAAATGCAGCTAGACCGGTATTAGGACAATATATCGGTGCAAACAATCCAAAACGGGGGCGATGCGAAGCAAAAAGGACACCGTGTGAATCAGTAAAAAAGAACCGCAAGTTAAATTCTTTTAAAATATTATCAATCCCCTGCGTATAAGCACATTCAGGCAGCCAGATTCCCCTGGGGGATTTATTAAAGTACTGCCTGTGTATTTCTACGGCCATCCCTACTTGTGCTCTTACTGCACTTGGATTTACTTTCATTAGTGGTAAAAAACCGTGTGTTCCGGCACAGGTAATAAGTTCCAGGCGTCCCTGTTCTTCAAGTGTTCTAAATGCTTGTACTAAATTACACCCGTATTGTTCACAAAAAATGTACCTGGTGCGATAAAATTGATTCCTGTACATAACAGCTGTTTCATAAAAAGGTGTATTTCTGTTTAGCTCAACCTCTTTTTCTGATAATTCTATCAGTTTATCCAGGTGTTTTGTGTATCTTTCTTGTAACAACCTGTCTGTAAGCATAGATAATAATGGTGGAGATAATGATACAGTTATTCTAAAAGGAATACCTTCTTGAACAAGACGGTTAAAAGATTCAATCAGGGGAATATATGTTTCTGTAATAGCTTCGTACAGCCATTTCTCTTCCAAAAAATTCTCATCTTCTGGATGCCTTATATAAGGCAAGTGAGCATGTAAAACCAGTGCCAGGTAACCTTTAGCCAAAATATCACTCCTTTATATAATTAATTTTCAGAACTAACTTGACTGAGTGAATTTACGCCAGGCGAACTTATACCCAGTGGTAAAATTGTATATTTTTCTGAAATACCGGGAGAAGAAACTCCGTAAGGTATTTTATTAAGAGATTTATATATATCCTCTATCCACATCCACTCTTCGTCTAAGCAATCTGATATGTTTTCACGAGGGGTTGTAACAGTATTAGAGCGCAAGATAGTTATAAATTTTCCATTTGGAAGCACTCTTCCTATATCAATGCAAAAACTGTGGTTTGCTTTTCCGACATTAATATGCCAGTTGTCGTCAAAATCATTTATATCAATATCCGTAAAATGATTGTAATTTTCTTCATTCTCAGGTTCTTTGTCTATCTCATATACCCTCAGTGCAGGGCGAGATGAGTTCCAGGTTCCTGTACCGTAATTACTGTTAAATTCCTCCTGTTTAGTAGCAGTAATTTCCCAGTATGCATAAAGCCATTGTGGATCGCGAACTAATAATAATAACCTGTCAACCCCGTAGTTATGAGGTAATTCTTCACATAATTCTTGTTTTTGTGGTTCGATAGGTACCGCCAATTCTTCTGCGATTTCTTCGTTAAACTGTGGTTTTGTTTCTTCTTTAATATTTTTTTGAAATTTTTTGAAAAACAAATAAATTGCTGACAGGGCAAGTAAAACTGAAATACCTGCAATAAAAAATAATGCATTCATTGTTATTCCCCTCCTAAAATACATAAATACATAATTATTCATGATGATTTTGAAACAATTGGCGGTCATAACACCTTTAATTTCACCAAAGCTTTTTTTATTATTACCAACTGTTATTAGCTTTATAAATAAAAAATTTTACGGTTTTGTAAGGAAATAAAATATTATTGAGATTTGTTATATATTGCTATACAATGTTTATAAAAAGATGTGATAAAAATCAATAAAAATCAAAAGGTTAAAAAAATTTATATTTTACTTGTAAAAGAATACCCTCAATATAAGAAAACAGGTCTACATTTTAATACACCCTTTGAACTACTTGTATCAACAATATTGTCAGCACAATCAACGGATAAGCAGGTGAATAATGCAACAGATGAGTTGTTTAAACATTATAATACCCCAGAAGATTTTGCTAAAATTTTTCCAGAAGAATTGGAACCGTTTATAGTTATGTGTGGTCTCTATAAAAATAAGTCCCGCAATATCATAAAGGCAAGCAAAATTTTAATGAAAAAATATAATTCACAAGTACCGGATAGTTTAAAAGAACTTGTAGAACTGCCCGGAGTAGGGAGAAAAACTGCAAATGTTGTTCTAAGTGCAGCATTTGGTCAACCCGCTATGCCTGTAGATACACATGTTTTCAGGGTATCTAAAAGATTAGGTCTAGTGGAAGGAAATACAGTAGAAAAAGTTGAAAGAGAACTTTTATATGTAGTACCTGAAAGTATAGTTGGTGATTTCCATTATTTATTAATCTTACATGGAAGAAATGTGTGCAAGTCGCGTAATCCACAGTGTATGAACTGTATACTTCAAAGTTATTGTATATCAGTAAATATTTAAAAACAGCAGGAGGCAGTATTTTGCACGTAGTTTTAGTAGAACCTGAGATTCCTGGGAATACTGGAAATATAGCACGCACCTGTTCTGTTACAGGTACAGGTTTGCATCTTGTAAAGCCCCTGGGTTTTAATGTAGATGATGCTCATTTAAAAAGAGCTGGTTTAGATTACTGGTATCTATTAAATATTCATTATCACGAGAACATTCAGGAAGTTTTTAGATTATATCCTTATAACAATTTTTATTTTATAAGTACTAAGGGTGAAAGTTGTTATACGGAAGCAGGTTTTTATGAAAATGATTTTTTAGTTTTTGGCAAAGAAACTGCAGGGTTACCCGCATGGATTATTTCAAAATATAGGAAGAACTGCCTGCGTATACCTATGTTGAACAATGTAAGGTCTCTAAATTTATCTAATTCAGTTAGTATTGTATTGTACGAATGCTTAAGACAAACCGGGTTTAAGAATATGTACTAATACTATTAATAAAGGTAGGATATTTATGAATTTGAGTATTACAGAATTAAGTAAATTTCTAGAAAATAAGGGGTACATAACTGAAGAATCTGTAAACATTACAATTTTTCTTGCGTTAAAATTACAAAAACCTCTGCTTGTTGAAGGGGCCCCGGGTGTTGGGAAAACGGAAATTGCAAAAGTCTTAAGCCAGATATTGGACGTAGAGTTGATCAGGTTGCAGTGTTACGAAGGTCTTGATGAAGCAAAAGCCTTGTATGAATGGAACTATAAAAAACAATTACTAAAAATACAAATAATGAAAGATGACTCTTCTACAGATGAAATAGAGAAGGATCTATTTGGGGATGAATATCTTTTAAGTCGCCCTTTGTTAAAAGCTATTAGGTCAAAAGAAAATCCTGTATTGTTAATTGATGAAGTCGACAAAGTAGAACCAGAGTTTGAAGCTTTTTTATTCGAAGTATTGTCTGATTATCAAGTTTCTATTCCCGAGCTGGGTACAATACGCTCAACGCAAATTCCAGTCGTAGTATTAACAAGCAACGGAGAAAGAGAATTATCAGATGCATTAAAACGGCGGTGCATCTACCTGTATATTGATTATCCATCTTTAGAAAAGGAACTCGAAATTCTTAGGATCAAGGCGCCTGAAGCAGGTAATAATCTCAGGTACCAGGTGGTAAAATTAGTTAATTATATACGTGAAAATCTTCAACTTCGTAAGAATCCTTCTATAGCAGAGACTATCGATTGGGCACGAGCGCTAACAGCAATGAATTATGATCAGTTAACGGAAGAAAATATTGAAAAAACTTTAAACTTGCTGCTAAAAAACCACGATGACCAGGTTTATTTACAAAAGGAATGCGGATATGAGGTATTGTTACAAATGTGTAGAGCTTAAGCCCTATGAAGAATTTATATTTTTAGTTTTTTATTAACCCCTTTTACAGGGGTAAATTTTTAAAATAGCCGGTGGTGGAATAATGAATGTTAAAACAGGTGAAATAAAATTTTTATTACCGGACAAGGAAATCAAGTTAAAAATTGTATCAAATGTAGAAGCACTAATAACTGATCTTGAGGATGAAGATAAAGTACCCTGCTGGGCTGAAATCTGGCCGGCAGCCGAGGGAGCAGCCAGGTGGATATGGAACAATCTTTTTTTTGAACAAGGTGAGTCAATGCTTGAACTGGGCAGCGGGCTGGGACTTGCAGGAATAATATGTGGATTGAAAGGTGCAAAAGTAACTTTTTCTGACTATATACCGGGTGCACTGGAATTAGCTTCTGAAAATGCGGCAAATAATGGAGTGAAAGATTTTAATGTTTTCCTGGGTGACTGGCGGCAATTTAATATTAACCAAACATTTGACTGGATACTCTGCTCTGATGTAACTTATGATCCCAAGTTGAACGTGTATTTGCTAGATATACTTGACAATTACCTGGCGGAGAACGGAAGTATATTAGTAGCACATCCGGGCAGGAGTGCAAGTTTTGGTTTTATGCAAGACATTGAAAAAATAGCTCAATGGGAAAAAAACAATATTAAATTTCCAGTTACTGTAATAGATGCCGTTTTTCCCTGTCAGGATGTATATATACATCACTGGAAAAAGAAGTAAAATAATTGATTAAGCCCGGGTTATGTTTTATACTTATTTATGTAGATACTTAAATACTAAGGGTGAATTATTTTATGCAGGATGAAAAATCTAGTACTAATTCAAAGTTTGTCCACCTCCATGTTCATACAGAATACAGTCTTTTAGACGGGGCAGCACGCATCGATAGAACTGTCAAAAAAGCTGTTAATCTTGGAATGCCGGCGATAGCAATTACAGATCACGGTACAATGTTTGGGGTAGTGGATTTTTATAAAGCATGTAAAAAAGAAGGTATCAAACCAATTTTAGGCTGCGAAGTTTATGTAGCACCACGGACTATTGAAGATCGTACACCTAAAGTAGATGATAGCTCATATCACCTGGTACTGCTTGCTGAAAACCAGGAAGGTTACCAAAACTTACTAAATTTAGTATCCATATCATTTACTAAAGGTTTTTATTACAAGCCCCGGGTAGATAAAAATGTTTTAAGAGAATATAGCAAAGGATTAATTGCACTTAGCGGGTGTATTGCCGGTGAAGTGGCAAGCTGCTGTATAAAAGGTGATCTTGAAACTGCAAAAAAAACGGCCCTGGAATATGCTGAAATTTTTGGTCCTGGCAATTTCTATTTAGAAGTGCAGGACCACGGGTTTGATGAACAAAAGGTTGCAAACAGGGGATTATTGCAGCTGCATGATGAAACTGGTATACCAATGGTAGTTACTAATGATGTACATTATACGGACCGGGAACACTGGGAAGTGCAGGATGTTCTTCTATGTATTCAAACAGGAAAAACTGTAGATGATCCGAACAGGATGAAGTTTGGATCCAAAGAGCTGTATTTTAAGAGTGAAGACGAAATAAAAGAATTGTTTGGAGAATATAAGGAGGCTATTGAAAATACTTTTCTTATAGCTGACCGTTGCAATGTAGAAATGGATTTTGATACTATGCACCTTCCTGAATTTTCTGTTCCGGAAGAACATACAGTAGATAGCTACTTAGAAAAACTGTGTATAGACGGCATCAACTGGCGTTATGGTAGTATGAGTGATATTATAAAAGAAAGGTTTTACTGGGAACTCTCTATTATACGCCAGATGGGGTATTCCGAGTATTTTTTAATAGTTTGGGATTTTATAGATTTCGCACGTCGCAGTAAAATACCTGTTGGACCCGGGCGTGGTTCTGCAGCTGGAAGTTTAGTCGCATACGTGCTGGGAATAACAAATCTGGATCCCCTTAAATATGACCTGATTTTTGAGAGATTCCTCAATCCCGAGCGAGTGTCTATGCCTGATATTGATATAGACTTTTGTTATGAGCGCAGGGGAGAAGTCATTAATTATGTTACTGAAAAGTATGGTGTTGATAAAGTAGCCCAGATAGCTACGTTTGGTACGATGGCAGCCAGGGCAGCAGTTAGAGATGTAGGAAGAAGCCTCGGAATGACTTACGGGGCTGTAGATAAAGTTGCAAAATTAATTCCTGCTGATCCTAAGATGACTATTGAAAAAGCTTTAAAAGAGTCACCGGATCTAAAACAAATTTATGATGATGACAGGCAAATAAAAAAATTAATAAATACAGCTTCTTTACTGGAAGGGATGCCGCGTCATGCTTCTACACATGCAGCGGGGATTGTGATTACCAGGGATCCTCTAACTAATTATGTTCCATTATATAAGTCCGCAGATGGTTCACTTACTACTCAATTTGCCAAGGACCAGGTTGAAGAGCTGGGACTCTTAAAAATGGATATGCTAGGCCTGCGAACACTTACTGTTATAGCTGACACCTTAAGATTAATAAAAGAAAGTACGGGAGAAGACATTGATATAGAAGAAATATCGCTTGAGGATAAAAATACATTTGAAATGTTAAACCGGGCAGATACTGTTGGTGTTTTCCAGGTGGAAAGCAGCGGCATGCGTAATTTACTTAGAGATATGAAGCCGGAAGCTTTTGAGGATTTAATTGCCCTGGTAGCATTGTATCGCCCGGGTCCACTTGGAAGCGGAATGGTAGAAGATTTTATTAAAGGTAAGCACGGTGAAAAGCAGGTAGAATATCTTCATCCTATGCTGGAGCCTATCCTAAAAGATACATACGGTATTATTCTTTATCAAGAACAAGTAATGCGCGTAGCCAGCGACCTGGGCGGATTTAGTATGGGAGAAGCTGACTTGATGCGTCGTGCTATGGGAAAAAAGAAACCAGAAATTATTGCTAATTTAAAAAACCAATTTGTAGATGGAGCAATTATTAAGGGAGTAGATAAATCTACTGCTAAGCAAATATTCGAGCTTTTGGAATATTTTGCTGGTTATGGTTTTAACAAAAGTCACAGTGCAGCTTATGCCATGGTTTCCTATTATACTGCTTATTTAAAGGCAAATTACCCAGTTGCCTATATGGCAGCACTTTTAACTTCAATAAGAGATAATACTGACAAGGTTTGCGCTTATATAGAAGAATGCCGTAGAATGCAGCTTGGTATATTGCAGCCTGATGTAAATGAAAGCCAGGAAGATTTCAGCGTTTCTGGTTATAACATTCGATTTGGACTGGCAGCTGTAAAAAATGTTGGTCTTGCAGCAGTTAAGAGTATCATAAATGAGCGTGTAAAAAACGGTGTTTATAGTAATTATACTGATTTTTGCCGCAGGCAGAACACTCATTTCCTTAACAGGCGGCTTTTAGAAAGTTTAATTAAGGGAGGGGCCCTTGACTGCTTTAATTATAACCGCGCGCAGCTGCTTACAGTTATAGATACAGGATTGAGTGTAACCCAAAAGTCTCAAAAAGATAAAGCCCAGGGACAGGGATCATTACTTGATTTCTGGCAAGAAACAGAAGAAAGTGCTGTTGAAATTGATATACCTGAATTAGAAGAGTTTTCATGCAGTGAATTATTAAGTTATGAAAAGGATGCACTCGGCCTCTATATTACAGGGCATCCACTGGATGAATTTAAAAATGCTATAAAATATAAAGTTTCTCATTATGTAACCGATTTAAAAAACTTGGAAGAGGGGAAAAAGATTACTCTTGGCGGTATGCTAACCGGTATAAAAAAAATAACTACAAAAAATGGTGAACCTATGGCATTTGCCAGGATAGAAGATTTTACTGGTTCAATAGAAATTGTGATTTTCCCTTCGGTTTATAAAAAATACCAGCAAATTATATATTCTGAACGGGTAATAATGCTGGAAGGAAGGATATCAATAAATGGTGAAGAATTAAAAATATTAGCAGATTCAATGGAGTACTTGACAAAAAAAACCGGAGAAGAATTGTATATAAAAATAGATAATTTGGACAACAATCTTTTAAAACAAATTCAAAGAGTACTAAAAAACTTTTCCGGTTCCACACCAGTATATTTATTCTTCTCCAGAGAAAAGAAAATGACTAAAGCAAACAAAGAATTCTGGGTTGATATATCAATGCCGGTTATGCAAGAATTAAAAGAGATACTTGGTGCTTCCAAGGTAAAAGTAAAAGAAATAGAGTTAGAATAAATCTAACGTTTGGCATAACTTGTTATCTTTAATGCAATATGGTATGATTAGTTAAAAATGAGGTGTATATCTTGTCACAGGAATTAGATTATTCTGATTATGTTATGATAAAAGCACTTGATAACGGTGTTACGATAATAGGGTTGACAAGGGGAAGAGATACCAAGTTTCACCACACCGAAAAATTGGACCGCGGTGAAGTAATGATAGCTCAGTTTACTGAACATACATCTGCAATTAAAATTAGGGGAAAAGCTGAAATAATAACTAAACACGGGAATATGCACACTAATGATCTCCAGTAATCCAGAGTTCTCTACTCTGGATTACTTATTTTTCTATATAAAAGGAAAATAAGATAACTTGGAGAAAAACTAGTCAAGTACATAATGCAGGGGAGGATTTTAATGTTAACAGTTATTTACATAGCGCCAAACAAAAAAGAGGCCAAGCGCATTGAAACAAAATTATCCTCTGAAGGGTTACTAGTAAAACTTCGCTCGTTAAGTACTTCTCAAAAAAAGAGAAGCGGATCATTTGAAATTCTTGTACCCGAATCTGAGGCAAAGGAGGCCCTGGAAATAATTAATTTAGCTTAAACAAAAACTTATTGCCCCCTGTATAATTATCATTCTATAGAACAAGTTAAAGGTATGAAGTAAAAGGGGGGGGAATAATTGCAAAGGATTGGAATACTTTCAAGTGGTGGAGATTCACCAGGAATGAACGCTGCTATAAGAGCGCTGGTAAGAAAAGCTATTTACCACGGCCGGGAAGTAATCGGTATCAAGCGAGGCTTTGCTGGTTTTATTGATGCTGATATGGGCCCCATGAACCTGGGATCAGTAGCAGATATAATACATAGAGGTGGTACAATTCTTCTAACTGCCCGCTCTGAAGAATTTGAAACTACCGGGGGAAGGAA
Organism: Clostridiales bacterium; assembly: GCA_021736985.1. GTDB lineage: Bacteria > Bacillota > Desulfotomaculia > Desulfotomaculales > VENG01 > JAIPEW01. The sequence continues at coordinate 13,028 of JAIPEW010000004.1, read as the reverse complement.
AAAAGCAAGCAAAAATGTAGACAGGTTTGGAATAGAAGGATTGGTAGTAATAGGTGGAGACGGTTCATTTACCGGGGCTCACGTTTTCCACGAGGAATACGGCCTGCCTGTAATAGGTATACCAGGTACTATAGATAATGACATTGCAGGAACCGACTATACTATAGGTTTTGATACAGCGATAAATACCGTTGTTGAAGCAATAAACAAAATTAGAGATACGGCAACTTCTCATGAGAGAACTTTTATTGTTGAAGTGATGGGGCGTAATTCCGGGGCTATAGCTTTAACTGCAGGTCTTGCCGGGGGAGCTGAATCCATCTTAATTCCCGAAATAAACACTAATATCCAAGAAGTCTGTGATAAATTAAACCAGGGATATGAACGTGGTAAACTGCACAGTGTAATAATTGTAGCAGAAGGGGCAGCAAGTGGTATAGATGTTGGCAATGAAATAAAAAAACATACCGGGCTGGATACAAAAGTTACTATACTGGGACATCTCCAAAGGGGAGGAGACCCTACTGCTTTTGACAGAAACCTTGCCAGCATGATGGGTTCAAAAGCAATTGATTTATTAATATCCGGTAAAACTAAAAGCATGGTAGGAATGATTAATGGAGATGTTATAGATATAGATTTAGATAATTCCTTTGAAGATAAAAAACCATTAAATTTAGAATTGCACAATTTAGCCGGGATACTGTCAATTTAAGGAGGAGTCAAACTTTGCGTCGGACTAAAATAGTCGCTACTATGGGACCTTCAGTAGATGAAAATGAGATTCTAAAAAATATGATTGAAGCAGGTATGAATGTAGCTCGGCTTAATTTTTCACACGGAGATCATAAAGAACATCTAAAACGCATTAATGCTATAAGAAAAGTAGCTAGTGATACATGCAAAAATATATCGATATTAATGGATACAAAAGGACCTGAAATACGTATAGGTGAATTTGAAAATGAAGCTGTCACATTAAATAAAGGTGATAAGTTTACTTTAACTACGCGTGAAATTAAGGGTAATAAGGAAATCGTATCAGTAAGTTATAAAAATCTACCAGATGACGTTTCAGTGGGTAATACAATACTCCTCGCTGATGGACTAATATCACTCGAGGTACTAAATATACAAGATACTGATATTGAGTGCGAAGTAAAAAATGGAGAACAAATAAGCAATAATAAAGGAGTAAATTTACCTGCAGTATCGGTAAATTTACCTCCAATAACTGAACAAGATAGAGAAGATATAGAATTTGGAATAAATAACAATCTTGATTTTATTGCAGTATCCCTTGTTCATAAGCCTGATGATATTATTTCTGTTAAAAGAATGCTAGAAGAAAAAAATGCATCTATAGATATTATTGCAAAAATAGAAAACAGGGAAGCTGTAAACAATATTGACCGAATAATAAAAATAAGTGATGGTATAATGGTAGCAAGGGGAGACCTGGGAGTAGAAATTCCTGCCGAGGAAGTACCTCTCCTGCAAAAAATTATTATTGATAAATGTAACCGGGCAGGTAAACCTGTAATAACAGCAACTCAAATGCTGGAATCTATGATTGACAATCCCCGTCCTACCCGTGCAGAAGCAAGTGATGTTGCAAATGCCATATTGGATGGTACTGATGCTGTTATGCTGTCTGGAGAAAGTGCTGCCGGTAAATATCCTGTAGAAGTAATTACGACTATGGCATGTATTGCCAGGACTGCAGAATCAGGAATTAACTATAAAGAACTGCTTGAGCGTAAGGGCAGGTCTTTATCCCGTACAATAACTGATGCAATTAGCTATGCTACTTGTTCTACTGCACATGATCTGGAAGCTGCTGCAATAATTAGCTCTACTGAATCAGGATATACCCCTAAAATGGTTAGCAAATATAAACCAAGGGCCCCGATTATTGCAGTAACTCCAAATACCAGGGTTCAACGCAAACTAAGTTTAATCTGGGGTATAGAAGCTTTACAAGTAGATTATACAAAAGATACGGACAGCATGATTTCTACTGCAGTAGAAGTGTCTTTAAACGAATCACTTGTTAAACCGGGTGACCTTGTGGTAATCACTGCAGGAGTCCCCGTAGCTGTACACGGCACAACCAACTTACTTAAGGTACATACAATAGGAAATATATTAGCTAGAGGTATAGGAGTTGGCGAGCATGCAGTAACTGGAACAATAAAAATAGCTCGTACATATAAAGACGCTCATGAGAAAATCGAAAAAGGTGATATACTTGTTTGTGTATCAACAGATAAAGAATATGTGCCTGTAATGAAAAATACAGCAGCTATAATAACAGAAGTTAGCGGTATAACTTCTCATGCTGCTATCATGGGATTGGAATACGGCATCCCTGTAATTGTAGGTGTTGAAAGCGCAACAGCTATATTTTCGGATGAACAGGTAATAACGGTTGATACACTGCGAGGGTTAATATATGCTGGAACAGCTCAAGTTTTTTAAAAGATAATAATTTAATATTATCCTTCTCGGGTATACTATTTGCGAGGAGGATTTTTTTATGACTGACATGATCTTTTCGTATCTTGGAAAACTGGGTTCAGGCGGTTTATTAATTGCTGTATTTATTGAAGCTATGGGCATCCCTTTTCCTGGCGGGCTAATGCTTATGTTTGCTGGATTTCTAATATCACAAAAAAACTTATCATTTATAACAGCATTTGGAGCATCAGTAATTGGTTTTACTGCAGGTGCTTCAACAGCATTTTACCTGGGAAAAAATATAGGAGAAACTGTATTTGAACGTTACGGTCGTTATTTAAGATTCAAACCACAAACCCTAAGGAAAGCTCAGCAATGGATGAACAGGTCTTCAGCAATATTTATACTACTAGGACGTTTTGTACCCATGGTTAGTAACTTAACTCCTTACCTTGCTGGAATTGGCAATTTGAGCTGGGGATACTTTTTATTTTACAATACAATTTTTGTTACAGTCTGGTCAACTGCTCATATTGCAATAGGAATGTTTCTCGGTCATAACTGGAAACAATTTGCAGCAGCAAACCAGTATAAAATCCCCCTGGCAGTACTTGGTATCGTAATTATTTATTACTTTATAAAGTATATTATGTATAGACATAAAAACATTTTAAATCTTTAATTACTACGAAAATGTTAATTATAAGTAAAAATTTATTATTTGGGCAGGAGATTATTACTATTTGATTTAATACTAGAATATATACAAAAATTTTGCAGATTTAAGCTTATTAATTATAAGGAGTATTCTGGGATGCGAAGGATTTCTATTAATTCAGTTCAACCAGGGATGAAATTAGGGCATACAATCTATAACTCTAATGGACAAGTATTACTTAACACAGGAGTAATTTTAAATAAAAAATATATTAATAAATTAAAAGATTTAGGTATACCACTCCTGTATATAGATGATGGTTTACTTTCAGATGTAAAAGTTGATGATGTAGTTTCACAGGAAGTACGGGTTGAAGTTACACAAAAAATTAAAAAGTTTTTTCAGGATGCAAATACAGGGACTACTACCTCGAACTTAATCGGGGTTAAAGAGTTGGGAAAAGATATAAACAGTATTATAGATCAGTTGTTAGGATCTGAAGAGGTTGTTTACGATTTAATGGACATTAGATTATTAGATGAATATACTTTTGGGCATTCTGTTAACGTATGTTTACTTGCTTTAATAACAGGTATACATCTAGGTTACAGCCGAACTAAATTGTTTCACCTGGGAATGGGTGCACTACTTCATGATGTTGGTAAAACTAAAATTCCACAATCAATATTAAACAAGCCTGATAAACTAACTGATGAAGAATTTAACGAAATAAAAAAACACCCTGAATACGGGTATGAAGTATTAATAAATAAGCCCAATGTAAGTAGATTATCTTCAATTATAGCCCTTCAGCATCATGAAAAAGAAAATGGAAACGGGTATCCTTATGGAATAGCAGGGGATGAAATACATGAAATGGCTAAAATCACTGGGTTAGTAGATATGTACGATGCATTAACGTCTGATAGAGTATATAGAAAAGCTTTTTTCCCACATGAAGCTTACAAGATGCTGCTGGCATCAGCAGGAAATTTCTATGATGCAAATTTAGTGAATTCTTTCTTACAGCACGTTGCTGCTTATCCTGTAGGTACTATGGTAATACTGAATTCAGGTCAAACAGCTGCTGTTGTAGAAAATCGTTCTAGCAAAACTACAGTGCCCAAGGTCAGGCTTCTTTTTACTAGTGAAGGTGAGGTTGTTACAGATATTGAAGAGTTCTGGTTAAATAATAATATGTATATTGAAAAAGTAATATCGGACGAAGAAGAGTTAATAAACTTAAGAAATAATATTTCCAAACCATTATAAAAAGTGCCTTTTAAAAGGCACTTTTTATAATGGTGAAATTTCTATATTGCCAGCAGCAGCTAACTTATCATCTTTAATTGCTAAACTTCCAGATACACCAGGAATGTTATTTGCAAAATCAACTGCATTCTGCAAATCTTTTGTACCGTGTACAATATTACCTGTAGCAGTAGCTGCTGCATCTGCTAGTGGTACAGAAGGTGCTAACACTATTACAGCGTCTGCTTTTCCTTCACTTATTGAATGTCCAATTACCCCGGAAGAAGTACATATTCCTATGGGAGTTTGATGCGGCTTAATTTTTAGTGCTATTTTGTTACTGAACGGAGAACTAGCCGCATAAATACCTATGAACCTTTCTTTTAAACTGCGCAGATATATATCCCCGCCGTTTTCTACAATAATTTCTTTTGAAAATTGAGCAACAAGTTCTCCAATAACTTCTGAAATTGCACCGGCAACAGAAGCCATAGGCCCAACACCTGCTTTTGAAGACTCTTTTGCCATTTTTACTGCAATTTCCGGTGCATAAGAAGGGGATAAATATGGTTTCATAGATTCTGCAAATTGAACATCTTTTTTTAAGTAATATTCTAAGTCGTATCTTATGTTTACTACTTTATTTTCAACTTTTTTTATTAAATCCCTGGTTAATTTTGGTTTTGGAATTCCAATATCCAGGTCTGTTTCTTGTACTTTAACTTGAAAAAAAGTAAGGTCTTGCTGCTTATTTAATAGTCGATAGGTACGCTCTTTGCAATTGTGGATCAAAAATGTACCTCCATAGCTTTATAGGGGCAAACTTTTACACATTGATGGCATACTACGCATTCATCGCTGTTAAATTTAACTTCCATGGAAGGGCGTTCAATGTACAGTGCACCCGAAGGGCAAATTGCGGTACAAGCCCCGCAATTAATACATTTATCCTCATTTCTAATTATTTCTTCTGTAAGCGCATGTACGCGCACACCTTGTTGTTTAAGGTATTCTAAACCTTCTTTATATTTTTCTCCCAGTATATCTAATACCAGTGTTCCCTCTTTTTGTGGACTTACATTTGCTTTTAAAATATTTATTATTAAATTATAATCACTAACAAGGTAAGAAATTACAGGCTTATCTGCCATTGATTCATCAAAACGCAATACTATTCTTTTAGAAGTCATATTTTCACTCCTTGAAAATTATTACCGGTTATCGGGCCCGGGAAGCAGTTGGCTGGGCTGTCCTAGCGTAAATTTACCGCAGGCAATCCATTCTTTCAATGAAACAGCAATTTCTTTTGCCTTGGTATAACTGGTAAGAGGAGCTGTAGGAACCTCTTTGTCATTTATAGTGATTTTACCTGATTTTAATTCTGCAAAACTGGCTATCTTTATAGGATCAGTCTTTCCTTTTTGGTAGCCCTCTCCATAGTCTATTACCGGGGCATACAAATCTTTATCCTTTACTGACGCATAATAACAAATTTCTTCATTTAATACAGGTATAGGAATTCCAATTCCAACTGTTAAAGTAGATCCATAACCCAAAACACTGGTTCCGAGCAGCCACTCAGGTTTCATCTGCTTGAGATCACCCAAAACAGACAGGGTTCCTCCAGCAGGTCCTTTTTTTTCATTGTTACAACCGGTAAGTAAAAATCCAGGAGAATGTTGTGTTCCGTTCCATGCTACATAACCAATTCCGCCTCCCAGAAAAATCCGGGTACCAACACCGATAGTTTTAAAATAAGGGTCTTTAAGCAGCGGGCTTAATTGTCCGGCAGTAGCATAGTGAGCATTTCCCATGTTTGGTTTTAACATGCCCAAATAAGTGTATACAGTCTCAGATGTGAGATTTACAGCACAATTATAGCTTTGATAACAATTTCGTGGATTAAATAATGTTGCTTCATTAATATCGTCTAGAGTAATAGTAGTTTCTAACTCACGCCTTGGATAACAATCAGTTCCATAAGCTTCAGCTTCAAGATGAATTGATTTTCTAGCAACCAGGTCATGTATTACATGTCCTCCGCCATACTTGAATTCACCCGGATAATTGTTGTTAAAAGGATCATTTTCTGGCACAGAAGCAGCACCAATATAAGCATCTACTGCTGCAATGCCCCCGTAAACAGGTACATCATTAAGCCATATGTTGTTCATTTTCATTTTAGGTATTGTGTGACCAATATTTAAGAAAGCTCCGGAAGAGCACATAGGGGAAAAGGTTCCTGTAGTTACAACATCAACTTCCTGGGTAGTTTGAGTTACTCCTTTTTCATCTACCATAGAAATTAATTCTTCGGCAGTAACTACAACTGCTTTTCCTTCTTTAATTTTTTGATTAATCTCTTCGTAACTTTTTTCGCCCGGCATTAATACACCTCCACTAAGTGCTCTATTCCAAGTAATAAAAGCCTCTTCATAGAAGAGGCTTTTGTGCAAAGTAATCACCTCTTATCTGCCAGAAGACAAATTCTCCTGCAGGATTTAGCACCTTACTTGGCCGGACTAACCAAGTGGTTGCTGGGCTTCATAGGGCCAGTCCCTCCACCTCTCAGGATAAGAACACTATTTTTTTATTTACATTGTACAGTTTACCAGTTGGTTAAAAAACTGTCAATAAATTAAGATGTCCACTTTTTAACTATGTCAGGATGTTTATTAATAAATTCCTTAGCTGCTTTGTCAGCACTCATACCACTTTGAATCTTTAGCATTATAGGACCTATTTCTTCTGAAGTCCAGTAGAACTTGTCTGCAATACTATAAATATCTGGCATGTCTTCTTTTAATCCCTGGCGGGCTAACGTATTTATGTGTTCTTCGCCACCATAAATCTTTTTGGGGTCTTCTAAATACTTAAGATCCCATTTAGCAAATTTCCAGTGGGGGTTCCAACCAGTTACTACAATCCATTTATCATTGTTAACAGCTCTCTGTAAGGATGCTGCCATTGCTGCACTACTGCTGTCTTTTAATTCCAAATCTAAACCATATTCACTAATAGCTTTTTCAGTTGTCTGCATAATACCTGCTCCTGGCTCAATACCAGTAATAACACCATTAAACTTATCCTTATGTTCATTTAATTGTTCTATAGAATCAAAGTTAACATATTCAGGTACAACAAGTCCTATTTTAGCTCCTTTATAGTTAGGACCGAGATCAACTACATCATTTTTAAATTCTTTCCAATAATCTGCCTGGGTTTTTGGCAACCATGCTCCCATAACAAAATCAAAGTCCCCCTGGGCTACACCACTCCACATAACACCAGCATCAACCGAGGTAATATTAACGTTATACCCCATATCGGAAAGTACGTGTTTCATTACGTACGTTACAGCAACACAATCGTCCCACTCTACATATCCAATGTTAATTTCTTTATTTGTAGTATCCTGGGTAGTGGTTTTTTCACTACCGTTTTCGTTTTGTTCTGAAGTACCCTGCTGTTCTCCACCACATCCAAAAAGAATTCCAGCTGCAAATATAATAACCAGCGTCAAAGTTAAGGTTTTAAATAACTTATACAAAAAAAACCCTCCTATTAAAGTATTTTTAGTAGTAAGATTACAACTAAGTAAAATTAAAACGTAATTTAAATACGTATACGCCTCCTTTTAGCAAATTATTGATATATATACCTGCTTGCAATTTATTGTAAAGAATTATATCATAAAAAGTAGTATATCCAATACTAACAACTTTGTACAAAATAGAAGTGTGTTTGAGAATATATTGAACAGTTGCATTGAAATTATTATAAATAAGGAATTTTGTATTTTTTTAAGATTTATATAAAAAAAACTGCAGTAATATAACTGCAGACAATACCCAAATTTATTAACTCAACTTTCGGTGCGGCCGGGCAAGGCCGTGTGATTTAGTGGGTAAAAACCCTACATGGTAAGGCTTAAGCCGAGCCACCAGTAGCAAGTCATGGATGCAAGTAAGTAATTGTTTGTATTAAGCGTTGACAGTTAGTTAGGCAGTAGGCCTGAAAGTGATTGAGCTACGAAATGAGCTGCAGCGGGAATGTCGACGGTGTCGAAAGACTGGAAGACAACACTCTATCACGCGCTTTGACTAGTTTGGTAGAGCTTTCCCGGAGTTAGAGAGTAGACATGCTGTACAATGGTCACATAGGTAACCCGTACCTACGAAGAGGAGTAACGTCCACGGAGGAAAGGCGACAACAATATCATAGCTCTTGTTAAGGAGACATGTACTACACACAGGGGGTAGATAATAACATGGAAACAAAATTAGCAAGAATAGCAGAAGTTGCAAAAGCAAACCCCCAAAAAGTGTTCACTTCGCTTTATCACCTTATAAACATTGAATTGTTATATCAGTGTTACCAGGAATTATCAAATAATAAGGTAGCAGGGGTAAATGAAATAACTAAAGCGGAATACGAAGCTAACCTGTCAGAAAACCTAAGCAACCTGGTATACAGGCTAAAACAAATGGCATACTAACCCCAGCCTGTCAAAAGAGTTTATATTCCTAAGGGGGACGGGAAAGCTATACGTCCACTAGGAATACCAGCCTATGAAGACAAAATGGTGCAATCGGCGCTGAATAAAATACTACAAAATATATTTGAGCAAAATTTTATGTCTTTCTCTTACGGATTCAGGCTAAATAGAAGCTGTCATGATGCGCTGAAAAGGCTGAACTATATCATAGAAAGAGGAAAGATCAGCTACATTGTAGACGCGGATATTCGGGGCTTCTTCGACCATGTCGATCACAAATGGTTATTAAAGTGTATTGAACAGAGAATTAGTGATCTTAACATTAAAAGGCTAGTTATGCGTTTTCTAAAAGCAGGAATTATGGAGGACGGTAAGTGGGAACCATGCAAAGAAGGAACATTCCAAGGCGGCCCACTATCACCATTACTGGCTAATATCTACCTTCATTACGTACTAGATTTATGGTTTGAACACGTGGTTAAAAAGAGCTAGAACACCGCATAGGTGATCCCAGAATAATCAGTTTGATAAAGCGGTGGCTTAAGCTTAAAGCTGGAGTAATGGAAGACAGGATAATACACCCGAACGAAATGGGAATTCCTCAAGGGGGTTCAATCAGCGTACTTCTCAGTAATATATACCTTCACTATGTACTAGACCTTTTGTTTGAGAAAGTTGTTAAGCCAAGGCTTAAAGGAGAAGCGTATTTAGTGAGATATATTGAGGATTTCGTGGTATGTTTCCAGTATCGCGCTGATGCACTTCGATTCAAGGTGTCTTGAAACAATAATACAATAAAACCATCTGCTTGAGAAGCATGAACAACGCTTTAATCAAATTTTTTATACCTTACAGGTAGGTCGTCTTCTTCGTACCGTGGGGATAATGAAATCTTTTTGGTTTATCAAGTCTAGCAGTGTTCAAAATTATCTTCACCCTGGTTTTTGAAGGCCACAATCTGTATCGCTTATTACAAAGTGAGCGAGGGCAGTCATTGCCTGGTAAGGACGTTATTTACCGCTTTCTTAATTATCCAAAGCATGTTTGGCGCCGCTTTTTGCACGGATTAAGTTAACTGTCGTTTAAAATTAAGAAGTGGACCTGAGCTTAGTGCTCGGGCCCACTTCTTAATTTTAAAAACTGGTCGGAGCGACACGATTTGAACGTGCGGCTTCTACCACCCCAAGGTAGCGCTCTACCAAGCTGAGCTACGCCCCGACAAACTACTTGTATAACGTGCATTGTGTATTATACATATTATAAGCCATAAAGTCAAGTTTATTTTAAAACTAGCTGGTTTGCCGTTTATATATTATAATCTGTGAATGCCTCCACCATATTTCAGGCTTATCAAAATCCAAGCCGTAATCTGTACGGCACATAGACCATTTATTAGGTTCTTTTAGAACATGATTTGCCCAGCCTGGAATTTCTTTAAATGATTCTCTTGTACCACATCTTCCATCAATTTCACCTATTAATATATATGCTTTAACGGATTCAATATTTCTAAAATAAACTGTCCAATCTTCTCCCTGAGGCATCCAGCTGCATATTATTAATTCCGGCTTATACTTATCAATTGCATCCCTATAATCTAATTTTTCCGGTAAATCTGTTTTATTAAGTGCTCTTTCTGGAAGTGAATCTTTGAATGAATCAACTGCATATACATCAATACCGCGTTTTCTTAACACTTTTGCTAACTCACCATTACCGGCTCCTACTTCAAGTATAGGATTTAGCTGCAATTTTTTTATTTCATCTGCAAGGGTATCATTAAACTCCTTGTTTAAAATCTGGTAAATGCCAAAAGCATTGCAATATGATTCAAGTAAATACAATCTGCAAATAGGTGCATTTTTTATCCAGCAGGCTTCAGAATCATATTGCAAGGGGCATTCAGAAAAATCATTTTTCATCCATTCTTTTTCACAATTGATTTTTTCACGCAGATCTTTATACCCAAATAACGCAAGAGACATTTATAAAACCTCCACCATATTATAATTATTACTTTCATTATAACTTAAAAATACTTTTACATGAATAAATTTAATTATTAAAATTTTAGCTGGACATACACCATATTTTACTTAATTCCATATAATATATAACCTAATGTGTTACAAAGGAGGAATGTATACTTGCCCGGTCTGTGGACACTTGTTGTGGCGTCGATTATAAATGGTGTTTTTTTTCTTCTGTCTCACATAGCAAACAATAGTTTCCCCAAGCCTCTATCAGAGAAAGAAGAAGCAGAATACCTGAAGTTACTGGCTGAAGGTGACAGCAATGCGCGCAATGTCCTGATTGAAAGAAATCTACGCCTTGTTGTACACATTATTAAGAAATTTGAAAGTTCAGGAGAAGAATTTGATGATCTAGTATCTATAGGAACTATAGGGCTTATAAAAGCAATAAACACTTTTAATTCTGCAAAGTCCACAAGACTAGCTACATATGCCTCTAGATGTATAGAAAATGAAATTTCAATGTCAAAGGTTAGTATGTTGACTAATAATTTATCTATAAATTATAGTATATAACTAATTATTTTATAATAAATTGTTTTTTATATAAAAGTTGACTTAAATGGGTTGACTTACAATGAATTTTTAACCTAAGAATATCTCATAATAAAAGCAAGCTGAAAAACAATAATAAAGTAGTATTTTTGTAACTTTAGCTAATATACTTATAAGGAGGTAAAAAATGTCCAGGAGTACTAATCAAAAGGTTCTTCCCGGATCATATGGAATTATAAACCAGATGAAATACGAAGTTGCTAATGAATTTGGTATAACCAATTACGACGCTGTGGACAAGGGTAGTCTAACTAGCAGGGACAACGGTTATATCGGGGGTAATATAACCAAACGCCTGGTGGCCCTTGGCCAACAAGCGATGATAAACCAAGGACAGCAAGCTATTAATCAGACTCAACAAATTGACCTGGAAACTACACAGCAAACTTATTAAAATAGCAACAGTCTTTATCAAATTCCAGGCTTGGTTTCAAAGGACTGCTGGCAATTTTATTGCTAGTAGTCCTATTTTTTGTAAGTTTATTGGAAATATGCATTATTATAACGAAAAAAAATGAAAATTTTTATCTTAAAATAATATACTTACTGTTGGTATAAATGTTGACTTTAATGGTTTTACTTACAACGAATTATTATTCGGTATTTAAATCATAATAAAAATAAGCTAAACAACCTTAATAAAAATTATTTAGGTAACTTTAGCTAATAACAATTAAGGAGGTAATACTCTTATGGCTGATGATACTAATCAAAAGGTTTTACCTAACTCAAACAGTTTTATCGATCAGATGAAGTACGAAGTTGCAGGTGAATTAGGTATAACCAATTACGATGCTATGGACAAGGGTAGTCTTACCAGCCGGGACAACGGTTATATCGGGGGAAATATAACCAAGCGCCTGGTAGCTCTTGGTCAGCAATCTCTTATGAATCAAGGGCAGCAAGCTATAAACCAGACTCAGCAGATTGGCCTGGAAACTACACAGCAGACGTATTAATTTAAAACAAGGCTCGGATAAAAAGAGGGCTATTAATAATAGCCCTCTTTTCTAGTGTGCCCGGCATGGGCGTAGTCTAACGGGTGAAAGTCCCGAGTGCGGGTTGATAGTGCCAAGCACATAGCCAAAGGCAAGGGTGTCCATCGCGAGGTGGAATCTGAAGGAAGCTGGAGGCAAACTTCCGGTCTGACGAACAGGAATCACATCAGGCACATGTAGGCTGGGTAAGGTTGCTAAACAAACTAAAGCCCAAAACTATCCGGAAGTCTACGGTGTAAATGTGGCAGACAGATGGAAGGAAAGACTGCGCTCTTACCCGGGGAGGTCTCATGGACGTGAGGAGATGAATTTCAAATCACGGTTGAAACAAGATTTGTCATGAGAAGTCAGCCGAGGCCATAGTACCCGGTGAAGTCGACATCACCAGGGAAGGGCTGAACCTTAGGAGATGATAGTAAATGAATGTTACCAAGAAAGGAACGAAGTGCAGCCAACTTCCAGCAGGCGACAGCCGTATGGAAGACTCACCGCAGAAGAATAGTGTGGAACACGAAGGATATGCGGGAGTGCACAATCCTTTGAGGATAACTGAAAACAACATCATCAATGCAGAC
>JAIPEW010000033.1 GCA_021736985.1 Clostridiales bacterium | reverse complement strand
CACTTGCTTGGCATAGCCTAATCAATAATTAAGAACCGTTGGGCAAACGGGGTTAGCTTGGTAATTATACTGGCGTTAGCTAGTACGTCCCAAGAAGCCCCCACCTCTAAGCGTTAGCGTAGGTAGGGGAGTATGTCACGCTACAAGTTATTATTAATGACTTCGCGGTTAATCAAGTCTTCATATAAAAGATCTTTCTCCAGCAGGTCATTGGAGCGCATCCAGTTCAACACGCGGTTTACCTGCTTTTCTGTAGGCAGTTCCGGCCTGGAAAATACCAGTTCCATGCCGTGGTTTTTATTTTGCAGCACTATCTCGGGCATGTGTGCCTTTTCCACCAGTATGCTGTTGAACTCACCGGGGTTGCCCTGGATGTCCTCAACTGCCCGGCTGTATGCCTTCATAACAGCACGGGCTGCGTCTTGCTGCTCGTTTAAGAAGTCTTTCCGGAAATAAATAACGGTCTGGGATATATTTTTGCCCGTGTCTTCAAAAAGAAGGTGGGCCCCTTTTACCTCGGCCAGCGCTGCCAGTGGATCAGGCAGTATGGCTGCCTTCAAAGAACCGTTTAAAAGTGATTCTAACCGTATGGGGATGCGGGAAATCTGTACCTTGTTAATTTCCTCATCGGAAAATCCCCTGGATGAAAGAGAAGTATCAATAATATACTCCATTATGGTTTTTAAAGAGCAGCCTATTTCCACGTTCTTGAGCTCGCTTATTTCATCAATATTGGACTGCGGGGAGGACAATATGGCAAACCGCCCTTCCCGTGCAGTAACTCCCTGGCCTGTAGAAACTATATCTACGGGAGTCCCGGAGTCATTTAACTGGGTTACGGAAATAATGTCTCCCAGCACTCCGTCAACTTGACCGGCTGTAAGGGCGCTGTCCCGGTTGGCCGCGCTCTTGAAGTTATATATTTCTACGTTTATTCCTTCTTCTTTAAAGTATCCTTTTTGCTCAGCTACCCAGAAGGGCAGGTTGTCGGTAATGGGGAGCAATCCCAGCTTTACTACAGGCATGTCCTTTGACGAGGATGCCTGTTGGGTGCTGCTGCAGCCTGTTATTGCTGCCAGCATGAACAGGCTGGTAAGGGTGGTGAGAAACAACTTTTTCACTAAATTCACCTTCTAATAATTTTTCATTTGACTTTAAAATATTGTAAAATATATTCTTGTTATTTTCAAGTGAAGGATTACTCCAGTTTGCGGAGAATATTTACTAAATACTTGAGGGCAAATGCTCGTAATTTATCTGCTTTAAAACTAGATAGGTGGGGGGCCGGTGGTTTCCTCCAGGAGACTCCGCTACCTTCCGGAAATCCACCGGCCCTTTTTTGAGTTTTTTACCTACAATAAAGTGAAAACTATTGGTGCTTGACGTTGCCCCGGAGAGCGACTTGAACTGAACAGCTGTCAAACTTGAGCCTGAGCAGTAGTTTGGCCTGTGAGGTGAACGGAGCGAACGAGGGTCAACGGCAAGCAGTTAAAACTAGAGTTTCCGAATCAAACACTGATTGGGGGAAGTATACAGTGGCATACCAGGATTTGCATGAATTTATAACGGAACTGGAAAAGAGGGGGCTTCTGCAGCGCGTGCAGGAAGAAGTAGACCCGGAGCTGGAGATAACGGAGATAACTGACCGCGTGTGCAAGCAGGGGGGGCCCGCACTCTTATTTGAAAATGTAAAAGGGCACGATATGCCCGTGCTTATAAATACATTTGGCAGCGAGGAGCGGGTAAGGCTGGCCCTGCAGGCAAGTGATTTAGACGCCCCGGGGAGAGAACTTGTTGACCTGATGAAGCCCGGTAATATACCTTCGGGGTTTGTAGATAAATTAAAGTCTCTGCCTAAACTGGCGCAGCTGTCTTCTTTCACTCCTAAAACAGTGAAAAACGGGCCCTGTAAAGAAGTTGTAGAAAAAGAAAACGTGGATTTAAACAAGCTGCCTGTTTTAAAATGCTGGCCCCACGATGCTGGACGCTTTATCACCCTGCCCATGGTGATTACAAAGGACCCGGAGACGGGAGTGCGCAATATGGGGATGTACCGCATGCAGGTTTTTGATCATAATACCACGGGTATGCACTGGCATATTCACAAGGACGGTGCAGAACATTACCGCAAGCTGGGGAAAAAACGCCTGGAGGCTGCCGCGGCACTGGGGGGCGATCCCCTTTCTATTTACGCTGCTACCGCACCCATGCCTTACGGGGTGGATGAAATGCTTCTGGCAGGATTCCTGCGTAAAGAGCCCGTGGAGATGGTAAAGTGTGAAACCGTGGATTTAGAAGTACCGGCCCGCGCGGAAATTATACTGGAAGGGTACGTGGATGTAGATGAAAGAAGGCTGGAGGGCCCCTTTGGCGATCATACCGGGTATTATTCCCTGGCCGACTATTACCCGGTTTTTCACGTTACCTGCATTACCAGGCGGCGTAATCCTGTTTACCCGGCCATAGTGGTAGGCAAGCCCCCCATGGAAGATACTTACCTGGGCAAGCTTACCGAGCGCCTGTTTTTACCGCTGCTGCAAATGATGCATCCCGAGATATTAGATATGCATTTTCCCATGGAAGGTGTTTTCCATAACTGCGTGGTAGTTTCTGTAAATAAAAAATACCCCGGGCACGTGCAAAAAATAATGCACAGCCTCTGGGGTACCGGGCAGATGATGTTCAGCAAGTTGATCATAGTAGTGGACGGGAACGTAGACGTACAGGATATGTCCGAAGTGTGGTGGCGCGTTTTCAATAATATAGATGCTCGCCGGGACCTGGTTTTTGCTGACGGCCCGCTGGACGTGTTAGACCACTCTTCACCTGCACCTGCTTACGGTGCCAAGCTGGGCATAGATGCTACTGCCAAGTGGGAAGGGCAGGAGATAAGCCGGGAGTGGCCCGGTGATAATAAGATGAGCCGGGAAATAAAAAATATGGTGTCTGAGAAATGGGAGAGTTATGGTATTAAAGGCATTGAATAAAATAAAAACATTTTTAAATATGATACGCTTTGAGCATACACTGTTTGCGCTGCCATTTGCTTACGCAGGGGCCCTTCTGGTGGAGAAAAAAATACCTTCTGCACACGATGTGCTCTGGATTACTGCTGCCATGGCCGGGGCCCGTACCGCGGCCATGGCTTTAAACCGCTTGATAGACAGGCATATAGATGCATTGAACCCGCGCACGTCCGGGCGGGCCCTGCCCCGCGGCATGCTTTCAGTGGTCGAGGTGTGGGTCTACGTCATGCTCTCTTTTGTCGTACTATTCTACGCGGCGATGCAGCTGAGCCCCCTGGCCGTGAAGCTTTTCCCGGTGGCAGTGCTGGTACTGTGGGGATATTCTTATTCCAAGCGGTTTACCTGGCTCTGCCACGTTTGGCTCGGCGCGGCCCTTGGTCTCGCGCCCCTGGGCAGCTGGATAGCCATTTCCAACCAGTTCAACTGGGAACCCCTGGTACTGTCTGCCGGGGTACTTTTCTGGGTGGCAGGCTTTGATATTATTTATGCCTGCATGGATTACGAGTTTGATATTGTCAGGGGCATTCATTCTATACCGGCCCGTTTTGGTGTTAAAAATGCACTGCACACGGCAGCAGCATTTCATTTACTTGCAGCAGCCCTTTTTTTTGCTGCCGGGGTAGTGCTCAACCTGGGGATTATATATTTTGCCGGGGTGGCGCTGGCCCTGATTATTTTACTATACGAGCACATCCTGGTTTCACCCCGGAACCTCGACCGGGTCAACGTCGCTTTCTTTAACATGAACGCTATTCTAAGCGTCAGCCTGTTTGTATTTACCCTGCTGGATATAGTGGTTTAGTCTTCGCCCAGGCGCTCTATGACAGTAGGGTCCAGGTCCTGGAAGTAAGCCCGGTGAATTTCTTTTTCTTTGTCCATTACCGAGATGGACGGATCGGCTGTCCGGCGCAGGCGAAGGCTGTAGATAATAGGGAAGTGGTCTTTTAAAAATTTGCCCCCGGCGTGGGCCGTGAGGGCCAGCAGCTGGAAACCCAGCTGGCGGGCAATGAAAAATACCGGCGCCAGCACGTGATCGCTGGAAGCTTTCCCAAAGGGGTTGTCCAGCAGTACCACGCGGTGGTTACCTTTCTCCCGGTGCAGGTGGTGGCCCTGTTTTTCCGCCAGGTAGTTCAAGATGCCCAGGAAAAGGGACATGTTTTTGCTCCACCTTTCCCCGCCGGACCATTTTTCCGTGCGGGGCCAATTTGTAAAGGCGCTGCTCACGTGGTTTTCGCTGTTTACCTTGCGGCAGCGTACTTTTATCTCCTGGTTGGGGTCGATTACTTGCAGCAATTGCTTGGGGTGAAGCCAGTCTTCAATTTGCTTTCTTATTTTGGCGGTGTCTTCCAGGCCCTTTTCGGTGTGAAATTTATCTTCTTCCAGTTTTTTTTGCATCCATTCTATGTGTTCCCGCAGCCTGGCTTTTCCATGGTGTTCGTCCCAGGCGGGTACGGTGAAGTCGTATACCTGTTTTTTTCGCTCTCCAACCCTGACTGCTGTCATTCTGGGGATGGTTTGCAATTCTTCGCAAATACGTACCAGGTGGGAGTGGAGGTGGGTAATAAAGTTTTGTACCTCCTGGTCCCGGGTGCGCATTTCTGTTTCTTTTATATTAACTGCTGCCGTGATGCGTTCTTGCAGGTGTTCTCCCCATTCTTTTATTTCCCGGTAGTTTGTTTTTAAGCGAATACCGTTTAAGGACTGCTGCCTTGTTTTTTCGTCTTTGAGCTGCCCGGTGCAGAATTCTTCAAATTCTTTAATTACTTTGTTAACCAGCTGCAGATGTTCTTCCCGTTCAGACTTCTCTTTTTCCAGTTCTTTAAGCATGTTTTCGGTAAATTTTTTACGCCGGTAGGGGTATTCTTGCTCATCCCCGGAAGTCAGGGGGATTGCCTCTAAATCCGGGTGGTTAAAGCTGTATACCCGGTCACTGGCTTCTAACTCGGTTTGTACGTTATCCAATTCCCGGGCCAGGCGGTATTCTTCGTTTTGTTTGCGCTGCAGTACATTCTTTTCCTGCTCCAGGTTTTCTTTTTCCTTTTCCAAGTCCTCACGCACCTGGTTTAAGTCCCGGCCGGTGAAATCAAAAACAGGTGTATCCTGCCCGAATTCCCGGGTGTAATGTTCTTGCTGCTGCTGCAGCCGGGCTTCCCGGTCTATTTTTTCGTTTTGTGCAGTTTCAAACTTTCCCTTGATGTCTTCCAGTTTTTTTTCTGTTTTCTGCCGTAATTCACCCAGGCGGTTTATTTCGTCTTCACCGTTGGGCGGGAATTGCAATTCCTGGTCTATTATAGAGCTGTACCATTTGAGATGGCGTTGTTTATCTTTTTTCAGGGCGGTGATTTCTTTTTCTAGTTCCTGCTGCCGGTTTTCCAGCTGCTCCCGGTCTTCCTGTATTCCCCGCAGTTTGCGCTCCAGGGCCCGGGCCCGGAATTGGAGCGTCTCCAGGGAATTACCGGCAGGCAGCGGGTCTGTATCCCGTACTCTTTTGTAGTCTTCTCCTGCCTGCAGCACGGAGACCTGGTTATCTACTGCGTTGATTTTTTCTTGCTGGTGGTTTATTGCCTCCTGCAGCCGGCCTGTTTCACTTTGCAGGCGGTCTATTTTCTGCTGCAGGGGTGCTTCACGCTTTTTATCCCGGTCCAGGCGGGATTCAAGACGCTGTTTATATTCATTTAAAGTTTTCCATTTCTGGGCCCGGCGCTGGCGGCGGGAAATATCACTCTGCTCGTCCTCCAAAACAGTCTTTCTTTTTTGCAGCTCCTCCTGCTGTTTTCTTATTTCTTCTATGCGGCTGTTCAGGCGCGAGATTTCTTCGTTTGCCTGCTGCTGCTTTCTTTCTGCTTTTTCCAACTGCTCCTGCAGGGGGCGGTATACTTCACTGTAGTCATATTTCTGCCAGAACTGGTTTATTTCACCGGCAAGGCTCTGCCAGCGGTTCCAGAGGTTGTCCAGTTCCCGGCGTTTTTTGGCGGTTTCCTCGGCAGTTTTCTGCTGTTCCTGCAGCCACTGCCGGAAGTTCTCTTCTTCCGTTACCCTGGGCCAGCGGGACGGGCCCACCAGCCTTGCCGGGTAAGGCTCGCCGTTTTCTACCAGGGCCCGGGCTTCCTGCCGGGTAAGTACAAACACCGGGTGGGTCCACTTCTCAGCCTGTTTTTCCAGGCGGGCCCGGGCTGTTTCGGCATTTTCCCCGGTAATTACCGCGGCAGGCCAGAAGGGGAAGAGGCGGTAAAGCTCTTCCAGGCTTACTTGCGGGTGTTCCCGGCGGTATAATTCCAGGAAGGAGCTCCCAGCCTGCAGGCCGGGGAATTCAGACTGGTTTCTGTTTATCCATTTTTCCAGTTCCGGGTCGGCTGTGAATACACGGTTATCTTTGTACAGGTCGTAAAAACGCAGCTGTACCCGCTCTTCCTCTAGTAATTTTTCCCGCTCCCTGCGGCAGTGTTCCGTTTCTTCTTCCAGGCGGTGAGAAATGCCGGCCTGGCGCCGGTAAATTGAATTGAATTCCTTATCCCGGGGGGAGAGGCTGTGCAGGCGATCTAAGAGTGCCCGGGCCCGGGTATCTATTTCGGAGAGCCTGGTTTCAGCCTGCGACTTATTGTCTATGGCTTCATTTAACGTGTTGTGATTTTCTGCCAGGGCTGCTTCTGCATCATCCAGCTGGGTTTTATACTGGGACTGCTGCTGAAAAACCTGGTGCAGTTTTTGCTGGATCTGGTAACCCCTGTCCTCCCAGTCCTGCATTTTTTGCAGTATATCTTCCCGGGCAGGGTTGTCCAGTATCTCCCCGGCAATTTCCTGCATTTGTTTTTTTATACCATCTATTTCTGTTTCTGTTTTGCCGTTTTCCACTTCGAGGTTTTTTAATTCTTTTTCCTTTTGGCTCTTTTGTTCCCCTGTTTGCTTCAAGTTTTCCCGGTGTGACTCCCTGGTCTTAATTTCTGCTTCCTTTTGCCGGTGCAGTTCTTTTTCCATGCAGTCATAATGATATCTTATACCGGCCAGGCAGGTATTCAGCTCATCTTTTAACTTTATGATATCCGGGGACCGGTCAAGTTCTTCCAGCTGGGTGCCCGTGTCTTCCAATCTTTCTTGTTTTTCCTGCAGTTTTTTTTGTATTTGGGCGTGCTGCAGCGATACTACCCGGCAGTGGTAGTCGTTGTAGGTTTGCTGCTCCTTGTTTTTTTCTTCTTCCAGCTTACTTGCCCGGGCTGCTTTTTCCTCCAGCTCGCCCTGCATTTTAGCAATTTCCAGGGAGAATTCTTTTTGCCGGTGCTGCAGGGCCCGGTTTTGCACTTCTGCATCTTTTGTTTTTAGCTCCAGGCTGCGGGCAGCGGAGTCTTGCTGTTCCTTTTCTATTCTTTGCCGGAGTCCCTTGGCCCGGGCCCTCTGCCGGAGGTAATTTTGTTCACAGGTATCCAGGTAGGAATATTGCTCGATAACCCTGTTAACCTGTTTATTCAGTTCCCGGTATTCTTTGATTTGTTCGCCCAGGTCCAGGTATTCTCGAAACTGCCGGCGCAAATTATCAAAGGTACGGGCGAAGTGTTTAGTTCCTTCCCCGGCCATTCCCTGTTCTACTACGGGGATCAGCAGGTTGTCGGCAAGCTGTACCGTGGTTTTGCAGTTGTCAAAAAAATTTTCCACTCCACCCTCGGTGCTGTTTATCTTTGAAATCGCTTCCCATTCCGCGGGTAAGATCTGAAATTGTTCTTCCAGGTAAGCCTGGTATTCACGCCTGGTGTTGAAAAAACGGGCATTCATGGATTCAGAGGCCATTTGCCGGTAGTATTCTTTTATTTCTTCCCGGCCCGCGGGGCGGGTGCTGTTTCCGCTGCTGCGGGCCAGGGGTAAGTCTTCTATTCGCCCGGGGTCGCCTTCCCCGGGGGTGCTGTCAGTGTAGTCGTTGGCATACATGAAATATTCCAGGCCTTCCTTGCCCATGTAAAAAGTGATAGCAGTGAGGGCGTAGTGCCGGGGATCTTCGTTTAAAATCCATTCCACGGCAATATGCGCGGGGGAGGCAGTGACATCCAGGGTATCCCTTATTTTGCGCCCTGCCAGTACCCCGTTGGGGATAACTGCCTGGAGCACCGTCTGGATAAATACAGTTTTTCCGCCCCCGTTTTCCAGCAAAAAGGCAGTGTTGTGCCCGTCAAAAATAAATATCTCGTCATTGTAGCGCTTGTTTCCCTGTTCAAACTGTACATTGGTAAGGCGTATTTTAGAAATTGCCGGCATTTAGTCCTCACCTTCCTCTACCCGGTCAAACCGGTACATGAATTGCAAAAGCCCCCGGTTGTATTCCCGGTCCATGAAGTAGCGCTGTACAATGACCTTGGCTTTCTGGGTCAGCACCAGCTCGCCGCTGCCCTGTTCATCTATAAGTTTTTGGTCTTTTAAAAAGCGTATCACCCGTTTTAAAAAGCCCAGCCTGGTTTGCTGCCTGGTATCCTGGCGCTTTGCATTTTCTTTAAGGTCGTCCAGGGATTCCCAGTAGTCTATGACTGCTTTCCAGTTCCACTCTGTTTCCTGCACGGCCTGGTCCAGCGTTTCTTCCCCGTGTTCTTTTAAGGTGGATACTCTTTCCCGGATCTTTTCCATCCACTGTTCCAGGGGGAGGAAGTCCCTGGTGGGCTCCTGGGTTTCGTAGCTGTCGTAAAATTCTCCGAAGAGCACGATAATGCAGAAATACATCATGTACAGGTCTGTATTTTTAGCCTGGGAGCCCAGGTAGTCCCGCTTGATGACCTGGTTTTTTATGTAAAAAGGCGATTGCCCGGAAAGGGGGACCAGGTACAGGTAATCTGCGGTGCGGATTACGGTACTGTCTGTTTTGACAGCAAAAGTTTCTATAATGCTGCGTATTTCGCCCCGTGTAATGTAGTGGCGAAAAAGCTCTTCTTTGGAACTGAGTTCACCGTGCTGCATCAGGGAGGAGAAAATCTCAAAGGCCAGTTCTATGTCCTTGTCTTCATATTGCATTATTTTTCCTCCTCACTGTAAAGGTCATGTTTTGAATTTCGTAGCGGGGGTGGGGCCTTAAAATCCCGCTTTTTTCGCTGACACTTAATTCTTCTGCTTCCGGCCATGCGGACAGGATTGCTTCTAACAGGTGCCCGGCCCGGTCTTCTTCTGTATTGTTTACCCGGGTAACGGGGGAGCGCTGGTGCATCAGCAGCCAGAAGTCGTAAAAAGAACGCCGGGAAAGCATGTCTGCCCCGTCTTTTCTCTGGCCCAGGATCTCTATTATTTCGGCCAGGGTGAGAGTTTCTTTGCTGCCCACTGCTTCCCGCAGCAGCCCGGTAAGGGCCCGGAAGTTATTCTGCTGCCTGTATAAAAAGCCGGTATCTTCCCCGGTTTCCTCGGGGTTTAAGAAGTTTTTTACTTCCTGGTTTTCTGTTTCACCGCCGGGCCCGGTTTGCTGGGGGGCAAAAATCTCCAGAGGGGACCATGTTTTAGCCAGGCGGGGGCCCAGGAAAGGTCTTAATATCCCGGTAAGTGCTTCCGGGGGCAGCGGCGAAGTAACTACCCGGGAAGTAACGTCCTGGTTAAAGTTAAAAGCAGTAAGCCCGGCATGGTACAGGGACTCCCTGGCCGCCTGCATGGCTGCCCGCTTTAGTGTAATGGTTTTATCCAGCAGGGTATGGTGCAGGTTGTGCACCTCTTCCAGGTTGCGGGAAATTCGTACTAGCTGGCTGTAAGCCCGGTGTTCTTTTTCGCTGCCGT
This sequence comes from Clostridiales bacterium, assembly GCA_021736985.1. GTDB lineage: Bacteria > Bacillota > Desulfotomaculia > Desulfotomaculales > VENG01 > JAIPEW01. The sequence goes on along the minus strand of JAIPEW010000033.1, from coordinate 12,386 downwards.
TTTCGTATTCGTACCTTGTTTTTGTCTCTACCACGAAACTGCGCAGTTCCTTAAATTCTTCATGTTCCCGGACCAGCCGCGAGTGAGTGTCGTCCAGCATTTTCAGGTACCGGTCCTGGGTTTCGTGGGAAATTATGTTGCGCTGTACTTCGTGGTTCAGCTGTTCCATCTTGCGGTGCAGTTCTTCTACGGCTACGCGCATTTCGTCTATTTCCCGCATGGCCCCGTTCAATTCACCTTTTTCCAGCTGTTTGCGCAGGAGAAGCTGGTTGATGGAGATATGAAACTCACTGAAATATTCTTTAGTGGCAAAAACCAGTTCCAGCCCCCGCTCGGTGAGGCGGTAATATTGTATGTTCTGCCATAAATCAGAATCACGTACTTCCAAAAGGCTGTAATAAATATGTTCGTACTGCCTGGTCTCCCAGTTGTAAAAGGACCTTGCTTTCTTTTTACCCGAGGCATCACGGAAAGTATCTACTATCTCCCGGGCAATTTTATAAAAGCCTTCCTGGTTGGTTTTTACGGGCCCGTCCATGTTCAATTGGTGTATGTATTCCGCCAGGTCCTGTACAGAAGTTTTCTTGCGCCGGGTAAGCATGCTCTCGAAAAAAAACAGCAGGGCCAGCAGCCCCAGGCTGAACCAGTCGATGGGGTTTCCTTCTTTGTCTTTACTTACTTTACGTTCCAGCTCGTACAGGGGGTCAAATATGGCCAGGCGGTTCACCCGTTCCCTGTACCCGCTGGTCAGGTCATTTAGCATTCCGTTCAAAGTAATTCCTCCATATAGACTGCAGTTCCCGGCTGGAGAGGGCTTCTTGCGGCAGGCTGCCTCCTGCTTCCAGCATGTTTTTTAAAAATTGCTGCCGGGAAGGAGTGAAGTTTTCAGTAAAGTTTTCCAGAAAAGACTCTATCGCTGGCCAATTTATTGACTGGTTATCTTTATTCCCGGTAAATTCCTTTTTTATTAGCGCTTCGTAAAAGGGTAGGGCAAGTTTTACCGGCATTTTCTGTTCCAGGGTATGCCAGATGGTAATCCCCTCGGGGTCGATGTCTCCAAAGTAATGGAAAACATGGCGGTTTTCCGGGGAAAGCCCTGTTTGCGTGTAAAATAACGGCAGGCCGGAAATAACTGCCTTGCCCCGCCCGTAAACCAGCGCAGTGAAAGTGTCCTGTTCCTGCAGTAAAGGGAGCAGGGCGTGGAAAGGTGTTTTATTCTCCAGTACCAGGTGGTGGTGCTGCTGCCTGGAGAAAAGAAACGGGTTGGCCGCCCACATCAAGGGATCGGGAGGGTGGGTAAGAGCCAGGTGTTCTTCGTCCAGGTTTACCATTTCTAAGAGTTCCCTGCCGCCTTCTTCGTCGTACCACTTTTCATTGCCGGTAATCTGGAAGGAGCGTTCCGGGCCCGGGGCTGGTTCCGGCGGTAGTGGATTATTTTTCAAGTAATGATCAAGCTTCATAATCCAGGGTTTGTCCTGCTCCCACCTGTCCCGTCCTGCCCTGTAATAGCGGTCCAGGTTTATAAGGGGATGTAAGTTCAAGGATGTGCGCTGCAGTTCCCGGTGGAAATCCTCCCGGAGCAAGTTTTTAGCGATATTGTATTTGTAAGCCAGGGAGGGAGTTTTACGGTTTCGCCCCCGGGCTTTTACCGGTACCAGTACACCTTCCTCTTCCAGCTGCAGTATTTCCCGGGCAAAGGTGGTATAATCTACATTCCCGGCAAAAGCATCCTGCAGCTCGTGTAATTCGATAGTCATTTTTTTGTGCTTTTTTAACAGAGTATACAACTGTTTTTTCAGGTTAGTTGTTTCGTGCATAAGTTCTCCTTAAAAAATACCATGCTTATACTTGTATTTTCTACTGTTACCTTGCTCGTGTCAATTCCTATAATGCAAAAACCAGTAAAGCGGGGACGGTTCTTGACTTGACTGTGATTCAAGTCAATAGTAACTCAGGTAGTAAAGCGGGGACGGTTCTTGACTTGAATTGTGATTCAAGCCAAGAACCGTCCCCGAGTTGAAGAACCGTCCCCGAGTTGATTAGATGGCAAAGTCTTTGCGGTTATAGACCAGGTAGGTTAATGCTGCTGCAGCCAGGCTTATACCAAGGAGTATGATTATGCGGGTGCCTTCCATGGCACCTTTTTGAATGATATCTGCAGCATTTGCATAGTAGAAAGGCGACAGGTAGCGCAGGGGTTCTACTTTTTCAGCCATCTTGGCAATTACGTTAAAAGCATAAGTAACAAGAGAGATGCCTACTGCAATAGACAATACATTTTTACTCCTGGACAATAACGAGGAGATAAAAAAACTTGTTAAAGCAAGTGCAGTATGAGCAAGTAAACTTCCCAGCGCAAAGTAAAGGAAAACGGGCTCATCAAAGCTTTTTTCGTATACCATTTTGATGGTTATGTATGTTGCAGAAAAAACAATTATATTCAGTAAAACTATGTAAGTCAGCAGGGACAGCAGCTTACCTGTAACAATCTGGTTGCGCGTGATTGGTTTTGCATACAGGAATTCTATGGTTCTTTCACTTTCTTCTTTTGCAAGTATGTTTCCTGCCATCATAGCTGCAAATATTCCCCCGAAAAGAAGTACTAAAAGGTGCCCCTCCATGGCAAAGTAACCTAGTATTTCAGTCATGTTTAAAGTATTCAGGTCAAATGCCGAAAGAAGAGCTTCCGGGTAACTTTCAATTAAATCCTGCATGCCGAATTCCGCTACCGTCGGGTATAGAGAAATATAAAAAACACAATAAATAGTTATTATGGCCAGCCATATAAGGAAAACCCTGGTGTTTTGTTTTAGTTCCTGCAGGTATATGTGCAATGTTCTATTATCCTTTCTCGTAATAGTGCATAAAGATTTCTTCCAGGGATGGGTCTTCAATGAGAAGGTTATTTAAATCTTTTCCTGCCAGCTGGTCTATCAAGTCCTGTACCTGCCCGCTGTACAGTATCTCTAGATTATTTTCGTTTTTCCTGGTTTCTATAATGCCTTCTATGTCAAAATCACTTGCTTCTTCAGGTGAATTAAACTTGATTTTTATCCTTTTGAGCTGGTTTTCCCTGAGTTCTTCTATGCTGCCGGCATGAATTATTTGCCCGTCTTTTATAATGGCAACTTTCTGGCAGAACTCCTGTACCTGGCTCAATACGTGAGAAGAGAAGAATATTGTTGTGCCTTTCTGGTTTTCTTCTTTTAAAAGGTCAAAAAGCTGGTGCTGCATAAGCGGGTCAAGGCTGCTGGTCGGCTCGTCCATTATAAGCAGGGCGGGCCCGTGCAGCATTGACTGGACAACAGCAACTTTCTTCTTGTTTCCCAGCGAAAGCTGAAACATTTTTCTTTTCAGGTCTAGTTCAAAAAAATCGGCCAGTTTTCTTATTCTGCCTTTAAATCTTCTCCCGTAAAATTTTGCAGAGTAATTTAAAAGTTCTCTAACTGTCATGAAGTCGTAGTAGTTTGTTTCTGAAGGCAGGTAACCGACATCGTATTTTATTTCTTTTGAACTTGTAAAACAGTCCTTACCCAGGATACTTGCACTGCCGGAAGTAGGGTGGATAAAGTTTAGAAGGGTTCTTATTGTAGTAGATTTTCCGGCGCCGTTGGGCCCGATAAAACCAAATATTTCCCCTTCATTTACTTTTAAATTTATGTCAATAATTCCCCGGTTTTTGCCGTAATACTTGGTAAGGTTATCAGTTTCTATTGCATACATGTTTTATTCACCTATTTTTTAGAGCTGACAGGCTAAATTTTATGGTATCGTCTTTAGTTCCCAGTTCTTTAACATTATGCATAAGTTTAAATATATAGAGCAGCAGAATGTGTGAAAATATTGCAAACATAAATGTTTCGGCTGTGCTCCAGTCTGGCATGGATACATGTCCCAGGTTTTTAGCTATTAAGCTCATAAAGAGGGCCCAGGATACAAAGAAAATAACTGTCCAGAGCTGGTACCCGGGGTATTTAAATAGCAGGTATCCATAAACCAGGGTTACCCCGAACCAGCTCAAAACGAAGAAAAAAGGTATCCCCCAGATTGTAAAAATATCCGGCCTGTAATGCCAGAGATCCAGTACATTTACAGCAATCAATTGTACTATCCACGTGTAAACAAAGCCGGCTACAAACGCGAACAGTAAGAATTTCTTTATGTATTTTGATGGCACTAAAAATAAAACCAGGGCCCAGTATGCCGCTGCCTGTGTTAACCAGTACAGATTCATTTACGATACCTCCGGCTAGTAGTATGACTCAGTTTTATCCTTATTATGTATTTGCTTTTATATTTATCCAGTATTACCATAAAAAAATAATTAAAAAAAAGTTAGTAACACATTTTTTTCTAACTTCATACTATATTACCAGGTATATGGAAAAAATTATTAAAGGAGGAGTTCCCATGTCTTATGGTTTTGGCGGTGGCTGTGGCAGCGGCTGCGGCGGCGGCGGCGCATCAATACTATTTTTAATTCTTATTCTGCTGGTATTTAGTTTCCCGTTTTTGGGCGGCGGCGGCGGATTTTTCAGCGCTGAGAGCTAAAAGTTAATAAAAAATGCGCAGCAATATTTTGCTGCGCTTTTTATTATTTAGAGTAAGGGCATACTTTCTGGCATTCCCTGCACATTATGTGGCTGCATTCAGTTATTTGTTTTTCATGTTTAGCCAGGATATCCGGGTCAACATGTTTACCCTTGATGTGTTTTCCTAAAAAGCATCCTTCAGGTTCAATTTTATAGTCGTATATGGCACCTACCGGGCATGCTTCAATGCATTTGGTGCAGTCCCCGCATAAATCGCCGGTGAAAGGTTCGTCGTATTCCAGTACTGCATCGGTTATTATGCAGCGGAACCTGACCTGGGGCCCGAATTCCCTGGTTACAATCATGGAGTTTTTCCCAAAAGCACCCAGGCCGCCCAGCCAGGCAAGGTGTTTGTGCGAGATCATGGGATAACCGGCATAAACTTGCAGGCCCTCTCTCTGCAGGGTAAGTGCCAGGTCTCTCTGGCGCACACTTAGCAGCATTTCGCCAGTGTATATCCACTGGCCGTTTTTATTATATGCAACGTCGCACACGTCGTCCTGCGCGTCAAAACCCAGGACAATAACTGATTTTGCATTTTCCAGGTAGTCAGTTGTCTTTTTAAAGTAAGTATTTTTCCAGGGCACTTCCATTCCTGCATACTTGTCTATCTCTTCTGCAGAGACAACGCCTACCATATTTATTCCTAGTTCACAACCCTTGTCCTTTATCTTGTTAGTTAACATTTAAAAACCTCCTATTACTAGTTTTAATTTCCAAGCGGGTAGCGGTAGTGGCCAATTATTTCCCAGCGGGTGAGACTGTCTTCTTCCCTGGCTGTCCCCGCGTTGTGAATAACCAGGGGAATACCCCGGCTGTTTTTACGGTCGCTGATAATGCCGCAGTGCTGGAGCCCGTTAAGAAATTTCCAGTAGACTATATCCCCGTGCATCCATGCAGACAGGTTGTCTCCATTTACAGAGAGGGGGAGTGCTTGTCCGTGCCTTTGAAAAAATTTCATCTGGTTAGGTACCCGGCGGTGGTCTATGTTGGGGTCGGGCCCGCTTAAGCTCCACTTTTGCGGGTAAAGCTCAAAATGAGCCTGCATATCTTCATGGATAAGCTTCTGTAAATCAATTCCCCCGTTGCGAAAAGCTCGTACTACTACGTCTGTACATGCTCCAATAGAAGGGTCTACATCACCGCCCGGGTAATCAATGTTTTTGTATGAAGCATCGTACTGTACGCCTTTTACAACTTCCTGGCGCGCGCCAATTACTACCCTGTCGTAGATATTTCTTTCCCCCGGAGCAATTTTTTCTACCGGGGAGGGGGACATGCTGTTTTCTGCCGGGCCCTCTTGTACTGAGAAACATCCTGCAGCTGCACCTAGTATAATTAACAAGCTGATTAATAATATGAATTTATTTTGAGTCATGTACTTATACTCCTGCGTTTTTTTTATTAAGCAATAAGTTGGTGACAGGCACCAACTTATTTAACTTATTTTACAGAGTGCCGGTTTATGTAGTTTTGCAAGCAGCTGTATACTTCCTGTATTTCTTTGGTATCGGGCAGTGTTTTAATAAGTTTTTCAATGTGCCCCCTGCGGGCGATTTCCTGCAGGGCAAAGTTAAAATTCAGGTCATAGATCCAGGAGAGCTGTAAAAGCTTTTTATCATTGGAATTTTTTACGTCTTCAAAGTTGCATATTTGTTCTTGCAGCAGGTTTTTTATCAGGATTTTGGAATACCCCGGGGTATCTGGAAGCCCTATTTCCAGTATACCGTCTAGTTCGGAGCTGCTGTTGGAGTAATACCTGCAGAAAACTTCAAAAATATCTATTTTATCCGCATCTCGTACCATTTTCAAAAAAAGCAGGGTTTTATCCGGCAAAGATTCGGGCAGGCACCTTTTATTATGGTGTCTTACAGCTTCTAAGATAATTTCTTGTTTATCTTCAGCCAGGTAAGATAATATTCCTGTTTCATCAAGTACTTGCTTTCCCAGCTCTCCATGATCTTCCGAGCGTGCATCGTTATATGTGCCGTAATGAAAAAACTGGCGGAAACGCCCTATGTCGTGGAAAAGAGCGATAGCTTCAGCCATGTGCAGGTCTTTTGCTGCCAGGTCTAAAGATTTCCCTATATCATTGATGTTAGAGCATACCCTGTAAGTATGTTCTTCCTTCAGTTTTATTGCAGTATCTGTTTTACTGTTTCCAGTGTAAAAATCTTTTACATAACTGGCAAACCAGTTGTGATAATATTGTAATTCTTCTTTATTCAAAGAAATACCTCCCTCATAATATTTATTATAATACATAGGAGCATTTTTTTGTATAGAGATAAGAAGTAAATTACTCGAAAGGAAATTAGTAACACATTTTCTATATCTGGCATAGTATGGAATTGGCTGGATAATAAAAACTTAATTAAAAGGAGGAATTTTTAATGTACGGTGGAGCAACAACTACCAGCGGCGGCTGCGGCTGCGGTGGCGGTGCAAGCATTCTCTTTTTAATTCTCATCCTGTTAGTATTTAGTTTTCCGTATTTCGGCGGCTTCTAAGATGATTCTTTATTGTATTAAGCGATCTGCAATCCAGGCAGATCGCTTAATCCTTTTTTCGACAATATTCGAAAAAGGATTAAGTAAACTTGTGTAAAAGTTATTAATACAAATTTATGTAAAACGGGGTAAATTTAATGAGAAATTATAATTGTGTAATATGTGGGATTATTGCTGCATGTATTGTATCAGGAATAATTTATTTATTAGTAAAAAATATAGGCAGCAGCGTATACCTTGTATGTTATCTTAGTGGACTTGCTGCTTACTTTGCAAGTATGGGATTCACTAAAAAAGATAAATGGTACAGGTGGGAAATTTTTAAAGGTTTTCTGGGTTGTTATTTTGCCCAGCTTGTTCCTGCGCTGTTAGGATTGGTTGTAGGGAGTCCCGGCGCGTAAGTAGTTTTTGACAATTTATTATATAAATTAGGCTTGACTTAAAATAACTGGTAATGTAAAATGTTTTTAATTAACTTGATAGTATCTAAATTATTAACCATGAAGGTTAAAGACTTCATATGAAATGAAGTATGACTTCGTGGTTTGTTATTTTTAAGGGCAAGATAGTAATATCTAAAAAGTATATATTATTGATAATTATGCCATGAAGGTATCTGCCTGCAGAAGCAGGTGAGGACTTTCATGGCTTTTTTATTGCAGCAGGGGTTTATCCTTGGCAGGGCCTTTGCTGTGACCTCCTTATCAATAAATTTTGCTGCCTAATGCCAGGCAGTAAGAGATCCTCCTTTCGACAGGGCGTATTACGGGGTTATTTTTAAACCCCGTACGCCTCATCTTTTTTTTAGTTTAATGTTAAGAATAAGTTGGTGCCTGTTACCAACTTATTAAAAAAATAAGTAAGAATGGGAGGTTTTATAGGATGAGAATGAGGTTTTTTTTACCAGTTGCTGTAATTTTACTGCTGGTATTTCCTGCTTTTGCGTTTGCTGGTACGGCTGAAGATGTAGAAGCTTTTGTGGGACAGGATAATGCAACTTCAAGGCACATGATAGGCGCAAAAGCCTCTAGTGCAGCCATGGACAAGTTGTCTTTTACCAGGGGGGACAGCAATATACTGGCTATGACAGATGCAGGATATGCCATAATTAACGGTAAGACAACTGAAAAATGTGTTGACGGTATAACTGCAGTTAGCGGCTGTACTGTCGGGGCAGGAAATCTGCTTATGGTGCAGCGCAGCAAGGAAAAGCCCCTGTGGTTTGCTTTTTTTGATAAGAACACCGGGCAGCTTGTTTATATGCAGGTAAAGGAATCTGTAATTAATAAATCAGTAGATGAAATTGAACAAATGGCAGCTGAAGATATTTTTACTATAATATCCAGGGAGAACGTTGTTATAGAAAACTTGATGAATAACCCTGGTAAGTGGAAGGATGCAGCAGCAAATAAAGTATTCGGCGGCAACGAGTTTAGCTTGATAGGTATAGCAAATATCTGGGCCCACCCGGACTGCACATATGATTTTTTGCAGGCAGCTGAATTTCACAATCACCTTTGCCCGGGAGTAACCAGCGGGTATTTGATAATTAAGTACCTGGACAGGTATTTACCGCTGCAGCAGGGAGAGGGCTATAATATTATAGCTTGCCCGAACTGGTGTAAAGAAGATGCTTTCCAGGCCGTGCTTGATGCTACCCCGGGTAAAAGGGGATTATATGTAAAGAAATTAACTGCAGAGCAGGAAAAGCAGCTGCTGCCGGAAGCAAAGAATATAGCGGGCTTATATATACGCTGGGACGGCAGCTCTGGAGATGGGCTGGCACTGGGATTTGATTTTGATAAAGTAAGAGCTCTAGCTAATACGAAGGATTTTTCCGGGCCCGGCTGGATAGCCAAGCTGAAAATGAACATGGTTTTAATGGATTACCTGGATAATCCCGGGGCTTTAGTAAAAACAATCAAGAGCTTTAAAGTAGACCAGGCTGAACTTACTAATCTCCAGTCAGCAGGAGTAAATCCATTGCAAGAATTAGGGTTAATGAAAAGCAGCGAAATTGTTTTAAATATCGGTGATAAAAATGCTTCTAAAAACGGTAAAACAGTTGAGCTTTCCCAGCCGGCCAGGATTATAAATAAAAAAACCATGGTGCCGCTTCGTTTTATAAGCGAAGCACTGGGAGCAGGTGTACAGTGGGATAGTAATACACAAACTGTGCGTATAACTGAAAATTAATTTAATGCAATAAGTTGGTGACAGGCACCAATTTATTGCTTAATAAAAAAAATGATTGACTTCCTAAAAGTACTGGATTATTATAATGATAATGAATCTCATTACCGAGGGAATATTTTTTTGAACATATGTTGAGAATGAATTTCATTTTCATAATATTCTACATAAAAATACAGCATGAGGAGGTTTATATGAAGTCACACGATGGAAAGACTTTAAGCGAACTATCACCTGGAAACAGCGGAAAAGTTATACGTATCAATACGAAAGGACCTTTGCGCAGGCGCATTCTGGATATGGGAATAGTTCCCGGTATAGAAGTATCTGTAAAAGGTATGGCCCCTTTAGGTGATCCTATAGAGCTTATAGTCAGGGGGTACAGTTTAAGCCTGCGAAAACAGGAAGCAGAAAATATTTTAGTAGAGGTGATATAATGATGCCGCTTTTATTTCTACCTGCAGGCCGGACCGGTACTATAAAAGATATTGCCGGGGGAAAAGGGGTACGCCAGAAGCTCACCAGGATGGGTTTTGTTCGGGGAGCAGTTGTAGATGTGGTACAAAATGATAATCGCGGGCCCTTGATGGTGTCAATTGGCGAAGGAAAAGTGGCCATTGGACAGGGTGTTGCTCAAAAAATACTAGTTGAAGAACCAGTTGATTAATAGGGAGGTCAGTCACTTGAATACAGCACAGGTACTCGGGGGAACAGAACAGACGGTTATAGCCCTTGCAGGCAACCCGAACTCGGGAAAGACGAGTATCTTTAATAATATAACCGGAGGGCACCAGCACGTAGGAAACTGGCCCGGTGTTACTGTAGAAAAAAAAGAAGGAAAGCTTAATTATAAAGGTAAGATCTACAATGTAATTGATTTGCCGGGTACTTACAGCCTTGGTGCTTACTCTGAAGATGAAGTGATTGCCCGTGACTTTGTCTTAAAAGAAAAGCCGGATGTTATTATCAGCGTAGTAGATGCTTCTAATATAGAGCGCAATCTTTATTTAACTACCCAGCTGCTTGAAACGGGTGCTAACGTGGTAGTGGCTTTAAACATGATGGATGAAGCCAGGACCAGGGAAATAGATATCAATGTACAAAAACTAGCTGAAATGCTGGGAGTTGTAGTCATACCCACTGTTGCCGTCAAAAAAGAAGGTATAAACGAATTAATTGCGCAGGCCGTTCAAGCTGCAGGTGCAGAAAAAAAAGATCCACTAAAAATAAATTACGGAAAAGAAGTAGAAGTAGAACTTGGCAAGCTTGAAGCAATTATTGAAAAACATGATAAATTGACGGCAGTATTTCCTAAACGGTGGCTGGCAGTAAAGCTGTTAGAAGAAGATGAAAATATATATGATGAAGTCAAGGGATACAGCGGTACTGCCGGGCTTATTAAACAGCAGTCGAAAAGTATAGAACGTTTACTTGATGTAACAGGTGAGGATACAGAATCCCTGGTAGCAGACCGCCGTTATGGTTTTATCAGCGGGGCAGCCAAACAGGCTGTTACCAGGCGGGCCTCAACGGAGAAAAGAGTTTCTATTTCTGATAAGATAGATAAGATCTTAACTAACCGCGTACTTGGCATCCCGGTATTTCTTCTGGCTATGTGGGGTGTATTCCAATTCACTTTTACCTTCGGGGCTCCCATGATTGGCTGGATAGAAGCTTTCTTTGGATGGTTTGGGAGGATAGCAGGGAGCGGGCTTGCTGCATTAAATGCCCCTGACTTGTTTGTCTCTTTTATAATTGATGGGCTTATAGGTGGTATAGGTTCAGTACTGGTCTTTATTCCTAATATATTCCTGTTATTCTTAGCCATTTCTTTTTTAGAAGACAGCGGGTACATGGCCCGGGCGGCCTATATAATGGACCGTTTTATGAATTCACTCGGGCTGCACGGAAAATCCTTTATCCCGCTAGTTATTGGATTCGGGTGCAACGTACCGGCTATAATGGCAGCACGTACGCTGGAAAATAAACGGGACAGAATGATAACCATACTTATTACCCCTCTTATGTCCTGCGGTGCCAGGCTGCCGGTATACGTATTGTTTGTCGGGGCATTTTTCAGCGCCCACCAGGGGCTGGTTATTTTCTCTCTTTACTTGCTTGGTATAATCCTGGCGATAATTATGGGAAAAGTTTTTAAAAAATTTCTTTTTCCCGGGGAAACATCGCCTTTTGTAATGGAACTGCCGCCCTACCGTATTCCTACATTAAAAGGTACTTTTATTCATATGTGGGAACGGGGCAGTGCATTTATCAAAAAAGCAGGGACCATAATCTTTGCTGTTGTTATCATTATCTGGTTTATGTCTGTTCTTCCTCCAGGTGTAGAGTATGCAAGCAGGGAAAGCCTGGTTGGTATGCTGGGAAGTCTTGCAGCCCCGGTACTTGCTCCCTGCGGTTTTGGCACCTGGGAAGCCGGTGCTGCCCTGGTGTTCGGAATACTGGCTAAAGAAGTTGTAGTCGGTACACTGGGAGTAATTTACGGTGCCGGGGAAGGGGGCCTTGTGGCGGCAATACAACAGTATTGGACACCCCTTTCGGCCTATGCTTTTATGGTAATGACTCTCATTTATGTTCCCTGTGCAGCAGTAATCGGTACCATTAAAAAAGAAACTGGTTCATGGGGATGGACAGCATTCACAGTGAGCTATACGCTGATTTTAGGCTGGACAATGGCATTTATTATTTTCCAGGGCGGGCGCCTCCTTGGCCTAGGTTAAGAGGAGAAAAGCCTGCATGGAAATTTAAATATATGCAGCTTCAGGAGTCTTAAGGCATAATAACCTCCATAACTCTGCTGCCAGCATTAAGGGCAGCAAACAATACTCCTTTTTTACTGGCATACGGGCCTCCGTATGCCAATTTTTTTACCTGTTAATATATTTTAAAATATAATCTGCAAAATTTTGAAAATCATCCAATCTTTCATTTATCAAATTCCGCCAGAAGACCCCCACCTCTAAGCCGAGGGCGAAGGTGGGGGATGAATGGCGGCTTTAAAGCACACAGAGTCCCTTGTCATAGTACAGTAACTTAACCGCAGAGGTCTTGACGGGTTTAGCTAAACCGTCAA
>JAIPEW010000003.1 GCA_021736985.1 Clostridiales bacterium | reverse complement strand
TTTGCTAGGCCGGTGGAACTCTCCGCTCCCTACTTCGGCACATAAAATTGTCCGAGCTCAATCGGCCTCGGGCGCCGGAGAACTCGCTTCGCTCAGACATGCACCGGCGCTTTTCCTCGGCCTCAATCGCTCTCTGAATGCGCCTCTGTACGTCCGCTCCGAGTACCACCGGCCTTTATCAGGTTGAAACAATAATAGCGAAGCTATTTTTTCATCATTGGTTGTGCCAGGCTAGCATGACGGGTTAATACGTAACTTCCTATAAAAGGCTATGGTCTTAAACGCAGAGCAAATTGAAAGGGCAGGTGGATTTCCGGAAAGCAGCGGAGTTCGGGTGCGTTGCCTGGCACGTCATTTGCGAAGTGTGATGTGAGAGGTGGGAAGTGTGACAATTTGAGGAAGTCTGCTGCGTAGACTTTTTAATTTTCTACTTCTCACTTCTGCCCTTTGCCCCGGCTTTCTACCTTACTGTCAGAAGAGTTTTTATTTTCTGTTGTGAGTAAGAAGTTTACGGGTGTTAATATGAGTAATTCAAGTTTAGAACCGTCCCCAGTTTGATTTGGTTTGCAATAATTTTACAGGAGGTGAAAACCGGGTTTTAAACCCGGTGTACTGTATGGATATTGAATCTCTTTTAAACGATGCCCCGGCAATGTATAAAGTCGACAGCATGGATATGTTCGGGGCCTTAAGTGGTCTGCCAGAGCAGTGTAAGGATGCGTGGAAGATAGGGATGGATAGTCCTGCTCCTGAAGCAGAAACTATTAGTAATGTGCTCGTTACCGGCATGGGCGGTTCTGCAATTGGTGGAGACCTGCTTCGTGCCTATGCCTCTGGAAAAATGGCCGTTCCGGTGGCAGTAAATCGTGATTATACACTGTCTCAGTATGCTGACAAAAGCACACTGGTTATTGCAGTAAGTTATTCAGGCAATACCGAGGAGACGTTGAGCGTTTATGAGCAGGCCCGCAAGCGGGAATGCACAATAGCTGTTATTACTACCGGGGGAAAGTTAAAAGAATCTGCGGATAAGGACGGCGTGCCGGTTATAAAGATCCCCGGTGGATTGGCGCCCAGGGCTGCTACCGGCTATTTATTTATACCTGCCCTGGCTGTGATGCAGAAGTTAGGCCTGCTTAAAAATGTAGAAGATGAAATAAAGGAATTAGAAGATGAACTGGAGAAGATTAAGAAAAATATTACCCCGGAAAGTGCCCTGGAGCACAATGCTGCTAAGCAGCTGGCCCGCGAGTTCTACGGGCGCATACCTGTAATTTGGGGAGCGGCGGGTACTACCGGGGTTGCAGCCCAGCGTTATAAGGGACAGGTTAATGAAAATGCCAAGGCCCCTGCTTACTGGAATGTTTTCCCCGAGTTAAACCACAATGAGCTGGTAGGTTTTGAAGTCCCGCGCGATTTACTGGAAAAACTGCATATTGTTATGCTAAAAGATAAAGGTGATCATGAACGTATAAAGACGCGCATGGAAATTACCCGCGGGATAGCAGCCAGGTCTGTTTCCGGCGTTACTGAGATTAGTTCTTCCGGGGAGGGCCTGCTGGCCCGTATGTATACGCTTATTTACGTGGGAGATTATGCCAGTGTATACCTGGCAGTTTTATATGATATTGACCCGGGCCCCGTGAAAATAATAGACTATTTAAAGTCAGAATTAGCTGGGAGGTAAAATGCAGGAGATTGCAATTGTTTCTGACTGGCATACACATACCCGGTACAGCGACGGAAGCGGTGCCGTGGAGGACAATGTAAGAGCAGCTGCTGAAATGGGATTGAAAGAAGTTGCTATTACTGACCACGGCCCGCGAGGCCTTTTTATAGGAGTAAAATCTGAATATGACTACTTGAAAATTAAAGAGGAAATTAAGTCTTTCCAAGAGAACAGCGGTGTGAGAATTTTGTTAGGCGCCGAGGCAAATATTATTGATCCCGACGGCAGTATAGATATACCTCCCGGGATAGTTAAAGAATTGGATATTTTACTGGCAGGTTTACACCCGCAGGTGATAGCAAAGTCAGTGGGGGATACAGCAGGTTGGATATTTCCCAATTTGTTATCTAAGGCATACAAATCTCTCCGGGAAAAAATGCGCGGTATTAACACCAGGGCAGTGGTTAATGCAATGTATTCCAATCCTATCAGTGTAATAACTCACCCTGATTTAATTATGCCCGTGGATTTAAATGAAGTGGCCCGTGCTTCAGCAGGGACAAATTGTGCTGTGGAAATAAATTCGAGACACGATTATAATAAAGATGAGGTAATTAAGGCGGCAATGGAGTGGAAAGCACCTGTTGTAGTTAACAGTGATGCTCACAGTCCTGGTTCAGTAGGAAGATTGGAGTCCGGAATAGCTCTTTTAAATAAGTGGAATGTGCCTGTAAGTATGGTGAAAAATGTAAAGGAAATACCGGGTGAACATCTTACCGGTACAAGTAGTGCTTTAAAATACAGAATCAACAGGGGGTGATTGGTTGTCCAAGTTAGTGATTGTTACCGGGATGTCGGGAGCAGGCAAAACCCAGGCAGTGCGCAGTTTAGAAGATCTGGGCTTTTTTTGCGTGGACAACTTACCCCCGACATTTATACCCAAGTTTGCTGAAATGTGCTCACATTCAACGCACTCTATTAATAATATAGCACTAGTAGTAGATATTCGAGGTGGAGAGTTCTTTGATGCTCTGTCTGGTGTTTTGGCCCAGTTGAAGGAGCAGAAAGTAAACTTTGAAATATTTTTCCTGGAAGCATCTGATGAAACCCTGGTCCGGCGCTACAAGGAAAGCCGCCGCAAGCATCCCCTGGGAGATCATGGAGAGGTGCTGCGCAATATACGCAGTGAAAGAGAGCTTTTAGAAGATTTGCGGGGAAGAGCAGATAAACTAATAGATACATCAAATTTAACCAACCAGCAGTTAAAAGGCCAGATAACATTGTTATTTGGTGAAAAGCAGGAGACTCCTTCTATATTGATTTCTGTAACTTCATTTGGGTATAAACACGGCATTCCCATGGATAGTGACCTGGTAATGGATGTACGGTTTTTACCTAACCCGCATTACGTGGAAGAGTTACGTCCTTTTACCGGAAATGATGAAAAAGTGCATAACTATGTAATGGAAAATACGGTTACCAGGGAATTTATGAAAAAGTTCTACAGTTTAATTGTATTTTTAATTCCCAAGTATATTGAAGAAGGTAAAACTACCCTTATGATATCAGTGGGTTGTACCGGAGGGAAACACCGTTCAGTAGCTGTTGCCAACTACCTGGGTGGTGAATTGTTGGAAAAGAACTACAGGGTAACTACCAGCCACAGGGATGTAGATAAGAATTGATTTGTGTTTTGAAGGGGCTGATAAGTTATGAAGTTGACTAAATGGCTGTACCCGGGTATGCTGGTCAAGCGATGGCTTATTCTCGGCCTGTTTGGCCTGGGCATGGTTGTGACCGGAGCATTATTAACTTACAGGTATTATATAGAGGTATTTCCAAGATGGGAACTGCTGGCTGCCCTTTTTCTGGTAACAACGGGGTCAGCTTTAATAATAGTCGGGCTCTTTAAAGCTTATCGCTCTATTGTAGGTATATTAGCTCCAGGAGATGAAATAGTGGATAAGGTATTTAACCGGCGCCAGCTGGGAAGAGGTCCCAGGATAGTAGTGATCGGCGGCGGCACAGGAATTTCAACACTGCTTCGAGGTCTTAAAGAATATACTTCTAACTTGACGGCTATAGTAACGGTAGCTGATGACGGGGGCAGTTCCGGGCGCCTGCGGGGAGACCAGGGTATGCTCGCTCCCGGTGATGTCAGGAATTGCCTGGTAGCCCTGGCCGATAAAGAAACTGTTATGGAAAAACTGCTGCAGTACCGCTTTTCGTCCGGGGAACTGGCCGGGCATAATCTTGGTAATCTTTTGCTTGCAGCACTTAATAATGTGAACGGCGGTTTTTACGAAGCAGTAAAAGGATTGAGCCGGGTCCTGGCTATCCGGGGGCAGGTACTTCCGGCTACGCTGGAAAACGTGCGGCTTTGTGCTGAAACAGGAGATGGCGAAATTATTTGCGGGGAGTCCCGGATACCCGGCAGCGGTAAAAAGATTAACAGGATCTTTCTTGATCCAAAGGTATGCTTCCCTGTAAAAGAGGCTATGCAGGCTATACAAAATGCAGATGCCGTGGTGTTGGGCCCCGGGAGTTTGTACACCAGTGTCCTGCCCAACCTGTTAGTAGAAGGAATCCCCGGGGCCCTTAAAAAAACGCAGGCTGTGAAAATATATATATGCAATATTATGACTCAGCCGGGGGAGACCACCAGTTATACTGCTGCGGATCATATCAGGACTATACTCGATCATGCCGGTCCCGTAGTAGACTGGACAATACTTAATAAAGAAAACATACATGCCCGGGTTTTAAACCGCTATCGTAAAGAAGGTGCTGAGCCTGTGAGAATAGATGAAGAGGAAATAGCACGGCTGGGAGTCAAAATACAAAAAGGCAAATTAGCTTACGAAGAAGAAGTTGTCCGGCACCACCCCGACCGGCTGGCGCGCCAGCTGCTGCACCTGGTGCTGCTCTACCGGGACGGCGGTGAGCGGGTAGTCTCTTTAAATAATTACCGAAAAAACGCGTCCAGTATGGGTGAAGAAAAAGCTGTATTTTAGGCTGCCCGGTGCAGCGGTAATATGTGAAAGATATAATAGAGGGGGCATTTTAGCCTATGCAGGAGATATACATGGATAACAGCGCGACCACCAGGCCTGCCCCGGAAGTGGTACAAGCCGTGGTAGATTGCATGGAGAAAATTTATGGCAATCCTTCTTCCCTGCACCGCAAGGGGGTAGAAGCCGGGAGAATATTGAACCGCACCCGGGAAACTGTTGCCGGTTTCCTGGGGGCGCAGCCAGGGGAAATTGTCTTTACTTCCGGAGGGACTGAGTCGAATAACCTGGCCATAAAGGGTGCAGCGTATGCAGCGGCACGCCGGGGCCGGCATATTATTACCACGGAAATTGAGCACCCGGCAGTGTTAAACGTATGCCGGGCCCTGGAAAAAGACGGCTTTGAAATTGAATATCTTCCCGTGAATAAAGACGGGATTATAGACTCGCATGGTTTTAGAGATGCCCTGCGGCAGGATACTATACTGGTAAGTACCATGTGTGTTAATAATGAAATTGGCTCGATGCAGCCTCTAAAAGAAATTTCTAAACATATCAGGGATGCCCGGGGAAAGGATAAAATTCCCCTGTGGCATGTTGATGCTGTACAGGCCTTTGGTAAGCTGCCGCTGAATCCGGAAAAGCTGGGTATTAACCTGTTATCTGTAAGTGCTCACAAAATGCACGGGCCCAGGGGTATAGGTGCCCTGTATGTAAGCGAAGGGACCAATCTTACTCCAGTATTGAACGGTGGCGGACAGGAGAAGGACATGCGGCCCGGTACAGAGAATATCCCTGCAGCAGCTGGTTTTATGCAGGCTGTAAATAATATAAAAGATATAAACGGGGCGGCAGAACACATGGCTGGTTTACGCCGCAGGCTGGCTGAAGGGGTACAGGAAAATATCCCGGACTGCAGTTTAAACGGCCCTCTTCCCGGGAGTGATTTTGCTGCACCACATATATTAAACATATCATTTAACGGGGTGCGGGGAGAAGTCTTGCTGCATTTGCTGGAAGACGACGGAATTTATGTTTCTACCGGTTCTGCATGTTCATCGCGTAAACCCCAGGAACAGGGAGTATTAAAAGCACTGGGTCTGAATGTGCGCAGGGCAGAAGGGGCGCTTCGCTTTAGTTTTAGCCCGTGGAATAATGAAAAAGAAATTGATTTTGTACTGGAAAGATTAAAAGAAGGTGTGGAGGAATTACGCAGTCTTGGATAACAAAACAGAGTATAAAAAAAGTAATCTTATAATGGTGCGCTACGGTGAAATAAGTTTGAAAGGTAAAAACAGACCGGTTTTTGAAAAAAAACTTGCCGGCAATATACGTTATGCCCTGCGTGATTTAGGTCGCCCCAGGATTAAAATGCTGCAGGGGCGGATGATAATGAATGCAGGTAATATGGATATACAGCAAGTAATAGACCGGCTCAGCCGTGTTTTTGGCATTGTATCTATAAGTCCCGTGCATAAAGTAGCGGCTGCTGTAGAAGCCATATACGAAGAAGCTTTAAATTCCATAAAGCAGGTACTGGAAAATAAAAGTTCCGGCGACTCGCTTAGTTTCCGTGTGACCGTGAAGAGGGCAGATAAAAGCTTTCCTGTTAATTCTATGGATCTCAGCCGTGACCTTGGAGCTTACCTGTTGGAACATATTCCTGAATTAAGTGTGGATTTACATAATCCTGATACAGTAGTGTCGGTAGATATCCGCGAGGGATGTGCTTATATATTTTCTGATACCCGGCACGGGCCCCGTGGACTTCCGGTTGGGTCCAGCGGAAGGGCAGTGCTTATGCTGTCCGGTGGAATAGACAGCCCCGTGGCAGGTTGGATGTCCATGAAAAGGGGGATTGAACTGGAGGCTGTGCATTACCATAGTTTTCCTTTTACCGGGGAAAAATCCAAGGAAAAAGTTCTGGATTTATGCCGGGCAATGGTGTGCTACGGGGGTAAAATCAACCTGAGCGTAGTTCATTTTACTGAAATACAAAAAGATATTCAAAAAAAATGTCCCGAGGAGTTCAGGGTAACCATAATGAGGCGCTTCATGTTTCGCATTGCACAGCGTATTGCTGAAAAAAAGAAGGCCCTGGCCCTGGTTACCGGGGAGAGTGTCGGTCAAGTAGCCAGCCAGACATTAGAGAGTATGAATGCTATTGGTTCAGTTACCGCAATGCCTGTTCTTCGCCCATTGGTGGGATTTGACAAGGAGCAGATTACGCGGTTGGCCCGGCAAATAGGTACTTACGATATTTCTATACAACCCTACGAGGATTGCTGCACTTTGTTTCTGCCCAGGTATCCCAGTACGAAACCCCGCGTAGAGAAGGTGCAAGATGCTGAAAAAAACCTGGACGTGGAAGACCTGGTAGCTGGTGCGCTGGAAAAAACGGAAGAACACTCTTTTTCTATAAGCTGATAAATTACATTTTGAAGGCTGCTTTTACTGGAAAGGCCGGAATAAACTACCGGCCTCATCTGGCTGCCAGAAAAGTTTTTATTGTCGAAAGGCCCGAATGCAGCGGGCCTTTTATATGATATAATGCTTGTAGGGAAGGATGAGCGCCGTGAGTTATTCATTAATTACTAAAAATGAACTGGCCCGTATAGTACCAGATAAAGATTGTTGTAAAATGGCAGAATTATCTGCCCTGGCCAAAATGGACGGTATGCTGCATATTAACGGCGGAAAAACTACTCTTGATATCAGAAACCAGAATGCGGCAGTGGTCAGGAAAATATTTTCCCTGGTTAAAGAGCTTTTTTATACCAGCACCCAGGTACTGGTAAGGCGCAAAGTGCGGCTGCGCAAAAATAATGTTTACCTGGTTCGCGTGCCTCCCCTGGAAAACATACAGGAAATTCTTAGCTCGCTCGGTTTAATAGATTCAGAGGGCCTATTTAGAGAAAATATACCACGGGAACTGCTGGATAAAAAGTGCTGCCGCCGTTCTTACCTGCGGGGTATCTTTTTGGGGGGGGGATCAATAAACAGCCCCGACAGAGCTTATCATATGGAATTAATTATGAACAACCTGGAACATGCCAAAGATACCAGGGAACTTATTAATAATTTTGGTCTTTCTGCGCGGATTAGCTTGAGAAAAAATTATTATGTGGTGTATTTAAAGGAAAGCGAGCAGATATCAGATTGTTTAAACATAATGGGCGCCCATGATGCACTGCTGGATTTTGAAAATAAAAGAGTATACAAGCATGTACGCAACCAGGTGAATCGCCAGGTAAATTGTGAAACAGCTAATTTGAATAAAACTGTCAATGCTTCTGTGCGCCAGATTGAAGATATAGAGCTCATAAAAGAAGCTATGGGATTGGATAAATTACCTCTCTCTCTCCGGTCGGCAGCAGAGACGAGGTTAGGTTATCCGGACGCCAGCTTGCGGGAACTGGGAGAATTAATGGCACCACCCGTGGGCAAGTCTTGTGTGAATCACAGGCTTAGAAAATTAAGCAGTATTGCCAGTCGCTTGCGCGGCGAAGGGGGGTAGTGATTTTGAGGCGCTATAGATCAGAGCCTTCCCCGCGGGGACGTAACTCCATGCATTACTGGCATCGAAAAGTACACCCGCTGAGAGTGAGTTACCAGTTCGTTATTATAAACCTGTGCCGGTATTTGCCTTCTTTAAGGTTGAAAAATTTTTTTTACCGGCGTTTTTTAGGTGTGCGAATAGGTGCAAATGTATCTGTTGGGCTCATGGCTATGATGGACATTTTTTTTCCACAATATATATCTATAGGAAATAACAGCGTGGTTGGTTACAATACAACTATTCTAGCGCATGAATTTTTAATAAAAGAATTTCGCCTGGGTAAAGTTGAAATAGGTGATGATGTAATGATTGGGGCTAATACAACCCTGCTGCCGGGTGTTAGTGTAGGCAGCGGTGCTTGTGTCGGAGCTGGTTCTGTAGTAACCCGCGATATCCCGGAAGGGGCCCTGGCCTGCGGGGTTCCCGCGCGGGTAAGACGTCCCGGCTGTGATTCTCAGTCAACTGCTTGGAGGCAGTAATGAATATATTATTGTGGGTAATAAAAATATGGAAGGATTTATTGAGAAACCCGTGGCAGCCAGTTTACCTGGTACCTTTCTTTGTCATTAATTTTACGGGGTCTATATATGGTTACTGGTGGTATAGCACCCAGCTTGCGGAAAATGCGTGGTATTTGTGGCCGCTAATTTCTGACAGCCCTCTTTCTACTACTATACTTGCTGTTTCTCTCTTGTTGGGGCTGCTGGAAAGGCGTATTTCTTTACTTACAGCCATAGGGCTGGTTACGACAATTAAATACGGGGCCTGGGCAATGGTAGTATTGACCCATTACTGGTTTATATCAGGTGATATTAGCCTGGTAGAATTTGGTTTGTGGTTGGGACACCTGGGGATGGTAATGGAAGGTTTTATTTTTATGAAAAACTCTCGTGTTGGTCGATTTGCTGCAGCAGGTGCCGTGTTGTGGATGATTATTAATGATGCTGTAGATTACATATTTGGACTGCACCCTTATCTTTTTGCAGCAGGGCAAGAACAACTGGCAGGAGCTTCAGCAGTGCTGCTCACTGTTTTGCCTGGAATTATTATGTATAAAAAAATATATAATAATGTAGTATAAGTTATTTTAGGCAGGAATTTTGCATGTTTTAAAGAAGATATAAATAATTGATTCTGATTAAAGGGGTGTGGCAGGGAT
Organism: Clostridiales bacterium; assembly: GCA_021736985.1. Taxonomy (GTDB): domain Bacteria; phylum Bacillota; class Desulfotomaculia; order Desulfotomaculales; family VENG01; genus JAIPEW01. Next base: position 128,321 of record JAIPEW010000003.1, on the reverse strand, counting down.
GCGCATGGGTGTTGGTTTAGAAGTAAAACAATTACAGAAGTTAATGATGACACCGGAACTACGCCAGGCCATTTCCATTTTACAATTATCATCCCTGGAGTTGAAGTCGTATGTTGAGGAGCAAGTACAGGAGAATCCAGTGTTGGAACTGAATGAAGAGCAAGAAAACAGGAATAAAGAACCAGTCGAGAGTGAAACAAATGATCAATTTGATATAAACTGGCGTGAGTATTTTAACGACAGCAGTGATCTTGGTATGCCGCTAAAAGAGAAGAACAGGTATGATAAAGACTTTGTGTTTGAAAATATTGTCAGCAAACCTCCTACTTTAGATAGTCATTTAGTTTTTCAACTGCACTTGTCAAGTATTGATGATTCTGCAAAACATATAGGTGAGTATATAATAGGAAATTTGGATCACAATGGTTACCTGCAAATATCTCTTGAAGAAATGGTAAAGCAGCTGTATGTTTCTTTTTCCCGGGCTAAAAAAGTTTTAGATTTAATACAAACATTTGATCCGCCGGGAGTTGGTGCTAGGACGCTGAAAGAATGCCTTTTAATACAGGTGTATCAATATGATTATAATGATGAATTGCTGGAACAGGTTATCCAGAATCACCTGGATGATGTTGCTGGCAGCAAATATCATCAAATAGCACGTTCACTGGGAATTAGTATAAAGCAAGTACAAGAAAAAGTAGATATATTGAGAACATTGGATCCAAAGCCGGGGTGCAGTTATACGCGTTCAACTGATAACCGGTATATTATACCTGATGTAACGCTGGAAAAAGTAGAAGGTGAATTTGTAGTGATTATAAATGATACTTATATGCCCAGGTTATCAATAAATTCTACTTACAGGTCTGTAATACAGGAGAATAATTATGATAAAAATACCAGGCACTTTGTCGAATCAAAATTAAATGCTGCTACATGGCTAATAAAAAGCATTGAACAAAGGCGGCTCACTCTTTATAAAATAGTTAATTGCCTGGTAAAAGTGCAGAGAAGTTTCCTGGATAACGGTATTAAATATTTAAAACCTCTTAACCTGAAAACAGTTGCTGATTTAGTAGGATTGCATGAATCTACCGTAAGCAGGGCTACTTCTAATAAATATATTCAAACACCCCAGGGGGTATTTGAATTAAAATTTTTCTTCTCTTCGGGGTTGAAAAACCAGGCAGGGGGGATGGTATCTGCAAAAAGCATAAAAATAATGCTCCAAGAATTAATAGACAGGGAAAATGATAAAAAACCTGTTAATGATCAGTGTATTGCTGATGAGTTAGCTGGTAAAGGTGTAAAAATTTCACGTCGTACTGTAGCCAAGTATCGTGAGGAACTGGGAATTCCTTCCGTAAAAAAAAGGAAAAGATATTGAAAAAATTAATCGAATACATATAAAAAGGTATCGTATATAACGGTGCCTTTATTTTTGTGTTACAAGATCGCCATAAAAAAAAGAAAAAAAGGAAGGAACTTTTTTGAAGTCATAGAATAAGTATAACATAATAATATTTATATGGCATACTAATGTGAAAGGAGCGGTAAGGTTAAATGGGCTTAAAAGTAGGTATTAATGGTTTCGGGCGGATAGGAAGGCTGGTACTCCGGGCAGCTCTTCAATATCCTGACTTGGAAGTAGTTGCTATAAATCATAAATCGCGAAGATTGCCAATAGATAAAAACTACGCTCGAAAATTAGCGTATTCGTTAAAATATGATTCAATACACGGCATATTAGATGCTGAAGTCGAGGGAGAGGGAAGTTCTTTATGGATTGATGGTAAAGAAGTAAAGATTTTAGCAGAAAAAGATCCTGCTTCTCTACCGTGGAGGGATTTAGGTGTAGACATCGCGATCGAGTCTACCGGTAAGTTTCGCAAGGTAAAAGATGCTTCCGGGCACCTGGAGGCGGGGGCTAAAAGGGTGGTTATAAGTGCTCCGGTTAAAGATGACTGCGCAACAATAGTCATGGGAGTTAACGAGCATGTCTATGATCCTTCCAACCACTATATTATTTCCAATGCTTCTTGTACTACCAACTGCCTGGCACCGGTCGCCAAGGTTCTGCATGAAAATTTTGGTATCAAAGAAGGTTTAATGACTACTGTGCATGCGATGACAAATGACCAGCTTATACTTGATATGCCTCACCGTGATGAAAGGCGCGGGCGTGCAGGAGGAATGTCAATTATCCCTACTACTACCGGGGCAGCTAAAGCAGTATCCCTGGTGCTTCCTGAACTCGATGGAAAGCTTAACGGCATGTCCATGCGGGTTCCTACTACAAATGTTTCTATAGTAGATTTAGTAGTGAGCCTGGAAAATCCGGCTACATCGGAAAATATAAACAAAATTTTAGAAAATGCATCACAGGGATCGTTAAAGGGAATACTTGCATACAGTGACTTACCTTTAGTTTCTGCTGATTTTAACGGTGATCCACATTCTTCAATAGTTGATGGTCCCTCCACTTTATCTATAGGAAGCAATATGGTGAAAGTAGTTGCCTGGTACGACAACGAATGGGGATACTCTAGAAGGGTAGTGGACCTGGTATCTTATATCGGTGAAAAAGGTATATAAGGTATGAATAAACTACATTTGTAGGGGGTACCTGTATGAACAAAAAAACAATAGGTGATATGTGTGTATCCGGTAAAAAAGTGCTGGTGCGCGTAGATTTTAACGTACCTCTGGATGACAGCGGAAAAATAACTGATGATACGCGCATACGGGCAGCTCTTCCTACTATAAATTACCTGGTTAAAGAGGGAGCCAGGGTAATCTTGATGTCTCACCTGGGACGCCCAAAGGGTGAAGTAGTGGAAAGCCTGAGAATGGATCCCGTGGCCGAGCGCCTGAGGGAACTGATAGATACCCGTATTGTAAAAGTGGATGGCTGTATAGGAGAAATCCCTCTTGAGGCCTTAGCAAGTACCGGCAAGGGAGAAGTTTTGCTGCTGGAAAACTTGCGTTTTAACAGGGAAGAGAAGCAGAATGACCCGGAATTTGCAAGACAGCTGGCTGAAATGGCCGATATATATGTCAATGATGCATTTGGTGCTGCACACAGGGCCCATGCTTCTACCCGGGGTGTGGCGGAATTTTTGCCGGGAGTTGCAGGCTTTTTATTAGAGAAAGAAATTGATATGTTGAGCGGTTTAGTGAATGATCCTAATCGTCCTTTTACGGCCATTATAGGCGGGGCTAAAATATCTGATAAGATTGGCGTGCTGGATAGTCTCATAGAAAATGTAGACACCCTTGTAATCGGGGGAGGTATGGCCAATACGTTTTTAAAAGCTATGGGTTATGATATGAAAAATTCTCTGCTGGAACCGGATAAGATAAATAATGCCGGGAGGTTAATATCCAAAGCTGAGAAAAATAATGTAAACATGATGCTTCCAGATGATCTCGTTTGTGCTGCTGAGGTAGATGCCGGTGTAAAGTCGGAAGTTGTCCCGGCAGATGGAGTGCCGGATGGTCAAATGGCTCTTGATATCGGGCCCCGGACAATAGAAAAATTTAAAAAGGCTGTATATTCTTCATCAACTGTAGTATGGAACGGGCCCATGGGAGTGTTTGAGATAGAGCCTTTTGCCAGGGGGACCCTGGTGCTGGCAGAAGCACTGTCAGGCAGTGAAGCTTTTACAGTGGTAGGCGGGGGAGATTCTGCTTCTGCTGTAGATAAAGCAGGTGCTGCTGAACAAATAAGCCACGTGTCTACCGGGGGTGGAGCTTCCTTGAAATTCCTGGAAGGGAGAAGCCTGCCCGGAATAGAAGCACTGCAGGATAAGGAGGATTACAATGCGCAAGCCGGTGATGGCCGCGAACTGGAAAATGCACAAAACTGTGTCCCAGGCTGCTGATTTTACCCGTGATTTTGTTAACAGGCTTGATGAGATAAAAAACCAGGATTGCGAGGTAATAATTTGTCCTCCCTTTATTGCCCTGTCTACCCTGGCAGAACTTCTAGAAGGTAGTAATGTGTATTTAGGCGCCCAGAACATGCATTGGGAGGACGAAGGGGCATATACCGGGGAAATATCTCCGGGGATGCTTTCCCAGGTAGGATGTAGGTGCGTAATATTGGGGCATTCTGAGCGGAGGCAGTATTTCCAGGAGAAAGATGAAGATGTAAACCGTAAAGTGCTAACTGCGTTTCGTTATAATCTTACTCCTATTGTATGTGTAGGGGAGGTATTGGAAGAAAGAAAGGCGAAGAATACAGAGCAAGTCATTCGACGCCAGGTTGAGAAAGGGCTGGGCGGGCTTACTGCTGCCCAGGTACACGAGCTGGTGGTAGCTTACGAGCCCGTTTGGGCCATAGGTACCGGTCATACTTCTTCTCCGGAAGATGCCCAGCAGGTAAATACGTTTATACGCAAGGTGTTGGAAGAAATGTTCGGGAAAAATGCAGCAGGTGCAGTGCGCATACAGTATGGGGGAAGTGTAAAACCAGGTAATGCTGCTGATCTTATGAGCCAGCAGGATATTGACGGGGCTCTGGTAGGTGGAGCCAGCCTGGATGCAGCCAGCTTTGCATCTATAGTTGAAGCAGCAGGATAGCAGTTGGTTGCCGTTTACATGGGAGTTCTTCCGGGTAAACGGCATGTTTTTTGTTGTAGAATAATATTTATTAGAAAGATTATATATTTTAATTCATGTGTATTTTAAAAGGGAGGATGCTCTTTTGAGTAGGCCGAATACTCCCCTGGTACTAGTTATTCTAGATGGATGGGGGCTTAATGAAAAAAAAGAGGGTAATGCTATTGCCCGGGCTGAAACGCCCAACATGGATCAGTTAATGCGCGACTTTCCTAATACGACATTATCTGGTTCAGGGGAAGATGTGGGGTTGCCCGAAGGTCAAATGGGGAATTCAGAGGTAGGGCACATGAATATGGGTGCTGGAAGGGTTGTTTACCAGGATCTTACTCGTATTTCCCACTCTATCAAAAATGGAGATTTTTATAGTAACGGTGAGCTGCATGAAGCAGTAAAGAATGTAAAAGAAAATAATTCTTCAATGCATTTTATGGGCCTTTTATCCGATGGTGGGGTTCACAGCCATATAGAGCACCTTTTTGCGCTGCTGGAATTTGCCCGCGATCAGGGTGTGAAAAATGTTTTTGTGCATGCTTTTTTGGATGGGAGAGATGTGCCGCCTAAAAATGCTCTTGAATATATAAAAGCGCTTGAAGAAAAAACAAAAGATATTGAAACGGGTGAAATTGCAACTATTTCCGGGCGTTATTATGCAATGGACAGAGATAAGCGCTGGGACCGTACTGAAAAAGCCTATCGTGCTATAGCGGCTGGTGAAGGGGTAACGGCCTGTACTGCAGCAGAAGCAGTTAATAACGCTTATTCTCGTGGTGAAACAGATGAATTTGTAGAGCCGGCTGTTGTAACGGGAGATGGCGGCAAGCCGGTGGGTAAAATAGAAAACGGGGATTCGATAATATTTTTTAATTTCCGCCCTGACCGGGCCCGTCAAATAACCCGTGCTCTTGTGGACAAGGACTTTAAGGGATTCCAAAGGCCTGAAAATCCACGCGTTCATTTCTGCTGTATGACCGAGTACGATAGAGAAATAGATGCTCCCGTAGCTTTTGAGCCGCCGGTACTGGTAAATACGCTGGGTGAGGTGTTGAGTTATCACGGCTTAAAGCAATTAAGGCTCTCCGAGACTGAAAAATATGCTCACGTAACATTTTTCTTTAACGGGGGAGTGGAAAAGCCCAATCCAGGAGAAGATAGGGAAATAGTCCCTTCTCCAAAAGTGAAAACCTATGATAGACAGCCTGAAATGAGTGCTTGTGAGGTCACCGAAGTTTTTAAAAAGAAGTTAAATGAAGATAAATACGATGTAGTCATAATGAATTATGCTAATCCAGACATGGTGGGACATACCGGTGTCCTGGAAGCAGCTGTGAAGGCAGTAGAGACGGTTGACAGTTGCCTCGGTAAAATTGTCAATGCGGTGATCGATAGAGGAGGTACCCTGCTGGTAACTGCTGATCACGGGAATGCCGAGGTAATGATAGATGAATTCGGGGAATGCCATACGGCACATACAACGGCACCGGTGCCGTTTGTATGTGTCAAGCCTGGCAATAATGTTAAGTTGAGCCCCGGCAGGCTGGAAGATATAGCACCAACTATGCTTTCACTTTTAGATGTAGAAAAACCCGAGGAAATGACCGGGAGAACATTGTTAAAATAGATAGGGGGTTATTATAATGCCGTCAGCAATAGTAGATATATATGCACGTGAGATATTGGATTCCCGGGGTAATCCTACTGTCGAGGTGGATGTGTATTTAGAAGATGGTTCCATGGGAAGAGCTGCTGTGCCTTCAGGTGCATCAACCGGGGCCCATGAGGCCGTGGAATTGAGAGACGATGACCCTAAAAGGTATCACGGCAAGGGAGTTACCAGGGCAGTGGAAAATGTAAATAATGTTTTAGCTCCTGAAATAATGGGTTTTGATGCTTCTGACCAGCTGGGAATAGATAGTGTACTTGTTAACCTGGATGGAACACCGAATAAGAGTAAATATGGTGCAAACGCCATATTAGGCCTATCCATGGCAGTTGCCAGGGCCGGTGCTGAAACGTCCGGACTTCCTCTTTACCAGTATTTGGGGGGAGTTAACGGCAGGTTGATGCCTGTACCCATGATGAATATCTTGAATGGAGGCGAGCACGCCGATAATAACGTTGATTTTCAAGAATTCATGATAATGCCAATAGGTGCAAATAGTTTTAACCAGGCGCTGCGCATGGGCTCAGAAATATTCCACGCTTTGAAAAAAGTATTGAAGAAAAAAGGATACAATACAGCCGTGGGAGACGAGGGGGGTTTTGCACCTGATCTTGGTTCTAACGAGGAAGCCCTGGGTGTAATAATAGAGGCTGTGGAAGAAATGAATTATAAGCCAGGGGAAGATATTGTACTAGCCCTGGATGTTGCAGCTACAGAATTATACAAGGATGGAAGCTATGTTCTTGAAGGAGAGCAAAAAAATCTGGATGCGGCAGGCATGATCCAGTTGTATGCTGACCTGGCTAACAAGTATCCTATTATTTCAATTGAAGACGGTCTGGCAGAAGATGACTGGGAAGGATGGAAAAAGCTTACTTCAGAGTTGGGCGACCGCATACAAATAGTAGGGGATGATTTATTTGTAACTAACACTGAACGCCTGGCTTACGGCATTGAAAAGGGAGTTGCTAACTCTATACTAATCAAATTAAACCAGATAGGAACTATTACAGAAACAATAAAAGCTATTGAAATGGCTAAAGAAGCTGGATATACCGCCGTGGTTTCTCATCGTTCCGGGGAAACCGAGGATGCTACAATATCTGACCTGGTGGTTGGAGTTAATGCAGGTCAAATAAAAACCGGGGCACCTTCCCGCAGCGACAGGGTTGCCAAATATAATCAGCTGTTAAGGGTAGAGGAGGAGCTGGTAGACCTGGCTCTTTATAAAGGAAAAAAAGTATTGTATAATTTAAAACTTTAATAATTCTTGCCAATGCATATAAATTTATTATAAAATAATATAAATAAAGAGTAAATAAATGCGGCGAGTTTAACAATAGACTCGCCGCGGATATCATGGGGAGGGAATATATCTTGGAAATTGCACTTATAATTTTACACGTAATTGTTGCTGTAGCCCTGATAACAATTATATTATTGCAGTCCGGGAAAAGTGCCGGGTTATCTGGTTCTATTACCGGGGGTGCAGAAACCCTGTTAGGCAAAAAAAAGGGTTTAGATGAGCTGTTAGGCAAAATAACAGTTGTATTGGGGCTTATTTTAGGTATATTATCACTTGTATTAACTATAATAATGCAGTAAACAATTGGTATTTTTATAGTCATGTGATATAATTTACAAATAGGGGTATATAAGTTTTATATTTACAACATAAATTATAATTTATGTGTAAAGTAGTTAGTGAAGATGAACACATGGTTCACTAACTAAAGAAAGGAGGGAAGTAGGGGTATAATAATTTGTTTTGCCTGTTTATTTTTTTAGATGGGAGGGGATAATGTGAACGTTGAATTTGCAGGCAGTAACTTAACAGTAATGTATTTAGGCATTATTGTTGCTATTGTTGGAGTCATTGTTGCTTTTATGTACAGTTCCTGGGTGTTGAAACAGTCATCTGGAAATAAGCAGATGCAAGAAATATCCAAGGCGGTGCAGGAAGGTGCTATGGCTTATCTAAGCCGTCAGTATAAGAGTATTGCTATTATAGGTATTATAGTCGCCATTATTATTGCCCTGGCTATTGATATTACAACTGCTGTTGGTTTTGTAGTCGGAGCGGTATTATCTGCATTTTGTGGTTATGTAGGTATGTTTGTTTCCAGTAGGGGTAATGCCAAGGTAGCTGAAGCAGCCCGTAAATCACTGCCCTATGCGTTGACAGTAGCTTTCAGGGGTGGTGCAGTTACAGGTTTAATGTGTGTAGGCCTGGCCTTACTGGGTGTCAGTGTGTTATTTTTATCAACAGGTAACCTGGATGCCCTGATTGGACTTGGTTTTGGCGCCAGCTTAATCAGTGTGTTTGCACGTCTCGGCGGTGGTATTTATACAAAGAGTGCCGATGTTGGTGCAGACCTGGTTGGTAAAGTTGAGTCAGACTTGCCTGAAGATGACCCGCGTAACCCCGGGACAATTGCCGATAATGTAGGGGACAATGTCGGTGACTGTGCTGGTATGGCAGCAGATTTGTTTGAAACTTATGTAGTTACTGCTATTGGTGCTATGCTCTTAGGCGGGTTAGCATTCAAAGGCGCCGATGGGGGATATATTGTTCCATATATAGTTTATCCTGTTTTACTTGGTGCAGTTGCAATTATTGCTACTATTTTAGGTACTTTTTTCGTGAAGTTAAAAGAGGGCAGCGATGCAGTTATGAATGCCCTTTATAAAGGTATGTGGGGTTCAGCGATATTAGCTTTAATAGGTTTTTACTTTGTTACTAACTGGTTGCTCGATACTACTATATTCTTCTTACCTGCTGTTATCGGTGTAGTTGTAACAGTATTAATTGTTTATATCACTGATTATTATACTTCTACTAATTTCCGCCCGGTAAGATCTATTTCATATGCGTCTCAGTCCGGGCATGCTACTAATATTATTACCGGTATCTCTGTTGGTATGGAAGGTGCAGTGATCCCCGGGTTCCTCATTGTTGGTGCTATTCTGGGGTCTTATAGTATAGGTGCAGGAGGTTTTCCAAGTGGTGAAATTTCCATGGAAGGTCTTTACAGTATAAGTATTGCATCTATGGCCATGCTTTCTATGACTGGTATAGTTGTTGCACTTGATGCTTATGGTCCTATTACAGATAACGGCGGTGGTATAGCAGAGATGGCTGAGCTTCCTGAAGATGTCAGGGAGAAAACAGATGCTCTTGATGCTGTAGGTAACACCACCAAAGCCGTAACCAAGGGATACGCTATTGGCTCTGCCGGTCTTGCTGCCCTGGTTCTACTTGCGGATTATATGCACAAGCTGGCAGAAGAAGGTGGAAAAGAATTGGTCTTTTTACTGGGTGACCCGCTGGTAATTGCAGGTCTCCTTATTGGTGCGGCACTGCCTTTCTTATTCTCTGCCCTGGCCATGGGAGCAGTTGGTCGTGCAGCATACGAAGTGGTTGACGAAGTTCGCAGGCAGCTGCGCGAAAAGCCTGGTATTATGACCTTTAAAGAGAAGCCCGATTACGGTAGGTGCGTGGACATTGTTACCAAGCGCGCTCTTAAAGAAATGATTGCTCCCGGTATTATTCCGGTAGCTGCACCCTTGATCGTTGGCTTTCTCATTGGGCCCGTTGCGCTGGGCGGCATGCTCTTTGGTGTTATTGTCAGTGGCCTGTATCTGGCTATTTTCCAAACTTCCGGTGGCGGTGCCTGGGATAACGCCAAGAAGTATATAGAAGAAGGAAATTACGGCGGCAAGAAAAGTGAGGCTCATGCAGCAGCAGTTACCGGCGATACCGTAGGTGACCCCTTAAAAGATACAGCTGGTCCTGCTATTAACCCGATGATTAAGGTTGTTAACATCGTGGCCTTGCTTATTGTTGGGCTGATTGTTTAAAAAGTTATACACAAAAACCCCTGTTTTAAATAGCAGGGGTTTTTTGTGTATAAACGTGTTATTTTATGGATATACTGGTAAAAAATTATTATAAGGTGGGTTAGCCAGTATGTCTTTAACTCTTGGATTAATAGCAGCTGCGCTTGTATTGGGGTATTATTTCTGGTATAAGCGCAGGCAGGGAATAAAAGAAACAACAACATCAACTTCCGATGAGGAAACTGAAAAGTAAAGAAACCGGTATTTATACCGGTTTCTTTACTTTTCAGTTCCAGATGATGCTTGAAGCACGGGCCCCGGTCTGGTAAAATATAGTTACTGGAGTGGTGCCGTATGCAATCAATAAATACAAAAGATCATATGTGTTTTGCATGTAGCCCGCATAATCCCATAGGCTTAAAATTAAAATTCAAGCAGGAAGGTAAAAAAGTATATACTACTTTTAACCCTGGTGAAGAACACCAGGGATATAACGGGTTCATGCACGGCGGGCTTATATCTACACTTTTGGATGAGACCATGGCCCAGTGGCTGTGGTTGAAAGAAATACCTGCCATGACAGCAGAAATAACATTGCGTTACAGTAAACCTGTTCCTATAGACCAGGAACTAAGAGTCGAAGCTGCTTGTATATCAGAATACAGGGGAAAAGTGTACGATATGCAAGCTGACCTTATTCTTTCTCGCGACAATTCAGTGGCAGTAAAAGCAAAAGCCAAGTTTATGCCGGTAGATTTTGATAAAATAGGTTAAAGGGGAGAATAAAATGAAACGTGAAGAAGCTTATGAACTGCTGCAGCAGCATTTAAAAAACAAAAACCTGTTCAAGCACTCACTTGCAGTGGAAGCTGTAATGCGCCGGCTGGCAAGTTATTTTAACGAAGATGAAGAATTCTGGGGCCTTGCAGGACTGCTGCATGATATTGATTACGAGAATACCAAGGATGACCCGGACAGGCACAGTATAGAAGGAGCAGAAATGCTGGAAGAAAAGGGGTTTTCTGCTGAACTTGTTTATGCAGTTAAAGTACATAACGGCAGGCACGGTCTTCCCAGGGTAAGCAAACTGGATAAAGCACTCTATGCAGCTGACCCGCTTACTGGATTTATTGTGGCAGGAGCACTGATACGCCCGGAAAAGAAATTAAGTGCAGTTGATGTACCATTTTTAATGAAAAAATTTGGTGAAAAGTCTTTTGCTAAAGGGGCTAACAGGGAACAGATAAAAAGCTGCTCCGAGTTAGGGCTTTCACTGGAGGATTTTATAGGACTCGGGTTGGAGGCTATGCAGGGTATAGCTGTTGAAATGGAACTATAATAACTTGACAAGAGCCTATTATATAGTTAAAATGAAATACCCGGTTAATTTATGCGTGTGAGGGGCCCTTATTCCACCTGGGATAAGAGCTTTTATTTTGAGGTGTCATTATATGTCTACTAGTAAAAATAAAGTTATAGCAGTAAATAGAAAAGCCTGGCATGATTTTCATGTACTGGAAAAATTTGAGGCCGGGCTGCACCTGCAGGGCACAGAAGTAAAATCAATAAGGGCAGGCAGGGTTAATTTAAAGGATAGTTATGCCCGTGTTGATGACGGCGACCTGTTGGTATATAATATGCATATAGCGCAATACGAGCAGGGCAACCAGTTTAATCACGAACCCAAGCGGTCCCGCAAGCTCTTAATGCACAAGCGCGAAATAATGCGGCTGCTGGGTAAAACCCGTGAAAAGGGACTTACACTGGTTCCACTGCGGGTATACTTTAACGGCAGGTGGGCTAAAGTAGAGCTTGCGCTGGTTAAAGGAAAAAGAGTGTATGACAAGCGTGAAGACGCTAAGGCTAAAGATGCTAAGCGTGAAATAGAAAGGGAATTAAAAAACAGGCAATATAAATAATGGGGGCGACGTGGTTTCGACGGGGGAAGTTGTGGCAGGAGTAGCGAGCCGGTATTCCATCAGCCCGTAAAACGGTGGGGCAATCACATTTGCCAAAGATGAACCTTTAATGGCTGCTGCCTAGACAGTAGCCCATCCTGCCCATCTCAGCCTGCGTGGTGGGATCAGGGTGTCAAACTAGCGGGCTTGCTTTCAGGCTGACTCTCGTAAGCCTGAAGGGACTCTAACGGGATAGCTCCTGAGGAGCCTGGTTGTGGGCGCCAAAGGAGCGAAATCTAAATCATAACCTGCGCTCGGAGAGACTCCTGTGGCTCTTCCTTCGGACGGTGGGTTCAACTCCCCCCGCCTCCACCAGTTGAAACTACAGACACTTTGAAAAATACTTCAATAGTGTCTGTTTTTATTTTTACTTTATCCACGAACTTTTCAATAACTTGTTTGCATTTTTCCGGCTCTTTACTTTGGAGCTATTCATAGTATTTGTTAAGATATTCTTGGATGTCATCTATTGAAATTAAATCCTGTTCTTGTTTAATGCGCCATTCATGGTACCTACTATCCATGATGGCTTTTTTATTTTCCAGGTTTTTGAGCTGGTTTGTTAGGGCATGGATAACCCCATCCCCTACTGTTATTGCTTCCATAATGTTGTTAATTTGTTTCTCCAGCTTTTCTATCTCTTTTTTAAATGCTCTCCTTCACTGGCAGAGTTAGTTTTATCCTGCTTATATTGTTCATGCAGTTTTTTGGCTAAGATTGGAATTGTATTTTCGTTTAATACTTCTGACTCCAGCATCTCAATGACATAATCTTCCGCGGCTTGTTTTTGTATCTTTTCATTGCTACATTGTTTGGTTCTTTTAGCATTGTTGCACTCATAATAATACCTTTTCTTATATTCTTTGGATACCCTGGTCTTATAAGTGGAAGAAGTTCCAATCATTCTCATGTCGCATTCACCGCAGTAAATAAGGCACGAAAGAAGATACACCACTTTGCTTTTGTACCTGCCGCCGGTGTGTTCTCTTTTATTACTGTCCATTTTTTCTTGCACCTTCCAAAAAATTTCTGTGGGTATAATCGCTGGCATGCATCCGGGAGTTCGATTATCTCATCATTTTCTTTGTTCCTGTGACTATTCCGGGTGCCGTCGGGTGATTTGCTGGCAGACCGGTTAAATGTATAAATGCCAATATATTTTTTATTGCGCAGGATCTCATGCAGACCATTTTTGCTGAAAGGGCGGCCCATTTTAGTTTTATACCCCTGGTTATTAAGGGTGTCCATTATATTTTTATATCCATGGTCCTCCGCGTACATATTAAAAATAGTCCTTACGGCCTGGGTCTCTTCCTCGTTTGTGATATATTTTTTATCTTTATCCACATCATAACCAAGAGGTGGGCGGCCGCCGCAGTGTTTTGCCTGCAGAGCTGTTTCACGCATCCCTTTATTTACTTCCCGGGCGAGGTTTTTGGAATAATATTCGGCCATACCTTCAATAAGTGATTCCAGGAGAACGGATTCCGGACTGTCGTCCAGGTGCTCCAGGACAGATTCAAGTTTTACATTGGCCTTGCGCAGCTCCCGCCTGTAAAATGCACTATCGTACCGGTTTCGGGCGAACCTGTCCAGCTTGTGAACAAGTACTACATCAGCTTTTACAAAGTTGTGTTTTATATCCTGTATCATCTGCATAAACCTGGGTCGGTTATCAGTCATAGCTGACCTGGCTTCATCAGTATATACCTTTACTACGTTATAACCTTTTTGTGCAGCGTAATCTGTACAAGCCCGGATTTGAGCAGTTATTGATTCTTCACGCTGGGTATCAGAAGAATAACGCGCATATATAACTACATTCATGGTGTCATCTCCTTTAGTGCTGGCGAAATTAATGAAACAGCACCTGTTCTTCCCAAGACAAGACAAGTGCTGTTTCTAATTGGTTTTTAGCTACAATGTCTGGTGATTTTACCTTTTCCGGATAGCAAATATGACCTCTTTTGTAGTGAAAAAAATCTGTTATTATATGTCAGCCAAGGGGGCTCTAATAACACTACTATATTTCTACTAATGCTCAATTATATTTTTACAACATTAATATAACAATCATAATATAAATTTAATTTGACTAATAGGCATAACTTTGATAATATAAATGAAAAATAAGAATAGTTCTTAAGAAACCAAGTCCTCTGTGTGCGAAAGTCGGCTGCATGCCGTGAGTGCCTATAGGTGCCTAGCTACAGAGGGCTTATTTTATTTGCATGAAAGGGATTTTTTTTGCTGTAAAAATTCCCCCAATTTTTTTTATAATCATATAGATCGACTATAAGTCTAACTTTCTCCTGGATCGAGTTAAAATACCTCATTTCACCAGTGGTAAAAACACGCTGGACGGCCCAGTTAATATAGTCTATAACCTGTAAGCATACTTCATCCGATGGGCTTTGAGCATAAATATCCTGTGAAGTTTCAACCTTTGTACTCCACTTACTCTCAAACATTTTTATTGCCTCGTATATTGCTTTTCTAAGTGGTTCTTGCCTTTTCCTGTTTCCGCGTGTAGCAAAATAAACTTTATTATAAGATGACTTATGTAAGCTATTTCTAAATAATTGGCTAATTAAATAATCATAAAGCTTGTCAGGTTTCCCCTCAAATTTATCAAAAACTTTTTTTGTTTTTCTTGCTACAACAATTTGAGCTGTAAAGTCTAGTTCTGCCAATGTTTTATATACTTTATATCTGACCTCGGGGCAGTCATCTTTTGCATGAAATGATACTGCTGTTTTTTCTAAAGAAGGTATATCTTGAAGATATGGGTCGTTTATTAATTCTTTTCTAGTTACGTTTAGTGTCTGACGTATGGTTTTGGGATCTTTAGTTTTTACAAAACCCAATAGTAAAATCTTTGAAACTCCTTCCTGGCCAACAATCCACTTTCCCTTTTTATTTAAAAATGTTGTATCCCCCGATTCATCAACAAAAAAATATGTTGTCTGGTCTTTTGGGTCTTGCAATAAAATCAGGTCTCCCTTCATTACAAGTAATTTATAATATTATATACTAAGATTTTTTTTGATTTCAAATAACCTAATAATAACCGTGATATTTTTTCAAACTTACATCAATTTAACGTAAAGGCTGTTAAAACTAACACCAAGAAAACTATTATAACTGGTAAAAGGCATCCACTTCCGGTTTTAGTTTTACTATTATCTGATTGGTTGCTTTGTATTTTTTTATGGCCGTCATTTTGTTTGCTTTCTCCATCATCTGTTGCAAAATTATCCATATCAAGATTAATATTTATTGTATAAACTGTGCTGTGCTCTTTTGGTATAACACCCTCAAATGACGAGCCTGTTTTACTGTCATGGTAAGTGGTATACTCCCAGTTATCATCTTTTTGTGGATTAATTACGCTGGGCAATTGATCAACAACTTGAATAGCTTTTTCAATATCCAGGGCGGGACAAAAACGATAAGGCTTCAATCTCTCAAATAGCTCATTTTTTATTCTTTCCTTGTCAATATGAAAACAACGCTTAGTGTCCATGATGCCATAGGAATACCATGGGTCATTACTTTGATGCATCTGGGCTCTATGGCAACCAAAAGGATTTTCAGTAAACTGGCTAGCACCGAAACAAAAATCTGGATTCCCTGATCTCAATTTATCTCCATAGCAGTAATTTAATGCCCCTACTATTTTACGGTCCACCATTTCACCATTGATAAAAACAAAAGTTGATTTCCAATTACTTATTAGTTCATATAAACTAATAAAACTGAGGTAATCTTTGGGACCGTATATAGCCTGGTATATAGGATTACCTTTTTCATCTGTACTTTCTATGTATTGTGGGGCACTCTTAGCCATAGCCAACGCCTTAGTAAAATTTTTTGAGGTTGATTTACCGAAACTTATACTGACATGCCAACCTTTCGTTATATCTGGTTGTTGCCCGCGAGTGGTTAAGTCTTTAGATTCCGTTAATGGGTTTCCACAGTTACTGCAAAAATTACCTTCATCTTCAAATCCGCAGTGTGGGCAATTCAAGAATAATCACACCTCTTTAATAATTTATTGAAACTAGTTGTTATCTAAATGAACTAAAATCGATACTCAACGGTTTGAGGTTTAGTTCTTATCCTGTTTAAGTTTTTGTAATAATCTTTTTGCTCCTACTTTGGGGTTTAATTCGATAGCTTTTTCTAAATTATTAATTGCATTTTCAATATCATTATTAAGATTATAAATTTCACCTATTCGGCGATAAGCTAATGCTTCAGTGTTTTTGGTAATTTGATAGGTTAGAGATTGGTTAAAAATGTCTAGAATTTCGTCATAATCTTTGGAAGTAGAATTACTGTTAAGATTATTAAATTTTTCTTCAGCAATATAAAAAAGATCATAACCACTAATTACTCTTTCAATCTTTTCATTGTTCCAATTATCATAATCTAAAAATTCTCCGGTGAAACTATACCTGTATTTATAATTATCTGCATAAACAAGATAGAGAACTTCTTCATTATCAGTATCAAAATCATAGTCATTTGCCCTACCAGAGATAGGATCAAAAGTCGAAATTAAAGTTTGTCGTTTCAGATCAAAAAGAAACAATTTACTTCCATCTTTATTACTTGCATTAGCTGTTTGACATACTGCAAACTGCCCATCTTCTGAAATACCGTTATTAAATAAATTTGCTTTAAATAAATGTTCTATAAGAACATTGCCATCTTTGTCAAATGCATAAAATTTACCGCTTAATTTATTACCAAAAAGCCAGTCATTGAAAATAAATGTACCTATGTTTGATACCTTACCATCGTTAGGTCGTTGGACTTCACTTTGATATCGAATTTTTCCTTTTTCAAGTAATAAAAAAGGACCATTACCAGAGTTTCTAAAACCACCCCGGCCATTTTTCTTATCAAAATCTGACCAAGCGATTATATATTTGCCATTGAGTGACTTTGAAAATTCTCCATAAAAATCAATTTTTTTAATTCTAAGAAAATTATTGGAGGCTATTTCATATTCTTTATTTTGATTAAGCCCTTTATTTGTTGTAGAATTTGTTTTTAAACTTTGCTCATCTATGCCAAGCAGTCGTTTTATAAATCCCATGTATTCACCTCCATTTATTGTCTTCTTTTGTCGAACCTCTTAAATACACCGAAACCCGTACTCAACAGTGCGGGTTTATTTCTTATCCTGCGAAAATCTTTTTGCTATTTCTATCTGGTTTTTTACTATTTCCTTAATAAAAGAAGGTGTCATTCCGTTAGTAACTGCCATCTCGATAATCTCGTCCCATTCCTGCAGAGTATACTTCTTGGCAGCGATATACTCCTGGTACCGGTAGTATGGAGTAACTTCCTTTCTAATAAGGGCTACTATTATTCCTTCAACCTGATAATATTCATCAATAGTTATATCCTCATATTCAGGGTTTGCAGCCCTCAAAACCGGTTCCCCGTTATTTTTGAAAAAGTATTTTAGTGTGGCCTCTCCTTGGCGTATGGCAACAACAATGTCCCCATTACCAGGTACTTTAGTTTGCTTACATATTGCATAGTCGCCTGGGTTAATTCTGGCTCCCAACATACTATCTCCGTGGACTTGAAGAGCAAAGTCCGCTTCAATATCAGACGGAATTTCAAGTTCTCCTTCGTAGTTTTCTTCGGATAGGAGAGGAATACTGGCTCGGATAGTGCCAAGAGTGGGTATTTGTTTTCCTTTTATTGTTGAAGAATTATTAATTACACGTAAAATTCCTAGTCGTTGTTCTTGGGATAAAGATTTACCACCAGCAAAAATAGGATAATTATTATCATCAATTGCGTCAACTAGATCAAATTCTTTTGTATTAGTTACAAATATAGAGGTTTAATAATGTAAAGTAAAACAACAAAAACTTACTGGAAAACAATATTTTAACATTCCTACTTTACATTATCATATACTTTCCATAACCCTTTTCCCAGCCAGCATTGACGTTACACAGTCTGAAGTTAAAACCGTAATACAAAGAGAGCTTTAACAGTGCTTCGGTAGGTTCTTTTTCTGATGGACCGACAAACTTTTTAACCACAACCTTGGTATTATCATAGACCAAGAGATGGTATGCTCCTTTTATATGTTCAAAAAACGAAGCACGGGCTTCTAAAAAGCTTTCTGTTTTCTGGTTGTAAAACAATAATGCATAGCGGAAATTCCCCCGGGCACTGGTAAATACAGCTAACTGTAAAATTACATTTTTACCAGCTAGGGTTAACTTTGCTTCTCCCCAATCGAACTCGCATACTTCACATAAAGCATAGTCCTGCTTTATGTAAGCTTCTTTACGTTTTTTCTCTAAGTTTCTTACGGCGTTACAGACGGAAGGATAGCTAATATCAAACCCTTCTTTGAGCAGTTCTTCATGGATATCAATCTTTTTCTTCTGTTGTTGTGATTTGCCGGTTGCCCGTTTATTTTCATTTTCTTTTAGGTAATGTTTAATCTTTTCTATTATTTCCGGGGTTAGCTTTATCTTCTGCCGGTTACTGCTGTCATATTTGGGTTTTTCAACTATACTTTCAATTAGCTCTACATCAATAGCCTGGTCTTTAAACAGTTCTGCTTTTTCTTTTTCATATTTATTGATATATTTTCTTATAGTTTTTCGGGATATGCCAGTTTCCCGCCTAATCGCCCTTTTTGATTTTCCATCGTGATAATGTTTTAATAATATCTGTTCCTTGTCCCCCAATGAGATCATCTCCCCCTTAACCCCTCCCTATATACTAGCTAATGTATATAGGGATTTTATTCTAAGGTGGGGGAATTTTCAATTATTATGGGGGGGTACTTTTAGATTAATATAAACATCACAGCCACTTGATAGTTTTTGGCCGAGACAGTTAGCGACTAAGACACTCACTAATGAATCAACCTAACAATTAAAACGCAATATGGGGTGTTACACTTTTGCATTGCATTTCGTTACAGAAAAGTCTTGCAAAACACACTTTTATTTCTTATACCTAGGGAATTTACTACTGGAATATTTATTTTACAATCCCCGTAACTTCTTGCAAGCCTTTACATCTACCATTTAACCAATCATCACACACATTGTCATTTACCTTTTTATTATTATGTACATAATAATGCTCCCCACGCAAGCAATATGTCTGCTCTCCATTTTTCAAGGCATTCTTCCGGCCGTAGGTGGAATAAAAACAATTTAGAAATACATGTTTGTAGCCAAGATAAGTCGGCATCTATCTCATCTCCTTTATAAGGAAGTTATTTATTTTATTGTATCCTTGATTTGGAAATGTCGCAAACTTATATTGATTAGGTAGCTACCAACCCTAGACGTTATCAAAATATCTCCACCATCTCTATTCTACATAATTTTAAGTTGGAAAAACGCAGAGAATTTACATAGTACTTGATGATTTAGGCAGCAATTGGAGGAATTTACGATAATTTGGAGAAAGCTTAACTTACAAAGATTAACAACTCATTTATAATCAATTAATATTTTAGCAAATTAAATATACTAGAAAGGGGGAGACAGCTTGAAATCTCTAGAAAAAATATATAAACTTCGTGATTTTGAGCAAAGGTTCCCCGACAAAACTTTCATAAGTTTAGAAGATGCCAAAAATTATCTAGAAAAAGTTATAGGAAGAAAGATTGAGGAGGAGCACGTCCGCTCATATTTATTAGAGAAGGGCTACCAAAAAATTTATATCCCGTCCAATATTGATGATGATCTTGACCTGGAAGATATTGTTAACATGGATTGGATTCCCCGACGAACTGTTAAGAGAGAGTCTTATGCTGAGAACACTTTATTATTACAAAATTTCCATACAGGAAAAAACTCAAAAGTTGCTTTTGACCGATTGGTTACCGAAAATCTAAAGTTGGTTCATAAATTGGCAGTACAATATAAAAATTACATAAATCATCAGCTTACATATGATGATATTGTTTCAGAAGGTGTCATTGGACTAATAAAAGCTGTTAAAAAATTTGACATTAACAAGGATATCCAGTTCTCAACGTACGCGGTATGGTGGATACGCCAACAAATTTTAAGAGCTATTATAGATACAGGTACTACTATTCGCATACCTGTTCATATGTTTGAATCCATAATGAAAATAAAACGAGCAGAACTTTCTTACCTCTTGAATGGACAAAATCCCGACATCAAGGAAATATGTAATCAACTAGACATTTCATTAGATAAATACGATAGTGCTAAACTAATTGAACATCAGTTATTAGGTATAACTTCTATTGACCAACCAATATCAACAGAAGAACAAGATAGTGAACTTATTGATTTTTTGTCTTTAACATCCTCGCGACGTCTTGTAGAGGGGTATCATAGCAATTTTAATGACCCTTTGTTACTTGTAGAGCAAAGTGACGTTCTATCAAGGATACGCACGTTAATGATAAAAAAATTAAAATCACGAGACCAAAAAATTATAATGGAACGTTTCGGTTTTTTGAATAATATTCCCAAAACTCTTGAACAGATTGGTGAGCAGTATGGATTGACCCGAGAGAGAATAAGGCAATTAGAAGCTAGGGCACTGAAAAAACTTAAAGCAAGTTTGGAAAAAAATATCGAAGACTTTAATTTACCTGAATTATAGAAATATGGAGGGATCTAAAGTGCAATACTCTGTGGACAAGACGGTTCACAAACATATTAAAGACCATTTAGACAACATTACTATAAATGATAGGCCAATACTAATTGTTTTTAAAGGATTTACACTGAGCTTTTACGAAAACATTACTTTTGAAAAACTACTTTATATATCATTAAACACGAATCTAATAGAACTAGATAATTCAAAAGCTACTTTACTTCCCGAATTTTTTCAAAGAATAGATCGATTAAAGGTTGATAATATATTCTGGTGTACCTTTGAGGAATATCTAATTCTAGGTGAAGACATTTTAAAACTTTATTTCACTACTACTATCCTGGAAAATAACATATTTCACAAAACCTTCCCATGTATCTATGAAATCCCAGAAAGCCACCGACTTAAAGAAACATATTTTGACGAAGAAGTTGTTGATATTGAGTCTGAAGAAGATCCTGTATATGAAGTATTCCGAAAGTATTACGGAGACTTAAAATTTATAGGGTCAGAGTGTTATATAGTTTACACAGACGACATCGAAGAAGTTGCGGGACTCTATCCAATTCCCTCATTTCAACTTCAAGAACAAAAAGTATCAGGTTTTAATAACGCTATCCTTGAGCTCTCTGAAGAAGAGGATGAACTGCTCAAATTAACGGGTAAATTGCTCTCAGAAAAATTTTCAGAAAAAGAAATACGAATTTCATATACTGGTGATATAGATAACTTCCCTTACAGGTACCGAGAACGATTATTGATTCTCCAAAATCTGTTTAGAAAATTTAATTTTATTCTTGTTACAAAGATAACTGAAACATGTGAAGTAAATGAAGAGCAATATTTGAGGCTGTTAAACAACTATTGGGGATTTAAGAGTTTTCGTAATCTACGTATGTATAAAGATATTCATGATCCTGATTTTAAAAAAGAAACGATAGAGATACCGCAAAGTCTTATTATCAGCAACATTGTTGAACAAGCCGAATTGGCTAATGCTGGGGAAACTTATAAAGATATTTTCTTGACTTCACCCACCGGTGCGGGCAAATCCCTCATGTTTCAAATTCCTGCCATTTATTTAGCTGAAAAATATAATCTTATGACAATTGTTATCTCTCCTTTGATCGGTCTTATGACAGATCAGGTACAAGGGTTAGTTAATCGGAATGTAGATATGTCTGCCACAATTAATTCCCAAATTACACCTGTCCAAAAGATGGATATAATGGAGCAAATCAAAAATGGTGAAATCTCCATATTGTATATTTCACCGGAAACGTTATTAAGTCGTGCTGATATTAGAGAATTAATAGGAGAGCGCAAAGTAGGACTTTTCGTTATAGATGAAGCTCACATTGTTACCACATGGGGGAAAGCCTTCCGTTCAGATTATTGGTACTTAGGAAATTATCTACAAAGACTTCGTAATGAAATACATTTTCCAATTGCAACTTTTACTGCCACAGCAATATATGGTGGGCTAGAAGACATGTATGCAGAGACAAGAGATAGCCTTAACTTAATCAACCCTATCAGTTATTTTGGTTATGTTAAACGTGATGATATCGAAGTGCGTTTAAAGAAAAAAGAGCAAACAAAAGACCGTTTCAATGAGTATTTGGAAGAAAAGTTTAAAATTTTAACTTTTCGGTTAGAAAAATTCCTTAAACAAAAACAAAAAACATTGGTTTACTTTCCAACAATTAGCCTGATTCTTCAATTTAAAGAATTTGTCATCATGTACGGCAGTGACATCTTAATAAAACATCTTTCTCTATATTATGGATCCTTGGAAAAGGAACCTAAAAATGCAAATTACCTTCGTTTTAAAAATGGGGAATCGCTAATTATGCTTGCAACAAAAGCTTTTGGGATGGGAATTGATATTCCGGACATCACCAACGTGTATCATTTTGCGCCAACAGGTAATGTGTGTGATTATGTTCAGGAAGTAGGGCGCGCCGCAAGAGCACTAGAACAGGGTTATTCTTATTTTGATTTTTTACCAAAAGATTTTATTCATGTTAACAGATTACATGGAATTTCTACATTACGTAAGAATCAGTTGATTCAAGTAATGCATAAAATACTTCAGCTGCTCGAAGCAAAAAACAACCGTCGAAATATGCGTAATTTATTGATTAATGGGGAGGAATTTCGGTATATATTTCAGCAAGGGAATATTGAATCAACCGATGATATTGATAATAAGCTAAAAACCGCACTACTTATCATAGAAAAAGATTTTAAGGCTAAACTCGGCTATTCACCTATCATTGCAAGACCAAGAAGTGTTTTTGCTAAGGAATATTTTATGATTAAAGAAGACTTTAATTTTAAGAAATGGCCCAAATTTGAAAAATATTTTAGAATGGCTAAGCAGGGTGGTAAAGAATTTTTTGGAAATATCTATGCTTGTGACATGAAAGGGATTTGGGAAGAACATTTTCGCAGTTTATCATTTCCACAATTTAAGTTTAAATTTCATTCCAATGATGAAGAGCTAGGGCTTGATTTCCTTGACAATCTTCTATCTGTTTTACAAATTCAAGTTTCGCTTAAGTTATTAGATCAAAACAATTTCTTTGCAGAACTTCATCAAAAATTAGATCATATAGCGACTATTATTGGATCATATGCCAAAGACCGAAGGTATTTTGCAATTGAAGATTTTGCAGAAAACCTGCAGAAATTAATTGGTGGTGATAAATATTATATTGAAAATCTAGCATCTATTTTAATATATAGTGCAAGAAATTACGATAGAATTATGCGCAAATACTCTAATTTTTATAATCGGTTTATCACATATAAT
This sequence comes from Clostridiales bacterium, assembly GCA_021736985.1. GTDB lineage: Bacteria > Bacillota > Desulfotomaculia > Desulfotomaculales > VENG01 > JAIPEW01. Next base: position 104,773 of record JAIPEW010000003.1, on the reverse strand, counting down.
GAAGGGCGAAATAGGTATTGCTTTCAAAATAGTGGATATGCTGGGTTCATCGATTGGATTCGTAATGAAACACGACAGTTATTAAATCATACTAATTGTATAGAAAAAGGAACTCAAACTTCCTATGAAATTTTCTTACCTAAGAGAAATCGAGAAAAGATTGAAAAAGTATTTATTTTATTAGGAATTCTGGAAGCATTAGGTTTGGTTCTATACAATGTCCAAGGTGGAGATAATCCGGAGATTTTTCTCCGTATCAATTCTAGATTGCAGATAGACCGTAGCTTGCAATCGCCCCATAAGTATAAGAATTATATTTTGGACAATGTTTACAAAAGGCACAAAATGTCTGTTTCAATGTTAACCTATCTTTTTACAAATGAAGTCGATAATAAAACATTTTGGGAATATATAGAGGATTACTTCCTTGGTAAAATTCCAGATGAGGTATCGGCCGAAGTTGATGCTAGAGATAGATAATTAAAGTCATAATATGTGTATTTTTATGAAACCTTACTTAGGTGGCTATTACAATGCTCACGTTCTTCGTTAAAATCAATGCAACTACAACTGCAACAGAACCCTTTAAATCAGAAGACCATATCTTTGAATGGAAGGTGGCATAATGCATTTAAAACTACCGAAACTTGCCTACAAAACAAGATTGGAAAAGACTGCACCAATTCTTTCCTAAACTTCATAAACTTGAATTTTTAAAATTTAAGCTACCCCTTCTATTCCTTTTTCCCTAGATTATGGTATGCAATGATGGTTTTAGCTACTTGTTGCATTTCCAGATTTGTTATTATTTGTATGATGGTGAAGAAGATGTTTTTATCATTACTGCCGGGGCTGTAGTTATGTGAATAACGCTTGCATTATTCAAGTGATTGTGGACCCTGTGGGCAGTATTAAAGGCTGGTGAATTTGTTGGTACATATGTTCTTGAAGAATAAAAAACCTTTTTATTATTGCCCTACCACAAGTCCATATGAACGGCATATCCACAGTCCAAGTACCAGGCTAACTTTGATAATAAACTTCTGGCGGTGCGATTAATGCGGATGTTCGTAATTATCTGCCATGGTCGCTGTTAAAGATTGTTAGTTTGGACTGGGATAAAGTCTGCTGTATCGCCTCCAAAACAAACAGTATCTTCAGGGGTTGGTCGATTTCCAAGCTTATTATAATATCATTGGAGAATTGTTCTACCGCATGAGTACTTGACCTCTTTAAAGCATTGATTAATACAGTAAATACCATAAAGCCCTTATGTTTTTTAGTATTATTAAATTGTTTAACAAATTCAGTATCCAACTGTGATTGGCCATCAGTTATAAAGAATATATCCGCTTTTTAAAATTTACTTTTGTTTATTACATTAAGTGCTATGCCGACAGCTGTTTATTCTAAAGCTTTTAGCGCCTGGTTAATTGAATAAAGAGTGTTTATGGTATGTTTTCTTTGCAAGCTGTCTTTTGACAGTTTATTCAGCATCAGTCGCAAGTAATCCCAAAAGGCAGAGCTCATATTTCTTTCATTCAGGGCAAACGTAACAGGCGGCAGAGACTGCTTTTCAATGAACACGCCCACATCCTCTTTACAGTAAAGCATACATCCTTCCAGCTCGATGTTTGTTACCAGGTGCAGGCTGTATTTATCATAGCTCTTTAAAAGCCTGATAATGTTTTCCAGGTGTCTCCTATACTCGCCTACTGTGTAAAACACTTTACCGGCAGTTAACACATGCATAGAATTCGGCGCTGCTTTGCCGCATTGTACTGTATCTACATCTGGGGTTTTGACAATCTCCGCAAAATTGTATTTTTTCAAGCTATTTTCGAAGGCATTTACCCTCCTCCGGTGATAGGCTAAAATATCCTCCTTTTGTTTGCTCTCCATGCGTGAATATATGCTTTCAGCAACCTCCAGGGGCATTGTTACTGCTGAAAGCATATCTGTTTTTAACACCCTGTGCCCCTCTTCTTCCTCAAATTCAGACAAAACGCCGAGGTAATCCATGGTGTTTTTAGAGGTGAATATGCGCATAAGGGGGTGGCAGAGGAAGAAATACCCTTTATATTCTTCCGTAAGCGCCTTAATTGCATGGCTGTCGGTAAAAAAGACATTGGCGGCACTTTTTGCGCCGTCCTCGCCTACAGAGCTAGAAGTTACCGCGGCAGTGCCCGCGGCAATGAATAATGTCCGCCTGAATATGCCGTCCCGGGTTTTGGGGTAATAATACGGCTCTATATTTCCGGTCATATACATTGGAAGCCAGTTTTCAATTGCCGCAAGTATTTCATCAAGGCTGCGGCTTACCGTATGGATAATTTTTATTTTATTGCCCTTCATAAGCACCTGGAACAATAGTGATGCCCATTTGTCCGTAAATTCCCGGTTTTCCGTGAGCCATTCCATGTTTTCATCACTAAATAAAAGCAGCGTTGTAGGGCTTTCCTTCCCTAGCACCAGGGACAAAAAATGAATAACCGCAGACCGTTTTCCCTCTACGCCGTAAAAGACACTTCCGTTCACCGGCGTGCTTTTCGGGGCACTCCCTGTATCTATGGCCCCACTTCCCGGCATTTTTCGAAATTGAAAATTAGACAGGCCTTTCATAAAGCTTTCCACCGCTGATTTTCTTTCCCCGCTTTCCCTGGAAAACCACTCTAAGATGAGTTCACTCAATGCCTCCGCATCATACGGCAGCCCTTCATCCGGTCTTTTCATGGCCTCTTTCAGCGCCGCCCTTTGATATGCCGAGGTGCAGTTCCTGGCGATATAGTCGGACATGGGCTTTATGTAGTTTTCATTTTTTGCGGGACTGCGCAGACCCCGCCTCAGGCGGCTAACGAAAGAAGGATCAACGGAAATGGCCCGGGCAAGGATACTATTGGTTGTATTTGTTAAGTTCATCAGCAGGTCCAGCTTCTCATTAAAAGACTTCAAACAGACCACCACTTTACGAGATTATATGTAATTATATTACACTCCCCCGACAAAATAAATCTTTTTTTGGCACAATTCATGCCGGTAAGTTGTCATTGCCATATCCTTTAAACGTATTTCCAATTAAAGATAATTAACTATAATTTATTTAGAGGTGGTGATATGCATGTTTAACATGTCCCCATAAGCAGGCGAATGTGCACAATTATAGGTCTGCACGTGCCAAATAGCTAAATTAATTGGAGTTTTTTGATTATAGTTTCGAATTTTATGAAAGAGTTGGGTAAAATGAAGAGTTTCAATTATTATTTGTTTTTGCACCGGGCGAAGGTACCCGGTACATACGAATCAGCCAGGTTTTTGCAATGCCCGATTTAAGTTAGAAAATCATTCCAAGCGCTTTTTATTGAAGTAAGTAGGTCGATCTATTTAAATACGAAGGAAAGGAGAGGAGATCAGAATAATAAAAGATGAAAAAAAGGAGAAAGTTGTCACAAGTGCAGGTGAACTCATGGGTAACATTTCACCGGCAGCGGTTGCAGCCGGTGAAATGACATTTACTAAGACAATACTTGCTCCGGGCGAGATGTCGTTGGGGATGGGAGCAGGTCCATTCCAATATTTGCTTGGTGGTGTGAGCAGGGTTACAAAGGGAATTACGGGAGTTTTCAGGGACAAAAAACGCCTGCTACTCGCATTGGTAATTTCTATCCTTTGGCTAATTCTGCTGCTTTTGCCGGTGCTGGGAGTAAAGGCTTCCGCCCTGAATTGGCTCGGCTTCCTTACCTTTGCCCGGGGAGGCAGTAGTGGCGGATTGTTAGGTATGGTCGGTGGCCTTATAGGGAAAGGTTTCTTTGCCTATTTTGTTACCGCAACGGTAATACCTCTTTTTTCAGGTTCAAAGCCATTTGCAGGTCTGCGAGGCAGCTTAAAAATAATTTATAACTCATTTACCGTTAAGGAAAAATCAAAAGTGAGTTTACTGCTCTTAGGAGCAGGGTCGGCTCTTTTTTGCTATAACTTTTTAACAGGTAATGCATCCTTACAAAACAGCATGGTAGGAATTGCGGCTTTTCTTCTTTCTCTTCAGGCTCTAGCCAATAAAGGCGGTTTTTTAAGGGGTTTCATCATGTCTTTTTTTCATAAATTCGGCAAAGGTCACATTCCGAAATCTTCAGTAATTACTCATACAATGGCCGGCTGGGCCCTTGGATTTGCCTTAGGAATACCTCTTTCGGCCACTGATATCGCTTGTATCGGCTATCTTACAGGGATCATCCTCATAGCGGCATCAATTATGATTAGGTTTATATTGAAAAACAAAAAGGAGGCTGTGTCAGGGTGAATGTCAAGACTAAGCGTTTTCTGGTATTAATCTTCCTGATTTTGATTTTACTGATGCAGGGCTCTGTTGTTTATGCCGGGGAAGAAACAGACTATGAAATCTACGACCGTACTGCCGAAAGCATGGGTTATGAAAGACCCACTCACTTTTTGATCAAAATCACAGGTTCTGAAGTGGTTGGAGGCCTATTGAACGGGGAAACCCTTGAAATTAAGGAAGGTCAAAAATTAAACAGAACCTTTGAATTTGTTGACGGGCCCGGAATCAAAGAAATCGGGGCAACAAAGGAATATACCTTAAAGGTTTCTTTGGATTTTGATGCCAGGGCTATGCTCTTTACAGGAGAATACGAATTTGTAAGGGCAACAACAAAAAATATCAAAGTTCCTGACAAATTCCTCGATATGTATCCCGACGGTGTGAGAAATGAATATGAACGACGTACTTACCGGGGGCCTGTCACCGGAATGTTAACCTCCTCCGGTGAACAGAAAGGTTTAGACGGTGGGAATATTGCTTTTAATCCTCCGAGCGTACCTCCATGGCCTGAAATATACCGGAAACTTGATGATGGTACCGAATCCACAATTGAATTAACGGATCATGACAGTCTTGCCCGGGTAGGGGGGCTGCAGTTTGAGATAACGGAGGTTTATCAAACCCTGAAAGGTGACGATACCCTTGCTGTTGTAGATACTGCTGCTAAAGCAACTCCCGGTGAAACCCCCGTTTCTGTACCGGCAGCAATTGTTATTGGCCTGGCAGGAATGGCAGCAGCTGCTGCCGGAGCAGCTGCGGGTTCAGCGGGAGCTGCCGCGGGAAGCAATAGTTCCGGTAAAACAGGGAGCAGAAAAAGCACTTATAAAATGATTATCTACAAAGAATTTGGTGACAAAATTAAGTACGATGATAAGCCGGTATTTGTTTATGCGAGGATGGTTGAGACAGATGCCGAAGGGGTTGATATCAAGCGGTTGGATCTCACCGGACAAATAGAAATTTTCTCTGAAGACAGTTTTATGGAAATAGGGCCTTCAGCAATATCAGGTGATTATATGGGTGCTTCGGTGCAGGTATTTACCTCAGGAGAAGCTGCAATGCCTTCAGAAGGTATAATTAGTTTCAGTTTTAGCGGTGAAGGTGGAACCTTCCGAAATAATGTCAAATTTAAAATGGTAGGAGAACCTTATATTTCCCTGGAAGAAGCACATCTTCATGTTCTGGCAGCCTCGGGCAAAAACTTCGAAATGCCGTATGAATTAAAAGACTTTTTAAATGAGGCGGAAGTTACCGTTAAAGCACTACAGGAAACAAGGCCTTTTGATATAAAACTGGGTGAAGACAAAAAAGGCAATCCTATCATTATTGCAACAGATCTGGAAGAAGAAAAACCTATTGAAAGGTTTTTTGAAAGCTATACATGTGAGATTATTGCTGAAAACGAAAAGGAATATGCTCGTACTGTTTTTGATGTTGTTATGTGCTATGAAGGTTTACAGCCTGACTTCTTAGGTAAACCAAAAGAAATAAGAGGCTATAAAAACGAAGAAGGAGAAATGGCAGAAACATTAATTGCCTTTAAACTTGGTCTCTGGAATGAAAGCAGCAGCACTCTTGATTTTATAGTACCAGAAGAAATTGAAATAGAATGCAGTGATGAAGAAGGTGTCTTTGAGGTAATTGGACTGGGTTACGAAGAAAATATGGACGATATTGTAGAAGACGCAGTTTCATATAAATTTAAGGCTGAAATATCCATGCCCGCTCTTGATCCCATTGAAGGCAAGCTGATATCTTCCTGCAGCTATAATGGGAAGGATTATAAAAATGAAACAGATATAAGTCTAATTCCCGATATACTTCAATATGAAGCTGACTTTGAGAAAGAATATGAAAATTGTATTTATATAATTAACACCTATCTACCGGAAAGATTTAGAGATAAAAAGCTGGAACAATTGGAAAAAGCTAAAGAAAAACTGGGAATAGAAGATTTAAAACTGTTCAGAAAAACAGTCTGGCAGATTGCTCAGAGGGCAATTCTCCAGGAAAAGGAACAATATTTACTCGAATCTTATTGGTGGGATGAGGTGATTGCCACTACGGAGCTGGTAATTGCTATGGGTAACATAGCCTTTGATATTGCTTTGTCCTCGGTAGGCGGTCCTATTACCGGCTTTATCGTTGCCCAGGCAAAAGATGCTACCCTTGATTTTTGGGCTCTGTATGTGGAAAACCCCTCTATCGGCATGAAAGAGCTCGAGGAGTTTCTGGAAAAGAGATTTATTCAAATGGTTGGTCAGAGCGACGGGGCATTTACAACACCTGAGCCGACGGAATATAAAAAGTTGGCGGCATGGCTCAGCTGCTATATAATTTATAGAATTGTCTATCATTGGTGGTACGATGAGGATAAACAAAATAACCCAATTGGATTCGTTGAAGCAATAAAAAGAGGCATCTATGACACGAGCGGTAAAAGTTTATCCATACTTTTATCGGATTATATAAAGAATACAAGATTTAAAACAAGGAAAGTCAAAAATTTCGCGGAAGACGGCCAGAAGTTATTTGACGACGCTGTGCAGAAAACTACCGGTACCGTGGCTGATTTTATCGATCGGATTAAAAACGGTGGGATACAGTTCACCTGATTATTGTTTCGGCAAACTATTTAAATTTGAGTAATGATTTAATATCGAATTGAGTAAGTACAAAATAAATCTATACAAAAAAATAAATAACTGAAGAGGTTTTTAAAATGAAAAGATTAATTAGTGTTATGGTAATTATGCTTTTGGTTATGATTTTAGCAGCTGGATGTGGCAGTAAAAGCACAAGCGCCAACGGGTGATGGAGGATTATTGGGCAAATATTCGGGCCCGGGCGGAATTTAGAGTTTCTGCCTGACAGCCAGATAAAAGTGGACTTTTCCAGCGACGCTGTCTGGCTGGTAAATGCTCCTGCCAATAATCACAAGACTTATGATTATAATTTTCTTAATGATAAAAGAAAGATTGTTACTTGCGATGAGGCAACATATCTAAGTTTTAAGACAGTCGGGAAAAAAACATCTTTTACGATGCATCCTTGTAAGGCTTCCAAAGACAAAATTATTCTGCATCCCGGCAGCAGTTATGAAACAATATTTGATAAGTCAGCAGATTAACAGGATTGAACCTGATCATTCAAGTCCAAGTCCTGGCTGCGGCTCTAAAGAAAGAGAATTGCACTCATGTGGATAATGGTAAAGAGAAAAAGCCATTCAATATTTTGTTTTGGATGGCTTTTTTAAGTTAATTAGATGGATAAGTAACCGTTACTTCTTGTAAAGCACTATCCCAGCCCACATCACAGCCCAGGGATTCCGCAACAAACTGCAGCGGCAGCATGGTGCGGTTGTGATAAATGATTGGTACCACGTCTGGATTATAGGCGTCAATAAATTTAACCGTACCGTTTACCTGGGCTTTGTTTTCACCAATCCACACGTCCACGATTTTCCCATCAAGGAATACACTGGCTTTTCTTTCTTCAGAATGCGCGGGCATTCTGAATAGGCATGTTAAAAATAAAAACAGTAAAAATCTAAGTAATTAGCTAATTATTTTATACAAAAGTATACCTAATAAATATTTGCCCCATTAGAAAAAGCCGACCTGAGAAAAAGAAAACAGAACTGCAGGTATTGCAGCTCTGCTGATAATTATGGCAGTAAAGAACAGTGAGGAAGAATCTTGTTTCGGGGACGATGAAGGGCAACTGTGCGTCTTCAATTGGAGGTTGTGCTTTTTATTTTATTAGACCAGGTGTATACCTGCTTTATGAAAAATGAAAAAACTGTCTTATAATAGTAAATTAAAAAGGAATTACACTAAAAACATAGAATAAAAATTACTTAATTGATAAGTTAGTAAAAAAATGGGAAGGGGACGAGTTGAGATTATTTTTATCAATTTGCTTACTGCACTTGTTTTAATATTTTTGCTGCTTACTCTTCTTGGATTATTACATCCGCGGATAGTATTTAAGAAAAATCGTTTTCATGTTTTTAAGAGATTTGGAATTTCTATGCTGTTATTATTTATAACCCTTTCTCTAGCAGTACATTTTTTAAAAATATTATAGGTGAGGTATTATTTTGATTAAATTAAAATTGAATCAAAGTATTTTTATTTTAATTGTTGGTTTTATTTCCTTGTTTTTAGTACTATCTTTTGCTTCTGAAGCAAGAGCTAGTCAAATGGATTCAGTAAACCAAAACATGTATAAGTTATATAATAGCGGAAATAAGCAGGAAGCATTTAATATTTATAAAAAAACTCTTCAAGAACAAGCAAAAATTAGTACTGGTTATGACGTAAATCTTTTCCCCAGTACTGCAGCAGAATATAAGGCTTTTCAGAATGAATTAAAAAAGCAGAGTTTAGAAAAATCTCTTGAAGAAATTAAGGTTTACGCAAAAAAATCAGAAAAGCTGCACAGGGAAATATTTACTGCAATGATGACAAAAGATCCTGATAAAATGGGTGCTGCTTCTCAGAGGCTAACAAAACTTAGCCAGAACTTTTTTGCCAGAGGGTCATCATCTGCAGCAAAGAATACAAGTAATTCTAATAGTAATCAAGAAATATATGACGGCAGTATAGGTGATGAAGCAAATAAAGTTGTCAACACACTTGGTACTTTTATAAATTCCTGGTCTGATTATGTTTCAGAACGTGATAGTAAAGGTAATTTAAAAGCTTTTTCTGATATCTATATTAATACTCCGGAATCCTTAATTATTAATGAAAACGACGGGGTAGTAATGTCAAGTTTTAAAGTATTAGGAAAAGGTGGTTATTACTTATTTTTAAAGGCACGCCTGTGGATTGCAGAAGGATATGGTGAAATAGGTGGCTTACTGGGCAAAGCAACTGGTAAATATTTAGATTAACCCCCATGCCACTTTTAACTATTTTCGTGTTAATAACGAGTAACTAAGTATAGAGTTATTCTCTTTGCTGTATAAAAAACGGCATAATAATTTCTTCTAGGTAGTAACAGGAAAGTATTTTATGAAAGCGAGTAGTAATAGTATTGCTCGTTCTTTTTGTGTGAAACTTGATGTTTTAGGCGATAGCATAATAATGACGGGTGCTACTTTGACTTCATACATTTATTATAATTCTCCGGCTGGAGAAGGTAATCAGGCATTACTGGCATCTGGGGCTTCTCTTGTTTTGATATTAATTTAATTCCAGGGTAATATAAAGACCCTGGTTCTTTTATCTTGTCAAAACAAAGAATATACTGCAAATAAATAATATATATTGTTGAAAAATGTTGAGGTTTTTTAAATTTTTTTAAAGTATTGCGGTAAGAACTTGGAGTACTGTGAGTTAAAATGATATAATAAAAATTATAAAATCCAGTATTTATAGTGTGTTGATACTTGCAACAGTGTAATGAAGGATTATTCTTACTAAAAATTAATGCTTGTTGTATATTAAAATTAGTTAACAAGTATTAGTAAACTTGTATTTCTGTACTTCGTCTAGTTATAATGAGCATATAAAAAGCCGCAAATCATTGTGCCAACGGGTTGCGGTTTTGTTGTTTTTTAACTTTTTTTGTTACTAAGGGATGAATAACTTGGATAAATTATTTAGAAAATATAATAAAGTTATAATAAAGAAATCATTTTGGTCTTTTCACGGATGCAGTCCTGGTGAACTTGTAATTATTTTATATTGATATTTCTATTTGGTTCAAGTTGTTACGTAATATATCATAAAAATGAGTGATAAATATAAAAAATTTATAAAAGGGAGATATATATAATGAAAGTTACTATGATCTATCCTGATTATCCTGAAAGTTTCTGGAGCTTTGAGCATGCGCTGAGTTTTATTGGGAAAAAATCTGCGCATCCACCGCTGGGATTGCTGACAGTAGCAGCACTTCTTCCAGATGAATGGGAAAAAAAGGTGATTGACCTCAATGTGAACAAACTAAAGGAACAGGACATTAAGTGGGCTGATTACGTTTTTATCAGTGCCATGGTAATACAGAGAGATTCTGTAAAAGAAATAATTAAGTGGTGTAAATCCCTGGGAGTAAAAACTGTTGTTGGCGGTCCCCTTTTTACCATGGAACCTGAAGAGTTTAAAGATGTTGATCACATGGTACTCAATGAAGCTGAGATTACTCTCCCGGAATTTCTAGACGATTTAAGCAAGGGAACTCCCAAACATATTTATAATAATACTGAAAAACCGGGTCTTGAAAAAACACCGGTGCCCCGGTGGGATCTTATCAATATGAATGACTATGTAACAATGAGTATCCAGTATTCTCGTGGTTGTCCTTTTGACTGTGAATTTTGTGATATTACTTCTCTTTTTGGTCGTGAGCAGCGTTTAAAAACAAAGGCAAAAATGCTTGATGAACTTGAGGCTATTTATGAACGTGGATGGAGAGGGAGCGTGTTTATCGTTGATGACAATTTTATTGGCAACAAGGGAAAATTAAAAAGAGAAGTTCTTCCAGGTATAATTGAATGGATGGAAATTCATGATTACCCGTTTATATTTATTACAGAGGCTTCGATTAACCTGGCGGATGATGAAGAGCTCATGGATATGATGAGAAAGGCGGGCTTTGTTAATGTATTTGTAGGGATCGAAACTCCTGACGAGGAAAGCCTTAAGGAATGCAATAAATATGCTAATATAAATAGAAACCTGGTTTCTTCAGTAAAAAAAATTCAGAACTATGGAATGGAGGTCAGCGGCGGGTTTATTGTAGGATTTGACAGTGATACGACTAGTATCTTTGATAGACAAATTAAATTTATTCAAGAAAGCGGCATTGTTACAGCAATGGTTGGACTGTTAAATGCACCAAAGGGTACCAGGCTTTACGAGAGATTAAAAAATGAAAACCGCCTTTTGTCTAAACAATTCAGCGGAAACAATACTGATTATTCGCTTAATTTTGTTCCTAAAATGAACAGGCAGACGCTTATTAATGGTTATAAAAAAATTGTTACTACAATATATGATCCTCCCCGTTATTATGAACGCATATTAGAATTTTTCAAAGAATTTAAGCCTGAGAAGAAATACAGGCACAAAACGAGCGTGTTTCACTTTGTCTACCTGAAAGCTTTTTTCAAGGCAATGTTTTACCTGGGAGTACTTGAAAAAGGTAGGCAGCATTACTGGAAAATGCTTTTGAAAACGCTGGCAAAGTACCCGCGTTATTTACCCGATGCAATAATATTTGCTGTTTACGGTTTTCACTTTAGAAGAGTTTTTGATAATGATAATGCCCAGCTTTCAAGTGCAGAATAGACTAAGCCTGTCAAATTATTATTAGTTATTATCGATGGTTAAACTATTAATAAAAATAATTGGTATGATTTCAATAAATTTATGTGTTTTAGAGGTAAAATAAAATAAAAGTAGAAAGTAATTAAGATAACTAAAATTCAATATCTCCGAGCTCACATGCCTAAGGTTTTTACTATGGATGTTTGAGCCGATAGGGTGTAAGGGGAAACCCCTATGCCTCCCAGTGTGGAAAGGAGAGTGATTTAATGCCTGGTTTTAATTAACCGGAGTGTATAGATTTTTCCTTTATGCACTCCGGTTTTATTTATTGCTGTGCTCAAGTTAATTGCTTGCAGTAAGCAACTTAAATACAGCTGCAAGTTTAACAAAGTAAACGCGGTAAACAGTAAGTTATGAATTAATAATAAAGCGAGGTTACAAAATGAAAAACAATAAAATATTATTAGTTGTATTTTTAGCAGTCTTAACAGCTTTTGCAGTTGGTTGTTCTTCGGGTAATTCAGATAATACAAATGATAATAAAAAACAAGATAATAATGCAGGTAAAGAACTTTCAGGAAAAGTAACAATTTTTCATGCAGGTAGTTTATCTGTGCCATTTTCCCAGATGGAAAAAGAATTTGAAAAACTTCATCCCGAAGTTGATGTTCAAAGAGAACCTGCCGGCAGCCGCGCGTGTGCCAAAAAAATTACTGAATTAAATAAAACAACTGATATAATGGCTTCTGCTGATTATACTGTAATAGATAACCTGTTGATACCTGAATACTCAAATTGGAATGCTATGTTTGCAAGAAACGAAATGGTTATTGCTTATTCGGAACAGAGTAAGTATAAAGATGAAATAAATAGTAAGAATTGGATGGACGTATTACTGAAAGACGACGTAGAATACGGGCATAGTAATCCTGATGCTGACCCGTGCGGGTACAGGTCTTTAATGGTCTGCCAGTTAGCTGAAAAACATTACCAGGAACCGGGAATATATGAAAAGCTGCTGGAGGGGTGTCCAGATAGGAATATAAGGCCTAAGGAAACAGATTTGATTGCCATGATTGAATCAGGGGCCCTTGATTATTTCTTTATTTATCGTTCTGTAGCAAAACAGCATGATATGCCGTTTGTTGAACTTCCACCGGAAATTAATTTAAGCCATATAAAAAATGCTGATTTTTACAAACAGGCCAAAGTTGAAGTAACTGGTAAGGAACCCGGCGATTATATAACTCAGGTTGGAAAACCAATAGTTTACGGTGTTACAATGGTGAAAGATGCACCAAATAAAGAGAATGCAGTTGCATTTTTAAAATTTCTTTTGAATAAAGACAAAGGATTAAAGATTATGGAGAATAACGGGCAGCCAGTTTTAGATCCTATTAAAACCAGGGGAGAAGAGAATATACCCCGGGAATTACAGGAGTACATGGAAAAATAAAAGAGCTGTTTATAAAATTGCCGGGGCTGTTTTTTAGCCAGATGCTCCGGCAATAAAATTTGCAGTAAAAGAAGTGTTTAAGGAAGTGTTTTTGCAGTGAAAATAGACAAATTATATTTAATCTCAGTATTGTGCGGGGCAGTCATTATACTTTTTATCACTTACCCTATTTTAAATTCATTTATTACAACTGACCCCGCTATTTTATTTAAAACACTTAAAGATAAAGAAGTAATTAATTCTATCTGGACAAGTATTTTAACAGCTACTATAACTACTTTAGTTGCTTTTGTATTTGGAGTTCCTTTTGCATATTTCCTGGCCAGAAAAAATTTTAAGGGAAAAGGCTTTGTAGAAAGTTTAGTAGATATTCCTATTGTTATCCCGCATACTGTGGCAGGTATAATTTTGTTAACTGTTTTTAGCAAGCAGTGCTGGTTGGGCAGGTTTGTAAGCAGTGTAGGTATGCCTGTTATCGGAACAAGAATTGGCATAGTAGTAGCCATGCTTTTTGTTAGCATGCCTCTTTTAATTAATGCAGCGAAAGATTCATTTTTATCTATATCTCCTAAACTAGAAAATGTTTCGCGTACTCTCGGTGCTACTCACTTGCAGACTTTTATTTACATAACATTTTCAATTGGTTGGAAAGGTATATTAACAGGGATGATTTTAACATGGGCCCGGTCGATCAGTGAATTTGGAGCAGTTATTATACTAACCTACCATCCCATGATTGCACCAACATTGATTTTTGACCGGTTTAATGCTTTTGGGCTTGAATATTCAAAGCCTGTATCAGCAATTTTGATAATTATTTCACTGATCATATTTATAATGCTGCGTTTGCTTACTAAAAGAGGTGTTAAAACTTGATCAAACTTGAAGATTTAGAATTAAGTTTTACAGGATTTTCTCTGCAGAATATTAATATATCCATACAAAAAGGCGAGTTTTTTGCTCTTCTGGGCCCGACCGGTTCGGGGAAGACTGTTTTACTTGAAGCTGTTGCTGGATTACAAAGACTTAAAAATGGAAACATTTATATAAATAATTATAACGTGACAAAATTGAAACCGGAACAAAGAAATATATCAATTGTATACCAGGACTATGCTTTATTTCCCAATATGACTGTAAAACAAAACATTACATATGGCTTGAAGTTTAAAAAAGATCTTTCTGAATCACGTGTGAATAAGAAATTCAATATGCTTGTTGATATGCTTAACATAAATAAAATATTAAATCGATATCCCCAAAATATCAGCGGTGGTGAAAAACAAAGAACGGCCCTGGCCAGGGCCTTGATTATAGAACCTGATATACTGTTATTGGATGAGCCTTTTAGTGCCCTGGATATTAATACAAAAGAGAAGGTACAATTAGAAATAAAAAAAATACATGCTGCTCTCAATACTACTATATTAATGGTAACCCATAATTTTAATGAAGTTTTTTCACTGGCTCAAAAAGCTGCTGTTATAAAAAATGGTATGATTCAACAAACTGGTTCTACCGAAGAGATCTTTAAAATGCCTAACTCCAAATTTGTTGCTAATTTTGTAGGAATGAAAAATATTTTCCCGGTGAAACTGGCAAATAACAGGTTAATTCTGGATGATATTTTAAAAATAGATTACAATAAGCTATCTCATGTACCGGGGCACGAAAAAAACAGTGATTATTATATTGGATTCAGACCTGAAGATATAGTTGTTGGGAACAAGAATTTGCAGGCAGATTTTCAATTAGACGGGGTTATAACAGCAGTTACAAATAACGGAATTTTTTCTGAGGTAATAATTAAAATAAATAATTTAAGTTTTTCAGCGTATCTAACACCCAACAGGTTTTTTGAACTTGAGCTTTATGAAAATAAACAAGTATTCCTCGGGTTTAATAAACAAGATATTAATTTAATTGTAGAAAAAAAAGAGGGGCCCGCAGCATAAAAAAAAATAACCTCAAGTACAGGCGGTTTGAGGTTATTTTTTTATTTAAAAAACCTTTTGATTTCGTTGGTATACATTTTAAGGTTGATAATAAAATGAATAATAATTACCAGGGTAAAGATAAAACCCAGGTAAGTGTGAATTGTAGCTAGTGAGAAACGGTCAATCCCAAGAAATGTCCAGTCGATAGTTTTAGCTATCTTACCTCTCGGAGCAGCATATAGAGCAAAACCAGTTATACTTAACATTAAAGCATTAATTATTGTTATAGTAGAAACTATACCTCGTATAGTATTAGTATTTTTACCCATAATATATTCACCTCTAATATTTGATTATATCATAGAATTATTATAACAATAATTCTACAATGAAGCAAGTATATTTTAAAATGCACGAGGTTAATTAGTGCATTGTTATTGAAAATAGGGGAAAAAACAAGTAATATTAGATGTGGTCCCATTGATTGGGAGTAATAACGAGACAGAAAGGACTTTTCATATTGAGAAAAGATTTGATTCGTAATTTAGCTATAATATCACACGTTGATCATGGAAAAACAACCCTGGTTGACGGAATGCTAAAACAAAGCGGTATATTCCATAAAAACCAGGTGGTAGAGGAACGTGTAATGGACCGCAATGACCAGGAGCGGGAGCGCGGCATTACTATTATGTCCAAAAATACAGCTGTATTTTACGGCGATTACAAGTTAAATATTGTGGATACTCCCGGTCATGCTGATTTTGGCGGTGAAGTAGAAAGAATCGTGCAGATGGTTGACGGGGTACTGCTGCTGGTAGATGCTTCAGAGGGCCCCATGCCCCAGACCCGGTTTGTGCTGCGCAAGGCACTGGATGCAGGGCTGGCACCCATAGTTGTAATCAATAAGATTGATCGCATACATGCCAGGCCCGCTGAAGTACAGGACGAGGTCCTGGAGTTATTAATCGAGTTAGAAGCCAGCGATGACCAGCTCGATTTTCCTGTTATCTATTCCAGCGCTCTTTCCGGGACGGCAACTACGGACCCGTCTGTACCCGGCACGGATCTAAAACCACTGTTTGAAATGGTTGTAAAAAGTATTCCTGTTCCCGGCGGCGATCCCGGGGCCCATTTACAGTTGGGGGTCACTTTAATTGAATATGATCGCTACCTGGGCCGCCAGGCAGTAGGACGGGTTCAAAACGGGGTGATCAAGTTAGGGGAAGATGTAGCCCTTACCGGTCCCAACATACCGACCAGGCAAGGACGCCCGTCGGGTATTTACGTATTTGACGGCCTTAAAAAAGTGTCCGTCAGTGAAGCTGCTGCAGGTGAAATTGTTGTAGTGGCAGGACTTGATGATATAAACATCGGAAATACTATAACAAGCCTGGAACATCCTGTTCCCCTGGATTTCATTCATATCGACGAGCCTACTATATCAGTGGGGATGCATGTTAATAAAAGCCCTTTTGCGGGACAGGAAGGAACTTATGTTACCTCTCGGAAGTTGAGTGAGCGTTTGACCCGGGAAATGGAATCAGATGTCAGCTTGAAAGTGCAAACTGGCGAATCGCCGGATTCCTTCAATGTCTCTGGCCGTGGTGAACTGCACCTTTCTATTTTGATTGAATCCATGCGCCGGGAAAATTACGAGTTTGAAGTGTCGCGCCCCCAGGTTGTAAAACGGGAAATAGACGGTGTCGTATGTGAACCGGTGGAAGAATTAGTTATAGAAGTACCTGAAGAATATGTTGGGGTTGTGATGGAACGCCTGGGCCCTCGCAAAAGTGATTTTATTAATATGACACACAAAGAAGATGGACGGGTAAGCATGGAATACCGTGTGCCTACAAGGGGACTATTTGGTTTCCGTTCTGTATTTTTAACCGATACCAAGGGAACTGGGGTAATGTATCATTCATTTCACCATTACACGCCTTACCTGGGAGAGATTCAGCCTCGCGATAAGGGTTCACTGGTGGCTTATGAAACAGGAATTACTACCTCGTACGGGTTAGAAAATGCCCAGGAACGGGGGCAGCTTTTCGTAGGGCCCGGTGTTTCCGTATACAAGGGCATGGTGGTAGGTGAACATTTCCGCTTTGTAGATTTGCCTCTTAATGTTTGTAAGCAAAAACATTTAACCAACGTGCGCAGTTCTACTGCTGATATTTCTACAAAATTAACCCCTCCCCACCCTATGAGCCTGGAAGAATGCCTGGAGTTTATTGCTGACGATGAACTGGTGGAAGTAACTCCCAAATCAATCCGGATGAGAAAAAAGCAAATGTAAAGAATAAGTTGGTGCCTGTCACCAACTTATTCTTTGCCGGGCTTTTAATTTCATGGTTTCTTTTTTGCCGTTCCATGCAACTGTTAATACATAGCTGCCGTTACTTCTAGCAATTTTACAGTTACTGTGGTCCTGTGTTTTTGAATAATAATGAATGTTTCCATCACTTCCCCCCATCTCGAGGGGCCCAGAACATTCCCTGCCGGCATGCTTATAATTATACCTGGCATCAAAAACAACTTTTCTGGGGGTATCTTTATAGGTCAAATGAAGTTTTTCGGAAGCATAATTAGAATATTTAAATTTACTGTTTTTATCTTCATCTTTTAGCCATTTTTCTGTATAGTCTTCTTCAAGTTCGGCACTCCAGTGTTTGCTTTCCCCTTTGAATGTTATCTCATCTTTTTTTAATCTTACGTTATTTCTGCGTTCCTGAAAGAAATTTAATAGTTCGTGAAAATCATGTGTTCGCAGGACAATTTTTTCAGTGTTAAGAATCAATATAGCAGGTGCATTATTTATATTGAATTTCTTTTCATGCAGCCGTTCTCCGCCGCCGTAGGATCTAAAGCTTATCTTTTTCCACAGGGCCCGGTATATATCACTGTCCGTGATTTTCTCCACTTCTTTACGCTGGTGGACTTTACCAGGGTCTTTGCTGAAAATATAGATATTATATCTTCCTTTCTCTTCAGCAACCATACCGGCAAGCAGGTCAGAGCGTGTTATTTCTACAACATTTATTTGATTGGCAGTATAATTCTCATTTCCTTTTGGAGTAAACCATACATTTACCTTGTCGCTGCTTTTTAAATCTTTAATAGTTAACTGCTTACCTGTCTTTTTATCCAGAATTCCCGTATCCCTGTTTACCTTTAACTTGTATTCGGAATAATCATTACCTTTACCCGGAACTATAACGTTTACTACCTTTTTCTCGCAGTTTGCATGCAAAATATAGCCCTGCATATCAGGATTCTGCATTTCGCTTGTTTTCATGGCCGGGCTGCAGCCGGTCAATAGAATTACGGCTAACAAGCTTATTATTACACGTATTTTCAATATCGTCCCCCCTTTAATAATAAGTTGGTGACAGGTACCAACTTATTGTGTTTCTTGACAACATGCAGTGTTTAACATAACCTATTCTTATGACATTGATTGTACCATACTGGAGAGGATTGTTAAATAATGGGTAAAACATTGCTTCTGGCTGAAAAGCCGTCCGTGGGAAAAGATCTGGCACGGATTTTAAAATGTAATAAGAAAGGGAACGGGTTCCTGGAAGGAGATAAGCATGTAGTTACCTGGGCCCTGGGACACCTGGTGGAGTTGGCGGGGCCCGGTGCTTATGAGGAAAAATACAGCGCGTGGAGATTGGAAGATTTGCCTATTCTCCCGCGCCAGTTAAAACTGGTTGTTATCAAAAAAAGCAGTAAACAATTCAATGCTGTAAAAGCACAAATACACAGAAAAGATGTCCAGGATATTGTCATCGCCACCGATGCCGGGCGTGAGGGAGAGCTGGTTGCCAGGTGGATAATAGAAAAAACAAGCGTGAAAAAACCGGTAAAACGCCTCTGGATATCTTCGGTTACGGATAAGGCAATTAAAGAAGGCCTGAACAAGCTAAAAAACGGCAAGGAGTATGAAAATCTCTATGCATCAGCTGCTGCCCGTGCAGAAGCTGACTGGTATGTAGGCATTAATGCCACGCGTGCACTGACCTGCAAGTATAATGCACAGCTTTCCTGCGGCAGGGTCCAGTCTCCTACCCTTGCTATTATAGCTAAAAGGGAAGAAGAAATTAAAAATTTCTGTCCTAAAACGTTTTATGGTATTACTGCCGAAACCGGGGCTTTAAAATTAACCTGGCAGGACAGCAAAACAAAAGATACCAGGATTTTTAATGAAGATAAGTGCAGCAAAGTATTGGAAAGCATAAAAAATAAAGATGCTGAGGTAATAGATGTAAATAAATCATACAAGAAAAAGTATTCTCCCGGGTTGTATGATTTGACCGAGCTGCAAAGGGATGCCCACAAGATCTTTGGCCTGTCGGCTAAAGAAACCCTTTCTATAATGCAAAGATTATATGAAAATCACAAGCTGTTAACCTATCCCAGGACAGATTCCAGGTATATCTCTACAGACATGGTAGGTACCTTGCAAGAACGAGTTAAAGCCTGCAGCGTGCAGCCTTACTCTAAATTAACTGCTAAATTGTTAAAAGATAAAATAAAAACAAATAAATCTTTTGTTGATGACAATAAAATATCGGATCACCATGCGATTATACCAACAGAACAGCAGCCTGTTTTGAGCAGCTTAAGTGATAAGGAAAGAAAAATATATGACATTGTTGTTAAGCGATTCCTGGCAGTTCTATACCCGCCGTTTGAATACGAGCAAACTACTATAAAAGTTAAAGTGGGGGAAGAGCATTTTATTGCCCGGGGAAAAGTAGTTATTGCCCGGGGTTGGAAAGAAGTTTATGAAGATGACTATGAGGATGATGATTCGAGGGATAATGTTCTGGAACAGCTGCTGCCAGGTATAAATAAAGGGGATACTTTAAAAATATCGAAAGTGCAGCAAACCACGGGAGAAACCAGCCCGCCGCAGCCTTTTAATGAAGGAAGCCTGCTTTCAGCCATGGAGAATCCAGTAAAGTATATGGACAATGAAAACAGCGAATTAATAAAAACAATAGGCAGGGCCGGTGGGCTTGGAACTGTAGCTACAAGGGCTGATATTATTGAAAAGTTATTTAAAAATTTTTTAATACAGCAAAAGGGAAAGGATATATTTATAACTTCCAAGGGCAGGCAGCTCCTTGATTTAGTTCCTTCTGAATTAAAGAGTCCTGCACTAACTGCACAGTGGGAGCAAAAATTAGAGGCTATTTCCCGGGGAGAACTTGACAAAAAGAATTTTATCAGTGAAATGAAACAATATGCAGAAACTATTGTTAATCAAATCAAAAAAAGTGAAAGTAAATTTAAGCATGATAATATAACCGGTGATAAGTGTCCTCAGTGTGGGAAATTTATGCTTGAGGTCAACGGTAAGCAGGGTAAAATGCTTGTTTGCCAGAACAGAGAGTGCGGTTATAAAAGACCGTTGAGTAAGATAACGAATACCAGGTGTCCGAGATGCCATAAAAAACTGGAGCTGCGCGGTGAAGGAGAAGGACGCATATTTGTATGCAGCTGTGGTTACAGGGAGAAGTATGCTGCCTTTAACGAAAGAAAGAAACAGGAAAAGAGTAATATCTCCAAAAAAGATGTCTCAAAGTATCTAAAGGAACAAAAGAAATCAAGTGATGAGTTAACGAATCCAGCCCTTGCAGAGGCACTTGCCAGGCTTAAAAAGGATTAATTCGAAAGTCTATGGCCGATAATATCTGCAAATTGAAAGGGCTGGTGGATTTCCGGAAGGTAGCGGAGTCTGGGTGTATTGCCTGGCCAGTCAGATCCCGAAAGCCCGGCAGCTTAAGGCGTAAAAAACTTGTTATGCAGCAGTAAAAATACAGAGTTCCCTGGAGGAAACCACGGCTCTCCCTACTTGTCAGTGGAAGTTAAGTAAAAGAACTTTCCGTTCTAACATTATTTATACTATTATAAGTACAGGTTAGGTAGTTTAATATGGACTATTTAACTTGTACTTTTTTCATATATTAAACTCTCACCCGTTTATATCAAGGATTTATTGCCTAATTTGGGCTGTGAAAGTTGAGTTCATAATAATAAATTCATTATAATTACTTGTTGGGATTAGTTGTTTCACATGGTACGGCGGTCTGACATTTTCCACAACCATAGTAGGGTAAATATTTAGGATATATTTTTTCATCAAAATATTTTTTGCATATTAAATTATCTTTACCTTCTTTTTTAATTGCTCCTGCAGGACAACGTGATATACATACACCACACATTGTGCAATACTCATATACATTTTCGTATTCTCTTGGAGTAGGATCTAATTTCATAGTTGTTATAACACTTCCAAAACGTCCTGCACATCCCTTTTTAGTGATAAGTGATTTACTTAAACCAAATGTTCCTAATCCAGCTGCAAATGCAGCATGTCTTTCAGACCAGTTACTTTTAACAGCTTCTTCAGTAAAATTAAAATCTAGCACAGGTGCTATAGCTTCCTCACCAAGATTATTTATTTCTTTAACAAGATGTTGTAGTAAACCCTTATTACATTCCTCACCTTCGATACGCCCATATAACCATTCTGACGCTGGAAGTCCTGGTTTATGATTTGCTTTACGTATTTGAGAAGAAAAAGGCAAAAAACATGTAATTACTGACTTTGCATTTTTTAGCCATTCTTTTGGTGACTTATGATTTGGACCTATTATTTCAGTGTCTTTAAATTTTTCAAATAATGAGTCCTCAGCATCAGCAATGCCAATTAATGGTTCTTCATAAATTTTTTCTATACCTTTTTCCTCTATTTTATTTAAATGACTTTGTTCAATAAAATTTGATATTATCGTATAGATATAAGTTGATTTCATTATTTTCCTCCTATAATAATTTTTATCATTTTTTATCAATATTTTTTTCGATAAATCTTTCAAACAGCTTCTCAATCTTAGGGTGTTTACTACAGTATTGATAATTGTAATACTAATTTATGAATATAATTTAAAATGAATTTAAATTATATTCATTTTATGTTAAATAAGAATACATTTAATTAATTTAAGTTTACATACAAAATAGATAACAAACCTAATAATGATGCTGAATCGCTTTTTTTACTCTAAAAAATTTTACAAGATTACCAAGGAAAAAGTCAACGTTTTAATCTGGTTCTCAATATTTTACAAAGGTGGAAAAGCGGAGACTTCACAAGAGCTGCTCACGACCATAATATCGTTTGGAGATATTTGAACGGAAATCGGGTGTTGAATGGGATGCTGTACCTAAATGGGCAAAAAAAGGCCCAAAGGCTGTAATATGAAAGACCTCCCTGTATTTGGGAGGTCTTTCATATTATACATGTCTAAGTTGCAAGTTTATGATTTTAGCGGGGTTTTGATGTTTTGGTATTGACAACTAACAAGCGAGAAGTTCTTTTTATACTTATACAGTTGCTCTCACGATCATATCTAGAATTTTATTTACGGTTTTTCTGCAGATTCCCCTTTTTGCACTTAGCTTAAAGCTAAGCATCCTGCCCCGTCAATCTGACTGCGATTTGTTTCCGTTGTGAGCAAGAAGCTTGTGGGAGTTTAATCAACAGTTAAATATTTTTTAGATTATATATTGTTAACGTGTTTACAATTATGTTAATATATTAACAATAAAAATACAAGGGAAGTGGGATAATTAAAAACGGAAGCGGGCCCCGCGAAGATTCTTACCTTTCTACGCGCCTGGTAATAGAACTTACCTCTACATATGATGCTTTGGAAGCAGCTTTATCAATACATTTTGCTGCTTTTAACCTGACCTGGGCCAAGTTTAACGTTCTTATGCAGCTGCGCCTGGCAGGTGAAAGGGGGCTTACCCAGTCGGAACTGGGTAAAAAAATACTGGCTTCCAGGGCCAATGTTACCGGCCTTATAAGCAGGATGGAAAAAAAGGAACTGGTTTTTAGAAAAAAGGATACTGATGACAAAAGAGCTCTAAGAGTTTGCCTTACAACCAGGGCAGATGAATTATTAAATGTTTTTCTTCCCAGGCACAATGCATATGTGTATAAAATGTTATCTTCACTGGACAAGCATGAAAAAGAAACGCTTTTATATTTATTGAAAAAACTAAAAACTGGAATAGAATAATATTTTAGGAGGGGGCCAAATTATGAGCCAACTCGATAATCCTTTAGAAATTTATAAACTGCTTCCAAAGACAAACTGCAGGGAGTGCAGTATGCCAACGTGTATGGCTTTTGCTTCTGCGGTAATCAAGGGGCAAAAAAGTCTTGACGAATGTCCTTATGTAGAGAGCGATATAGTTGAAGAATCCAGCATAAAAATTCATAATCCGGACAATCTTGACCAGCAGCAGGAAAAAATAATAGCACAATTAAGAGAAGAAATTACAGGGATAGATTTTCCCTCGACCGCAGAAAGGTTGGGAGCAAGGTATGTTGATGACAGGTTAATAATTAAATGCCTGGGCTTGAATTTTATAATTGATTCTAAAGGAAATATATCATCTAATTGTCATGTAAATGCATGGGTAACTATACCGTTATACGACTATATAATTAATAGTAAAGGGATAGACTGTAACGGTACATGGGTGACTTTTAAAGAGTTAGCAAACGGAATGACCCGAAGTTCATTTTTCAATCACAGGTGTGTAGAAACTTTAAAAAAGATTGCAGATAACCAGACAGATCTTTTTGAAAAACTTATGCATATTTTTAATGGAAAACCGGTGACGGGCAGTTTTTCTTTTGATATGTCTTTTATTTTATATCCCCTGCCTAAAGTACCTATTCTAATATGTTACAACAGGCAGGAAAATCACTATGAATCAAAACTAAGTATTTTTTTCGATAAGTCAGCTGAATATAATCTAAATATTGATTCGCTTTACTTTGTTTGTGCCGGGATTGTAACTATGATTGAAAGAATTATATTTATGCACGGTGATTAATTTTAGCAGCGCGTTTTATTGTTTTTGTAACTTCCCTTGTAAATAAAGGGAAGTTTTTTTATAATTAATAAGAGTTTAAATATACGGCGTTACTGTAAATATTAAATATAAAATTTTTCTTTAATCAGAAAACTTCCTGAAAATTATGGCTAGGGCCGGGGGATTTCCGGAAGGTAGCGGAGTCTGGGTGCGCTGCATAGCCCGTCAAATCCCGAAACCCCGGCTGCTAAGGGCGTAAAAAACTTGTTATGCACTATCATAGAGCGGGTATCTAAAACATACTTTATGCTCCCGGTAAAAATACGGAGTCTCCTGGAGGAAACCACCGGACCTCCACCCAACTGTCAGAAGAGTTTTCATTTTCCGTTGTGAGCTTTAAGCTCGTGGGCGTTTAATAAAAAAACCCCGGGTAATGAAACCCCGAGGTTTTTTTAGTAATATACTTTCTAGAACAACCCTGTAACTTTTCCAGTTTTGGTATCAACATCCACTCTGCGGTAAGCCGGGTCGGAACTGGTACCAGGCATCAAGCTGATTTGTCCAGCCATTGGACAGAGGAACTTAGCTCCACCGTATACAAGCACGTCGCGGATGGGAAGAGTAAAGCCTTTGGGTACACCTTTTATAGTTGGATCATGAGTTAAGCTCAAGTGTGTCTTAACCATCATTGTAGCAAAATCTTTAAACTGAGGATCTTCTTCAAATCTCTTAGCCTTAGCTTCTGCTTCGGGGCTCCATGCTACGTCAGCTGCACCATATACTTCCTTAGCAATCTGGTCTACTCTTTCACGCAGCGGCATTTCTAACGGATACAATGGCTTGAAGTTTACAGCATCATTACATGCTTCGATTACAGCATCAGCCAATTCTAATGCACCTTCGCCGCCTTTTAACCAGTGTTCGGATAATGCACAGCGAGCACCAGCTTTTTCAACTGCCCTGCGAACTGCTGCAATTTCAGACTCAGTATCAGTATGGAAGGAATTAATACATACAACAGGATTAATTCCTGCCTTCTTAATTGTTTCAATATGGTGCAGTAAGTTTTCTATACCCTTTTCAACTAATTCAACATTTTCTTTTGTATATTCATCTGCCAGGGGACGACCTGGTGCAACTTTGGGCCCGCCACCGTGCATCTTCAGTGCACGGATAGTTGCAGTTAATACTGAAACATTCGGAATATTTCCGCTCAAGCGGCACTTAACGTTCCAGAATTTCTCAAATCCGATATCAGCACCAAATCCACTCTCTGTTACATGATAATCAAACATCTTAAGGCCAATACGGTCAGCAACAATAGAAGACTGGCCTATAGCTATATTAGCAAAAGGTCCTGCATGAACCATTACAGGCTGGTATTCTACAGTACTCAATAATGTCGGATTGATAGTGTTAACCATCCAAGCAGTCATGGCACCATCTACTTCGAGATCAGCAGTAGTTACTGGTTTGCCATGCCTATCATATGCTACAATTATTTTACCCATTCTTTCGCGCAAGTCACTTAAATCAGTAGCAACAGCAAGAATAGCCATAAGCTCGGAACTAACAGCAATGTTAAATCCAGTCTGCATTGTATAGCCATCCATTTTACCGCCTAAACCAATAACAATATTGCGCAGTGACTGTGCACAGTAGTCAATAATCCATCTCATTTCTACATTGGTAGGATCAATATTTAACCGCTTCAAGTTCTTCTCGGCCAATTTAGCATCATCATAATTTCTTTCATGCTGCATGCGAGATGTAAGCGCTACCATACCAAGGTTATGAGCATTCATAATGTCATTAAGGTCACCTGTTAATCCCAAGGAAAACTCAGTCATAGGAATAGCCAGTGCATTACCGCCGCCAGCAGCAGACCCTTTAATGTTCATTGTAGGACCGCCGGATGGCTGTCTTATAGCTGAACCTACATTTTTGCCCCTCATTCCAAGACCTTCAACCAAACCCATGGTTGTAGTTGTTTTCCCTTCACCAAGTGGTGTAGGAGTTATAGCAGTTACTTCGATAAATTTACCATCAGGCCTATCTTTTAAACGATTCATTATTTTGAGAAAGTCTAACCTGCAAATTTTCCCGTGAGAAATTATTTCATCCTGCTGCAAACCAAGCTTTTCTCTCCATTCCTCAGGAGTTGGCATATTAGGCTCTGCAGCTTCAGCTATTTCATAATCCTTCATTTTCGTAGCATCGTAAGCCATTAAATCTCTCCCCTTTCATAAAAATATTTTTTTTAGGAACAACAGGAAAGCAAATAAAAAATAACTTTCCTATTTTTGCCCCTCTTTTATTTTGACCCCCCGCAGGGACGCCACACCTTTTTCTACAGAAAATTTGTACAATTTAATAAATACTACAACTCAATTCGTTATCAATTATCACTTCTTTTAGCTTCAGCCTTTGCAGCAAATTTTTCAGAGGAAACAATAAATCGTTCATGCTCCCCCCTACCAATAAGTTCCACACCATCCCACGCATCAATACTAAACAACAAACGCCGTCCATCAACTTTTGTTAATTTCGCTGTTGCAGATACGTTCATTCCTACCGGTGTAGCCGCCAAGTGCTCTGCTTTCATCTTAATACCTACAGTAGTAAAACCATCTTGCAGCAGATTATCCACAGAGGATAAAGCTGCTTTTTCCATAAGACCTATCATGGCTGGCGTAGCAAAAACACTTACACTTCCACTTCCATAAGCTACTGCTGTATTTTTTTCGTTAACGATGTCTTGCACTGTACCTTCTAAACCTACTTCTATACCTGCTTTATTCATTTCATTGTCTCCTATTTTATAAAGTTCGTTAATTTATTTGAAAAATCCTGCTATGGATAAAATTTTTTATAAAAAAGATTTATTACTCATAAATCCAGGAATTTAAATCCATTTTATATTCGACTATTTCGTGCTTATCAAAAAATAGACCTATCTCTCTTTCAGCATTTTCCAATGTATCAGAACCATGAACAATATTACGCCCAATATCTATACCGAAATCACCGCGTATTGTACCCGGTACAGCTTCTTGAGGATTTGTAGCACCCATCATCTCTCTAACCATAACTACTGCACTTTTACCTTCTAATACCATTGCTACAACAGGTCCTGACGTAATATATTGTATCAATCCATTAAAAAATGGTTTGTCTTTATGTTCTGCATAGTGTTTTTTTGCAAGTTCATGTGATATGTTCATAATTTTAAGGCCTATAATTTTCAAACCCCGGCGTTCAAAACGAGATATTACTTCTGATACAAGTCCTCTTTGTACACCATCAGGCTTAACCATAGCATATGTGCGTTCCAACACAAACTCCACCTTTCTATACGTTTACATATAATAACTTAATCACCCTGGGCCGCAGTGAAACTGCGGCCCTCATTTATACTTTGTGTTGTTCTTCCCCAGCCTGCTCCATTAACTCGGAAAATTCGTTAGCTTCAAGGGTTTCTTTTTCCATTAAAGACTTGGCTACCAAGTGAAGTGTATCACTATGTTTTTCCAGTATTTGCTTAGCATTCTCGTAACTTTCATCTATAATTTTACGTGCCTCTGAATCTATCTCAGATGCAACTTGTTCACCATAATCCCTGTCTTTAGCTATGTCTCTACCTAAAAACACCTGATCCTGCCTCTTCCCTAGTGTCATTGGCCCCAACTTACTGCTCATACCGTATTCAGTTATCATTTTACGCACTAGCTCAGTAGCACGCTCCAGGTCATTTTGTGCTCCCGTACTTATTTCTTTGAGAATTATATCTTCTGCCACTCTACCTCCTAAAAGCATTACTATCTGATCCAGTAATTGAGATTTAGTCATATAATAGCGATCCTCTTTGGGAAGCATTAAGGTATACCCGCCTGCACGTCCACGTGGAATAATAGAAACCTTATGCACAGGATCTGTATAAGTCAGTAAATACCCTACAACAGCATGTCCTCCCTCGTGATAGGAAACAAGGCGCTTTTCCCAATCACTCATAACCCGTGATTTCTTTTCAGGTCCAGCAACCACACGCTCTATTGAAGCTTCCAGGTCTTCCTGCCTGATTTTTTTGCAACTATAACGTGCTGCCAGTAATGCACTTTCATTTACAAGGTTTTCTAAATCAGCTCCAGTAAAACCGGGAGTCCTGCGAGCCAGAACATCAACATCAACATCATCTTCTAGCGGCTTATCTTTCATATGAACTTTTAGAATTTCTTTACGACCAACTATATCTGGAACAGCTACAGTTATTTCCCTATCAAAGCGTCCCGGTCGTAAAAGTGCTGGGTCCAGAATATCAGGCCGGTTTGTAGCTGCTATTATTATAATACCTTCATTAGAGGCAAAACCGTCCATCTCTACCAACAACTGATTCAGTGTCTGCTCCCGCTCATCATGCCCCCCGCCTAAACCGGCGCCACGCTGGCGTCCTACTGCATCTATTTCATCCATAAATACTATGCACGGAGCGCTTTTTTTAGCCTGTTCAAAAAGATCACGTACCCGTGAGGCACCTACACCTACAAACATTTCCACGAAATCAGAACCGCTAATACTAAAAAATGGCACATTTGCCTCACCAGCAACCGCCCGGCCCAATAAAGTTTTACCAGTACCAGGGGGACCGTAAAGAAGGCACCCCTTGGGCACGCGTGCACCCAAGTCATTATATTTACTAGGATCCTTTAAAAATTCGACTAGCTCTTCTAATTCTTCTTTTACTTCATCTGCACCAGCTACATCAGAAAAAGTGACTTTTTTCTTCTCTTCCGTATGTAATTTAGCCTTACTTTTGCCAAAAGACATTACCTTGTTACCGCCGCCCTGGCTTTGCTGCATCAAAAAGAAAAAAAGCAGTACAAATATAAGTATAGGCAGCATAGTAGTAAGTAGTCCTGTCCACCATCCGGGTTCAGGAGTTTTTTTCACCTTATGCTGTATTCCCTGTTCAGCCAGTAAGCTTTCCAATTCCGGGTTAGGATAAGTAGCCCGGCTTTTAAATTCAGCACCATTTTTTCTTGTGCCAGTGATTAATAAGGTGTTGTTCTCCGGCTGCAGCGATACCTCGGTAATTTGTCCTCTTTGAGATAAAGCCATAAATTCCGTATAACTTAACTCGGTTATCTCTTTGTCTTCCGGTGAAGCATAGCGGATAAGAGCTATTATTACCAGCACTATTAATAAATAAATACTAAGATTTTTAATGACCTTGTTCAACAAAGCCACTCCTCTCCACGCTTAAGAAAAGCCCATAACAAGTAGTTTAGCATTTCCTTAATTTTTCATCAATCATTATTTTACTTAACTCTTTTCAATCCACAAGTATAAAATTCTTTCTGTATTTCTGGTTAACTTGTAATTTTCTGCCGGTCTAATACCAGCCACCCATATAATTTCATTGTCACTAACAACAAGTGGTATTTTGTTTCTTTTATGCCACGGAATCTTTTGGTCAATAAAAAATTTCTTTAACTTGATTTTTGCCCCATCTAAACCAATGGGAATAAAATAATCGCCAGGATATTTACCGCGAACATACAATTTACTGCTTATTTTGTCATAATCAAGAACAGCTTCTTCTCGAGTAAGAGACTCAGGATCGTTTACTTGTGCGCTGGAAAGCAAGCGCGATTTCACGAATACTCCTAATTCAGGTATAAAAACACATCCTGGAACTTCCAATTCATAAGAATATGGCGCTACTTCTTCTAAATCTTTTTTATGATTTTTGTTAAATAATAAATAGTTGTATTCTCTATATACACGCACTCCTTTAGGCAAATGAGTCTCCCAGCTACCCTTTTTTTTCTGCAGCAACTCTAGCATGGTTTCTACATGTTCAAAGCCTGGTCCTGCATAATCATCAATCAATGTACTCCATAGTTTACGCAGTACACGACGCTGCAATGCAAGTGGTTGACTCCTCAAAATGTCAATATTAACCTTAAAAAAATCTTTCTGAGAAAAAGATACAGCATTTAAAATAACTTTATCTGTTTCATTATTGAGGAACTCGTCCTCTTCACGCAGCACCTCTGCACTCCTCAGTAATGTACTTGCTAAAGACGGATTATAATCTTCTAACCTGGGAATAATATCGAGCCTCAAACAGTTTCTGGTATACACTGGCTTTTTATTAGATAAATCTATCCTATAGTTAATATCATGCCTCAAGCAGTAATCTTCTATATCATGCCGGCGCAAATAAATCATGGGCCGGATATAAAAATTCTCTCTAACTGGCAAAAATCCTTTTAAACCAGTCAAACCAGACCCCCGTAAAAAATTAATAAAAATCGTCTCTACCTGGTCATCCCCATGGTGTCCCTGAGCTACCCGGCTAGCCCCAACCCGGGCACAAACATGGGAAATTAATTGATACCTTATTTCTCGTGCTCCTTCTTGCTTGGATTTGCCCTGGTTATTACAATACTTTTGAACATTATATTCTTTTATTGTACTTGGAATACCTAAAAGTTTTGCGGTGTCCTCCACTACCCGGGCATCTTTTGCTGATTCTTCTCCTCTAAAAAGATGGTTTAAATGAAACACGTGCAGTTTTATATCTAATTGGTCTGCAAGACGATATAAAATGTGCATAAGTGCCATAGAATCCGGGCCACCAGATACTGCCACCAATATTTTTTGTCCAGGAGTTATCATATTATGTTTTGTTATCGTAGACAGTACTTGCCGGGAAATAGACATTTTTTCACCTGAATTAATCTTAAAAATGCTTATACTTTTAAATTATTTCTTCAACAAAAATAAACATATTCCTGCTGAGAAGGTATATTTTAAACATTAAAACAATCACTGACAAGAATATTATTTTTTAGTCTTTTCTATTTTTAAGGTTATCACTGTCATATCATCATTACATGAACCTGTCTGAGCTAAATTTATTATTAAATCTGCTGTTTCCTGAGGGTTCAACCCTGATGCTTCTTTTAAAACCTCCATGAGCCAATCTTCTTTGTTTCCGGGCCCGCTGTAGGAATCCAGCACACCATCAGAGACCATTACTATTAAATCGCCGTGACGTAATTGTTTAGAAGACGAAAAAGCTTCCACTTCATCAACTATACCAACAGGAAGAGATTGGGAATTTATTTTATCCACCCGCTGCCCTCGGACTAAAAAGCTGGGAGATGCCCCCACTTTTACGAATTCACTTCCGGCATCATAAATATTCACAACATTCATATCTAAAGTCGCAAAACTCTCGCGCAGAGAAGAGAGCATAAGTACAGAATTGATAGTTTTTACAGCCCAACCCCTATTAACACCCAAATCTAACATTCTAATCATCAAGTTTAATGTTACACTGCTTTCAACTGCAGCATTTACTCCTGTACCCATTCCATCACTTATTAGAACAGCAAATTCTCCCCCGGGAAGGAAAAGAAAGTCATAACTGTCACCGGAAACGGCACTGCCTTTCTTTCTTGCCCCGGCAACACCCAGGGAAAACTGGTATTGTGGAAAAGGATACACGCGGAAATTACAAAAATCTTTATCACTGGTTTGAATACAATTAACTGCTGGCATTGACAACTGACAACCCAGTTCTTTTGACAAAAAAGGCCCCACTTCATAAAGGCATATCATATGCCCCCCGCAGTACGGCATAGTCACTTTTACCTCCGGGTACTCACTGCCAGTCCCGTAAATATCAAGAGAAGATACACGAACCCCCATCTTATTTAGTTTTTGCCTTATTGCTTTTGATTTTTTTCTATAATGTTCTTCTCTAACTGACAACTGGCCAGGAAGGTTATCTATCACATCACTGATACACCTTAATTGTTCAGAAACTAAATATTTACTTTCCTTCAAACGCTTAGTCCAGTAATTATTTATCTTAAACATTTCATGTAAACAAGTAACAGCCACAGCCATCTCTTTACACCTGCTGCAGCGAGCTAACATCTCTTCATCTATATCACTGACCGTAACTCTACCATATTTATCAGCAACACTAAATAAATTTAACAAAGTCTGGTAGGTCTTATAAAACTCTCTTTCCCAGCAAACAGAATAATACGTACACCCTTTACAAACCTTACTACCTACTTCATTAAAGAGTTCTTGTAAATTATTTTCACTATTATCACCAGCATATCCAGCTACAGCTGCCTGTTCAAAACTTTCTGCTATTTCATCAATAACTCCCGACCATTGGCTAGTTTTTTCACTTATTACTTCTTTAACTTTTTCATTGGGTACACCACTATCATTATCCTGTTCTGTCAGAAATAAAACTCTTTTTAATTCATAAATCCAACGCTTCGGTATCAAAAACAATATAAAAGCAGCTACAGCTGTTTGAGCCAGCAATTCTGGTAATCCATGGTAAGATAAAGTATAAACAGTTACAATAATACTGCTTAACAAAAACCCCAGAATCACACCAGGTTTGCCCAGCAGTCGAAACAACCCGGCTAATAAACCGCTAATAGAGTATGCGCTTACCGCCCCGGGATAAGCTGAATAAGCCAACCCAGGTATAACTCCAACAACAGCACCGGTAGCGGCACCCAGCCCGCATCCACCTGTCAGGGCAGCTAACAAAATAAAGAAATAACTCAAAATAACATCTAAAGAGAAAAATCCCCAGGAAATATTGTTTGCCCCGGCTACTATACCGCCCAGCAATGTTATAATGCAAAATATTTCTTCTCCTTTTAGCTCACCGGGATATTTTGCTGCTAATATTGCCGGAATAGCATAAATTACTGCAAGAGTAAATAACCCTGAAAATAATGCCTCAAAGAATAAACTTATATAGTCATAAGGAATAGCACCATTAAAAGCAAGGAAAAAACCTTTTACTACCATTACTCCAGACAAAACTATACCGGGGACAACTAACCAGGGACGCCTTATATCTCTTGGAACAAAATGCACAAACAAGCCCGTTAATATAATGCAGGAAGTATATGATAAAGGAAAATCAGTTTTAAAAATACTAAGAAAACCAGTTAAAACTCCTGCTGCAGCTAAAAAACCTTTATTACGAAAATTCCAAAATACACCGGCAGTATAAGCAACCCCAAATGGATACAGTTCCCCTAACAAAACAACCCTGCCAAATAAAATTCCTGCAGCTAATAAAGCAAAGTTCAGTATAGTAGCATTTTTAATTAAATATAAAAAAAAACGCCTCTTTAGTTTTTTAAAATAAGGGGCTTTATTTTTTGAACTTTTTTTCTTCTCTATTAAATTTTTATCATTTTCTCTTTGATATGTATAAATTGATTCCGTCTCTTCAAGCACACTTTACACTCCTTGCAATTCACAAATTCATAAAGCCATTATAATACACCTCCAAGGAAATATTTGTCATTATGAGTTGTTCAACTCATATTTCTTTCGACGTTTTGTGCTAACTCCACAGCTAAACCGTATAAGATATCAGCTTCGCTAACTTCTATGCAATTAAACTCCAAACAATCCATTACAATTTTTACAATTCTTGTCCCCGCAACTATTATGTCGGCTCTCTCAGGTTGAAGCCCGGGAATTTCCTTGCGTTTATCTACCGGTGTGTTTTCTAGAATTTTTAATGTTTTTTGTATACTATTGTAAGTCAGTATATAACCGTGAACTAAATTAGGATCATATGTTTTTAGCTCGAGTGATATCGCCGCAAGATTGGTTATTGTACCTCCCATACCTATTAATTCATTGACTCCCACCTTTGATATATCTTCCAGTACAGGTCTTAATAACGACTTGATTTCCTGGTCATTATGTTTACCTTCTGTCATGCGAACTGCGCCAGCATTAACGCTTTTCCAGCAGATCTTGCCTGTACCAGGCCATACAAACTCAATACTTCCTCCGCCCAAATCAATTAAAACTTCTTTTAAAAAAGATTTGTTTAAACCAGATATCACACCTTTATAATTTAAGTAAGCCTCTTCTTCTCCGGAAAGAACATCTACTTGTATCCCGAGTTCTTGTTTTACCTGGTTCACAAACTCATTACTATTTCTTGCATCCCTGACAGCACTTGTTGCAAAAGCAGACATTTTATAAATTCCACAAAGTGCCGCACGATTGCAAAACTCTTTCATCACGGAAATTGTACTCTCCATGGCTTCTTTAGTTATGGTTCTTTTCTTTATTCCCCTACCCATGCGGGTAGTAACAAGATCTGTCTCTACTGGAGATACTTTTTGTTCATTTACATCAGCTATTAAAAGCCGTGTAGAATTGCTCCCTATATCAATAACACCAACACGCATATCTGCACCTCTTTTACATTATTATATTTTAAAAAGTATTAATAGCCCTGAATAACATCCACCGGGCTGTAGGTATAAAATAAGCATTCCCCTTTATGGAATGCTTAAAAGCATATTATTTATTTTATTGATTACGGCTTACGGGTTATTTCCCGATTCAGAAGGAAAGTTCTTCACTGGTACAACTTTTGTTTCTCCGGCCTTAATCATTCCAAGTTTCTCTCTGGCCATCTTTTCTACATATTCGTCACTATTAACATTTTCCAACTTTTGCTTTAATTTACTATTTTTATCTTTCAAGTCATCTATCTCTGTTTGAATTTGGTTTACATCTTTTTGTAGAGCATAAAGATTATCAAAACTAGTGCTGAGAGAAAAAACTGTATACGCCAACAAGAGAATCAATACGAGTACCGGCAATTTACTTTTTTTAAAATTTAATTTTCTTTTTTTGCGTAAAGAACTAGTTTTCTTAGTAGGATGTTTAACTATATTATCTTTTTCTCCCGGTGACCTCATTTTAATCCTCCTCCTCATTCTCTTCAAATAAACCCATCGCTTCTCCCGGTAGTATGATAACTACTTTATATCCCTTTGACCGGGCCCGGTTAAAAAGAGTAGACACTGTACTGGTACTAAGTCCAAGTTTCCTGGCAATGTGATCCGAGGAATAACCAGTTTCTTTTAGTGTAACTACCTGGCGTTCCCTGATACTAAGTTTCTCCGCACCGCGAATTTCAATCTGCAATTTAAGCCACCCCTGGGTGTACATACAAAATATCTACGAACCTTTTACAAATTTTCTACACGTGTTAATAATATCCTCCTATACAAGAAAAATTTGGTTAGGACTTTAGCACCATTTTTATTAGGACTTTAAAAATAGTACTAGCTTTTCCTCCAGAAAATAATGCAATTAAGTAATTTTTTAATCCTACTTCTAATTTTACTTACTATTTTCCAGGCTGCGAAATTAGATAAAATACTAAACAAACATTTATACAATTTATAGCATAAAAAAAAGACTAACTTAAATGGTAATGCCAGAAGAATGCAAATTACTTTAAAAGGGGTTATTAAAACAAGCCATGTGTATTTTAATACCTGCAGCAGAAATAAAAACACTGTTTTTATTAATTCGTAAAATCTCCTTATCTGCAAAGAAATTTTATTTTCAAAGATTTTAAAATACATTAATGCTCCCAATCCTGCTCCCATAAACATAACAGTTCTTATTTCCCCACCGTTACTTATAAAAAACAAAGTAAATATTATACCCGCAAGAATTATCCAAAACAAAATGTTGCCTATCCCCCGAGTCAGCTTTCGTAACCTTGCAAAACTTACAAAAGCCCTGTAGAAATCATATAATAATCCTGCTAGACAACCACTTACGATTGAAATTGTAAACGAGATTAACTGCTCTCCAATGGGCATTGGTTCACCGCCCTTAATTATTATTAAACTTCCACGAGCTTTTTGCTTACAAAGAAGAATGAAAACTTTTTTGACAGCTTAGTGAAGGGCCGGGGCAAAGGGCAGAGGTGAGAAGTGGGAAATTAGAAGTAGGAAAAAGAAAAAGTCTACGCAGCAAACTTCCTCAAATTGTCACATTTCCCACCTTTCAGATCACACTTCGCAAATGACGGGCTATGCAACGCACCCAGACTCCGCTACCTTCCGGAAATCTACTGGCCCTTTCAATTTGCAGATTATTATCGGACCATAGTCTTTTAGGGAGTTTTCATATTTAAAAAAAGCGCTTATGCGCTTTTTAAATCAAAAAAGTTCTGTTTAACCAGGCAAAACGGGGAATACTATTCTCAACAATTTAACTAAATATATAAGGTTAGATCAGTCCCTGGCTATCTTACTTAAAAATACGGGCTAAAACGCTTTTGCCTTTGTCCTTTGTCGTCTGAGCTGGCTTATTATCAAAGAACTGTATATATGAAATTAACCCTTCAACTGTCAATTTACCTTCATCCAAGTTTAGTTCTGTAATGTGCATTCCTTCTCCCTGAAGAGTAAGATACCCCATGTTTGTATGCAATGTTATTTCATTCTCATCAAAAGCACCTACTTGTTCAACTCCGTCTAAAAGCAAATACTTTCTGTCAATTAAGTCTATCTTGTTTTTAGGTTTATCTTCCATGCATTTTCCACCCCCTCTACCCGCAATCCGATAAAGAGTAGATCATTCATAATTATGCTAACATCTATGTAAAAATGAAAAAAATAGCCTTGTAGACTATTTTTTTTAACAAGATCAATCCCATAATTTTATTATATCTATGTTTTCATAATAGAACTTTATTATTTCTTCCGGGGATTTTCCTTCCTGGGCCATTTTTTTAGCTCCCCACTGGCACATCCCTACCCCATGTCCATAACCTTTACCTTCTATTTGTAATTTATCTCCTTTTTTTGTAAACGTGTCTAAAAGGGTAGAACGCATCTTTGATGGACCTATTGCCGCTCTGAGATCGATAGCTTTAAAAACTTTATCCCCTAATTTTACCTTGACTGTACGCCCGGAAGGACCTTTTTCAGCTATACTGGCTGAATCAATGTCTCCAGGATCTTGTCCTGTATGATCCTTCAATATTTTATGTAGTTTAGTTAAAGGAATTTCTGACTTCCAGTGTTTATTTTCAGAAGTAGTAATCTCTAAACAATCGTCTTTAACTTTAGGTTTTAGATATCCACTGGATTCCTTATCTTCAGTAAGCCCTTCACTAGCAGCAGCAGTTACACCACCACAGCAGGCTGAGAACCACCCTTCCGTATATTCCCCTTTGTAAGTAACAACTTTACCCCTGGTTTTTTTTACTGCTTCTTTAACTTTTGAATTTATTTTAGATTCATTATAAGCCTGGAATTCCTTCTCATTGGTAGAAGCATCTGCCCCGTGCTGCTTACGCCCATCATCTATATTTTTCATAGTATAAGTTCTTGCTAATATAGCCTGTGCAGCCAGGGCATTAACCGGCCAATCAGCTTCCATCTCACCGGCAACAACACCTTGAATATATTCTTCTACCTTCATTGTTTTTTCCTGTCCTTTTTCAGACATATAAAGGGTTAAGCTAGGTTCTTTTTCAGGGGCCCCTTCCGGCTTTTTCTGTGGCTTAGCAGCACATCCAAAAATAAAATAAATTATAGACACAGCGCATAATAAAAACAACAACTTTTTTCGCATAATATTCCTCCTATTATTTTGTCTTAAATATCTTTTGTGGAAGAATAAATAAATATGCTTTTAAAAAAAAGAAACCCAGGAGCGTGATCTCCTAGATTTCTTCTTGTTGAACTCTATAATTTTCTATAATCTCATAAAGTTGAGAAGCTTCCTTTACCGGAACAGTATCTTTAATTGCTGTAATTTTTATTTTTATTTTCCGGTTCCCAAAATTTATTTCTATAACATCGTTGAGTTCTACTTCCAGGCCAGCTTTCCCCGGCCTGTTGTTCACTAGAATTTGCTTATTTTCACAGGCTTCTTTAGCCAGCGTTCTGCGTTTCACAAGACGAGAAACTTTTAAAAACTTGTCCAGTCTCATTTCTATACTCTATTACTTGCTTACGTTCTCGCGTAAGGCTTTACCCGCTTTGAACACTGGCACTTTGGATGCAGCAATTTCAATTTCTTCCCCGGTTTGAGGATTGCGGCCTTTGCGTGCTGCTCTCTCTCTAATTTCAAATGTTCCAAACCCTACCAGTTGCACCTTGTCTCCCTCTGTAAGAGCATCTTCAATACTGTCTAAAACAGCTGCAACAGCTTTTTCCGCATTTTTTTTAGTAAGTTCAGTCTTTTCTGCTACACTAGCAATCAATTCTGCTTTATTCATAAATACCCCCCTAAATTATTTTGGCATCTTTACAAGCGTAATATTCGCGAAACATATGTTAGTTCCTTCCCATACTAAAATATTTCCCGAGGTTTACCCCTAATTTTCTTCACTTTTAGCTTTTTCCCAAAATTTATCCAGCTCTTCTAGACCACATTGCTTTAACTTTTTACCTTGTTTTGCCACCTCGTCTTCCATATACTTAAACCGTTTAATAAATTTATTAACCGTATATGTCAATGCTACTTCAGCATCTATATCAAAGAAACGAGATAAATTTACAATTGAAAATAGCAAATCTCCCATCTCTTCTTGTATATAATCTTTATCTGCATTTTCACAGGCTTTTATTAATTCCTGCTGTTCTTCTTCAACCTTACTCAAAGCACCGTTTGCGTCCGGCCAGTCAAATCCAACTTTCCCGGCTTTCTTTTGTACTTTTAAAGCTCTAAAAAGAGCAGGGCCCATGGGGACATCATCTAATATTGATTTATCGCACTCACCACCGCCCTTTTCCTCCTGTTTTATTTTATCCCAGTTTTCTAAAACTTGAGAACTATTTTCCACAAAGTCATCTCCAAAGACATGGGGATGTCTGTAAATCATTTTTTTAGTAATCGATTTAATAACTTGATTAATATTAAAATCTTTGTTTTCCCTTGCTATTTGGGCATGAAAAACAATTTGTAATAATAAGTCTCCCAATTCTTCACAAAATTTATACATATCCCCCTGATGTAAAGCATCTAATACTTCATAAGATTCTTCAAGCAAGTAAGGTGTAAGGCTCTCATGATCTTGTTCTAAATCCCACGGACAACCTTTTTCTCCTCTTAAATCTGTCATAACATTTACTATGGGATCAAGTGGATAACATATCTGCTGTTTTGAGTTACCGTCACTCACAAGTGGGGGGACATATATACTGGTAAAATGATCAATCCACTTTATACTACCTAATTTAGTAAGAGGAAGTTCTTCTACTGCTTCATCATCTGGAATCCCTGCTGCTCTAATTGCAGTTACAGGATGATCAGTAGGATAATAATCCATTAATTCCAGCTTAACTTCGGTTG
The DNA here is from genome assembly GCA_021736985.1 of Clostridiales bacterium. GTDB lineage: Bacteria > Bacillota > Desulfotomaculia > Desulfotomaculales > VENG01 > JAIPEW01. The sequence goes on along the minus strand of JAIPEW010000003.1, from coordinate 65,656 downwards.
CTATATAACGATCAAATATATGGTAAACTATATAACCTGTTTCCGGGTCAGGTTTAAACGCGCTTAACTGCATACCATCTACAACCTTACAATTATTTACTATATCAGCATCTAAAACTGTATATAAGTTGTTAATAAAACTCATTGATGGAATAATTTCAACAGTGACATCATTTTCCCGGGCTTTTTGTTTAATTATATCTACTACAGGTTCGGCTACGAGGGGATGCCCAGGCACTGCAAAAGTTACAGAACACTTAAAACTTTCATTTATTACTGAATCAGCTATTAAATTATATACCTGCATAAATGAAGACCCCATCATATAATAATCATCGTATGTATTATAAATAATTTGCTTCTGATCAAAAATATTAACGACAGGATGCCGGGCAGACTGTAATAACAGCTTGTCTGCATTTTTAATCTTATCCCAGACTCCCAGGGATAACTGCTCAAGAGTTCCCGGTCCAAGACCTACAACAGTAATATTCTTTGGCAACTAAAAAACCTCCTACATAATAATTACACAAGAAACATATTTTAAATTCATATTATACCATAAATTCTAATTTTACACGAAAATAGTTAAAGCTGACATCGGTGGTTAATACAAAAACTCTAAGATTATGGTCTAAAAGCAGGTAACATCTGCAAGTTAAAAGGGCCGGTGGATTTCCGAAAGATAGCGGAGTCTGGGTACATTGCATAGCCTGTCATTTGCGAAGTGTGATGTGGGAGGTGGGAAGTGTAACAATTTGAGGAAGTCTGCTGCGTAAACTTTTTCTTTTTCCCACTTCTCACCTCTGCCCCGGCCTTCCACCTAGCTGTTAGAATAGTTTTCATTCTCCGTTGTAATTGGTGGGATAGTAACATAAAAATAATGAGCTATATTTTCATTATTGGTTGTGCCCGGCTGACATAAGAGGTTATTATGAAATTCCTGAGTTTAAATTTACTACAGATCTCTATTTAATAATCTATAAAAAAATAACCCCTCTTCAGGGGCTATTTTTACTGTTCCATCTGTTTAGCCAAAAAACCTGCTGCCGTTTCTGCAAGTTTTAATTCCATCTCATCCATTTTTATATCATTTTCTTTTGAAGCTAAAATTACTGCTCCTATTGGGTCTCCTTCTGCTATAATAGGTGCTATAACTTCTGAAGAATACTTACATTCACTATCTTCAACTACACTACATTCTTTACAGTATGAATTTTCACCAGGATCATTTATGACAATTGCTTTGCGCTCTTCCATGACTTTTTCTATTGCAGAACCTATGGGTTTATTAATAAACTCCTTTTTTGCAGCACCAGAAACAGCTATTATAGCATCACGATCTGCAATACAGGCAATATGTCCAAGGGCTTCATGTAATGAATCAGCATACTCTTTGGCAAAATCCCCCAATTCTCCTATGGGAGAATATTTTTTTAAGATTACTTCACCTTCTCTATCTACAAAAATCTCAAGGGGGTCACCTTCACGTATTCTTAATGTCCTGCGTATTTCTTTCGGTATTACTACTCTTCCCAAGTCATCTATGCGGCGAACTATCCCCGTAGCTTTCACGTTACCCTTCCCTCCTTTGCTTTGCTTGCAGTTGCTCGCGAATTACTTTTTAATGTTAGTATATAACTATTAAAAAGCAATTATTCATTTTTTACCAATCTATAATGAATATGTTTACTTGTTTTGTTTCTTCTATTTTTTCGATGTACTGTCATTTTTATGTGTTAATTTATTGTTAATTTTTGCTTCATCACGTATTTTTTTCATATAATTAGAAAACTCTTTAGAACGGTACTGGTTTTGTAATTGATTTTTAATTTGTTCTTTAACTTCAGAGAAGGGTTTTACTTGGGAAGGTATGATCTCCTCTACTTTAATAATATGATATCCGTACATGGTTTTAACAGGATCCTGAGTGATTTCACCATTTTTTAAGGAGAATACATTGTCATCAAAAGTTTCTCCGAGTCCCTGCCCCCTGGTTATAGTCATCAAGCCACCATTATCCTTAGTACCTGTATCTTCAGATTTTTTTTTTGCTAACCTGGCAAAATCAGCACCATTTTGAATCTCATTTATTACCTGCATTGCTTTAATCTTTGCATCTACAGCAGAACTTTCTTTATCACTATCTGGTCTAATTAAAATATGGCGCACTTTGCGTTTTTCCGGCTGGGTAAAACTCTTTTTATTTTCCTGGTAATACTCTTCAACTTCATTGTTTTCAACCTTTACCTCGCCAGTTGCATTCATAAATAAGTTCTGCTGAACTAGCTGTTTTCTTATATATTCTTCTAGTTGAGGCTCATTCAACCCATTAGCTGTTAAATATTTTTTGTATTCACCTTCACTTTTAAAACGCTTTTTAATTTCCTCAATCCTTTTATTAATCTCTTGCTGAGAAGGTAATAATTCTTTGTCTTTTGCCTTTTGCATTAATATTTTTTCATCTATCATCTGTTTAAGTACATTCTGGCGCAAACTATCCAGTATATCTTCACCTTTTTCACCGGAAAAATCGGTGCCTTGTTTTTCCAGTCCAGACTTATATAAATCAACTTTCTTCTCCAAATCTACCTGGTTAATATTCTCTCCGTTTACTGTAGCAACAACTTTACTGCTGCCGCATCCAGTTACCAAAAATAATAAAGCAAACATAAATACCATTACACGAAGTTTTTTGTACATAATTAATTATACCCCTCTTCCCCAATACTAATTTAATTTATACCAATTGTCCCAATTATATAGTATACAACAACCAGCTTCAACAAGCTTATTTATGCTAATAATTTTAAGAACTGGTACAAATTATCTAAGAGCTGATAAGAGGAGATGTGCTTGTATTTTAATTTATAACGAATTTCAAATCCTTCTTTAGAACTATTAAACTTTATCCTGCCCTGGTAAGATTCACCTAACTTTACCAGGCGGTCCCCTTCCAGGGAATGATCAGTGGAAAATAAAAACTTGTAGAAATCTTGTTGTTTAGTTATAGTCTTTACTTGCATGTTACCTGCAATTGTTTTCAACCGAGAAACTTCTATCAAGTTTTTGACCGGCTCAGGTAAATCGCCAAAACGGTCTGTTAATTCTTCTTCTATTTCATCAAGTTGGCTTTCATTATTTTTTTTGGCTATACGGCGGTATATCTCTACTTTTTGATTTTCATCCGGTATATATTTATCTGGTATATATGCTTCTACAGGCAGTTCTACTACAGTGTCTATAAAACTGTTCACTTCGTCTCCCCTGGCCTCGTGGACAGCTTCCTGAAGCAGCTGGCAGTACATATCAAAACCTACGGCTGCGATATAACCATGCTGTTCCGAACCCAGTATATTACCTGCACCACGTATTTCCAGGTCTCTCATAGCTATTTTGTAACCCGATCCAAATTCCGTAAATTCTTTTATAGCAGAGAGCCTTTTTTCAGCTGCTTCATTAAGTATTCTATCTTTGCGAAAAGTAATATAAGCATATGCAATTCTGGTAGACCTGCCCACTCTACCTCTGAGCTGGTAGAGCTGTGCCAATCCAAAATTATTTGATTCTTTTACAATTAGTGTATTTACATTTGCAATATCCATACCGTTCTCAATTATGGCAGTACAAACTAAAATATCATAAACGCCGTCCATAAAATCAAGCATTACCTGTTCCAGATGATCTTCTTTCATTTGCCCGTGTGCTACTGCCAACCTTATTTCCGGTACTAAATCTTTAATCCAGGAAGCAATTAAGTCCAGATCCATTATGCGGTTGTGGACAAAATATATTTGCCCTCCCCTGCGTATTTCCCTTCTTATAATCTCTTGTATCATCACCGGGTCTTCTTCCAACACATAAGTTTGTACAGGATAACGGTTTTCCGGCGGAGTTTCCAACACACTGGTATCCCTTACACCAACTAACGACATATGTAAAGTACGTGGAATAGGGGTAGCTGTAAGAGTCAATACATCAACATTTGTTCTTATCTGCTTTAGTTTTTCTTTATGTGCCACACCAAATCTCTGTTCTTCATCAACTACAAGCAACCCCAGGTCATTAAATCTAATATCACTCTGTACTAGCCGGTGAGTTCCAATAACAATATCCAGAGTCCCCCTGGCAAGTTCGTCAATTACTTGCTTTTGTTCTTTTAAACTTTTAAACCTGCTTAACATTTCTATTCTTATAGGATAATCGGTAAATCTCTCTCTAAAAGTGTTAAAGTGCTGCTGGGCTAAAATGGTAGTAGGAACTAAAACTGAGACCTGCTTTCCATCCATAATACACTTAAAAGCGGCCCTGAGAGCTATTTCTGTTTTTCCATAACCTACATCGCCGCATATCAACCGGTCCATTGGGCGAGTACGCTCCATATCTCTTTTTACATCTTTTATAGCTTTTAATTGATCCGGGGTTTCTTGGTAAGGGAATGATGCCTCAAATTCTTGCTGCCAGAGAGTATCTGGGCTAAAAGCACATCCTCTGGTCGTTTCCCTGGCTGCATATAATTCAAGCAACTCATCAGCCATTTCGCGCACAGCTTCTTTGACTCGGTTTTTAGCCTTTGCCCATTCATTTCCACCTAGTTTGGATAACTTTGGAGCATCTGCGTCAGCTCCTAAATATTTCTGTAAAAGCCCGAGCTGATCGCTGGGAATATAAAGTTTGTCTTCTCCTGAATATTTTACAAGAAGGTATTCTTTGCGTATTTCCCCTATATCAAGAGGAACCATACCTAGATATTTTCCAATACCGTGATTTACGTGAACAACGTAATCTCCGGGTTTTATATCTACAAAAGATTCTAAATTTTGTCCTGATTTTTGTTCATTATTTTTCTGGCGCCGCCGGTTAACTTTTGAGGTTTGTCCATAAATGTCTTGTTCAGTTATTACTGCCAGCCTGGCGTTTACTAAATCAAATCCAGACGAAAGCTGGCCCCGGGTTATAATAATATTTCCAGGCTTAACTTCCCGATCTAAAGATTGTACGTAAAGAGCATCAATTTTATGACTTCTTAGTTCATTTAAAATACCATTTCCACGCTCATCACTTGATACTAATATTACCACTGCATATCCAGTACGGCGCCAGTGTGATATCTCCTCGGCCAGCACATCGGTCTTACCCATAAAGCTTTGCATTGACTTTGCCGTAATATTGATAACTGCTCCGGGAGTAATAAATTTAGGCTGTCTGGGTAAAAAACAAAAGTACACTGACCTGTGTTTTTTTACCCCCAGTTCAACTTGCTTCCAATCTAGATACATTTCATACTGGGCGGGAAGAACTTTACCTTTTTCTAAAAGCTGGGTATGGAGTTCAGAATGTTCTTTCTGTATATATTCAAATGTTTTTTTACATTTTTGAGGTTCTGCCATTAAAATTAGAGAATTTTCTGGCAAATAATCAATTAGACTTGCTCCCCCGGAATAAAAATAAGGCAGAAATTGTTCTATCCCTGGAAAATACATTTTATTATTTATGTATTCTAATGTTTCGTTTATATTCTCTTCGAGCTGTCGTACTGATTCTGCTGCCCCGCTTCGAGATAATTTGCGCGTTTGTGTCTGGTAATGATTTAAAATTCCTTCCCGGGCCCGCTCCCATGCATCTTCATTAATAACTAGCTCTAATGCCGGGCCAATTGTTATATGGGTAAGTTTATTATTAGAACGTTGAGTATTTATATCAAAAGACCTTATTGAATCAATTTCATCATCAAAGAACTCAATCCTTACCGGGTAACTAAATGTAAGAGGATAAATATCCATAATACCGCCCCTCAAACACACCTGTCCCCTTGAATCTACCATATCAGTTCTTTCAAAACCTAAATTAACCAGGTTTTCTAATAATACAGGCGGGTCAATCCTATAACCAACTGATAAATCTATACTATTCTGACAGTAAACATCCCTGGGACAGAGACGCCGCATCAAAGCTTCAGCAGAAACAACAACGACTTTTTCGTTTCCATTTAGATTGCAGACAGCATCTAAAACACTGAGCCTGTGCATCAATACATCTTTATCCCTGGCAATAACTTGCATCGATAATAATTCCATTACAGGAAAATGGTACACAGGATAATCTATTAAATATCTTAGATTAGATATTGTTTCACTTGCTTCTTTCTCACCTGGTGTTATAACAAGATTTATATTACTACCATATGAAGACAGGGCAGACATTATATAATCCCTGTATGATGAAGTTAATCCAAAAACCATTTGCTGTTTTTTATTTTCATGCAATCCTAATTTTAGCTGATTAAACTCTGCAGTCTCAACTAAAGGTTTTAATAATCCCTTCAATAGACATCTCTCCATAAAGACACTACAAAAAGAGCTTCAGCAGTATAGGCTAAAGCTCTTGGCCTTTTATTTACAATATTTATAATCATATTCCCGTGATACCAGAGCGTCAAGCTGTTATTAAGCTGCTAAAAATTATACGTTTTTACAAAATATTATATTAATATATTATATAGTATGGTCTAAACTCTTTACTTATTATACAAATTCATGGCTGGATTAATACCTTTTTGTATCATAACTTCTAATGCGTCTGACGCTTCTTTAACAGCCCTGAGTACTTCCTCTTTTTCTCCTTGCTCAAATTTACCGAGCACCCAGTTAATATTATTTTCCCAACTTTGCGGGGGTTTTCCAATCCCAATACGCAACCGGGGAAATTGTTTAGATCCTATACTCTTAATAATCGACTCCATTCCCCTGTGCCCCCCGCTTCCTCCTTTAGTCCTGATACGCATACTGCCGGGAGGTAAATCCATATCATCGTAAATTACGATTAAATCGTCCAGAGATATTTTATACCAATTAACCAGCAGCTGAACTGATTCTCCGCTTGCATTCATATATGTTTGAGGTTTAGCAAAAACAATTTTTTCTCCTACTGTGAATGCTTGTCCGGTTTTAGATTTTAAGAAACTTTTTTTAGTTTCTGTATTTAAATTGTTTGCCAGTTTTTGAACAACCCAAAACCCCACGTTATGCCGGGTATTTACATACCTTTCTCCTGGATTGCCCAGTCCAACAATTATTTTCATATACATTTCACCTTCAAAATTATAAGGGAATAATATACCTGCCTCTACTTTTTAAAAGGCAGGTATATTACATCTAATATTAGGTCATTTACACTGCAGGCCCTGTTATGACATTTACAGCATTTAGCGGGATCAAAACAGCTTCTCTCTGGCCGTCTCTCCTCCTGCGAATCTCTAAATAATCTTTTCCTACAGCCTGCAGTACGCCTCTAACAGGAGCACCCTCCATAAAAAACACGGTAACTTCTCTGCCAATTAAATAATACAAGTCATTACTAAGTGTATTTCCATAGTTACCAAAACAGTCCCTGTTATTCTGCCCCCCGGTCATAGTGATTCCTCCCAAGATCTAAATTTTTACTTCAACTTATGCACGAGAGGCAAATAATGTTACTAGCATTATAGTCTTAAACTAAATTACTCTTCAGGAGCAGTTTCTTCACTGGAATCCTCCTCGTTATCTTCGGGCTCTTCTGCTCCAGTTGGTTCTTTATCTTCAGAAGTAATTGTTAAAACTGTTTCATCCGGCGCATTTTCGACGTCTACCCCATCTGGTATATCCAGATCAGCAACCGTAACACTGTCGCCAATTGTTAAACTTGAAATATCTACTACAAAACTTTCAGGTATTTTACCAGGCAGACAAGAAACATTTAGTTCACGCATAACTACCTGCAATATACCATCCTGTATTTCACCTTGCTGATGGATTGGTACTACAACTTGGACTTTGTCATGCATTGAAATTTGTTTAAAATCTACATGTATTAAAAACTTGGTGATTGAATCATATTGCAATTCTTTAATCATGACCTTGTGCTCACCGTCGTTTTTAACATTCATATTTATAATAGCATTTTGTCCACCTTTACTTAAAACATCATGCAAAGGACGCCATTCTAGTTCTACAGACTGGCTTTCCATGTTTTTTCCATATACTATTCCAGGAACCCACCCCTTGTTCATTAATTCTTTACGATAGCTTTTTCCCTTTTCTGTACGAGCTGCTGCTTGCAAATTATATTGTGCCATTACATAAAACCTCCTTACAATTTACCATATATATTATTCCCTTTTTGATGTCATACAAACTTCCCGTTAGACATAAAATTTACTTGAGAAGTATGAAAAAGTGGGGTATTAAAAATGCAAAAAAGTAAAGAACTATTATCTATGCCTGTGATTAGTATTACCGAAGGACAACAAATAGGGTTTATTAAAAACCTGGTTTTAGACTCTTATAAAAAACAAATTATAGCGCTTGTTATAGAACCAAAAGGATTCTTTAAAGAACAAAAATATATACCTTTCGATAAAATAACCAGTATTGGAAATGATGCGGTTACAGTTGACCGCAGCGCAAGTGCCGAAAAAGGTACAAATTTACCTTATATAATAAGATTGTTGAAAGACAACGTCCAGTTAAAGGGTACCCGTATAATTACCGAAAATGGAAGTTTTTTAGGTCACATAGACGAGTATTACATAAGTGTAACTTCCGGACAATTAATAGGAATTGAATTTACTAATAAACTTTTTAAAAGCCTCGTACAAGGCAAAACCTTTTTAAACATAAGTTATATAAATACTATAGGTAAAGAAGTTATTATTTGTAATAATGAAGCAAAAGATAATATTGTAAAATTACAAGGAAACATGCAAGAAAAATTTATAAACATCAAGGAATCAACTCAGCAAATATGGAATAGTGCTAAACAAAAGAGCAGTAATTTAAATATTTCGCTAAACAGAAATAAAACACAGGATAATAAAGAAAAAGACAATATAGATAATACATCAGAAAACAACTGAAACTTTATCCCCTCTGCATCCCGCGAGTTATTCTCTTATATTCTTAATTTTAGTCAAATAGTTTACTTACTGAGAGATCTTCATGTATTCTAATAATCGCTTCACCCAAGAGAGGCGCAACAGAAAGAATTTTGAGCTTATCCATCATTTTTCCCTCGGGTAAATCTATAGTATTAGTGACTAAAACTTCTTTTATGGGAGCATCCTGCAAACGCTCAATAGCAGGACCACTTAAAACAGGATGAGTACAACAAGTATATATTTCTTCTGCTCCCCACTGCTTCATGGCCCTTGCACCCTGGCTTATAGTACCAGCAGTATCTATTATATCATCAATCATAATAACTTTTTTACCTTCAATATCACCTATAATATTCATAACCTCAGACACATTGGGCTCGGGACGCCTCTTATCAATTATAGCAATAGGAGCTTGTATACGTTCTGCCAGTTCTCGAGCTCTTTGAACTCCACCAAGATCAGGACTTACTACTACTACATTTTCCAACTTTTGCTGCAGAAAGTACTCAGCCAGAATAGGTACTCCCGGCAGGTGATCCACAGGGATATCAAAAAAACCCTGTATTTGACCGGCATGAAGGTCCATAGTCATAACTCGCCTGGCACCACTTGCAAATAGTAGGTTTGCAACAAGTTTAGCAGTGATAGGATCCCTGGCACGAGTTTTTCTATCCTGTCTTGCATAACTATAATATGGCACAACAGCAGTAATACGTCGTGCCGAAGCTCTTCTTACAGCATCAATCATTACTAAGAGCTCCATCAAATTTTCGTTAACGGGTTCTGAAGTAGGTTGAATTAAGTAAACATCTGCCCCGCGAACACTTTCATTAATTCTAACTTGTATTTCTCCATCAGAAAAACGTTTTACCTGGGCAGATCCTAGAGAAGCGCCCAAGTATTGTGCTATTTCTTCAGCCAGCATTACGTTAGCATTACCAGTAAAGATCTTTAATTTGTTACGGGAAGACATCCTGTGAACCTCCAGTTAATAAAGTTCTCATGCAATTTCCCCTTATCATTTCACTTTTTCTTCCTATCATAGATTTTTTGTTTGCCCCGGGCTACTCCCAGGGCCCCGGAAGGAACATCTTTAGTTATAGTTGATCCCGCGCCTATAATAGAATTTTTACCAATAGATACCGGGGCAACCAAATTTGCATTACTTCCTATAAAAGCGCCGTCATCTATGTAAGTATGATGTTTTTCTATACCGTCATAATTACAAGTAATTGTACCAGCACCAACATTAACCTCTTCACCAACATGACAATCTCCTATGTAAGTTAAATGAGGTACTTTACTTCCATCACCAATTACAGCCTTTTTTAATTCAACAAAATCTCCTATTTTAACTCTATGACCGATGATACATTGAGGGCGTATATACGCGTAAGGACCTACAGTACAGTGGTTACCAATCTGGCAATCCAGTACAGTTGAATTATTCACCTCCGTATTATTACCCATTTTAACATTACTAAGCCTGGTATAGGGCCCAATAGAACAATCTTCTCCAATTACAGTCTCACCTTCTATTATAGTGAAGGGATATATTACTGTATCCTTTTCTATTGACACACTACTACCAATATGTGTATTTTCCGGGTCTTTTATTGTAACACCAGAAAACATTAGATCATTTAATATACTGCTGCGCATAAATTTTTCTGCATCAGCCAGCTGATGACGGTCATTAACACCCTGTACTTCCCTGGGATTATTACAATCTACTGTACAAACTTTATACCCATTTTGCACGTAATATTCTATAATATCCGTGAGATAATATTCACCCTGGGCATTACCGGCATCTAGATTAGATAATGCATCAAAAAGATCCCTGTTTGCAAAACAATAAATTCCAGTATTAATTTCCTTAATTATTTGCTCTTCCGGTGCTGCATCCTTTTGTTCCACAATTTTCACGACATTTCCTTGTGCATCCCTGATAACCCGCCCGTAGCCCTCCGGATTATTAACATTAGCAGTTAACATTGTTATAACAGCCCCGGTACTTTTAGCTTTTTCTACTAAGCTTTTTAAGGTTTCGTGCTTGATCAATGGTGTATCACCACAAACAACAAGGACATACCTTTCATCTATTTCCAGGGCGTTTCTAGCCTGATACAAAGCATGGGCCGTACCCAACTGTTCATGCTGGTAAACAGGTAAAACATTTTCATTTAAAATTTCTTCTACTTTTTTGCCTTGATGCCCTATAACTACTACAGTTTTATCCACCCCTGCTTTTTCCACAGCATTAATTACATGATTTAGCATCGGCAAACCGCAAACATCATGCAATACCTTGGGTTTTTTAGATTTCATCCTAGAACCTTTTCCTGCGGCCAGCACTACTGCTGCATTTTTCATACCCAAGGCCTCCTTTGTAAAAAAAATTATAATACTTATATTTACTCTGTTCATTAATCCAAGTATTCATAATGTTACACAGCAAGAAACTTAATTCTATAAAAATATATAATTCCCTTCAAATTTAATTTTTTGAATATTAATAAAAAAGAGAGCACCAGTGCTCTCTTAAAAAGTTAGATTAGACTACTAGGGCTCTTTCATATGCTTCTAACACCGCAGATTGAATTACTTCCCTGGCCGAGGAATTAATTGGATGCGCAATGTCTTTAAATTCACCACTTGGGGTTTTTCGACTTGGCATTGCAACAAACAGCCCGCTTTGTCCTTCTACAACTTTTACATCATGAATAACAAACATATCATTTAAAGTTACTGAAACAATGGCTTTCATTTTGCCATCAGTGAGAATTTTACGTACTCTCACGTCTGTTACATTCATTTTCTCACCACCCTTCTAGCCATAACTTACCATTGTATGTTGAATCTTCGGCATAAGCTTAGAAATTCCTTCAAAGTAGTTATAATATTGGTAAAAATTCCTTAAAAAATCATTTTAAATATCCCTTATCAATTAAGACATTTTTTATTTCCTGTACATGCTCCTTGTTTCTAGTTTCTAAAACTAGTTCAACTTCAGCCTGTTTTAATGGAACCCTGGGACTTGCGCGATCGTGATTAATGCTAATTACATTGCCCCTGCACCGAGAGATTTCCTCTAAAAGTTTCTGTAAATTCCCCGGCCTGTCTTCAAGAGTACAGCTCAACCTGATTCGCCTTCCATCTTTAATAAGGCCTCTTTTAATCATTGTAGATATAACATTCATATCAATATTGCCGCCACTTATAATCGCCACTACATTTTTACCTGGGAAATCAACCTTTTTCTGGAGCAGAGCAGCAAGGCCAACTGCACCGGCGCCTTCAACTACTATCTTGGACCTTTCCAGCAATAATAATATAGAATGAGTTATATCTTCTTCATCTACTGTAACTATATCATCCACATAGTTTGATATTATATCAAAGGTCTTTTTGCCGGGCTTTCCAACTGCTATTCCATCAGCTATGGTAGATTTAACAGCTGACTCTTTCAACTTTTGGGTAGCTTTACTTTCCTGCATGGCCGAAGCACTTTTAGCTTGCACACCTACAACTTTTACACCTGGTTTTAATTGTTTAATAACCCCGGCAATTCCTGATATTAACCCGCCGCCTCCAACCGGGATTAATACAATATCAGCATCAGGCAGTTGGTTCAATACTTCCAAACCAATAGTTCCCTGCCCTGCCATAATATTATAATCATCAAAACTGTGAATATACACAGTTCCTTTTTCTTTCTGCATAGAAACAGCCCGGCTGTATGCCTCATCATACCCGCCTTCAGCTTGCAATACCTGTGCTCCGTATGCAGAAGTAGCCATAATTTTTGAAAGAGGAGCATTTTCAGGCATTACTATAGTTGCTTCCATACCCAATCTAGAAGCAGTCCAGGCAACTCCCTGGGCATGATTGCCTGCTGATGCAGCAATAACCCCATTTTGCTTTTCTTCAGAACTCAAGTTAGCAAGGGCATTATACGCTCCCCGCACTTTAAAAGAACCTGTTTTTTGCAGGTTTTCTAGCTTTAAATAAACATTACTGCCGGTAAGCTGGCTAAAAGTGCTGGAATAATCCAATGGAGTGCGGTGAACAATCCCCGAAAGCATATCAGCAGCTTGTTGTGCCTTCTGTAAAAAATTTTCACTCATTTTTAACCTCATAAAATTCATTTATAATACTATTTTTACCAAAAAATCCAGCGACATTACGTATTTTTATTATAAATACTTAAATTACCTGGCTATTTTTAAATTTTTGCTAACTAAATCGTAATCACCAGGCTTATCAACATCTATGCCCAACTGCGGATACATACTAATTACTGCCTTACCATTAATTTCTAAAAGACTGGATGCTTTTCTTGTTGCTGAATGTAATGTAACAATCTTCATTAAGTACTTTATTAAGAATATAAATCCCACTAAACGGCACAGTTTTAAAGGACTTTTACGAGCATTAATTAACTTTTCTCCTTTAGATATACATTGTGATACCATAACTGGATTTAACAAAAAAATATTACCACCTGTAAAAACACCATCTTTAAGATTAACATAAGTCCTTTTATTAACACCGAAATAATTATTTATTACTTCCCTGGGAATTACTGGGTAATAAAGATCTGCCTGCTGGTCACCGCATAAGCTTACAAAATCATCTACTGCACCCGGGGTAATTAATGGTATATCAGCAGTAACTACAAGTATCCTGGTAGAAGACTCTAAGTATTTTAAGCCGGTTAGAGCATTTTGCACCATGTCACCTTCAGGATTAACAACTTGTATATTATTAAAATCATACCTGTCTGCCAGTTCTTTCCCGGGCCCTACTATAACTATTTTTCCAATAGAATTTGCTGCAGAAAGTGCATCCACAACATATTCTACCATGTACTTTGCCCCTAAAGGTATAAGTGCTTCATAACTTGCTGAACTACAATAACGAAGTTCACCTTCATTACGACTTCCTGCCAGCACCAGGGCTTCTATCATATTATTTTTCTGCCTCCTGTAATGCTTTTAAAAAGCTTTGCTCAGCATTCTGTATATGCTCACTTGCCAGTGCCTGTGCTAACTCAATATTTCTATCACTTACAGCTTCTACGATGTTTTTATGCTCCGTTATTGCATTTTGCTTGCGTCCCGGTAAAGCCAAAGAAGTAGTGCGAAAACGCTCAATTTGATCTTTTAAATTTGTTATAATTGTTGTTAGTCTTTCATTTCTACTAGCTTGATAAAGCAGTTCGTGGAAATTTTTATCTTCTTCAACAAGTTCATAAAGATCATCATCATTGCTTTCTGATATTTGCAGCAAGGATTTTTCCAACTTGTCTAATTCTTCTGATGTAATTCTTTCTGCTGCCAGGCCAGCAGCAAGCCCTTCAAGAGCAGCCCTGACTTCAAAAACATCTGCAATATCTTTTACCGAAATATTGGAAACATATACACCTTTTCTGGGAACCATAACTACAAAACCTTCTAACTCAAGCTTACGAATAGCTTCCCTAACTGGTGTCCTGCTAACTCCCATTTGTTCAGCTAGCTGGGTTTCCATTAAACGCTCACCGGGTTTTAAAAAACCACCTATAATAGCTTCCCGCATTGATTCAAAGACCAGTTCACGCAAAGGTTTATAATTGTCCAGCTTAATTGGGGTCAACTTATAATTTCCCAAACGCTATCCTCCCTTCTCTAATAAATATTATTTTAATATTTATCAGGTATTCTCTGCAAGCTAGGATAAAAAGTGCCTATACATGTAACTATTACCTGCCTGTTTCCTTTCCTTAATCGTGTTGTTAAACCCCTGGCCTCTTGTATATTACCAGTTAATCCAAATACAGTGGGCCCGCTGCCAGTCATTTCAGAATTCAAAGCACCTGCTTCTTTTAATTCTTGCTTTATATCTTTAATTTCTCGATACATATCTGCAGTTACAATTTCAAGCACATTTCCTATACTAGAAGATACTTGATTCGGATCTTGACATATAAGGGCTTCAATCACATTCCCGGTATAATATGTATTTAAGTTAGAATACTTGTCGTAATAATTATATACCATTGCAGTACTCACACCAAAATCCGGCTTTACCAGGACTACACCAAATTCCGGGCAAGGATTCAAAGGTTCCAGCTGCTCCCCTTTGCCCTTTGCCAGTGCAGTACTTCCTTGCATACAAAATGGAACATCTGCACCTATATTACTTGCCAATTTTAACAGATCTGTCCATTCTATGTTAGTCTCCCAAAATTTATTTAAAGCAATTAATGCTGCCGCGGCATCTGCAGAACCGCCTCCCAACCCGGCTGAAACAGGAATTCTCTTATTTATATGTATGTGCACCGGCCTGCTAACTGAAGCATACTCTTGCAAACATCTAGCTGCTTTATATACAAGGTTTTCTCTTCCAGTTGAGATCTCTGAACTGTCAGTAGACAAGCTAATACCATTATCAATCTCATTAGCTACACTACTAGAAATAATAAGTGTATCATGCAGTTCTAAAGACTGCATAATTGTATTTAATTCATGGTAACCATCGGGTAATATACCAGTAACATCAAGCGTCAGGTTGATTTTGGCATGTGCATTTATAGTAAGCAACTTTTCCCCCCCCTGAAAGTAATAACGATTAATTTCCCACGAGCTTTGCTCACAATAATGTATAAAGACTCTTTTTAAAAGTTAGGTAAAAGGCTAGTAGTTTCAATTTGCAGATTGTATTGGACCATAGCCTTTTAAAAATAACCAAATAATTAAAAAATATTTGTATTTAAAATGCTTATAAAAAATAAACTGGTAAAAAGGAGGTTATTACTTGTTATGTCCAACATATCAGGTATTCATCTAAAAATAAATACAACTTTACGTAAGCTGTATCATTACAGCGGCACACAGTTGGTAAATACATACCCGGTGGCAGTTGGTAAACCTTCCACACCTACTCCAAATGGGAACTATAAAATAATAAATAAAATTGTAAATCCCGGTGGTGCATTAGGCACGCGTTGGATGAGACTTAGTATTCCAGATGGCGTTTACGGCATACACGGTACTAACACCCCATCTTCCATTGGTAATGCAGTATCCCATGGATGTATACGAATGTTTAATCATGATGTAGAAACATTGTTTCCACAGGTAACCATTGGAACACCTGTATACATTACCAGGAAAAGTACAGATACGTCTTATGATACTAAAACTCCGCCAGCACACGAAAAAACACAGGGTAAACATGTATATACAATAACTAAAGGGGATACTATTTGGAAAATAGCTAAAAAATTTAATTTGAATCCAGAAAAAATATTGCAGTATAATCAATTACCAAATCCTGATTTAATTTACCCCGGCAAAAAAATTATTATACCTGAAAGTTGTAAACAATCATGATTATAATACTTCAAGGTCTTATAGCAGGACTGGGAACATTATTAGGCGCTTTATTTATCCTGTGTTTTCGAAAATTAGAGGGTACATCTTTTAGTTTTTTATTATCCCTTGCATCAGGAATAATGACTTTTGTAATATTAATAGACTTGCTGCCTTCTGCCCTGAAACTGGGAGGCTTTAAAGAATGTGCTGCAGGTTATATCCTGGGAATTTTAATAGTTTTTATTACTGACAGAATAATAAATTATAGCCAGTCAGCGCAAAACAAGCACACATTTTTAAGTATGGGATATCTTATTGCCATAGGCATTGCTATGCACGACATGCCAGAAGGACTTGCAATAGCTGCCGGGTATTCCGGCTCAGATAAAATAGGCCCGATGATTGCACTGGCAATCGGTCTTCATAATATTCCCGAGGGAATGGTTACCGCAGCGCCGTTAAAAGCTGGAGGAGCATCAAGAATAAAAATAATTCTTATAAATTTATTTGTAAGTATGATCACACCAGCAGGTACTGCACTGGGCTTATTATTAATCAACATGTCCTTTTCACTGGTTTCCATGCTTTTAGCATTTGCTGCCGGTGCCATGTCATATATTGTACTGGATAAACTTATACCTTCCTCTCGCAGCCAGGGAAAAAATATTTTTTTACCTGGCTTAATACTTGGATTCATAATTATGTATGGAATAAAACTATTTTTTGAGTAAAAACCAGGCCCCTCCGGCCATTAAAAAAGTACCAATTACTTTGTGCCAGGTAAAAGGAAATTTATTCATCCCTAAAATACCAGTACAGTCTACAAGTATTGCTGTTAAAACTTGTCCTAATATTATAAATGTAGTAGCTGCAGCCACCCCTACTACGGGTATACTAAGCACAACCGTATAAATAATTATAACACCCAATACCCCTCCTAAGTAAGTATACCACGGGGCTTTAATTAAAAAAGCAAGATTTCCGTTCCCAAACTTGAAAACAAAAAGCAGTAAACTAACAAAAGATAAACCTATAAAATGTACTACAAATGTAGCCTGTAACAGGCCTATCACTTTACTTAAAGCTGTATTTATCGTCCCCTGTAAAGCCATAGCAACACCTGAACAACTCGCTACTAATATAGCAAAAGCTTTTGCATCTAGTTTCATCGGCACCCCTCTTTCAAAAATTTTTTAAATACCAGGCAAAAAGCAGGCTCTTTTTAAGCCTGCTTTTCATCAAACACCCTTGGAGAGAAGCCCAGTGTATCTAAATTCTTCTTAATATAAACATCTTGAATTACTTCTGGATCATATTTAATATCCACATTACCCGTATTTACTGAAGCTTCTACCTGCTCAACCCCATCAATTTGTATCAAATTATGTTCTATTTCTTTTACACCCTCTTCACTAAACAAACCACCTACTACAAATGTTTTATTGATTGAATTTGTCATTTTTCCACCTCTTTTACTGTATTTGTACTTTTATTTTATCCCTGAAAAATGTTTTATATAAATTTAAGCCTTCTTTTTATTTTCAAAATCCCAGTATAATATTTCTTTTGTTTGTTTTTTTCCTTCATTCTTTTTTCCTTCATTCTTTTTAAAATTTGTACTGCCAGCAGCCTTATTAAAATTTTTCTTATCGCTATTATTTTGTGATTTATAAGTATTTTTTTCTACTTTCATTTTACCGGCTGCACTTCCTCCTTGTTGTTCTTTTTCAGAGCTATTATCATGTGACTGCGACGCACCTGTGCTTGCTGGACCCCCCCCCATAAAACTGTTTACCAGGCCCATTATTTTACTAATATCAAGTCCTTGCCCTGCGCCCTGCTGGTTACCTCCCAGTAAATTCAAAAGGAGAGCAGGATTAAAAGGCAGTTGTCCCTGTGATGATTCAGCCTGATCTTTACTACCAACTTTTTGTCTCAAATTTAGCATATTCACTATTCCTAATAAATTTAACAAGCTTAACATAACCTGCAGGTCTCTATCCTTAAAATCCTCTTTATCCCTGTATTCAAGAAGCTTTTCCAGCATATTTTCCATAATATTATTTTCATTATCATAATTTGTACCCGTGGTTGACATAAAACACCTCCTTTCCTTGTTATATACATACTATTCAACAATAATAAAAATTTAACCTTATAAGTAAAAAACATAAAGTAACATATTTTTCCCTTAATACATATCTATAAGAACAATCAAAGCAATTGAAGGGAGGATTAAACTTGTCCGGCAGCTACAATCCACTTATGCTTTTTTTAACTGTAAGCCTGCTTTCTTTTTTTGACTCTAAATCACTGGATAAAAACTTACAATTTTTGAGTTCTGCTATTGATACAACCAATAAGTCAGTAGATAATATTAAGCAGGGAATGGATACTCTTCATTCAAGTATTCAGCAATTTTCTAGCAACACGGATAATATTAACCAGCATAAATATACAGAAGAAAAAAACTTTAATAAAGATGAACAATCCGAAGAAAATTCAACATCTAAACAATCCACTCATAATGATGATTGGGCAAATGTAACTATTCAGCCTTCAGAGATGGAATCAGAATAAAAGAGGCTGCAGTTAATTTAACTGCAGCCTCTTTTATTCTGATTCTTTAGGTGGATACTTGCCAAACATAGCCATTGGTAGAGGAACACCTTCACGACTCGTATACTTGTTCTTTGAACTTTTAGACTCTGTTTTATAATTATCATCTATGCTTTCAATAAGCCCCATGAGATTAATTAAGCTCAATAAAGCAAGAAAACTATCTGAATCCAGATCACAACTTTTTTTTTGTTCCAAAATTTTAGAGAATATTTCTTCCATTCTTGAAGACATTAAGACTCACCTCACTTAAAAAAAACCCGGTATAGGGGGGATTCCCCATGCCTCTGATTGTTTTTTGATTTCTTCCTGCATCATTTTTTTGGATTCCATTAGAGCGCGGTCAAAGGTCTCTGCAACTGCTGCAGATAAACTAGCAGCATCTTTTTTTTCAAAAGCTTCAGGTGTTATATTGAGCTGCATTATTTCTTGCTGCCCATTAATTATTACCTGTACAGAATTATCTTCTGATGTAACAGTTACATTCATTTCACGGACCTTTTCTTTCATATCCTGTATAGCCTGCATCATATCATTCATATTCCCGTTCATTATATCCCTCCTAAAGATGACGATTTTTGTAAATTATATGTTACCAGTTTCTTTATTAGTAATAAAAAAAGCTGTTTTTAAAACAGCTGACAACAAACATGACAATTTACAATAAACATATTATCCTTTAGCACCACACGGTACCTTAATAGTTTGACCAACCTGCAGATTATTAGGATTAACACCTGGATTTGCTCTTTTGATAGCATCTACAGTAGTACTGTATTGTCTTGCTATTTTATAAAAAGTGTCGCCCGATTTTATAGTATATTCAACTGTTTCACCCGGAGGACATACACCGGGTTTTTCATCTGGCGGAACTACAACAACATTAACCCCGGTAACAACTTCCTTGCAAAGTGCCATAATAGCTTTTCCGGTTAATTTAAGTACTGCATCTATATGGATGTCACTATTTACAATACTTGATTTTACGTACTCTACCATACTTCTCACCTGAACATCCATATCAGCATCAACACCTAAAATATCCAGATAACTATGAAAACTCAGCCGGCGGTGTACTGAATGGACTGGCTGATCTCCTTCTGCCGTTTCAGCTACATAAATTACATGAACTTCTATATAGCCATTTATAACTACTTTATTATTTAAAATTTTCTTTTCAGTTATTTCTTTTTCTCCTATGGTAGTATCTAATATCTTTTCAGCAGGTGGCTTTTCTCCGGGCGGTGTAAATGTTTCTCTGACTACTGCCTGGCGTGAATCTTCTCCTACTACACTTTCTACACGTAATTCAGTACTCTCGAACGGACAATCAAGCACATTGGTAATAATTTCTATTACCCTGGTTTCTGTTACATCTACATCCAGCTTTAATACGACATACCCTTTTAACCTGTTAAACCCGTCAGCCTCATCTCCTGCAAATTCTACATCTGTACTTTCTATTGTAGCTTCGACCTCTACATTATTGTCTGATGTAGCCCCGGGTATTTCTACATAACTGCTAAAGGTAAAATCGGCATGCACATGATGTACAGGCTGAGCAGGGTCTTCTGCCGATACGTATAATATTTGCAGTGTCAGTTCTCCATCGACAATAACTTTACCATCAAGAATACGTGTCTCAGTTATAACAACATCTGAATCAACTACATCCAAAATTTTTTCTGCATTTGGTTTTTCTTCAGGAATATTGAAAGTATCATCAATAATTGTTTGTACTGATTCACTTCCCACTACATGATTCACTTTAATGGATTCTGATTCTACTTTGCAGCCAGGAATTTCAGTAAGAACATCAATTTCACGAGTTTCAGTTACTTTGGCATGAACTTTTAATACGGCATTTACTTTAAAAGTAGTAGCAGTATCCCGCTTAACTTGAATATCTTCAATATCTACATCGACATTAACATTCATACCAGGCTCTACTCCCGGCAATTCAACATATGATGTAAACGGTAAATCACCGGAAGTATGATGAACAGGCTGATCTGCTGCTGTAGATACATAAACTATTTGTAAAGACAGGCTGCCCTCAACTATTACCTTACCTGATAAAACACTGATGTTTTTTACATTTACTGATTTATACACAGACACAACTTGTTCTGCATCCGGCTTTCCTTCTTCTACAAAAATAGTGCCCCTAACTATTTCCTGCCGGCTATCTTCATTAATTACCTGTTTAACATTAATTCTTTCAGTAGTTGGTACCGCATTATTAGGCATACATACTCCCCCTTTCATATAAGTTCTGTAATATATTATGGAGATTACCCTAGAAATGTGCTAAATAATAATTATTAAGTAATAAGACAAAAAAAGAAGGGCTTTTATGTACGCCCTTCTCCTCACTAACTATCTATAAACATCTGTACGAACATCTTTCCATAAGGACCTCCATCAATAACCCCGATACCTACTTCCTTAAAATTAGAGTTTAAAATATTTTCTCTATGCCCGGGAGAGTTCATAAGTGCTGTATGTGCCCTTGATACTTCAGGGGCCCCAGCCAGGTTTTCACCTGCATAACCGTAATCTATTCCAAAATCACTCATCATATCAAAAGGTGTACCGTATGTTGGCGAGTTATGTGCAAAATAGCCCTTTTCTATCATATCTCTGGCTTTAGTACGGGCTACCTCTGTTAACTCTAAATTAGGCTCTAATTCTCCTATTCCACGAGATATTCTTTCTTTATTTATTTTAGCAAGTATTTCCTGTTCATCTGCACTTAATCCCTGCACATCGCTACTTGATGTCTTTGTACCAGACTGCGTTGTATCATTATGTGCTAAATTGTTATCGGTAGGACCTGTATTTTGTTCCTGGTTTTCAATATAATCCGGCATTTCACTACCGCTGTTATCAATAAATACTTGTACGATATACTTGTATTTTTCCCCCTGTCTTACATCTATACCAACACGGTCATAATCCTTGTTTAAAATATCTTCACGATAACCCGGTGAGTATTTAACTTGATAATTATGAATGGAACTTACTGAACTACCAATAATTAAATTTTCACCGGCAGAAGCATATTTTACACCTTCATCATTGAGCATTTTGGATATTTTACCTAAAGATGACTCGTATACAAAGTTATAATTATCTTTAAAATACCCGTTTTCAACCATATCTTCTGTTTTTAAACTGGCCAGTTTAGATAGTGTATTATCTAGCTTAACATTTTCTAAGCCACTGGAAGATCGTTCATCATTAATTAATTTAAGTAATTCTTTTTCTGCATCGCCCTGAGAAAAAGAATCATTGTTTTTTTCCGGCATTGAGTTATTTTTCTCTAATTCTTCACCTTCACCAGGAGTAGAATTATCCTGTTCATTTTCTTGCTGTCCGGGGTCCTGTCCACCAGGTAAGCTAGAACCAGGAGTGGTTAGTTCCTCTTTTTCAGCTAATAACTCAACTATGTATTTATACCTTTCAGTACTTGCTATTCCTACTCCTAAAAGCTTATATCTATTATCAATAATATCACTTTTATGTTTATCATACCGCATCAGAGCTTTATGAACGTAACTTGCTGAAACTGAGCTGCTGGTACGCGCTATTTTTTGCGTTATATTCTTGTATTGAAACCCCTTATCTTGAAGCATCTCCTCTATATTACCGTAAGTTGGAGATGTATAACTTAAATAATCTTTACTTGCCATATCTTCGGCTTTCTGACAGGCAATGATATTTAATTGCTTATCAACCTGCAGTCCTGCAGTATCATTTTCTATACGAGTATCATTAATCATATTGACTAAATCCATTTCTTGCCGCTGCATATTTTCAGACGCTGATACTGGAATAGCAAAGAAACTTGTCCATAATAAACATATCATGAGCATAACAAAAAGATTCCCTAAAAATTTACGTGATTTAATTTCCACACACTTTACCTCCTTCTTATAATGTTAAACATACTAAATGTATCAGCAATGAAATATGAAGGCAATATGTTCAAAATTTAGTCACAGTTTATAATTTTTTACAAAATAGTTAATACACTTATAAAAGTATATTTTCGTAAAATAAGAAGTTCATGGTATTAATAACCAAAATAAATATCCCCTTATTTTTTAAAATAAGGGGGGTAAATTTTACACATTAATTTATAGCAAACAAAATTGCTCCCAACCCATCCGTAACTGCAAGACATTCAATTTCTCCTACTTCACTGGTATAAAATGAAGTCACCACAAAAAATTTTTTTTGTAAACTCTTACGAAATCTTTTTAGCATTATTTCATCTAAATCCTTCAAAGTTTCTAAGCTTTTTTCACCATTTATCAGAACCAGGGTATACCTGCCGTCATCCTGCCTGATAAATTTTACCCCGCACCTGTTAGAACTATGGTTAATACCAAGATATTTAATTAAATTTAAATACTTTTTTATTGCGCAAACAGCATCTCCTTTTTTTTTATAAATTGGTCCAACAGCAGGAATACCATCGTTACCAGGAAAATATAATACCACTTCCCCGATCTGGTATATTTGTGCTTCCATTAATATCCTCCTGTAACAAGTTAGTTAATCTTAAAAGGTTACTTCTAGTTTATCTAAAACATTATGTATGCGGTTAAATATACTGTGTTTATCAGATCCTGCAAAAACTAAACCCACTGCGTCATTGTTTTCATTTAATACCAGGGACCCGCTGTCTCCAGGATTTACTTTAATATCTGCAACTACCTGGTCCGAAAACCAACCATATTCTTCGTTTCCTAAATCCACTTTTAAACTAACCCCTATAGCAGTTATATTACCTTTCGTTAAACCACTTGAGCGGCCACTTTTTTGTATTGACATTCCTGCTTCAGACTCAGCTGTGCTTTCTATTTTTCCAATTTCTAATATTTCTTCTGATATTATATCCGGACTAACAGGCTTAGCAACAGCTGCATCTACTACATTGGACTGCCTTGTATATTTTAAAATTTTCATCTCATAATTAGGCCGTAACATTTTAATAAGGTTGTTACCCGTTCTTTCCATGCCTGCAGCTACTGGACACTCCGGTTCTTGTACCCCACGGTAAAGCGGCAAAAAACGCTGTAAAGACGCAAGTTTATCCTGTTCAGTTCCTCCATCATAAGATCCAGGCTGCAGTATTGGATCACCTATTTTAGCCTTATTATCCCTGCCATTTGTGCCATTGGCCAGTATATGATTATTAGATAGTATCAATAATTCCTTTGTTTTAGCATCTTTTACTACTGCTCCAAAAGTACCGGCACTAATCTTATAATGTCCTATACTTATTCCCGGTTGAGCAGGTCGAATACGTTCTTTTCTAGTATCTAAAAGCCGTACATTACCTATTTCAACTACATCTGTTTCAACACCGTTAATTTTTAAAGGAACTCTATCTACACTGGTTAATCTATCCTTTTTTTCTTTCTTTTCTACAAATACTACTAAAGATGGAATATCTGTCCTTTGCATATCTTTTTGCTTATACCCTACACCAACACCACGAACATTTTTATATCTTAATAAGCGAGATTTATTTCTATTTAAAACTTTAAGAAATTTATCCATTAAACCCCCTCCTACAGATTATGTTATGCATAAAAATTGATAAGAGTTACTCTTGCCCGTCAACCTGTGAACGAGGGAACCCTAATCTATGCTTACCACGGGTTTCTAATCCACCAATTCCATCAAAACCCGTTATGGTAGACGAGATAATTTCTCTTAAGGATATAGGGTCATAGATTGATGTATAAGCTATTTTTTCCATTATAAATACTGGATCAAATGCATGAATTACTACTCTTTTAGGTGAACTGGCAAAATTAGCACCTGAATTTAAAATCGCATCATAATGAGACTGGCATGCACCAGCAAATATTATTAAATCATCTCTGCTCTTTTCATATCTCCTGGCAGCTTTTATTCCTTCAATAAAGTAAGAGGAATTATGATAATTGCTTAATTTATTATATTCTGTAGATTTTTTTATTAGCCCATCATGTCCAGTCAAAACTAGCAAATCAGGACTATGTTTACGGAGCAATCCCACAACTTTATTGGGCTGTTCTTTTTCGCTTATTTTATATCCTGTAGCTGGAACTTCTAACTGCTTATAAGTAGTTAAACAAATATCCAGGTACTCCCCATCCCCATCTAAATGTAATACAGAACCTGGAACATCAAAAGTTTCTAATTTAGAATTCTCCTCAACTCTTTCCGCAATCCGGGTTAACAACCTCTGGCGTTCTTTTTGCCGGCGCTTATATATTCTTTTAAGATTCTCATTATTTTCACTTATTATTTTTTTCCAATAATCACGTACTCTGGATGCATCTATTTTTTCAAGATCATTTAGAGGAGCAGTAGCATATAAACGCAGATCAAGCCCCTTAAGTTTAGCATGTTCCCCATTTACTTCAATAACTTTAAAATATATATCTAAACCGTATGATTTCCGCCCCACGATATCACCGGCAACTATTTCTTCTACCATATAATCCCCTCCGATGTTTTTAATTATATTATGATAAAATAAAACTAAGAGTTCCATGATTTAATTAATATGGCAACTTTTTTCTGCAAAAAAATAAACGCTTCATAGGAAGCGTCATTAGAGTGATTTATTAGAATTTTATATTAATTTTATTTGGTATGCTTGTCAGCTACACTTGAAGCCCCGTATGCATCCGGCTTTATCTTTGCGTCAAAACCGCTGCCCGTTACCATACCGACTACTTCTTTTATTAACTCTCGTGTATCACCTTGATCCCCCGCATCAATATGTATTTCAACCGGTAGTTCAGCAAACCCGTTTTCAGCAAAATGTTTTGCTACATATCCCCCTAATTCTAAACTCATTGAAGTTTCATAAAAAATTTTTTGACGCAAACTGCTGATTTTACGCTGTATTTTCTTACGATAATAATAACGCGCACCTTTCCCTTGTCGATGTACCACCACGGCAGTAATAAAACAGGATCTTTCACGAACCTGGGAATCTGTACCTATTATAATTTTATAGGACGAGCTTGGTAAGCCAGTAATATACTCTATGATATCCTGCATCATAACATAAAAAGGCATTTTCCCTTTTGTTGGGCTTACAAAATACATTAAGCAAGCTCCTTTCAAATAAACGAGTTAATAATTAGCTCTATACTCTACATAAAATTCATATAAAGCAGCAAACTCATCAATTCCCAGTTCTTCACTGCGCCTGGTTGGTTTTATTCCTGCACTTTTAATTATACTGCTCCACTGTTCCTTGGAGACTCCAAGAGTAGAATTACTTAGCGCATTAATTAAGGTTTTACGCCTTTTTCCAAAAGCAGCCCTTATAATGGAAAAAAAAGTTTTTGTATCATCTACTGCTACCGGGTATTTTTCTCTGCGCTGCAATTTCACAAGTGCCGAACCAACTTCCGGTCGAGGGATAAACACATGTTTTGATACTTTTTTTAAAATTTTAGCCTTTGTATAAAATTGTACAGCTAAACTTAATGCTCCATAATCTTTAGTACCTGGAGATGCTGTCATTCGCCTTGCTACTTCTTCCTGTACCATTACTACCATGTCAGAAAAATTAAATCCATTTTCTAATAAATGCATTATAAGCGGTGTTGTTATGTAATAAGGTAAATTAGCTATTACTTTATAATCTTGTTTTTTGTCTGGAAAGTAATTACTGCTACAGTGTTTGACCAGGTTATCATAGTTAATTTTTAAAGCATCATTGTGGATTACAGTAGCATTATCAGCAAATGCCAGAGTTTCATTAAGAATTGGTACTAACTTGCGGTCCAATTCAATTGCTAAAATAATCCTGCATTTTTCTGCTATTTTTTTTGTCAGAGTACCAAGACCCGGGCCTATTTCGACTGCAATATCAAGTTCGTCTAGTTCTGCTTGTTTGATAATTGTATTTATGATATTTGCATCTACCAAAAAATTTTGTCCTAATTTTTTCTGGCATCTAAAATCATGGCGATTCATTAGATCTCGTACATCGTTTAGCGAGGTTAATTCCATTTGCGAAACCAGCCCTTATTGTATATTCTTATTGATTTTATTAATATTAGCTTAAAGTATAACAAAAAAAGGAGGGATATCCTCCTTTTTAAAACAAAAAAATCACTAGCTTTTAACTTACTTACTATAGTGTTATACTTCCTTAAATTTTCCATACATTCAAAAAAAACTGCAAATATTCTTCGGACAGTAAAAACAATTTCACATTCTTTATGCAGTGAAATACTTATAATATTGCTCAAGTATCCTGATTTTTCTATACTACAACATAAAAAACACACGTTTTTCCAAGCTCCTTTTTAATTCAAAACTTCATTAATCAGGCAGGCTTGTAAATATCTTTTATCCCTGCTCAGACTTAAAAAAATATCGTGTGCAATAAATTATGACACATATTATTATTCTATTTTTTATAAAACATTCCTTTATAATTATTTAAAATTCAATTCCTTTTTGAGCTTTTACTCCTTGCGAGTACGGGTGTTTTATATCTTTCATTTCTGTAACTAGATCAGCTAATTCTACAACTTCCGGTGCAACATTGCGCCCTGTTAATGCCAGGTGAAGCTGCGCAGGTTTATTTTTAATTAAACGCACAACATCATTACTATTAACTAACCCAAAGGATACTGCATAATTAATTTCATCCAGAATAATAATGTCATAGTTGCCAGAAAACATTTCCTGTTCAGTTTCTTCGAGGGCCCTCCGGGCTGCTTTACAGTGTTCTTTAAATAATTTTTCATCCTTGAAATTTATAAAACCTTCACCTGCCTGGCGCATTTGAATATTTTCACCTAATTTTTCTGCCGCCAGCAGTTCACCATACTTCCAGTTACCTTTTATAAACTGGAGTATTAATATTCTCATTCCCTGTCCCCATGCTCTTATAGCCATTCCCAGGGAAGCAGTAGTTTTTCCTTTTCCACTTCCAGTGAATACCATAATCAGACCTTTAGTGTCCACTATATAAATCCTCCACTAAACTATACTTTTATACCAAATAACCTGGCCGCATTGTTATTAGTAGCACCAGCTAAATTTTCAAGTGTAATATCTTTTATTGCAGCTATCTTTTCAGCCACAAACCTTACATGCGCCGGTTCATTGCGTTTGCCGCGATAGGGTTCAGGCGATAAAAACGGGCAGTCAGTTTCCACTAATAAGCAATCCAGCGGTACGTATGCAGCAACTTCTTTAATCTTATGAGCATTTTTAAAAGTTACAGGGCCGGCAATAGAAATATAAAAACCCAGTTCCATGCATTCTTTTGCCAGATCACAGTCACCACTAAAACAATGCATTACACCCTTTGCCCTGCCTACCCCGTCTTTTTTCAGTATTTCCAGTATTTCTTCATGAGCATCTCTGTCATGTATTATAACTGGTTTTTCTAATTCTCTTGCCAGTGCAAGTTGTTCACGGAAAACTTTACGCTGTTCTTCCCTTTGGGAATTATCCCTATAATAATCTAATCCAATTTCTCCAATGGCAACTATCCTGGGATGTTCATTCCACTCCGAAATTATATCCAAATAACCGGAAGATACTTCCTGTGCATGATGTGGATGTACGCCGGCAGATGCATAAATAAAATCATATTTTTCTGCAATAGTAACTGCTTGTTTTATAGTTTCCATGTTAAAGGAAACGCAGATTACTTTTTTAATGCCGTTTTCCTGAAATCTCTGGATAACTAGTTCCCGGTCTTCATTATATTGTTCATCAAAAAGGTGAACATGGGTATCAATAAGTTCCATTATTATCACCTCTATTTAATAAAAACTATCGTCTATAAGTAACATACTTGGATTATTTATTCTATATAGCTTACTCACACTCCGACAGAAATTTCGACCTTAATCTAAGGCCGCCGGATCTATTCTTGGAAACAGTGGTTTGCCTTTTTTCAATTTAGTTCCTCCCGGGAGTTTACCCCATACCAGGGATTCCCAGGAGTGGAGTTCCGTGTTGTTTTCTAATCCTAACAAAGGCCAGGCACGCTGGGGAAACTCCGGCATAAACGGACTTATCATTACGGTAATTTGTCTCATACATTCTACTACATTATAAAGAACAGTGTTCAACCTGTCTTTTTGGCCCGGATCCTTTGCTAACGCCCAGGGAGAGGTTTCTTCTAGATATTTGTTAACCCTATTTACTAATTTTCCCACAGAAGCCACCGCGCCAGAAACTTCCATATTATCCATATAATTTACTAAGGTTTGCGGTGTATCCTGGGCTAAATTTATTAACTCGGTGTCAGGACCCTGTAAAGCACCCGGCTCTTGTAGAACACCGTCAAAGTACTTAACTACCATTGCTGCAGTACGGTTAAACAGGTTGCCCAGGTCATTAGCTAAATCCTGGTTAATACGGTGTACCAGGGCTTCTTCAGAATAATAACCATCATCACCAAATGGAATCTCGCGAAGCAAATAATATCGTACAGCATCCAACCCGTATTTTTCTTTTAACTCCAGCGGATAAATTACATTGCCCTTCGATTTACTCATTTTACCACTATCCAGCAACATCCAACCATGTCCTACTACCTTTTGAGGAAGCGGCAAACCAAGTGCTAATAATATTATTGGCCAGATAACGGTATGAAATCGTACAATATCTTTACCAACCAGGTGTACATCTGCCGGCCAAAATTTCTGGTACAAGCTGTCATCCCCTGTATTATATCCCAGGGCAGATATGTAATTTGCCAGTGCATCCACCCAGACATAAGCTACATGATCAGTGTCAAACGGCACTTGTATACCCCAATCAAAGGTAGTTCTAGTTACACATAAATCATCTAATCCACTTTTTATAAAACTAACCATTTCATTGTGCCTGGATACGGGTTGAATAAACTCGGGATTGTTTTCTATATGCTGCAATAAAGTACCTGCATATTTAGACATACGGAAAAAATAACTTTCTTCCTGCACCAACTCAACAGGCCGCCCACAATCCGGACACACTCGCCCATCTTCCAACCGGCTTTCCGTCCAGAAAGTTTCACAGGGAGTACAATACCAGCCTTCATAGCTTGCTTTATATATATCTCCCTGGTCATATAACTTTTGAAAGATTTGCTGCACTACCTTTTTATGGCGTTCTTCGGTAGTTCTAATAAAATCGTCATAGGTTACTTCTAATTCTGTCCATAAATGTTTGAAACCACTGACTATTTTATCTACATATTCCTGGGGAGATTGTCCCTTTTCTTTTGCTTTTCGCTCAATTTTTTGACCGTGTTCATCAGAACCGGTAAGAAACCAAACATTATAACCGGTAGCCCGTTTAAAACGAGCAACAGCATCTGCAGCTACTGTAGTATAAGCATGTCCAATGTGCAAATTATCGCTGGGATAATAAATAGGAGTTGTAATATAAAAAGTTTTTTCCTGGCTCATTACCCTGTCCCTTCCTTGTTAATTTTATAAAACATAAAAACCTTCGTCCCTGGGCTTTCTCAGGGACGAAGGCCTGTTTTTTTAATTACGCCCCAGTAAGGCTTAAAAAAATAACAATTTTGTATTCTCTTTATTTTAAATTACATTAAATTCGGCAGCTTGTCAAGTTTTCCCTTATATATATACTCATATACAAAATTAGCCAATTTTTTTTATTAATTGGTTGACTTTTAATTGAATCGTTGGTAACATTTAGATGTACATTTACGTCGAATTATGCAGATATATAATTGGGGAGGGAAAGAACTTGAAATCTACAGGTATCGTACGTAAAGTAGACGAGCTAGGCAGAGTAGTAATACCAATTGAATTAAGGCGCACTTTAGGTATTGATGAAAAAGATGCCCTGGAAATTTATGTTGACGAAGAAAAAATTGTATTAAAAAAATACGAACCAGCTTGCATCTTCTGCGGAAACGCTACTGACATCCAGCGTTATCACGGAAAGATGGTTTGCCGGCAGTGTGCTAAAGCCATGTTCGAAAACGCAAAAGAAGTTATCTAGGGTAAATTAACAAAAAAAACTAAATTTATTTATTTTTCATGCTGAGTACTTTATTATATACTTCTCGCTTCGGTATACCCCGTAAGCGAGATACTTTTTTTATGGCTTCTTTACGGTGTATACCCTGAGATATTAGTTCATCTACATGCTCAGCAACTGACATGCCTTCTTGTTCTTCTGTCAAAACTTGTGTTTCATCATTTTTACCCTCTACAATAATAGTGTACTCACCTTTTGGCTCGTGCTCTATATAAAAATTTATTGTATCCAAAACATTATTTCTCAATATTTCCTCAAATTTTTTTGTTAATTCCCTGGCAATTACAATTTTTCTATTGCCTAAACAGCGGTAAATTTCTGTCAATGTATCTCGCAAGCGGTACGGAGACTCATAAAAAATTAACGTCTTATTCTCTGCAGCCAGGTTTTGTAGTTTCTTTTTTTTATCTTTCCTTGCAGAAGGTAAAAAACCTTCAAACACAAAACTTCTGGCAGAGAGTCCAGAAACTATTAAAGCTGATAAGGCAGCATTAGGACCGGGTAAAGGATTAATACGTATATTCCTGGCTGCTACCTCTTTTACCAGTTCTTCTCCCGGGTCAGAAATACCAGGTGTTCCTGCATCACTCACTACTGCTATATTATTTCCTTCTTCTAACAGATTTAAAATATACCCTGACTTAGCGCGATGATTGTGTTCATTATAGCTGGTAATGTTATTGTGTATATCGTAATAAGACAGTAGTTTTCTTGTTCTTCTTGTATCCTCTGCTGCTATCAAGTCAACTTCCTTAAGTGTTCTTATCACTCTAAAAGTAATATCTTCTAAATTTCCTATGGGAGTTGGACACAAATATAAGTTACCCTGGTTACGGGCCATAATAACATCTACTCCTGTTTTTTCTGCAATGTAGCAGCACAAAATAGACAATCTCCTGAACGCATTTGGCCAAAGTATAAATTGCAAATGTGAAATCCCTGCTTATACAAGTATATTAAATTATTTAAACCTTCTTGAGAAGGCTCCTCATCTTTCCCTTCCCCTACCCCGGACACAGCAGCCAGGCTGCGGCGAAGTTCCAGGTTCTCTTCTTCTAAATATTCAATATGATTCTTCATCTTTTTTAGATCTGTTATCATATTGTTCACCCTGGTTTCCATGTTCATTATTGTCCGAAGAAGGGGCTCCATGTTCATTTGACACCTCCTCATCTTGAGTGGAAATATCTTTTAAAAAATATTCTTTTATTATTTCACTGCTTGTCAATTCAACCTGTATAGTTTGTTTAAATATATTTACGTTACAAACCTTGCCCACACCGTCTGGTGTCATAACCTTAGTATCAATTTTAGGAAATTTTTCTTTTGCTTCTTCATATACTTCGCTTTCAAATTTTAAACAGCACATTAGACGACCGCATATACCTGATATTTTTGATGGATTTAAAGAAAGATTTTGATCTTTAGCCATTCTTATAGATACAGAGTTAAAATCAGACAGCCACGAACAACAGCAAAGTTCACGCCCACAGCATCCCAACCCTCCCAGCATTTTAGCCTCGTCTCTAACCCCTATTTGCCTGAGTTCTATCCTGGTTCTAAAGATTGAGGCCAGGTCCTTCACTAAATCACGAAAGTCTACTCTTCCTTCTGCTGTAAAATAAAATATTATTTTATTTCCATCAAATGTTTTTTCTACACTCACTAGCTTCATTGGAAGGTTGTGCTGCACTATCTTTTCCACACATATATTAAAAGCTTCCTGTTCCTGTTCTTTATTCTCTTTTATTATTTTTTTATCTTCTTGTGTTGCTTCTCTTATTACCTGCTTAAGAGGGTGGACAATTTGTTCGTCAGGAACTTCCCTGGGCCCGTTAACAACTTGTCCAAATTCTATGCCCCTTATAGTTTCTACTATTACATTATCATTCTCTATAAGTTTTAAATCGCCAGGATCAAAAAAATATACTTTTCCTGCCGGTTTAAATCTAACACCTACTACTTGAGTCAATTCTAAAACCTCCTTTTCGTGTAAATTCCAGCCAGGATCAATAGTAAATTTTCCAATACCAGCCGGTTATTTACCCGAGAAGACAACATCGTTTTGGCCTTTTCAATTGCCTTAATATTTTGAATAAGTTCACATACAGAAAAACGTTTACTTTCCTTGTTTATTGCTTCATTGCAGTCAATATTAACTATCAAGTCAGATTGCCCCATTTTTTTTAAAATTAATACATCACGATACCACATTAAAAGCATATCCATAATATGCTGCAAATTAACTTTTCTTTCTATTATTTTTTGAGATCGTAATGAAATTTCAGAAGCCTTAATATTTTCAAGCACATTTAGAGTATTAAACAACTCGTCTCTTTCCTGGCTGTTATTCAAGGATTCCAATGCCGCCCCCAGGCTGCCCTCTGCTAAAGCTGACGGCAAGCGGCATTCTTTTTCTTTTAGACCAGTTATTTTTTTAAGCCCTTCAATAACTTCATTATTTGATAGTGGTTTAAAATTAAATTGTTGACAGCGAGAAGATATTGTTGTGAGCAGCAACTGCGGATAATGAGATATTAGTATAAAAACAATTGAACCAGGTGGTTCTTCCAGGCTTTTTAAAAAACTGTTTACAGCTTCTCTGGTCATTGTTTCAGCTTCTTCTATAATAAACACTTGCCGGGTCCCCTGGAAAGGTTGCAGGGACATCTTTTGCTGTAACTGTCTTATTTGAGATATCTTTATATAATTTCCATCTGGTTCCACGCGATAAAAATCCGGGTGATTGCCTGATAAAAACTGCCTGCAACTTCTACATATATTACAGGGACCATTTTCTCCGGGGCTGGAACAAAGCAGAGTTTTGGCAAACACGCTTGCCATGGTCCCCTTACCTACACCTCGAGGGCCTTCAAACAAATAAGCATGTGTAATCCTGTCACAGCTTAAGGCACTGGAGAGAATATTCAATATTTCTCTATGTCCAATAATATCATTAAAACTGTCCAATTAGTACTCCTCCAGCCTTTTCAATATTTCCTCGTTAATTTCTTCCAGTTCCATTTCACCATCAATTATGCAATGATTTCCCGGTGATTTTTCTGCTAATTGCAAATAAACTTCTCTTACGCGCCTGTAAAAATTTAAATTTTCATTTTCCAGCCTATCAATATATGTCTGCCTGCTGCTACTTCTTTCCATTCCTACTTCAGGGGAAACATCTAATATAAATACCATGTCAGGATATACATCTGTTAGTGCAAATTTATTTAAATCATATATATACTGCGTATCAATACCTCTTCCCCCCCCTTGATAGGCCAGTGTAGAGTCGAAAAAACGGTCACAGATAACTACTTTTCCTTCGTGTACGGCAGGTAATATTTTTTCCTGCACATGCTGGGCTCTATCAGCAGTATACAAAAGAACTTCTGTTTCATATGACATATTTTTATTACACGGATTTAAAAGTATATCTCTAACCTGTTCTCCAACAGGCGTTCCACCAGGTTCTTTAGTAATTAAAACTTCATAACCGCGTTTTAATAGCTGTTCGGCAAGCATTTTTATTTGAGTACTTTTTCCTGCCCCGTCTATCCCTTCCATTACAATAAACAACCCTTGTTTCACGTAAAACACTTCACTTTCATTTTATTATATAAGGCATAACTAAATAATCAAGAGTAAAATAAAGTTATATAGCACGAATTTTTTCTGATAGTTGAATCAGTAAAATATAAAAGGCTATCTTGAGTAATTAAGATAAAATAGAATTTTAATTCTGCCTTTTACATAATAGCAAACTAAGTACTGAGCGCAACCTTCCGGAAAACCACAGCCCCCCCCTGGGGTTACAGATTGTTAACTACTTCAAACTGGAATTTTCAAATCAGATTACTCTAATGTATTTTAAATTATTATCTTCGGGGCCCTGGCAATGTAATCCCAGCTTTCGAACATCAACCAGGTAATCCTTTATCTCTTCTGTAATTTCTTCTCCAGGATAAAGCACTGGTATCCCCGGCGGGTATACGCAAACCATCTCAGCACTAACTAGTCCGGATGCTTCATCTAAAATTACCGGAAATGATTCGGACATCCATGCGCGGCGTGGAACAGCCCTCATAGGCGGTATTGGCGGGGGGGAAATATCTAACAAAGAACATTCTTTATTCTGATAAGCATTATACGCTAAATCATGCAAAGCTGCAGCCAGTACATCTATATCTTCCTTTGCAGTACCAGGTCCAATTATTGCTATTATATTATTAAAATCTGCCATTTCTATCTCGATTTTGTAATGTTCACTCAGAATATTTTTTGCCTGGTAACCTGTTAATCCAATGCCTTTTACCGATATCACTATACGAGAAGAGTCTAACCCCCATGCAGCTCTTTGTAAAAAACCTTTATTCAGCACAGTCAATCCTTCTATTTTTGATACTGCTTTGCGAGCATAACAAGAATACTCGAACACTCTATCCATGATTTTGTGTCCGCTATTTTCTAACTGTTCCCTGGCCGCATCCAGAGAAGACATTAATATATACGATGGGCTGGTAGTTTGTAATAAATTAAGTGTATTTTTTACCCTATTACTATTAACTCGTTCGCCTTTTAAATGCAGCCAGGATGACTGGGTAAGAGAACCTCCTGTTTTATGAACACTTTGTACAACAGCATCGGCACCACATGTTAAAGCTCCCGGCGGGAAATTTCTATTAAAATAAAGGTGTGTACCATGCGCTTCATCAATAATTGCCGGCAGGCCAGCTGCATGTATTTTATTTACTAATCTATTTAAATCACTGACAGTACCATAGTAAGTAGGATGCACCAGTAATGCAGCTTTACAATCAGGATAATCCCTTAGCTTTTTTTTCAATTCATTTAAATTAATACCGGCAGGAAAATTAAAGAAAGGCATTATATTGGGATAAAGAAAAACTGGACGCGCTCCGCTTAAGATAAGTCCACTCACTACAGCACGATGGGCATTTCTGGGAATCAATATATGTTCTTCCTCACGGGCCAGGGACATTATCAAGGCCTGCAGCCCGCAGGATGTTCCATTAACTAAAAAATATGATTCTTTTGCCCCGTAAAGTGAGGCAGTTAATTTTTGTGCCGATGCAATTACGCCACCAGGATTATGTAAATCATCAAGTCCCGGTATTTCCGTAAAATCCATCTTTAATAATTCAGATCCCATTAACTGAAATTGTGTCGGCAAACCCGTTCCCCGGTTATGGCCAGGAATATTAAATTGGAAAATATTTTTTTTAGAGTATTTTAAAGTTTTTTCATATAATGGTGCAACCATAATATCTCCTGTAAATATTGTGTTTTTTTTACTTAAACTTGCTAATAACATAACAGCGTAAAAATCTATTTTAAATTTTACCATACCGGCTTACAACTTCCAATAAATACAGAAAACTTACTATGCCTTATTTGTTATATATGAGGATCACCCGGATAAAAATAATAAAAAGATTAGAAAGGAAGTTCAGTGTAATGAAAAAACGTGAAAAAGATAATTGTGTTGATCATAAAGAAATATGTAAAAAATACAGTACAAACGTAAAAAAATTAATATCAGCCTGGAAAAAAGGTTACAGTGATATGGAAATTTCTAAATCTTACGGCGTAGAAATACCGGTACTACAGCAGATTAAATCAGATCTAGAACTAGCACACAGGCGTAAGCGGATGGAAAAAAAGAAAAATAACCTTCTTTTTTCCCACTATCATACTTAAATAAAAAAAACTGCGAGACGAAGCTCGCAGTTTTTTTTATTTAAGTATATTTATTTATTCATCTTTTTTCTTTTTTTCCACTGCGATAGCGCAATCCGGGCAAACTTGCTGGCATATACCGCAGGCTATACATTCATCATTTATTTCCACTGAGGGAGTGCCATAGACACCTAAAACACTTGACCAGCTCATACATTTCTTGGGACATTTTTCAATACATAACCCGCATCCTTTACAGAGCCCGGGAAAAACTGTCCAATTTCCTTTTTCAACTTCTATTGTGCGCTCTTTAAAATCTATAGCCACAAAAAGCCCCCCTTATAATGCCTCGGCCACCAGTTCGGCGCCGCGCTCTATAGCCTTAAAATTCATATCTCTCAACTCAGGTTTTTGCTCAAACTTATAGCCCAGTTTCTTTTCCAGGGCTTCTTTAGCCTTTTCTTCGGGAACAACACCCGTTGCTTTAATAACTGCACCCATGATAATCACATTAAACACCCTGGGATGCAATTCACGTTTTGCAGCATCTAATGCAGGAATAGCTAATATTTTCTTAACTCCAGTAGGAAGATCCTCGTCCTTTAAGTTCTCAATTCCAGAATCATATACAAAAACCGTGTCCGGTCCGGTGTACCTGGTTGTACGAGTTACTGCACGGTCACTTAGTGCAATTATAATGTCTGCTGTTTGAAATTTCGGTGCCCCTACGGGTTCATCACCGATTTGCAGGTAAGCAACAGATACTCCACCTCGCTGCTCTACACCAAAATTAGGAATATATAGAGCTTCACGGCCTTGATCATTAGCCGCATCTGCAAGTATACCGGCGACCGACTGCACACCTTGGCCGCCTTCTCCTGCCAGAACTATCTTCCACGGCTTACCCATTAGATTGTCCCTCCTCTTCCCGGGAACCGGGAACTTTAAATTCTCCTACTTTGAAATATTCGGCCATTTCTTCTTCTAAAAACTTCCAAGTTTTTTCTGCGTTTGTTCTCCAATTAGTGGGACAAGCGGACAATACTTCAACAAAGCTAAAACCATTTCCGTTAATCTGGTTTTCCAAGGCTTTTTTAATATATTCTTTTAATTTATTTACTTTAGATACCGTACCCCGGGCTACATAAGCTCCTTCACCTGTAATAGCATTAACCATTTCCGGGCCCAGGGTAGGATTACCAGTTTTACTTACATCCCTACCGTAAGGACTGGTTTCAGTTTTTTGTCCAGGTAAT
The DNA here is from genome assembly GCA_021736985.1 of Clostridiales bacterium. Taxonomy (GTDB): domain Bacteria; phylum Bacillota; class Desulfotomaculia; order Desulfotomaculales; family VENG01; genus JAIPEW01. Next base: position 27,752 of record JAIPEW010000003.1, on the reverse strand, counting down.
GTAGTAGGTGCCATTTGTCCTCCGGTCATTCCGTACTGCGTATTGTTAACTAGAATTACTGTTATTTTTTCATTCCTGGTAGCTGCGCTCACCAAGTGCTGAGAACCAATAGCATAGCCACCGCCATCACCCATATAGGCAACACCAATTAAATTAGGGTTAGCTCTTTTCATACCGGTGATAACAGGAGTAGTCCGTCCATGGTGAGTTTGTATGCTGTCTACATTAAAGAAATCCCATGCCAGTAATGAACACCCAATATCACAACCAAAAACCATTTTATCTTGAATATTTAATTCATCTACAGCTTGACCCAATACTTTTAAAACTAAACCGTGACCGCATCCTGGGCAAAATTTGTGCGGTTTTGTTTCTCTCCTCCAGCTCATCGGCATGGCAGGTTGTACAGTCATAAAGAAGGGCCTCCTTTCCATCTCTCCCGTAACATTAGTTTAGGCCATATACACAATTTAATAACAATCATTAGAATAATTCTTTAAGTCTACTCTCAACTTCTTCTGTTGTTATTCCTACACCTGGTTTAAAGAAAGGAATCATTTCTGCATTGCACCCATACACTTTTTCTTTTATCAGGCGATCAAGCTGCCCGTTTGCAGATTCCACAACCATAACCTTTTTAGCACTATTAGCTATATCACGAATTTCATTTACTGGTAGCGGGCGTATTGTAATAGGCCTAAAATAACCTACTTTATAGCCTTGTTTTTGCAATTCTTGCACAGCACCCTTTGCTGCCCTGGAAACTACTCCGTGTGAAATTACAACTACATCTGCATCCTGGCTTCCTATTTCTTCATATTCTGCAACTTCGGGAGCCATTTTATCATAATCTTCGATATATTGTTCCAGTACTTCATATAATTCTTCTTCCACATTGTAAGTATTGCGGAAATGTCCAGGATCCCTGTCTACACCAGGTACGCCTTCTTTTCCAACATAAGGTTCAGTTGAAACCATTTTTATACCTTTAGCCTCGGGATCATACATTTTAAGTGATTCCCTCATCTTAGCCTGGTAACCATCAGCTAATACAAAAGTTGGGAAACGATATTTCCAGGCAGTATTGAATGCTTTAATGGTATAATCAAATAATTCCTGGTGGGTAGCGGTAGAATATACAATACGCAACCCTTCACCGTTACCACCCAGGCTAGTCATAGTAACCTCTTGTTGAGAATATATAACAGTAGCTGTTGAAGGACCTCCCCTTTGCTGAATAATAGCAACAGTTGGAAGGCGCATTGCCTCTGCCATACTAAATGGTTCCTGCATCAATATATTTCCTGGCCCAGAAGTAGCCGTGAAAGCTCTTTTTCCTGCCATTATACCTCCTGCAGTAGTAAACCCTGCAGACAATTCATCTTCGGTTTGCAAGAAGTCCCTGTTATACTTGGGAGCTAATCTTGTCCAGTAATGCATAATCTCATTCTGTGGTGTAATCGGGTAACCGTACATTATTTCAGCTTGAGCTGCTGCTGCAGCCCACGCACATACCTCATTACCCGTCATAAAAACGCGTTTTTCTTCCTGAACAGGCTTTTCAGTCATTGTGCTGAAGCACCTCCTATATTATAGGTGAAAAGGTTACAGTAATATTCGTACGCACTGAAATTACAGCATCAGATACTTCTTACCAGAAACTTTCAGGCATATATCGAGTTACACTGCGCACAACATTACCACAACAATCATAAGGACCTATGGATTGAGCTAATTCTTTAACTACAGTTGTTGCTACTACGGGGATTCCTAAATGTTCAGCGGCCTCTGAAACGATTCGGGCCCCGTCTTGTATAATATCAATATAAGTATCATCACCAAGATGCGTATTATTTATTAACCCATCAACTTTTTTTAACTCTCTAACATAATTTACAATATCATTTACTGAAGAAGTCATTGGGCGTGCTATATTCAATACAACAAACAATTGAAGGTTATCATCTTCTTCTGCACCCTCCAATAAATTCAAGGTCTTAGCGCCCTCCACGCCGTAACCAATATCCAGTATAATATCGCCTTCTCTTTTCAGGGCCCATTTATTTTCTGCCCTTAAAATATTTCCAGTTTCCCCTAGCCCGATAGTATCAGCTGTATCCCAAGCTAATACATTCAATCCCATACCTTGTAAATTTTTTTTTATAGGGCGAAGGGTATAACAAGGCTCAACAATATCTAAGTCCACAAGACTTATTTCTGGATGTCCTTCATGTAACAAATCAATAGCCCTGTTAACTGCTACTTCACTTTTACCACTGGCATATTCACCTATATAAGCCTCTACTATACGGTCACCAATATCTATAATCACCTCCAAATTATATAAAATACCTTAACATAAAAAATTTTAGTCAATTTTGCTTTTTACACCAACATTCCTTAATAGGAATAGTATAATTACCTTATATTATTACGTCAAGGAATTGGGTTAAAAACTTAATATAGAGATTTTTATAACTTTTAAAAATCTTCAAAATTGAGTCAATTTTGAAAATATGATATATGCTTTTTATTTTAATTTAACAAAAGAAACTAAATTAAATAAACAGGCCAATGATACCTTTCATATCCTATTGAGACCTGAGAATACACATAAATTCAATTAACTCCGGGCACAGGAAAAACAGGTTTCCCTGGCCGCTCCAAACGTACCAGTACTGACCCCGGGTTCATACACTCTTTAAATTAGTCTTATACATCCACTCCAGGTATTGGCCGTACAAAATATTAACGACAAAGTAATAGGCTTCATATTATACAAAGAGATAATCACAAATTACAAGTAATATTATACCTGGTAATTTTAAAATTCCTGCCATTAGTACAGTAAAAGGATTAATTACAACATGCATTCCCCATATACGCAGAAAAATATTTAAAACTGCTAAAGATAGAAAACCGATTAAACCACATACAGCAATTTTCCTTACCAATTTAAAAGGCCTAAAAAATAGTGTTAATATAATACACATACCCAGCGCACTAAATATTATTAGAGACAAATATTTCCATTCCGCCAATATACACTCCCCCGTTTACTGGATTTATCACATGTATATGAACAAGAATGGAAAATATGATGACTTAATCTATCTCTCTTCGACCTTCCATTGCCTTGGACAATGTTATTTGATCGGCATATTCGAGATAGGACCCGGCAGGTAAACCATGAGCAATCCTGGTTACCTTTATCCCCAATGGTTTTATTAACCGGGCTAAATATATAGCAGTAGCATCACCTTCAACATCCGAATTAGTAGCTAATATTATCTCTGTCACTTGACCACTCTCAAGTCGCTTGAGCAGTTGTCTAATAGTAAGATTATCTGGACCTATACCTTCCGAAGGTTCAAGCGCACCGTGAAGTACATGGTATAATCCTTTATATCCCCGGCTTTTTTCAATAGCTATTACATCTTTAGGCTCCTGTACAACACATATTACACCGGGATTTCGTTTTACATCACCGCAAATTTTACAAGGATCTGTATCAGTTAAATTAGAACAAACAGAACAATATTTAATAGATTTTTTTGCTTCTGTAATAGCGGAAGCCAGGTTTTCAGGCACTTCCGGTGAAGCATTTAATAAATAAAAAGCCAGGCGTTGGGCAGTTTTAGGCCCAATACCCGGTAAACTTGCAAACTGGTGAACTAAGCGATCTATAGCCCCACCATTATTCATAATATTTCACTCTCCCGCTAAAAAAGCCCGGGAATATTCATCCCACCGGTAATTTTATTCATTTCTTGATTTGCCATATCTTGTGCCTGCTTTAAAGCATCATTTACGGCAGAAAGAATAAGATCCTGCAACATTTCTACATCTTCAGGATCCACTGCTTCAGGTTGTATTTCTATAGATACTATTTCCTGCTTACCGTTAGCAACAACTTTTACAGCACCACCACCAGCAGTACTCTCTAGAGTGCGTTTAGCCAGCTCTTCCTGCATTTTAGCCATATCGCTTTGCATTTTTTGTACTTGTTTCATCATTTTAGACATATTTCCACCCATATTTCCTTAAATCCTCCCTTAATATTTATTCATCAGGTAATACATTATTTACCTCTTCAGCATTAAATATTTCCATAGCTTTATCAACAGTTACATCAGGATTTTTTTCTTCTTTGAGAGGGGGATTTCCTGTGCTGCAGCGAATTGTCCATTCGCCCCCTAAAATTTTACCGAGTACATCCACGAGTACTTGCTTATTCTTTTCTTTTTCCATAATATCTTTTGTTATATCTCCAACTTCAAAACCCAGGGTTAGAATGTTTTGTGAAACTGCAGTAAGCCAACAGGATTCTAAACATGTTACAGTAGCTTTATTTTTCTTTCTCACTTCTTGTAATATCCGGGGCCAAATTTTTTTTACCTTTTCTAAGGAAACATCGTTATCATTATAATTATTAATATAACTTTTTTTATCCTTTTCTACATTTTTATTATCACTATTTTGACTTATAGAATTTTCTTTATCATCTTTTTTATCATTCCCATTATTATCCTCATAATATCCTGCTTCTTTAACTTCATCATGTATATTAACGTTATTATTTATTAATTTAAAGTTATCTTTTTCTTCTACTTTTTTCTCAAGTCGGGCCAATCGTAATGAAATATCATTAAGTGTATTCTCTTGACTTCCATATACACTTTCAAATAAAAACAATTCCAATAATAAACGCGGGTGAGAACTCCACTTCATATCCTGTTCATATCGTACCAGAAGCTTTATTATGTGTAAAATCAAGTTTTTATCTTTCGTTTCTTTTTTTATTAAGAAATCCCGTAAATACTCTCCTAATTGCCTGCTAAAAATACGCAAATCCTTGCCTTCCGTGAATAGATCATCAACCAGTTTAACTGCGCTGTCTACATCTTCACTTAATATGTTTTCTTTCATTTCATATAATACATGTTCGTTTACGGTTCCCATGATATTATGAATTTCTTTTTTATTTATTTTATTTTTTCCGATAGTAGAAACTTGATCTAATATATTTATCGCATCACGCAGGCTACCTTCAGCAGCACCAGCAATTTCTTGAAGTGCTTCTTTTTCTATATCAAGTTCAAGATCATTTGATATTTCAAGTAACCGGGAAATTATTTTATCATCAGTAATAGGCTTAAAATCAAATCTTTGACATCGTGAAATAATAGTCATAGGCACCTTATGAGGTTCAGTTGTAGCTAAAATAAAAATAACATGGGAAGGAGGTTCTTCCAACGTTTTTAATAATGCATTGAAAGCTTCATTTGTTAACATATGAACTTCATCAATTATATAAACTTTATAGATACCTCCGGAAGGTGATAAATTAACTTTTTCCCGAAGATCTCTTATCTCATCAATTCCTCTGTTTGAAGCAGCATCAATCTCTATTACATCCATTGAATAACCTGCTGCTATAGATGTGCAATTATCACATTCATTACAAATCCCTGCCCCATCTAAATTTAAGCAGTTTAATGCCCTGGCCAACACTTTAGCTGTTGATGTTTTACCAGTTCCCCTTGTCCCGCAAAAAAGATATGCGTGAGAAATTTGCTCATTTTTAAGAGCGTTTTGTAATGTACGAGTAATATGCTCCTGACCCGCTATTTCGTTAAAATTACCTGGCCTCCATTTTCTATACAAAGCTTTATAAGTCAAAAAATACACTCCTGTTATTTTAAAATATAACTTTATTCTTTACAGCAATCTTCTTTTCCTCTTAAATAATTAAAAAAGACCACATTGCTGTTGCGCAACATGGCCCATAAACTTAAACCGTGCACCCACCCTCGAATTTAGGCTTCTGAGCGTTACCCCTGCAGGTAGCTCGGACCAGGCAACCTTGCGGCACCCGGAGCGACTTCCTTAGTGCTGCTTCCGCCAGGATCTGACACAATTCAGAAGACTCCGTCGCGCAAGACCCGGTCGTCAACACCCCTTACGGGAGCCAGGCCTCACAAACCTAATCCTTAAGTGGGAATTCAGCCCCGCTGTAGCGGGTTGCGAGTACAGGGCACCGCTACCTCCCCGCCTAGCACGGTAAACTTTATAAATTAAACCTGGCGGAGAGAGTGGGATTCGAACCCACGAGACGGGTCAAACCGTCTACTCGCTCTCCAGGCGAGCGCCTTAGTCCACTCGGCCATCTCTCCGCAAATAAGCTTAGTGAAAAAATATATTAATAAATTTAATTGTAATAAATTAAATTGTAACCTGGCGGAGAGACAGGGATTCGAACCCTGGAGGCAGCTCAGCACTACCTACTCGATTTCGAGTCGAGCGCCTTTAGCCAGCTCGGCCATCTCTCCACAAAACATAAGTTATCACATTCATATTTATCTTGCAATAAGTTTGTACATTATACCTACTTATTTTTTTTTGCGTAATTGTCTAAAAAAATATCGAATAATTTGCCGGCATTCATCTTCCAGTACACCCGAAATTACACTTACCTGATGATTAAAAGCAGGCTCGCGCACTACATCTAATACAGAATCAACTGCTCCAAACTTAGTATCCGGTGCACCATATACAAGGAAATCCACTCTAAATTGTATAATCGCACCACTGCACATCGCACAGGGTTCAATAGTAGAATACAGCGTTGCACCGTTTAATCTCCAGTCACCAATCTCCCTGGCAGCATTCCTCATGGAGATAATTTCAGCATGAGCAGTACTATCAATCCACGTTTCACGCAGGTTATGTCCCCTGCCTATAATTTGATTATTTTTCACGACCACTGCTCCTACAGGAACCTCACCAAGAGCATAAGCTTTATATGCTTCATCTAATGCTTTATACATAAAATTAATGTGGTCTTTCACTATATTCCTCTTTATACATTATTTAATGGTACGCCCGGGAGGATTCGAACCTCCGGCACGTGGTTTAGGAAACCACTGCTCTATCCCCTGAGCTACGGGCGCACAATTTTAAAAAAAGAAAATTATTAGGTGCGAAAATAACGCACCTAATATATTGGCGTGCCCGAAGGGAGTCGAACCCCTAGCCTTCTGATCCGTAGTCAGACGCTCTATCCAATTGAGCTACGGGCACATATAATATAACTCAGCCTCAAGTAATGCACAAAGTATTTTATCAAAATTTTTTTAAATAGTCAAGTTAAAAACCTGGAACTTAATCAAAGAAGTGCACACAGATAAGTGTGCACTTCTTTGATTGGCGGAGAGAGAGGGATTCGAACCCTCGAGACAGCTCAGCACCGTCTACTCGCTTAGCAGGCGAGCGCCTTCAGCCACTCGGCCATCTCTCCATAAAATATTCACTGGCGGAGGGAGTGGGATTCGAACCCACGGAACCCGCTAAGGTTCAACGGTTTTCAAGACCGCCTCCTTCAGCCACTCGGACATCCCTCCAGACTGCCCTACCAGCGGCATTGATTAGTATAACACGGAGAAAAATCAGTGTCAATAAGCGAAAAAAGTATCTTACCGGAAAATAAATTAGCAAATTAACCTATATATGTCAATCCATTCATATAAAATTGTAACACTTCCGGTATTTTTACACTACCATCCTCTTGTTGATAGTTTTCTAATATAGCTGCAACAGTCCGGCCTATTGCTAATCCAGAACCGTTCAAGGTATGTACAAATCTTGGTTTACTTTTTTCTGGTTTATATCTTATATTAGCACGACGTGCTTGAAAGTCAGTAAAATTACTACAAGAAGATATTTCCTTATAATCATTATAACTTGGCAACCATACTTCTATATCATAAGTTTTTGCTGCACTAAAACCAATATCCCCTGAGCACAAATTTACTACACGATATGGAAGCTCGAGAAGTTGAAGTATCCTCTCAGCATCAGCTCTTAATTTTTCCAGTTCTTCATAAGAATTTTGGTCATGAGAAAATTTAACTAATTCTACTTTATTAAACTGGTGCAAGCGTATAAGCCCGCGAGTATCCCTGCCTGCAGAGCCTGCTTCAGCTCGAAAACACCCGCTATATGCACAATGATATAATGGAAGTTTATTTTCATCTATTATTTCATCACGATACAGATTTGTTAAAGGTACCTCTGCCGTAGGAATTAAATAATAATCAGTTCCTTCTAATTTAAACATATCTTCTTTAAATTTCGGTAACTGCCCGGTACCAGTCATGCTGGATGAATTAACAATGAACGGGGGCAATATTTCTTGATAATAATGATTATTTGTATGTTCATACAACATAAAATTTATTAATGCCCTTTCCAGTGCAGCACCTTTACCCTTATAAAAATTAAAACGGGCACCAGTAACTTTACCGGCCCTATTAAAATCTAATATATCTAATTTTTCACCGATTTCCCAATGAGGCCTAATAGGATAAGAAAAAGAGAATACCTCACCCCAGCGCTTTATCTCTTCATTATCTTCTTCATCACTACCCACGGGAACAGATTCATCAGTTACATTTGGTATTCCTAACAAAATATTAGTTAACTCATTTTCCAAATCACGAATTTCTTCATCCATTTCTTTGACTTTATCAGATACCTGGCGCATTTCTTGCGTCATTTTTTCTACATCTTTATTTTCTTTTTTTAACCTGCCAATCTCCTGAGAAACTATATTTCTTCTATTTTTTAACTGTTCTGCTTCAGCTAACTTGTCCCTGCGGCGCTGATCAAGACTTAAAAAAGATTCTAATGTAATATTGCTTCCCCTTTTATACAGAGCTTGTTTAACCTTTTCAGGAAATTTGCGCACAAATTTTATATCTAACAAGTGTGGGCACCTCCAGAAGGTGTATTTGTTATTATTGTTTCCAATTAAGTAGTATAATTAACAATTCATAAATAATACCGGGTTATACCCGGCAAAAGTATATCATATAGTAAAATGCTTGTAAAATTTATAAACTAACAAATTTTACATCAATAATACCATTCAAGGATTTAATTTGTTCCAGGGTTTCTTGGGATACTTTTGCATCTACGGTAAGTATCATTACTGCCTTACCACCGCTCTTTTCACGACCTACCTGCATAGTAGCAATATTAACATTATTATCACCTATAAGGGTTCCCACAGGACCTATAATTCTTGGTTTATCATAATGAGAAACATAAATTATATACCCGCTTGGAATAGCATCTATCCTGTAACCATCAACCATTACTATACGTGGATCATTATCTCTTAAAAATGTACCTGCCACAGACTTTTCTGCTTTATCCGAGATAACATTAATATCAATCATACTGGTATATCCATTAGTATCCCCGTTCACTGTTTGAGTTACCTGTATTCCCCGGTTTTTAGCCAATGCCAGTGCATTAACAAAATTTACTCTTTCTTGAAGTATAGGATCAAGCACACCTTTAACTATAGCAGTAGTTACCGGTTTTACATTTTGTTGTGCAAAATCTCCACTGTATGTGATCTCTATTTTATTTATTCTTCCTTCTACAAGCTGTGCCTCTAGTTTTCCTAGTTTTTCAGCAAGCTTTAAATATGGTTGTATATTAGATATAACTTCAGGTGGAATAGAGGGAACATTTACAGTATTTTTAACTACTTCTCCATGCAGTGCAGATATAATTTCTTCAGCAACATCCACTGCTACATTTAATTGTGCTTCTGTAGTCGATGCTCCCAGGTGAGGTGTTGCTATTACTTTATCTATTTTATGGAGAGGACTTTCAGTATTAGGCTCATTTTCAAAAACATCCAGGGCCGCACCAGCAATTAAATCTGATTCCAGTGCTTTAAATAGTGCTTCTTCATCTATTAATCCGCCCCGGGCACAATTAATTATTCTTACATTATTTTTAACCTGGCTTAAGGCTTTTTCATCGATCAAATGATATGTTTCTTCTGTCTTGGGCATGTGTATAGTTATAAAATCAGAGCGTTTCAATAATTCTTCATAAGAAACAATACTTACTCCTGTAGCAGCAGCTTTTTCTTCAGTTATATAAGGATCATATGTGATAATTTCCATCTCCATAGACTGTGCCCTCCGGGCTACTGCCGAACCAATACGCCCAAAACCAATTACTCCCAATATTTTACCTCTTAACTCTACACCTAAAAATGCTTTTTTATTCCATACACCCTGTTTGAGTGAATTAACCGCTTGAGGGATATTCCTTGCTAGAGATAACATCATGGCCATAGTATGTTCTGTAGCGGCCATGGTATTACCATCCGGTGCATTTACTACTAAAACTCCTTTTTCTGTACACGCATCCAGATCAATATTATCCACTCCCACTCCCGCACGGCCTACAACCTTTAATTTAACTGCACTTTTTAATACCCTGGAATTTACTTTTGTAGCACTTCGTACAATTATTGCATCATAATCACCTATTATTTCAATTAATTCATCTTCATTCATTTTACTGCCCATAACAACTTCAATATTTTCTTCTTTTAAAAAAGGTGTTAGCCCTTTTTCAGAAACACCGTCCATTACTAAAACTTTAAATTCTGACATTTTATTTATGCCTCCCTAAAAATACTTCTTGTGCCGCTTTTAATCCACTACCTAATTCTACAGGACTATTTAAATTATTTAAGGCCATTTCAAGACCACTTATTGCTGTTATTACATCCATTTTATCTGCAAAACCCATATGTGCAATTCGAAAAATTTTATTTTTTAATTGTGCCTGGCCACCTGCAAAAGAAATATTGTACTGTTGTTTTAATACTTTTCTTAAGTCATCTGCGCCTATATTTTTAGGTGCATATATAGAAGTTATTACTGGAGATGCGCAATAATTTTCTGTCATTAGTTTTAATCCCATTGCATCTATTGCAGCCCTGGTAGCATTTCTTAATTGAATATGGCGTTGAAAAACATTATTTACCCCTTCTTCAATAATTAAATCGAGGGATGCATTTAATCCTAGAAATAAAGAGACGGCAGGAGTATATGCAGTATTATATTTTTCCATAGATTTTCTGGTTTTAAGCAAATCAAAATAATAACATGGTGATTTTTTGTTTTTAATTTTTTCCCAGGCTTTAGAACTTACACTTATCATAGCCAATCCAGGTGGGAGCATAAAAGCTTTTTGTGAACCAGTTACTAAAATATCTACATTCCATTCATCAGTTTTTATCTCAATACCACCGGCACCACTAATACCGTCTAATATTAATAATGCATTAGTATTTGATACTGCTTTACCAAGCTTTTCTATATCATTAAACACACCGGTTGATGTTTCATTAAATGTAGCAAATACAGCCTTAATATCTGGATTATTAGCGAGCTCTTTTTTAACTACATTTATGTCTACAGGTTCACCCCAGGTAAAATCCTGTTGAATAACCTGTGCTCCATAATTATATGATAACTCTGACCAGCGCTCCCCAAATTTACCGCCAACTAAAACCAGTACTTTTTCACCTGGATTAATTATATTGGCTACAGCTGCCTCCATACCACCCGTACCTGAACTACTTAAAACAAAAACATCATTTTGAGTCTGAAATACTAACTTTAATTTTTCTATTATGTTTTTATGTATTTCAGCGAATTCTGGACTCCGGTGACCAAACATGGGCTGCGACATAGCATTCATAACCATCGGCGGTACTGGTGTTGGACCAGGTATCATTAAATATTCTTTTTGTGGCATAATAAATCACTCCTTTTATAAATAATTAAAACCTCTCGTCCCCTGCAAAAAATTACAGGGACGAGAGGTTTATTCCCGCGGTGCCACCCCAGTTGGCCCGGTATAATAACCAGGCCCACTTTATTTTAATAACGGAAAAACCGTGTCTGCCTACTATTATTTTCAACAGACCCCCTCGGGGGAGCCATTCATTTTGCCGCACTTACCGGTTCACAGCAACCACCGGCTCTCTAAAAAGTTCGCAAAACTACTATACCCCTTCTTCGGGTTTTATGTTTAATTATTTAAAAATAATACTACAATGATTCGTAATTTTCAATATGAATTTTCTAAATTTATATTTACACGGGTATTTTATTAATGAAATACCTGTGTAAACGTATATCCTTTGTTAATTCCGGGTGAAACGCCACTCCTATTAAATTCTGCTGTTCTACACATATGATTTTATTTTTAAAACTACTTAAAACTTTAACATTTTCCCCGGCGCTGACTACATAAGGAGCCCTGATAAAAACAGCTCGCAGCGGTAGTTCTCCCAATTCAGTAATATCCAGGTCAGTTTCAAAACTTTCTCTTTGCCGTCCAAATGCATTGCGCTTAACTTTTATATCCATTAATTGCAGTACAGGTTGCTGGTTTGAATTAACTATCTCCCGGGCTAACAACACTAACCCGGCACATGTACCCATTATGGGTAATCCTTTTTGTCCCAGTTCAATAATTGGATTCAGAAGATCATACTCAACTAATAATTTACTCATGGTGGTACTTTCACCACCCGGGATAACTAATGCATCTATATTATTTAACTGTTCAGGCATGCGAACCTGAACAGTTTTTATGCCGCAATATTCAAACATCTTCTGGTGTTCCCGGAAAGCACCCTGCAATGCTAAAACACCAATCAAAATTTTTACCAACCCCTGTCCTGCATACGCTGCTCTTTATTAATTGAAGAAATTTCTAGTCCAGGCATTGCATCTCCTAAATCACATGATATTTTAGCCAACAACTCCGGATCATCATAATGAGTAGTAGATGATACAATTGCTTTTGCCCTGTCTGAAGGATCATTAGACTTAAATATTCCAGAACCTACAAATATACCATCACAGCCTAACTGCATCATCATTGCAGCATCAGCTGGAGTAGCTATGCCGCCAGCGGCAAAATTAACTACTGGTAAACGCTCATTATTAGCTACTTCTACTAATAACTCATAAGGGGTTCCCATTTTTTTAGCTTCATGCATTAATTCTTCAGAAGCCATATTTTGAATTTTACGAATTTCACCCATTACTATTCTCATATGTCTTACTGCTTCTACTAAATTGCCCGTACCCGGTTCACCTTTAGTACGAATCATAGCAGCTCCTTCACCAATACGGCGCAGTGCTTCTCCAAGGTTACGTGCACCACATACAAAAGGAACTTTAAATTGTTTTTTATCAATATGATGCTCATCATCTACAGGTGTAAGTACTTCACTTTCATCTATGTAATCTACGCCTACAGCTTGTAATAACTGGGCTTCTACAAAATGACCAATTCTTGCTTTAGCCATTACTGGAATAGTTACCGATTCCATAATATTTTTTATAATAGTTGGATCGGCCATTCTTGCCACGCCCCCGGCTTCCCTAATATCTGCCGGAACTCTTTCTAAAGCCATTACTGCACAAGCACCGGCATCTTCAGCAATTTTGGCTTGTTCTGGATTTGTAACATCCATTATTACGCCGCCTTTTAGCATTTCTGCTAAACCTGTCTTAACTTTCCAGGTTCCTTGCTCCGTCATATCAACGCCTCCATTCTTACTGCATTATAAAATTAGGAGCCCCTGGAATATTAATCCAGGGACATTTATACTTAATTTGTGAGTAATTATAACACCATAATAATACATTTTCAATCAAATTACTACATCAAGAACGGGCAATATCTAATAAATATGCGCGCATTATTTATATATCTCAATGTGTTACTATATAACTATAATTTAAAAATATTTTTAAAAACATGTAATTTTCTCTTGTAAATAATATTCAAAGTTTGTTTAACTTTACATTTGCGGTTTTATAATACCGCATTCCTTTTTTTGAAGGCAATCCCGCTAAATATACCGGGTTATTAATACAATATTTAGTTTTTATTTTAATATCCCTTCCAACCTACCGGAATTTAACTATCAGGCCCCCTGGGCATTCCTGATAGTTCTTTGTTTTTATACTTTAAGGTGTTGCTAAAATTTAGGTTATAAAATTGAACTGGAATTACATCTTTTTCATTTTCATAAATATCAATATTCTTTGTACTTGCCAGATAAGGAATTGCGTGCGCATAGAATTCTATAATACCATGTTTACTTATTTCCAATTTACATCACCTCTCTTAGTTAAGGGACCCTTTTTTGGAAAGTTTTGTAATTATAGTACCACACAATTCCAAATATAATATATTTTAATTTAATCTATTTAACTCTTAATTATTCTTAAAAACTAATAATAACTCTTTATTACTTAAAATTTTATTATTCATTATTAACTACCCGAGCTACAGCAACAACATGATCATGCTCACTTAATTTCATTAAGATTACTCCCTGTGTAGATCTACTCATAAGTGGTACATCTCCTGCTTTAATTCTAATCATAATACCTTCAGCACTTATTAGCATAAGTTCTTCATCTTTTTTTATAATATGAACAGATACTACATATCCATTTCTAGGATTATTTTTTATATTACGGATTCCTATTCCACCACGTGATTGAACGCGATAATCTTTTATTCTACTGCGTTTTCCATATCCCTGTCTGGTAACAACCAATACATCACCATCTTTGCGAAGTATATCCATGGAAACTACACAATCTTCATTTTTTAATGTAATGCCTTTAATTCCTCTTGAAACTCTACCCACGGAACGAACTTCTTCTTCACAAAAACGTACTGCTTTACCATTTTTAGTTGCTAATATTATCTCTTGGTTTCCATCAGTAAGAGTAACATTAACCAACTCATCATTATCATCTAGTTTTATGGCAATTAAACCATCTTTTTTAGAAGTATTATACTGGTTAAGTGATGTCTTTTTTATTATCCCCATTTTAGTTGACATCAATAGATAAGATTTTGGTGCAAAATCTTTTACAGGTATTACTGCTGTTATATCCTCATCAGTTTCTACTTGTAATAAATTTATTATAGCCGTTCCTCTTGCTTGTCTTCCTGCTTCGGGAATTTCATGCACTTTTAAGCGATAAACCTTTCCTTTGTTGCTGAAAAATAAAAAATGATGGTGAGTTGATGTAATAAATAAATGCTGTAAAAAATCCTGCTGCTTAATACCTGCAGCATGAATTCCCCTGCCTCCTCGTTTCTGGCTTTTATATGTAGACAGGGGCATACGCTTAATATAACCTTTATTAGTAATAGTAATTACTACATCTTCTTGTATAATTAAGTCTTCTTCTTCTAGTGAATAACTTTCATTACTGATTTCAGAACAGCGCAGGTCATTATATTTTTTCTTTAAATCAACCAGTTCTTTTTTTACTACACCCAGTATTTTATTTTCGTCAGCTAATATCTCTTTTAAGTAATTTATCTTTCCTAATAATTCACTATATTCTTCTTCTAATTTTTTTCTTTCCATACCAGTTAAACGTTGTAAACGCATATCAAGTATTGCTTGTGCTTGTTTATGCGTAAATTCAAACCTATTCATCAACGAGTTTCTTGCAATATCTACTGTATTGGAAGACCTGATTATCTCAATAACCTCATCCAGGTTATCAAGAGCAACTTTTAATCCCTCTACAATATGGGCCCTTGCTTCAGCTTTATTTAATTCATATTCGCTTCTTCTTATAATAATATTTTTTTGGTGTTGTAAATAATGAAACAACATTTGTTTTAAATTTAAAACTTCAGGTTGTCCATTAACCAGGGCCAACATAATTACACCAAAGCTATCCTGTAGTTGGGTATATTTATAAAGTTGATTTAGTATAACATGCGGATTAGCTTCTTTTTTAAGTTCTATTACAATACGCATACCCTCACGGTCAGATTCATCTCTTAAATCTGAAATACCCTCTACTTTTTTATTTTTTACGAGATCAGCTATTTTTTCTATTAATTTAGCTTTATTTACTTGATAAGGTATTTCAGTAACAATAATTTGTTGTTTTTTACCAGTGAGTTCAATATTAGATTTAGCTCTTATGCGTATAGTTCCGCGACCGTTATAATACGCATTATTAATCCCTTCCTTGCCCAGTATTGTACCGCCGGTAGGGAAATCGGGGCCTTTTATACATTCCATTAATTGATCAATTTCAAGGTCTGGATTATCAATTAATTTAATTATACCATCAATAACTTCACCTAAATTATGTGGTGGAATATTTGTAGCCATCCCGACAGCTATACCTGCTGACCCGTTTATTAAAAGATTTGGAACTCTTGAAGGTAAAACTTCGGGTTCTTTTTCTGTCTCATCGTAGTTTGGTAAAAAATCTACAGTATTTTTATCAATATCAGACAATAATTCTGTAGAAATAGAAGCCATTCGCGCTTCTGTATAACGCATAGCAGCAGCAGAATCTCCATCAATAGATCCAAAGTTTCCATGCCCATCTACCAGGGGATACCTGCAAGAAAAATCCTGCGCTAATCTAACCAGAGTATCATATATAGCCACATCACCATGAGGATGATATTTAGCCATAACTTCACCAACAATATATGCTGACTTACGATGAGATTTTTCAGGACTTACTCCCAAGTTATTCATGGCATATAAAATTCTTCGGTGTACAGGTTTTAAACCATCCCTTACATCTGGTAAGGCACGACCTACTATAACACTCATAGCGTAATCCAAGTAAGAATGACGCATTTCTCTGTTTATATCAATTGGAATTACGTTACCTATTTTTTCTGTCAATAAAAACCACTCCTATTAATTAAAACAATTATGACAAATAATACTTAAACGTCTAGATTTCTTACTTCTCTTGCATTTTCTTGTATAAATTTTCTTCTAGGCTCAACTTTATCTCCCATTAACATAGAAAAAATATAATCAGATTTTATTGCATCTTCCAACTGTACTTGTACTACAGTTCTTAAATCAGGATCCATGGTAGTTTCCCATAATTGCTTTGCATCCATTTCACCTAACCCTTTATATCTTTGTATAGTTAAATTGTTTTTGTTATTAAACTTATTAAGGATTTTATCCATTTCATCATCACTATAAGCATATTCGATATTTTTATTCTTTTTTATTTTATACAAAGGTGGTTGCGCAATAAAAATAAATCCTGCTTCAATTAATTTACGCATATAGCGATAAAAAAATGTTAACAATAGAGTCCTTATATGTGCCCCATCTACATCAGCATCAGTCATAATAATTATTTTTTGATAACGTGCTTTTTCAATACAAAATTCATCACCAATACCCGTACCTAATGCAGTAATTAAAGTTCTTATCTCTTCATTGTTTAATATACGGTCCATTCGTGATTTTTCTACGTTTAATATTTTACCACGTAAAGGAAGTATAGCTTGAAAACCCCTGTTTCTACCTTGTTTAGCAGATCCTCCTGCAGAATCGCCCTCAACTATAAAAATTTCACTTTGTTTAGGATCCCTGTTTGAACAATCAGCAAGCTTTCCGGGAAGTGTAGAAGTCTCTAATACACTTTTTCGCCTTGTTAATTCCCGGGCTTTTTTAGCTGCCTCTCTTGCCCTGGCAGCATTAATAGATTTTTGAGTAAGCCTCTTGGCAATAGACGGGTTTTCTTCCAGGAAAACTCCTAAACCACTTACTATAACTGAATCAACAACGCTGCGAACTTCACTGTTTCCTAATTTTGTTTTAGTTTGGCCTTCAAATTGAGGCTCAGGCACTTTTACACTTATAACAGCAGATAATCCCTCTCGTATATCTTCTCCCGTAAGGTTTCCAACTTCATTTTTTAATAAATTATGCGATCTTACATAATCATTTACAACCCTGGTTAATGCTGATTTAAAACCTGATTCATGCGTACCACCATCAATAGTATGGATATTATTAACATAAGAAAATAATGTTTCTACATAATTCTCTGTATATTGCAAGGAAACTTCAACAATAACATCATCTTTTGATTCTTTTAAATATATAGGTTCATGAAGGGGATCTTTATTATTATTTAAATATTTTACAAAATCCTGAATACCACCATAGTGCAAATATTGATATGACTCTCCTATTCGCTCATCTATATATTTAATTTCAATACCAGCATTTAAAAAAGAGAGTTCCTGTAACCTATTAGATAATGTTTCATTATTTATTTCCAACTCTTCAAATATTTTATAATCAGGCTTAAATATAATATTAGTACCTGTTGAATTTGATTCACCAATTGTTTCTATTTCAGTTTCAGGTAACCCCCTGGAGTACTTTTGATGATATATTTTACCATCGCGCCAAATTTTCACTGTAAGCCATTCTGATAAAGCATTAACTACAGAAACACCTACACCATGCAAACCTCCACTTACTTTATAAACAGAATCACCAAATTTACCACCTGCATGAAGTAAAGTCATAACTACCTGTACTGCAGGTAACCCCGTCTTAGTATGAATATCAACTGGTATTCCTCTACCATTGTCATTAACTGAAATACTGTTATCTTCATGTACAATAATATTTATTTGATCACAATAACCGGCCATTGCCTCATCAATACTATTATCAACAACCTCGTAAACTAAGTGATGAAGACCCCTGGCCGAAGTACTTCCTATATACATTCCGGGCCTGCGGCGTACTGCTTCTAGACCTTCTAAAACTTGTATTTCTTCCGCTCCATATTTTGTATTATTTTCTTGCAGCATTAATAACCCCCGTTTCTAATACTCTCAAAAAACTATTTTACCATATTTTAAAAGAAGATTCATCTCAAAAAAAAATTATCAACTCTAAATAAAACCGTGATAATAATATATCACGGTTTTAACTTTTAAATTTTAATCTAGTCTATATGTTTTAAAGATGTTTTTGTACGTTTTTTTAAGGTAATACACGATATAGGAGATAAATAAATATTGTTCGTAGTTATAACAAAGGATTTTGCTTTTCCATCTAGTGTAATATCTTTAATAAAACCTTCATCTTTTGCAATATCAATAAATTCTTCTGTAATTGGAGATTTCCTAGCTTTTACATCTATTATTGCAATTATTTCCCTGCGCGGTATAACTGTATTTTCTCCCAAATGTAAAAACATATTATTCCCTCCAGTATATTTTTCCATCTATAATTTCAATACAATTGCCTATCCCCTTAAATAATCTTTGTTTTTCTGTACTAGTAGTTAAAAAAGTTTGTATATTATCCTTAATTTGTAAAAAAAAATATTCTTGTTTTTTATCATCCAATTCTTGTAAAACGTCATCAAGAAGCAAAATAGGATATTCTCCAGTTTCATGATACCAGATTTTAATAAGAGAAATTTTTAAGGATAAAACAATAGTACGCTGTTGTCCACGTGAACCATAATACCTGCAGTCTGAACCATTTATATAAAACATAAGATCATCTCTATGAGGACCTTTTAATGTTTGTCCCCTTTCAATTTCTTTATCTTTAGATTGTAATAATTCTTGATTAAAAATATCTTGTATTTTTTCATGAACTATATCTTCAGATATTTTTATTGAAGATAAGTATCTTATATCTAAAGATTCTTTATTATCAGTAAGTTGATAGAATACATTTTTCACAAAAGGTACAAACTTTTGTAATAAATTTAATCTCTTTATTATTATCTGAGTTCCAATTAAAACAAGTTGTTGATTCCATGTTTCTAATAAATTATTATCGTTATTTTTATATTTAATATCTTTTAACAAATTATTACGTTCATAAATAATTTTTTTATATTTGCGTAGATAATAATCATAATTATAATCTAATAAACCTAACTCAAAATCAATATATTTCCTTCTCCTATCAGGGTTACCTTTTACAATATCTAAATCATCTGGAGTAAACACAATAGCAGGTGGATATTTTAACATATCAATAAAACGTATATTTTTATCGTTTAAGTTTATTGTTTTTTTATTCTGATTTATTTTATAAACCAATTTATTAGATCCATTTAAAGTACAAAAGAAAAAATTTAATTCAGATATTTTTTTATACCAATTAATAATTTCACTTAAATTTTTAGTTCTAAATGATTTAATCGAGGTTCCCATATAAATAGCTTCTAAAAGATTTGTTTTTCCTTGCGCATTATCACCTGTAATTAAATTTATTCCTTTAGAAGGTTTCCAATTTTCTTGAATATAATTACGAAAATAATTTAAATTTATATTTTGTAAATACACAACACTAGCAACTCCTATTAATTATCTTTTAAAACTTTATATTCGTTTTCATAAATAACTACTAAATCACCGTGAGATAATTTTTTACCTCGCTTTGTTTCAATAACATTATTAACTATAACATTACCTTCTTTAATTATTTCTTTAGCCATTCCACCTGTATCTGCTATATTAATCCATTTAAGAAATTGATCAAGTTTTATTTCATTGTTTATTATAACTTCTTTATACATATCTATTATTCGTTCCCTTCATAAAATTGATCTGTTGCTGGTACAAGAAGTGACAAATATTCATTACTATCTATTGGTTTTAAAAGAGCAGGGGTAGTAGGACCTGTTAGTTGAAAATATATTTCCTCATTTTCCATTGATTTTAATGCATCTTTTAAATAACGCCCATTAAACCCTACTTTTAAATCTTTACCGCTATTAACTATATTTATATCTTCTCTAATAGCACCTTTATCTGAGTTTAAATATATATTAAGAATATTATTTTGAGCATGTATATTAACTTTTTGCATTGTCGGATTTGATAATAAAAGGGCCCTGTCTACTGCATTAAGAAATTCACTTTTATTTAATTTTATTTCACTTGCAATATTTTCAGGGATAGCTATTTTATAATTTGGGAAATTGCCTTTTAAAAGTCTAGAAACTATTTTTATATTTTCTAGTAAAAAAAATATTTGATTTTCCGTAATATAAATATTTATTTTTGATTCTTCTTTATTTAATAATTTTACCAGTTCATTAAGAGTTTTTCCAGGAACAACAGCATTTATAATACTTTCAAAATTATATTCCAATGTTGTAGTACGTAAAGAAAGGCGATGTGTATCTGTTGCAACAAGTGTTAATTTATTTTCCATAATTTCTAATAGTACACCAGTAAATATAGGTCTGTGTTCTTCTATAGCAACTGCATGTAGCACTTGTTTCAACATTTTTTTAAATAAATTTTGTGAGACAGATATGCTGTTTTCTTCTGTTAGGTCAGGAAGCATAGGATATTCATCAGGTGGAAAACCATGTAAGTTTAATTCTGAATTCATATATTTAATAGTTGTAATATTATTTTCAGAATTATTTTCTACCTCTATTTCTATATCAGGCAGGCGCCTTAATAATTCTATTACTTGTTTTGCTGGTAAAACTGCTTTACCGGGATATTTTACATTTACGGGTATAGAAGTAAGTATTCCCTGGTTCATATCAGTTGCAGTAATATACAAAGAATTATTTTCTATTTGAAAAAATATTCCGGATAAAATTGGTAAAGGAGCTCGGCTTGAAACCATGCCCGAGACAGTTTGCAATGCTGTTAATAACTTTTCAGTTGCAACCGTAAAATTCATGTAATTATCCCGCCTTTTTTTATTATAAATATAAGAAAATATAAATTAGTAGTAGTAGTAGTAGTAGGGACTGTGAATTTGTGGAGAACACAAAAAAAATAGAACTGGCGCGTAAATAAGGATATAAATTCTTGTTATTAAATATAGAACAAATCTTTAAATTTAAAGTAAAAAAAATACAATATATTGTTAAATAATTATTGTTATCCACATATTAAGATGTTTATTTAATTTTAATTGTTAATTTTGTTTAATTTTCGATATTATATCGTTTATTGTTTTTTGTAGTGAAGGATCTTTTTCTAATTCAGATACAATTTTTTCATAGGCGTGTATCACAGTAGTATGATCTCTTCCGCCAAATTTTTCTCCAATCTTTGGAAGTGACATATCTGTTAATTCTCTTGATAAATACATTGCTATTTGCCTTGGAAAAACAATTGTACGAGTACGTTTTTTATTTTTAATTTCCTCCTGGCGTATATTAAAATGATCTGATACATTTTTTTGAATGATTTCAATTGTAATTGGCACATTCTTTTTTTCAGGAATCAAATCTTTTAGAGCAGCAGCAGCAGTTTCTGGATTTATCTCGTCTTGATTTAAAGAACTCATGGCTATAACTCTTATTAGAGCCCCCTCAAGTTCACGAATATTTGATTGTATTCTGTCTGCTATAAAATATATTGTTTCATCAGGTACTGTTAGTTTTTCTAATTGTGCTTTTTTTCTTAAAATAGCTATGCGTGTTTCTAAATCTGGTGTTTGAATATCTGTAATAAGCCCCCACTCAAATCGTGAACGAAGTCTGTCTTCTAAAGTAGGTATTTCTTTTGGAGGTCTATCACTGGATATAATTAGCTGTTTATTTGCTTCGTAGAGTGTGTTAAATGTATGAAAAAACTCTTCTTGTGTTCTTTCTTTACCGGCCAAAAATTGTATATCATCTATTAAAAGAATATCAACACTTCTGTATTTAGCGCGAAAATCTACTGTTTGATCGTCTTTTATAGCATTTATCAAATCGTTTGTAAATTTTTCTGAAGTTACATATGCAACTGTTGATTCTTTATGATTGTCACGAATATAGTGGCCTATTGCGTGCATAAGGTGTGTTTTACCCAGTCCTACGCCCCCATATATAAATAAAGGATTATAAGCTCTAGCAGGTGATTCTGCTACTGCAAAAGAAGCTGCATGTGCAAACCTATTGCTGTTTCCTACTACAAATGTATCAAAAGTATATTTGGGATTTAAATAAGAGTGAATTAAATCAGTCATATCAGATGGATTATATGCTTTTTTTCTCACGGGTTCATAATTAGATGGAGGATCCTCGTTTTCGAGTAAAAACTTTATTTCTATATTTTCTTGCAGAAAGTCTTTTAGTATTTTTTTTATAAGTGGAGAATAATTGGATTTAAGCCAATCCCTTGAAAAATAGTTTGGTACTTGAATATAAAAAGTATTATTTATGTAAGAATGAGGTTTCATTGAAGTTATCCAGGTATTAAAAGAATGTGGGCTTATTTTTTCTTTTAATATTGAAATAGTTTGTTGCCATACTTGTCGTGTATTATTATCGAGCAAAATTTTTACCTCCCAGACTAATAATTAAATAATAGTTCACCGGTTATAGTATAAATAAAATAGTGAACTTGATGGTTTTTTGATTTTGTAGAGCTTAGGGGTTTTTTATTAAGCGGGTTGGTGATAATTTTTGTTTATTAAAATATGTATGAGCTTATTAGCTCCAGGCGGCAGGATAAACTGATTTTCATACTTACTCACACATCTACCGGCGTTTTTTTTGTTTGTCACTGTTTATTTTAATAGATTAGACTTGTTACGTTTACGCAGATACTCAATTTTTATAAACAAGAATTTATTGAAGTGTGAATAAAGTAGGGTGGGTAAATTGTGGATACCCGGTCATTTTTTATGACTTGTGAAAATAGTGCTTTAGGAGTATTTTTTTCTATAGTACCAGCGAACTGTGAATTAATTTGTTAACATTTTTAAATAAATAATTAACAAGTAATTTACAGATTTTATTAATGTCTTGTGGATAACATCGTTAATGGCTAAATGATACCAGATTTTGTAGGGGTTATCAACATACATTTAATATTTATGCGCTGTAGTTTATATTGACTTAACTAATGTGTATACTATATAATATTAATGTTAGTCTAGTATTTTCCAGTGTTATAGACATATGAGGAGGTGTAATTATTGAAACGTACGTATCAACCTAAACGGAGAAAAAGACAAAAAGTTCATGGTTTTTTAAAGCGGATGTCAACAAAATCTGGAAGAAAAATTATTAAGAACAGGCGTAGAAAGGGAAGAAAGTCATTGACTGCATAAAGGCCGCTTAAGTATAGTGGCCTTTTGTTAATTATATAAGGTAATCAATAATAATCTTATATAATCAGTAATGTACTATAAAAAAATTTTTGTGAAATATTGAACAGATTAATGTGTAGTAAATTATTATAAATTTTTATTTTAGTGAAGAAAAAAAATATTACTAAGAGATTGATAATAATGTCTAGATTAAAAATTTTAAAAAAAAATAAGGAATATAAAAGGGTTATTAATAAAGGATACTCGGTTGTAAATAAAAAAATAGTTTTACTTTCTCTGAAAAATAATTATGATAGTGCAAGGTTTGGTTTTTCTATTAGTAAAAGAATTGGTAATGCTGTCAAACGTAACAGGTTAAGACGTTTATTTAAAGAAATTTGTCGTTTAAATATGGATAGTTTTGAACCTGGATATAATTATGTTATTATTGCTCGAAAAGGTATTAAAGACTGTGATTTTTATGAAGTAAAAATTAATATTATTACAATGGCTAAAAAATTACAAAAGAAAATAAATAAAATTAATAATAAGGTGAATTAAAGTGAAAAAAATAATAATTCTTTTAATTGTCTTTTACAGAAAGGCAATATCACCTTTTTTATTACCGAGATGCAGGTTTTATCCGACATGTTCTCAGTATGCTTTAGAAGCTCTGCGCAAATATGGTTTGTGGAAAGGTTTGTTTTTATCTTTAAAAAGAATTATCAGGTGTCACCCGTTTTCTTCAGGTGGGTATGACCCTCTTCCATAGGCATAAATTAAGGAGGCGATGAATTGTTTAGCTGGTTTCATGCACTAGTAGATTTAATGACAGATATAATAAATTGGTTATATATTTTTACTGAAACAATTGGTATACCTAGCTATGCGGTTGCTATTGTACTTTTGACTATTATTATAAAATTAATAATGTATCCGCTAACACAAAAGCAGATGACTTCAATGAAAAAAATGCAGCAAATTCAACCTAAAGTTAAAGATATACAGGCAAAGTATAAAGATAAAGATTCTCAAAAAATGCAGCAAAAAATAATGGAATTGTATAAAGAAAATAATGTAAATCCTTTGGCAGGATGTTTACCGATAATTGTACAAATGCCAATATTAATTGCTTTGTTTAGATCACTTAGAAATGTAAATTTTCCATTTATAAATGAAGCTCATGCTGGCTTTTTTTGGATAGAAAAACTTACATTATCTGATCCTTTGTACTTTTTACCATTATTAGCTGCTGCTTCAACTTATATGCAAACTCGTTTAACAACATCGCCTACTGATCAAACTCAAAAAATTATGCTGTATGCCATGCCTTTATTTATCGGGTGGATAAGTACTACTATGCCGGCAGGATTAGTTATATATTGGATTATGTTTAATTTATTGGGTTATATTCAACAACTGCTGGTAAATAAACAAAATGAAAATGAAAAATTGAAAGAAGGTGTGGCTAAGAAGTGAAAGAAGTTGAAAAAACTAGCAAAAATATCGAGCAAGCTATAAAAAATGCATTAGATGAACTCGGTGCTAGTAAGGAAGACGTGGAAATTGATGTTTTAGAAAAGCCTAGTAAATATTTTTTAGGATTATTTACTAAACCAGGTAAAGTAAAAGTTAAACTAATAGAAAAGCCTGTTTATAAAGCTAAGAAATTGTTAAGTCAAATTTTTGATAATATGAACTTAGATGTGATTATGGATGCAGAAGAATTTGAACAAGGAATATATATTCGCATAGAAGGTAAAGACCTGGGAATATTAATTGGTAGAAGAGGAGAGACTCTTGATTCACTTCAATATATTGTAAATCTTTCGATAAATAAAGATTGTGAAGATAAACAAAAAATTATACTTGATGTTGAAGGGTACAGGAAACGAAGGGAAGAAACGTTAAAAGCGCTTGCTGTTAAATTAGCAAATAAAGCTAAAAACAAGAATAGAAATGTTATACTAGAGCCAATGAATTCACAGGAAAGACGTATAATTCATACAAAATTACAATCAAGAAACGATGTTCATACTTATAGTGAAGGTGAAGAACCATACCGAAAGGTAATTATAAGTCCTAGATAATATATTATTTACCCAGTCCTTAAAATGGCTGGGTTTTTTAAAATATTTTGGAGGGTGCAACTTTGTATAATGATACAATTGCTGCAATATCAACTTCTCTTGGTGAGGCAGGAATAGGGATAGTAAGGTTGAGTGGAAATAGTGCTGTAAATATAGCATCTAAAATTTTTAAATCTAAAAAAGATAAAGATTGGACAAAATTTAAAAGTCATAGTCTAATATATGGATATATATACGATCCTGAGAATGATAATATTATAGATGAAATTCTTTTAGGCATGATGCTTGCTCCAAATACATATACAAAAGAAGATGTTATTGAATTTAATTGTCACGGTGGTATTTTACCTCTACGTAAAATTTTAGAATTACTGCTTAAATACGGTGCAAGAATGGCAGAACCTGGTGAATTTACTAAAAGAGCTTTTCTTAACGGAAGAATAGATTTAGCCCAGGCAGAATCTATTATAGATGTTATTAGATCAAAAACTGGTTCAGGATTAGATGTTGCTTTAAATCAATTAGAAGGTAAGCTTTCTGGTGAAGTTAAAAAGTTGCAAAAAAATTTACTTGATATACTGGCAAGTATTGAAATAAGTATTGATTTTTCTGAGAATGAATTGGGTGAAGATAATTTAGATGAAGTATGTGAATGCATAAAAAATAATTCTTACAAAATTAATAATTTATTAGAAAATGCTGCAAAAGGAAAAATATATCGTGAAGGTATTCAGACTGTTATTGTAGGTAAACCAAATGTAGGGAAATCATCGTTATTAAATTCTTTATTAAAAGATAAAAGGGCTATTGTTACTGAAATTCCTGGTACAACAAGGGATATAATTGAAGAAGTGCTTAATATAAAAGGAATACCAATTAGATTGATTGATACAGCTGGATTAAGGAATACAGATGATATTGTTGAGCGTTTAGGTGTAGAACGTTCAAGAGAGTTAGTTGAATCTGCAGAATTTATTTTATTTGTTATAGATGTAAATGAGGGTTTTGTGGAAGAAGATAAAGCAATTGCAGAAATTATAAAAAATAAAAATGGTATTATTATTTTAAATAAAATTGATTTAAAAAAGAGTAATAAATTAGAAAAGGAAATAAAAGATTTAATGCCAGGTTGGACTTGTGTTGAAATATCTCTACTAGAAAAAAAAGGTTTAAATAACCTGGAAGATAAGATAGAAGATATAATTCTTGGAGAAAGAGTAGATTCTATTAACTCATTATTCATAAGTAATATTCGTCATAAAGATATATTGGAGAAGGCTAATAAACACCTTTTAGATGTTATAGATGGAATTGAGAATCATGTTCCAGTAGATCTTTTAGCAATCGATGTAAGAGAGGCGTGGCAAATATTAGGAGAAATTACAGGGGAAAGCGTTAGTGAAGATTTAATAGATAATATTTTTAAAAATTTTTGTGTTGGAAAATAATAATAGGAATATAAGGAGCATTCCTGTAATGAAATAGGTAACAGTTGAATAAAAAAGTACCCCCTGCTAAGATACGGGGTGTAGTTGCACAACTACCCCTAATTTGAGCAGAGGAGGTACTTACCATAAAGTATAATCAAAATTATAAAATTGAGCAAGTATTAGAGTCAACACTAATCATCGGAACAGACATTGCAAAAAAGCAACACGTAGCAAGAACTCTAGATTTCCGCGGAATTGAGCTTGGTAAATCCTTAACATTTAAAAACAGTCAAAGTGGGTTTATAAAACTCTACAACTGGCTTGAAAAGCTGAAAAGGAAGCATGACAAAAAGGGCGTAATCTTTGGTGTAGAGCCCACCGGCCAATACTGGTTATCCTTAGCACAGTTTTTACGTGAAAACGGAATAAAAATAGTTCTTGTTAACCCCATGCACGTTAAGAAAAGCAAAGAACTTG
>JAIPEW010000016.1 GCA_021736985.1 Clostridiales bacterium | reverse complement strand
TGCTCCAGGAATTTTTCCTTTTTTAAAGTGGTTCCAAGCACTTCGATATGTTATCCCTTTTTGTTTTGCATAGTCACTTAATTTCATATTAATATTTAAACATATTTAAAATAGAAAATGCAACTATATTTTTCTATTCTTTTCTATATTTTTAGATGTTAGTTGTCATACTTATAAACATTACTGGAAAAGATTAATAATATCTGAGGCAGAGAGAGCACCAGTATGATCTGCCAGGCCAATCACACATCTCAATAAGTTGGTGCCTGTCACCAACTTATTACATAGTCCTCTAAAAAATGGACTAAAGTCCTATTAATATTTAATTATAATACCCTCAAAATATAACTTATATTACGAAGATTATTATAAAAGTAACAAGGAGGAATATATTTTGAGGAAATTTTCACTGGTCATTATAGCAGTATTCCTGGCAACTTTTCTTCTGGCAGGTACCTGCTGGGCCAAGCCCGGGCATGGACATGGACATGGTAATGACAGCAGCAGCGACAACCCCGGTAAAAGCTCAGTTGAAAAGAGCAAAGATAATGAAGAGGATAGTGAAGAAAAGCTTGAATATACTACCGGGGACGGTCAAAAAGTTGAGATTAAAGACGGAAAGGTAGAAATCAAGGGTAACGGCAGTAAGTTTGAAATGAAAGATGGCAAAGTAGAGTACAAGTCTAAAAACGGTAAAGTTGAAATCAACGGGAATAAAGCTGAAGTAAAGGGTAACGGCATCTTAAATGAATTCAAGGAAAAGATGCAAAATCAACAAAAAGCTGATACAAAGAACAAATTTAAAGACGTCAAAAACCACTGGGCCCGGGAAGCCATAAACAGCATATCTTCTATCGGACTGGTAAACGGTTACGAGGACAACACTTTCAAACCGGACAAGCCTATCACCCAGGCAGAAACCATTTCTCTTTTAATGAGGTTAGTCCCCGACAATGAAACCGCTGAAAACACCGGCGAAGATGAAATTGAGGAAGAAACTGAAGAGCAAGAGGAAGTCGAAGAAGAAACAGATACTGAAGAAGAACAAGAAGATAGTGCTAGTGAAGATGAAGAAGTTGAGGAAGAAGAAGAACAAGAAGACAGTGTAAGTGAAGACAAAGATGGTGAAGTTGAAGAAGAGGAAGCTGTTGAGGAAGAAACTGAGGAACAAGGTCCTCCCGAGTGGGCAAAAGCTTCCGTGAACAAGGCCGAGAAAAAAGGCGTAGTAAACATAAACCGCTTCCATTCTCATGTACAAGCCAGCCGGGCCCAGGCCGCGGTATGGATTGCCAGGGCAATGGAACTGGAACCTGCCGACACCTCGGATATCAACTTTAATGATGCCTATAAGATTTCTGAAGAAGATATTGGCTGCATCAGGGCCCTTACTGCTGAAGGAATCATAGCAGGTACTCCCGACGGGAAATTCAACCCCAACAGCGCCATTACCAGGGCCCAGATGGCAGCAATAATGGAAAGACTCCTTGCTGAAGAAGAAGAAACAGAAGAAAACGCAGAAGAAGAAACAAAAGATGAAAATACAGAAGAGACAACTGATCAACAAAACAGTGAAGAAAATACAGATGAAGAGACAAGCAAAGAAACTTCCAGTGAAGACACTACTAGTGAAGACACTACTAATGAAGAAACTGCTGAAACAAGTTAAAAAAGTTGGTGCCAGGCACCAACTTTTTTAACGGCGGTGCCAGTTCCATGCTGTGCGCACGATTTCTTCTAAATCGCCGTAGCAGGGCTGCCAGCCGAGTTCCCGGCGAATCTTTTGCGACCCGGCCACAAGTACTGCCGGGTCCCCCTCTCTGCGGGGCCCGGTTTCTTCATTAAAGTCACGGCCGGTCACCCGGCGTACGGCATCAACTACTTCGCGAACAGAGTGCCCCTGCTCATTCCCCAGGTTATATACTGCTGAAGGTTTTCCTTCATGGAGCGCCTCCAGCGCCAGCACGTGTGCATCAGCCAGGTCCGTAACATGTATATAATCCCGCAGGCAAGTACCGTCCCGGGTAGGATAATCATCACCGTATATCATTATCTTATCGCGTTTTCCCAGCACAGCCTGCATTATAATAGGAATCAAGTGTGTTTCAGGATCATGGTCTTCCCCGGTATCCCCTTCTACGTCTGCCCCGGCGGCATTAAAATAACGCAGAGAAATATAGCGCATGCCGTACGCCTGATCATAATCCTCAAGTATATTTTCCAGCATTAACTTTGTCTTGCCGTAGACATTTATAGGACATAGAGGGTGATCTTCATCAATAGGATTATACTCGGGCTCACCGTAAACCGCTGCCGTCGATGAAAATATAAACTTTCTCACACCCGTATGCAAAAGAGCTGATAAAAAATTAATACCATTGGACACATTATTAAGATAATATTTATCGGGATTTTCCATAGACTCTCCTACCAGGCTCGATGCAGCCAGGTGTATTGCTGCGTCTATATCGTGCATTTCAACTATATCTTTTACCAGTTCCCTGTCTCCACAGTCACCATGTACAAATATACCGCCGGGCACAGCATCTCGATGCCCGCTGCTTAAATCATCCAGTACAATTACCCCGTAATTCCTTTTTAAAAGTTCTTTCACTACATGGCTACCTATATACCCGGCCCCTCCGGTTACAATTACGTTCAACCAACTCACTCCCTAAAAATAAAATCAATTATAATCTACAAATGTAAATTCTAACAAGATTTAACTATATCCTGCCTCTATACTTTTTAAGATATATGTTTTACAATATTTACATTACTATCTAAAAGGGAGAGAATCAAAATGATTCCCAATGCTGCAGGATTAGCTCCGCTTGCAATTTTGTTAATTGTTGGATTATTTTTTCTTATTACCTTATTATTACAATGGCTGTGGAACATAACCATGCCTGATGTCTTCGGGTTAAAATCAATAACCTTCTGGCAAGCTTTCAGGCTGTTGATCATCTCAGGTATTCTGTTCGGGGGCCCCACCATAATGGGAAGCTAAAAGAAAACTCTCTTGCGTGGAAACCGCAGGGAGTTTTTTTTATCACGTTTTACTTTCAACCTTTTCAGCATATAAACCAGGATTTTCTATAATTTTTTTAAAATTACTCAGTTCACCTTTTTCAATAATAAAACGTGGTACATCCCTTAACGAAGTTTTCGGGGTACATACTCCGGGGCGAACGGTAAAAAAAACATTATACCCTAAATTTTCAGATATTTGCTCTGCTAAATAAGTACTTTTGCCGTAAGGCCAAGCTATAGTATTTATTTTTAAATTTGTTTCCAACTCTAAAACATTTTTTGAAACCCTTAAGTCCTGGCGGATACGATTTATGTACTCAGGCGTACTCTCATCCTGGCACCGCATAATCCCCACTTTTCCATTTGAACTTATATTATGAAGACTGAATGTATGCGACCCTACATCTATAAGCCCGCTTTTTTTTATCATTAACCTCATTTCATGAAAACTGAGATGAGGATTCCATGTTTTATCTTTTTTCAAACCTGGTATCGAACCTACAACAGGAAAAATTACAGCATGAAAATTGTATTTTAAGAGAATAGGGTATGCCCTGGTATAAAAAGATCGATAGCCGTCATCAAAAGTAATCATTACTGATTTTTCAGGAAAACTCCCCTGGTTATAATAATTTATAAATTCATCCAGAGAGAGCACATTATACCCTTTTTTATATAAATACTTCACCTGTTCTTTAAAATCAGCAGCATTTATTTGTGCACTGCTTTGAGGCTTTCCCGTAACTATATCATGATATGTTAATATAACTACTCCCCCGCCGTCACTTTCTTCTCCAGTAAAATAATTAACTATTGATACAGCTATTCCTATAAAAATTATTAAAAATAGAAGCTTACGCCTATCCTGTAATCCCAAGAAAATTTCCTCCCCCAAAAATACAAATTTCTAATTTATATAACTTCTAGCACCTTTTACCACCTCCTCTAATAAGTTGGTGACTGTCACCAACTTATTGAGAACAAACCCGGCAGTTGTGTCGTCTAAAATATTAAACATAGAATGGGGGAAATATAATTGAAAAAAGCCACCCCATGATGCAGCAAAGCGGGGAATTCAGGTGTTACCAGGGAGAATCTTTTCAGGCAGCAGCCCTTCCCTACAGCAATAAAAGAATAAGCATGCCAAACAGGAATCATATTGTTTGCAGGATCTCTCTCACACCCGCAATAAGTTGGTGACAGGCACCAACTTATCTGGCGGTGATGTACTCCGGTACGATGTTAAACCATCCCTTGTATTTGCCGAACCTGATAATACGGTCCTGGATTTTGACTTCTGAATATAAAAGATTTTTAAATATTTTGCGTATCCTATCGTTGGTAACGCTTGACTTGAATGCCTGGGCATGAATTATAGCCGCCCCCTGAATTCCATTAAATATGTGGCGGAACATGTTATCGTCATTCATAATATTTGTATTTTCTACTTTGGTAGAAACCCTGGGCGGCCTTACGGGCAGCGGCAGTCCAAAGTGTTTCAACTCCTTTTCCAGCATATCGGCCTGATCTCTCAAGACATCCTGCAAACCCTTTTTCAAAAGCACCTTGAAATCGCCGTCATTAGCAAAAGCAAGATATCTTTGAGTTTGCTCTATGTTATCGTTTCTGAAGGTTAAATGATCCCATAAATGAAATGCCTCCCCGGCATCCAATTTTTCCTCCACTCCAATAGGAATATTGGGATACATAGGAGGCGTTCTTACCCATCCCTTAAACTTTAAATACTTCATATAATCATCCGCTGCCTCCACTGCTTCCTTGAGAATACCGGTAAACAAGTCTCGCAGCCTGTCATTGGTAGTACTTGTCCTGATTACCCGCAAGAGCATTTCTATACTTTCCTGCATGAACTCAAACATGTCTATAGCGATATATTCATCCCTTAGCGCCTGCGAATTCACAGCCGAGCAGACGTCGGAGACTTGTCCTTCGGGCCCGTGCAAACCGTACTTTTCTATCTCTTTCTCCAGGGATCTTACATTCTTTTGCATAGATTTCAGAACAGAGCCCAGAAAATACTTTAAATCAGTGTCATGGGCATAATTTTCCCACAGCTGTATCCGTTCAAAAGCCATATATTTTGCGCTAAGTATATCCCATAGATTATAAGCTTCCGATACATTTAGCATTTTTTGTGTCTTTTCAGCTTTAATACCATATATATTGGGAAACACCAGCATAACCCTCCTCCCAGCATTAATCTTATTTTTAAATAATTTACCCAAAAATATCTATAGTAATTTAAAAAGTTAGTGACTGTCACCAACTTATTGCTTTAGATAATTAAAATGTTAATGCAAGAAGGTAATGTCGAATTAACGTAGAATTATTAGATTTTAGTTCTAATTTTTATAGTGAGGAGTGTGTGCAGTGAAAAGGATATGGTGGTTAGTTGCTTTGTTAGCTGTTTGCATGCTGGCTGTTTCCGGCTGCGGCGGAAACAGTGATAACGCTGAAAAAGACGCCAGCGAGCCTGTGGAATTTAAAGTTGCCCATGCTACCTGGGTAGGGTATGCACCCCTGTATATTGCACAGGAGAAGGGTTTTTTTGCGGAAAATAATATTGCTCCGGAGCTGGTGGTTATCGAAAACGAGTCGCAGTACGCCGGGGCCCTGGCATCCGGGCAAATCGAAGGCCTGGGAAACGTGCTGGACAGGGAAGTAATCCACTACGCCAAGGGCACACCGGAACAATTTATCTTTGCCATGGATGAATCGTCAGGCGGAGACGGGATAATCGCCAAAGAGGGCATTGACAACATAGAAGACCTGGAAGGCGCCACTATCGGGTTGGACAAGTCCTCCACCGCGTATTTCTTTTTCCTGACTGTGCTGGATAAGTACGGCGTGGCAGAAGAAGATGTGAACATAGAAGAAATGGGAGCCGGAGATGCCGGGTCTGCTTTCGTGGCCGGAAAACTGGACGCAGCAGTAGTCTGGGAACCGTGGCTGACAAACGCTTCCAAGCGTGAAGGCGGGCACGTGCTGGTAAGCAGCGAAGATTTCCCCCGCACTATTGTAGACGTGATTACAATGCGCAAAGACTTTGTAGATGAACACCCGGAAGCAGTTGACGGGCTGACGAAGGCATGGTACAAGGCTGTCGACTGGTACCGTGAAAATCCCGACGAAGGGAATAAGATAATGGCTGACGCCCTGGGGCTGGATAAAGCAGAAATAGCTGCCATGGTTGAGGGCGTAACTTTCTTCGGAAAAGATAAAAACCTGTCATTTTTTGACCAGAATTCTAATGAGAGTATATATAGTGTAACCCAGCGGGCTGCAGGATTCTGGCAAAACAAGGGCATTATTGAAAAAGAAGTTGACGTGCATAAACTTATCACAGACCAGTATGTAAAAGAGGCTGCAGAATAAATGTCCAAATTTAAGGCACCAATTATATACCAACTTAATAACCGGGGACTCACCCTGCTCTCTTTCGTAGTTCTGGCTTCGATCTGGTGCCTCCTCTCTTACGGGGGTATAGTAAAAGACATATTTTTACCTACTCCGGGAGCAGTTTTCAGCTCCTTCGGAGAAATGCACCGGGAAGGTATATTGATCCACTACACGCTGGCCAGTACCTACCGGGTAATGGTAGGCTGGGCCCTGGCAGTAATCACGGCCATTCCCATCGGCATGCTTATCGGTACTTCCAGGAAGGCAGAGGCACTTTTTGAGCCTACTGTTGACTTTGCCCGCTACTTGCCGGTAGTAGCCCTGGTTCCCCTTACCCTGCTGTACTTCGGGATTGGCGACCTGCAAAAGTTTGCGGTTATCTTCCTGGGCACTTTCTTTCAACTGGTTCTGCTGGTCAGCGATGCCGCTGCAGGAGTACCAAAAGATTTACTGCGGGCAGCTTCTACACTGGGAGCAACTAAATGGCAGTCTTACCGCATGGTATTGATACCGGCTTCGCTGCCGGGGATAATGGACAGCCTGCGCATTACCATCGGCTGGGCCTGGACCTATTTGGTAGTGGCGGAAATGGTAGCTGCCAATTCGGGGCTGGGCTACATGATATTAAGGGCCCAGCGCTTCCTTGCCGTAGACCGCATATTTGCCGGGCTGATCATCATCGGCCTGCTGGGGCTGGTAACGGACCACCTCTTTAAATTGATAACAGAAAAAGCAGTACCATGGAGTGAAAAAGGAGGTGCCCGTAAATGAGCAAATTAACCCTGCAGGGAGCCGGTAAAGTATTTGGAGAAGGCGAAAACAGTGTAGAAGCGCTTTCTGATATAGAACTGGGGATAGATGAGAACGAGCTGGCTGTTATAGTGGGGCCCAGCGGGTGCGGGAAGTCCACCCTGCTCAATATAGTTGCGGGGCTGGAACAGGCCAGTACGGGTTCGGTAAAGATGAACGGGGCGGAGATTACCGGGCCCGACGCCGGCCGCGGCATGGTATTCCAGTCCTATACGCTGTTCCCCTGGCTTACCGTACAGAAAAATGTTGAATTCGGCCTGAAGATAAAAGGGATTAAGCCCGGGGCCCGGCAGGAAACAGCCCGGCGCTACCTCGAGCTGGTAGGCCTGACCGGGTTCGAAGATGCACTTCCCAAGGCGCTGTCCGGCGGCATGAAACAGCGGGTGGCCATTGCACGCGTGATGGCCAACAAGCCGGAGATGCTGCTGATGGACGAGCCGTTCGGGGCCCTGGACGCCCAGACCAGGACGCAAATGCAGGAACTACTTCTTTCTGCAATGGAAAAAGAACGCACCACCGTACTCTTTATCACCCACGATATAGACGAGGCAGTGCTCCTGGCAGACAACGTATACGTGATGTCCCGCCGCCCCGGGCGCATAAGGGACAAATTCAAAATAGACATACCCCGGCCGCGGGACCACCGGGTAACAGTCTCCTCCGAATTCACCTCGTTAAAAAAAGAAATCATGGAAATACTCTGGGAAGAAAGCTAAAAAGTTGGTGACAGGCACCAACTTTTTAGCTTAACATTTCATCTACTATACTGCTGACCATTTTGTTATCAGCTTTTCCCTTTACTTCAGGCATTAATACTTTCATTAGTTTACCCTTGTCCTGTTTCCCCTGGATGTTATTTTGCTCGATTATGCTGTTGACAAGCTCTCTTACCTCTTCTTCTGTCATCTGCCGGGGGAGGTAGCCTTCCAGGGTTTCCACCCGGGCCCGGAGCTTTTCTACTTCTTCACTGTTTCCTGCCTTTTCGTAAGCCTCTATAGATTCTTTTGTCTGCTTTATTTCCTTGCTGACTACACTTAAGATATCTGCTTCTTCCAGTTCGGCATGCTGTTCAATTTCTTTATTTTGTATCGCCGAGTTGAGCAGCCTTATAGCAGCAAGACGCTCCTTCTCTTTCTTCTTCATGGCCTCTTTCATATCAGCCTTCAACTGTTCCTTAATACTCATTTTATCACCTCTCATTTCCATAATAGACAACTATTACTGGTTTTATTCTCCATGATTTACCTCAACTCCTTCTACCGCCGGATATTACTTGACTTTCTAAATAACCCGCCCATATAATGTAATTATATGGTATCACCTGTACCGGAGCGTGAAAAAATGAGCAAATTTCAGCAATTAGATAAACTTAAAATAAAATTAGATTCCTACCGCCCGTTTTCGCCTGCAATAGCAGAAAAACTGCGAGAACAGTATATAGTTGATTGGACACACCACTCTACGGCCATTGAAGGCAATACATTAAGCTTAAAAGAAACACGGGTAGTACTGGAAGGCATAACTGTAGGCGGAAAAACATTGAGAGAACACCTGGAAATTACAGACCATAGAAACGCTATCGAATACGTTGAGGACTATATTAATGAAGAAATTCCTTTAACTGAGAGCTTTATAAGAAATGTTCACTACATGGTTCTTAAAAACAGCTTCTCCGAACACGCCGGCAAATATAGAAATACCGGCGTTACAATTGCCGGCAGCAAACACAAGCCGCCTTCACCTGTTGAAGTACCGGCCTTAATGAAAGATATGGTGCAAAAATATAATAATAAATGGCAGGATAAACATCCCGTAAAGAGAGCTGCCCTGCTGCATTTTAAAATTACTCATATACATCCATTTGTAGACGGCAACGGGAGAACAGCAAGGCTTTTAATGAATTTTTCCTTGATGCAAAGCGGCTTTCCCCCGGCAATCTTTAAAAAAGAGCACCGGCTGGAATATTTAGAAGCCTTAGAAAAAGCCTCTTCAGAAAATAAACTTGATGATTTCCTGGAACTAACCGTTCAAGCAGCTGTAGAATCTACCCGGCTGCACCTGGAAACAGTTTCTACCGAATTGTAAAGAATAAGTTGGTGACAGGCATCAACTTATTTGAAGTTATCTATGGCTCTGCCAACGCCGATGAGGTCTGCCTTTCCTTCAGTGAGCAGGTGTTCAGCGGCCTGCTGCTCTGTTATTCCACCGGTTAGAATCACCGGGATAGATACTACTTCTTTGACAGCTTCAGAAAGCGGTGCAAAATAGCCCTGACCGGTGAGGCCCGGTACGGCGTAGCCGGATAAGCCGCCGGATATATCGAGAATATTCACTCCGGCCTTTTCAAATTCCCGGGCGGCAATTTGACTGTCTTCAATGGTTGTACCGCCTTCTTTAAAATCCGAAGCACCTAACCGCAGCAGAACAGGGAAATTTCCCCCTACCACATCGCGTACTGCTTCTATCACCTGGAGGTGAATGCGGATACGATTGAGAACATCTCCCCCGTACTGGTCAGTGCGCCTGTTAGTCAGCGGGGAAAAAAATTGATTTAATAAATAGCCGTGTGCCGAGT
Organism: Clostridiales bacterium; assembly: GCA_021736985.1. GTDB lineage: Bacteria > Bacillota > Desulfotomaculia > Desulfotomaculales > VENG01 > JAIPEW01. The sequence continues at coordinate 55,100 of JAIPEW010000016.1, read as the reverse complement.
GAATTTCAACCCCGTCAAATCCCGCTTCTTTTGTACGGCGGGCAGCATCTTGAAATGCCTGGATAATGTCCTTTATCTCAAGGGGAGTAAGTTCACGAGGGGCTTTCCCTGTACGCGGGTGAGGCACTGCGCTGGGCCCCACAGGGACTGTCCCGGCTATTTCTTCAGTAGTTCCGCTTCCTGCATGGTTAACCTGCATCATTGTCTTTGAATCGTTGCCGTGAATAACACCTGCTAACTTGCTCAAATCTTCAACCACACTGTCATCAGCAGCAGAAAGCATATTTGCACTGGCTTTTCCTTCCGGCTTTATAAAACTGTGTTCAATGATGATAAGCGATATATTACCGCCCCTGGATTTTTCATCATAATAATCCAGAAACTCCTGGCTCACTTTGCCACCGGTATCAGCTTTCCCGGTAGCCATTGGCGGCATAACCAGGCGGTTCTTTAATTTCAATGTACCTGCTTGCAGCGGCTCAAGTAAATATGACATAAATATGCACCTCGATAATTATTAATATTAACTTACTTGTAAATATGTACAAGTTAAGCATATTGTATAATAAAATAATCGTGTTATCATAGTTCTAATAAGTAATTATTTAATAGCGGGAGAGAAATATGGCAGAGACTTTAAAATGGCCCGGCTCGTTGAAAAAACAGGTAAATACAGAACCTCCCCGGAAACCGGGATTATTAAAGATATTTATTACGCTGCTGTTGACTGGCACGGGCTTGATTCTTATTGCAGAATTATATTTAAAAGATGTAATGCCCGGGATTTATTTATTCCTATTCTGGATTTTTGCAGCGATGATGATTACATACGGCTATCATATGTTCACTTCCGGGGTGGAAAGCGAAAGTACTAAAAGACTAAAAGGGCTAAAAGGCGAGGCAGCAGTTGCTTATGAATTAGATAAACTGCCGGAAGGCTGGTATATAATCAACGATATTGTTATAGGCGGCAGCCAGATAGACCATGCTGCAGTGAGCCCCACAGGGGTTTTCTGCCTGGAGACCAAGAACTGGAACAATGCCGGGTGCGATGAAAACGGCACCTGGTACCATTTTCACACGGGACACTGGGCCCCGGTAAACAAAAACCCGGCCGAGCAAAACGCCGCCCACGCAGCTTCTTTAGAAAAATTCCTGAATACAAGGGTACACTCAATTGTCGTGCTGGCCAACCCCAATGGAAAATACAGTATAAACTCCCGGGTTATACCGCCGGGCAGCACTACCATCTGCCTTACATCTGAACTGCACCATGTACTGCGACAAAAAGCTGCCCCTGTACTATCCCCTGAAGAAATACACAATATCGCCAATAAAATTGTTAAGAAATAAGTTGGTGCCTGGCACCAACTTTTTAGTTAATTAAACCCGTAGTATATAAAGCTGCCTCCCAGGAATACCAGGAAGCCACCGCATACTAGAATTATGCCCCTGTAGACGCGGGGGCTTAAAAGCTGTTTGCCGGCAACGATTCCGGCAGCAATAAAAGAATACCAGGCCAGGTCGGCCAGTATATGCCCGCTAAAGAAGGCAAGCAGCCCTGGAGTGCCCAGTTTTAAGGACATGGTGATATAGCCCAGGCCGATGGTTGCCCACCATATTACCCAGTAAGGGTTGGCAAGGCTGACTAAAATCCCTGTCCAAACCGGGTGCAGGGAACCGGTCAGCACACCTTCATTATTTTCTCCCCCGCCGTCCAGCGTCACTTTATTTTGATAGGCTGCCCTGGCCATATCCCAGCCCATCCATAATAAAAATGCACCGCCCACGAAGGCGATAACCGTAGTTACCGTATCCCGGGTCAAAAATGCTGCCAGGCCGAGACTGAGAGCAATTACCAGCACCACCTCCAGCAGGCCGTGGCCCAGGATTAGAAAGGGCCCGGCTTTGAACCCGCGCCGGGTGGATTCGGTAATGGTAACAGTTAAAAGGGGCCCGGGCATCATGGCTCCGGAAAGTCCCACTAAAAAAGATGTAATAAATATATAAGACAGGTTCATTATCCAATCTCCTTTGTAAAGAATAAGTTGGTGACTGTCAACAACTTATTGTGGTTACAATGTAAATATGAAATTAACTCATATGCTAGCGCTTGTGTACGCGTCTTTAACTGTAATTTTGTGTCTTGGCCTGGTTGCCGGGCCCCACTATGTAAACTCGGAAGAAAATAATTATTTTCTCACCGGCAGCCGGGAGGTAGTATCCGGGCCCCGGGAAATAAAGATAGCCCTGGAGTGTGAAAAATTCATGTCAGGTCTAGAAAGTGACTTTAACAGAGACATTAAAGCACTGGGAAGCTCGGCATATAAAGAATATAAAGAAAATAAGGGTTCCAGACAAGATGTTTCTCCCTGCTCCCTGGCAGGTAAATACATGAAAAAGATAAGGAAGCTGGAAGACTCCTATGATTCCAGGTTTACGGCATATGTAAAAAATATGGAGAAAAAATTAAAAACCAGTTCTCTCTCTATAGAACTGGCTGAACAGGCCAGATATGCTTACCGCGTTGAAAAAAGAAAGATTAAAAACAATTTTTATGATAAAGCAAAAGAAATGATCGGTAAACAATAATTCTAATTTTTCTCTTCTAAATAGCGGCGGATTTCTGTTAGGAAGGCTTGTCCGTAGCGCTGGAGTTTTATCTCTCCTACCCCGGATATTACTCCCAGGGCCCGTTCGTCCGCGGGGCACCGCTGGCTCATCTCCCGCAAGGTGACGTCGTGAAACACCATGTAAGGGGGCAGCTCTTCTTTTTGAGCCAGTTCTTTACGCAGGTTAGCCAGTCTATCAAACAATTCACTGTCCACCTGGCGTTCCCTTTCCTCAAATACTTTCCTGTAAACGCGGGTTTCACCCTTTAATACCGGGTAAGCTTTTTGGCAAAGTTTAAGCACGGGGTACTGTCCATTAGTCACTGTGATATACCCCTCAGATATTAGTATATTGATTAGTTCTTTAATTTCCTGGGAGGAATATTTACTCAGCAGGCCGTAAGTGGATAACCGGTCAAATCCCAGCTGGAGCACTTTTTTGCTGCGTGATCCTTTTAAAACCGCGGCTGCCAGGGATGTACCGTAGTTTTCACGCATGCGCCACAGGCAGGAAAGAATTTTTTGCGCGTTAACAGTGATTTCCTCCAACTCAAAATCTTCACGGCAATTGCCGCAGTTACCGCAGTTACCGGATATTTCTTCACCAAAGTAGGAAAGGATATACCGGCGCAAGCAAAAGGTTGTGTGGCAATAATCCACCATGGATTGTAATTTGCGGTATTCTTTTTCCTTGCGCTTCTGCGCCATATTAGTGTATTCTATTAAGTGCTTCTGAATCTGGACGTCCTGCGGGCTGAAAAGGAGAATGCATTCACCTTCTTCTCCATCTCGCCCGGCCCGCCCGGCCTCTTGATAATATGCTTCCATGTTCTTGGGCATGTTGTAGTGGATTACAAAACGCACGTTGGATTTGTCTATACCCATACCAAAGGCATTAGTAGCTGCCATGATTTTAATGTTGTCGTGGATGAAGGCTTCCTGGGCCCGGATACGCTCGTCATCACTCAACCCGGCATGATATTTTCCGGCCGCAAAACCTTTAGCAGCAAGAAACCCGTAAAGATTATCCACCTGTTTGCGGGTAGCAGCATAAATAATTCCCGAGTGCCCTGCATTGTCCACTAAATATTTATGTAAAAAATCTCTTTTATCTTCCCCCCGTAAAACGTTAAAATGCAGGTTGGGTCGATCAAAACTGGCAACATAAACATAAGGATCTCGCAAAGCCAGCTGATGGACTATATCCTGCTTAATATTCCCCGTAGCCGTAGCTGTAAAGGCAGCCACCAGCGGCCTTACGGAAAAACCGGCGATTAAGCTGGCAATAGCAAGGTAACTGGGCCGGAAATCATGTCCCCACTGGGAAACGCAGTGAGCCTCATCCACTGCAACCAGGGAAACCTGCACGCGGTTGAGCATACTAATAAACTCCTCGGACTGCAGCCTCTCCGGCGCCACATAAAGCAGCTTGAATTTTCCGCTGGATACTTCCTGCAAACGATAGTTAACTTCTTTGTATGTAAGAGAGCTGTTAATAAAAGTTGCCGGCACTCCCAGGTTTTCCAGGGCATCGGCCTGGTCTTTCATCAATGATATCAGGGGCGAAATTACTAAAGTAGTCCCGGAAAGGAGCAGTGCAGGAAGCTGGTAACAAATGGACTTCCCCCCGCCGGTAGGCATTATACCCAGCGTATCCCCGCCGTTTAAAATACTGTCGATAATCTCTTCCTGGCCTGTTTTAAATGTAGAATACCCGAAATATTTAACAAGCAGTTCCCGTGCTTTTTCCTGCATAATAAGACACTCCGTCTAAAATTTGAATCTGTATCTATTATATCAAATCATAAAAGTTGGTGCCTGTCACCAACTTATTCTTTACAAATGAAAAAAGAGAGTGTTAATCCAGTAAAGGAGAGTATTGTGGCTGCGATGAATGCGGTGTTTATGCCTTGCAGCATGGCCTGGGCTGGTTGATTGGTATCTGCATGAGCAGCTGTGACGCTCATTATTGTAATGAGCATTGCTGTTCCAATGGAACCTGCTACTTGACGCATTGTGTTTGTCACGGCATTGCCGTGAGGTATTAGATGATCATGCAGTTGATTTAATGCAGCTGCTGTCAGAGGCATCATTATCATAGATACTCCAAACATCCTGACAGCATACATTAATGTAAGAAAAGTTAGCGATACAGAATTATCAAGGCTTGTAAAAGGTATTGTTGCCGCGGTCAGCAGTGTAAGTCCTGTAAGAACTAGACCCCGTGCACCAAATTTATCATAAATTCTCCCGTTAATTGGAGACATAATTCCCATTAAGATAGCACCCGGGAAAAGAATTAAACCTGATTGTAATGCTGATAATCCTCTTACATTTTGAATATACATGGGTATGATTGTTTCAGCTGCAATCATGGTAGTAAATACTATCATGGTGATAATTGTCGTTAAGGTGAAAATGGAATTTTTAAAAACACGAAGCTCTAAAATAGGTTTCTCTAGCTTGAGCTGCCTGCGGATAAAGAATATTAAACTAATTAATCCAATAATTAGTGTAATAATTACATCATTGTTTCCCCATCCTCTTGATCCTGCACTGCTAAAGCCGTAAAGCAATCCCCCGAAACCTACGGACGATAAGATTATTGATAATATGTCAATCCTGGGTTTCATTAAATCTGAAACGTTTTTTAGTTTAATAACTGCAAGAAGTATATCTAAAACAGCAATTGGCAGTATTAAGTAAAATATATATCGCCAGGTATAGTGATCAGTGATCCAGCCCGACAGCGTGGGGCCCAGTGCAGGGGCAAACGCAATAACAAGCCCGGCCATGCCCATTGCAGTGCCGCGTTTTTCGATAGGAAAAATTAAAAATAATACAGTCTGCATCAGCGGCATCAAAATCCCGGCAGCTGATGCTTGAACAATACGGCCAAGCAGCAAAATTAAAAAATTTGGAGATACTGCTGCTATAATGCTTCCAGCTGTAAATAAGGACATAGCCGTAATAAACAGGCGGCGTGTAGTGTATCTTTCAATTAAAAATGCAGTAATAGGGATCATAATGCCGTTCATTAACATAAAAACAGTAGTTAACCACTGAGCCTTAGCTGCATCTATATTCAAGTCTTTCATTATAGGTGGTAGAGCAGTAACCATTGATGTCTGGTTTAGAATTGCTATAAAAGAACCTGTAAGGAGTACTGCTACAATTACTACCCTGTTCTGCTCAGCCACTTGCGCGGTACTTTCCATATATAAATCCTCCGTCAGAAATCCTCTGTCAGAAATAACTATTATATACTATAACAAAAAAGTTGGTGACAAGCACCAACTTTTTTATATTGTATAATATGTGCAAAACTCTCGCAAACTAAATAAACCAGCAGTTTAAAATACCAGGAGGTTAAATTATGTCGAATTATGCAAATTTATTTAAGCCTATGAAAATCGGCCCGGTGGATATCAAAAATAAAATTGCCATGGCTCCCATGGGAATTTTAGGACTCAGCACACCGGAAGGGGGATTTGCCCAGAGGGGAATTGATTATTATGTCGAGAGGGCCAAAGGTGGAACAGGGCTGATAATAACCAGTGTTACCAAGGTGGAAAATGAAATTGAACAATTGAAGATGCCTACTTTTCCTTGCATAACTTTAAACCCCATGCATTTTATCCAAACGGCAAGCGAATTGACAGAAAGGGTACATGCATACGGGACCAAGATTTTTTTACAGGTGACTTTAGGGTTTGGCCGCAGCGGCGCGCCGCAGCTGCTGGACGGGCCCCCGGTAGCCCCATCTGCTATTCCAAACTACTGGGACCCTTCTGTAACTTGCCGGGAGCTGTCAACTAGTGAAGTAGAAACAATGGTAAAGCGTTTCGGTGAAGCAGCCCATATAGCAGTAGAAGCCGGTTTTGACGGCATGGAAATACATGCTGTACATGAAGGCTATCTTCTTGACCAGTTCACCCTGAATTTATTTAACAGGAGGACAGATAAATACGGGGGAGACGTGGTGGACAGGTTGACATTGCCCGCAGAAATAGTAAGAGAAATCAAGAGCAAGGCCGGCAAGAAATTCCCCGTGGGACTCAGGTACAGCATTAAAAGTTATATTAAAAACTGGGGCCAGGGCGGGCTCCCGGGAGAAGAATTCCAGGAACTCGGGCGTGATTTGGATGAAGGGCTCGAAGCTGCAAAGATACTGGAGCAAGCCGGTTATGACCATCTTAACGCAGACGCAGGGACATACGATGCGTGGTACTGGGCCCATCCTCCCCTCTATTTCGAACACGGCTGCTACCTGCCGCTAACTGAAAAACTCAAACAAGTAGTAAACGTACCGGTACTGGTTGCAGGCAGGATGGAATACCCTGATCTAGCAGAAAGAGCGCTTGTCGAAGGAAAAGCCGATATGGTAGCACTGGGCAGAGGACTTTTAACTGAAGCTTACTGGCCGCAAAAAGTAATCAAGGGTGAAGTAGAAAGAATCCGTCCCTGTATTGGATGTCATGTTGGCTGCCTGGGCCGGATATTTGAAGGCAGGCCGCTTTCCTGTGCAGTAAATCCTGCCGCAGGAAGGGAAATAGAATACGGCATAGATACAGCCAGTGAAAAGAAAAATGTTTTAATTGCCGGCGGCGGCATAGCCGGAATGGAAGCAGCCAGGGTTGCTGCCATTAGAGGACACAATGTTACACTCTACGAAAAGACCGGTGAACTCGGCGGCCACGTTATTGCAGGGGGAGCACCGGATTTTAAAAAGGATGATGAGCGGCTGCTCAGCTGGTACAAAAATGAACTAAACATATTAAATATAAATATACATCTGAACCAGGAAGTTAATAAAGACGTTGTAAACCGGGATCGACCGGATGCAGTAATTGTTGCAACAGGTTCAACCCCGGTTATACCTGATATACCGGGTATAGACAAAGGCAACGTCACCACAGCAACTGACCTGCTTTTAGGTAAAAAACAGGCCGGTCAATCGGTAGTTATCATCGGCGGAGGCCTGGTAGGATGTGAAACAGCACTGTGGCTGGCCAAACAGGGTAAACAGGCAACTATAGTAGAAGCCATGCAAGACCTGATGCTGGGTGCCAAGCCGCCTGTGCCGCATACAAACAGGAGCATGCTCATTGACCTTCTAAAATACCACCAGGTAAACCTGCTGCCGAACAATTCTCTCTTAGAAATTGCAGATAACAATGTCACGGTAATAGATAAAAACTTTAATAAACAAACTCTTCCTGCAGATACAGTCGCTATTGCCGTCGGATACAAACCGGAAAATTCACTTTACAGCTCATTTGCCGGTGAACTTGCTGATCTTTATGCAATAGGTGATGCCAGTGATGCCCGCAATATTATGTATGCCATCTGGGATGCCTATGAAGTAGCCAGGAGCATTTAAAAAAAGGTGCCGCACGGCACCTTTTTTTTTGCTTCTTACCAGGCAAGTGCAGCTGCAAAATATGCTGCAAAAGCTGAAGCTAATGGAATAAGGCCGAATTTCAACTTGAAGTTGCTGTATTCTATGACAGGTAAATCAAAAATGCGGGCAGTAGTAATCGTGTTATCGCTTAATGGTGATGTGAAGGCACCGAAGACCCCGCTTGCAAAAACAGCCCCGATAATCAAGGGAAGCGAAGAATCAGAAACTGCAGACATAGAAATACCCAGGGGCATGAGAATTCCCCAGGTGCCCCAGGAAGACCCTATAAAATAAGAAATAACTGCTCCCAGTAAAAATATTACCGGGGGCACTAAATTACCGGGAACCCATCCCAGGTTCTGGGTTACAAACCCGGATAACCCCAGGTCTTCGGTTGTTGATGATAATGCCCATACAAGAGTGAGCAAAAATATTACTGGCATTAATTCATTGCCGCCCGCAAAAAATTGATTAATAATTCTTTTTAAAGAAAATCCCTGCAATAAATACATGAGCACTGTAAATATAGAAGTTATTACAATCGAAACAAACATGGCTTTAGTCACGTTGGCAGCAATAAATGCCTGCAGCAGGTTTCCAGTCTCTACTTTGTTATACCCGTCCCACCAGGTTAAAAATATTGTCAACCCCAGGATGAGTCCCAGCGGAATGATTAAATTCTCCGGTTTGGACGGTAATTTCTCGGAAATTGCTGAATGAGATATGCGTTCTTTTTCCTCTTCTTCATTTTCGGGATTGTCTTCTGTTTTTAATAATTTCTTTTCTTTTTTATGCCGGTGAAAGAAACTAAAATATGCCCCCATCAGTAAAACAGCAAGGGAGAAAAAATTAAGTGGAATACTTTTTAAGAAAAGAGTATAGGAATCTCCTTCAATACCCTGGTTTTGAAGGGAAACATTAATAAGAGAAATCATGTAGCCTATATAAGCAGTAGCTACAGGAATGAGTGCAATAATGGGGCCCGAAGTTGTTTCAATAATAAAACCAAGCCTCGCCCTGGACATTTCCAGGGGCCCCGCCAGCGCCTTCATAACCGGGGAAATAGTTACAATACGAAAAGTAGGTGCACTGAACGTTCCCAGCACAGAGAGCCAGATCAAAGACAAGGCGCTTTTTTTCGTCTTTATTCGATTGGAACTCAAATCTACAAAACCTTTTATCCCGCCGGTCATCTTGATCATGTTGATAATACCCACAAAAATATATAAAAAGGCAATAATCATTAACTGCCCTTCTTGCGTCAAGTTCTCAATAATATAAGCTGCCATTTGCTCAAAACCACCCAGCAAGGTTGGCTCAACCAGGTATGACCCGAGCAATAGCCCCAGGATCAAGCCGGGTAATACTTGCTTTGTCCAAACAGCAACAGGTATAACTACAACCAGCGGTAAAATAGACTGCCAATTTGCTTCCATAAACATATCATGCACTGCTGTTTTTAAAATATGCGTGACAAGGGGAGGTGACAAGGGGACGGGGGAACTGTCACTAGAAGTGACAGTTCCCCCGTCCCCTTGTCACCTCAGCTAACTTTTGACAATTCCCTTAACTTACGCAGGGATTGCTCCAATTTCAAAAGACGCTTCTCAATCCTTTGCCTGTCAACCACCAAATCGACCCTCCCTGATTCGCCTTACTAATCCTTCATGTATTATTTTTTCGATAGGTATAAAGTCAAAATAGCGGTTGTAAGTCTGCACCTGAAATTCTACCCGTTGACTTTTTTCATTTTCTTTCTCAAAAAGAAGCTCTCCCTGGCTCAATATCCGGTAAGAGAGGACCGGTGGGGCATCATTTAAAATTACCAGGTCTACTTCATCTGTTTTGAGCAAAGAGGTCATTTCAGAAAGCAATTCCAGCTTTTTATCAAAATATTGCTTCGGTGAAAAGTCCTGGTCCAGAAGACCCCCCAGGTCAACATCACTGGCAGAAGTTTGTTTTTTTTCTGCATACGAGCCAAAAAGATAAATGGCAACTATATCTTTATCGTTTTTTAATTTCTCTACCAGCGAGGGAATATATTCTAATATATTATGTTCTATTCTTTTAAAACGGTACAAACTAATCACCACAATCTTTTTATAATTCACTGATTTCCTATATTATAACATACATATTACAGCCTGCCTGTTAATAGAAAGCTTTTGATACCCGTGCGGCTGACGGCCGCCAGAAAGAAAAGTAAAAATACTCCCCCTGTTATCTCCGGTACAAAAACAAAGGGGTTGTTTAAAAAGTTCTGTATCCACTGGTCTATCCAATTCTCCGGGACACCCCGGGGGAATCTCCAGCCGTACAGCGGCCACAAAAATGTATCCGGGCTGCGCCACATCCCGTCTAATATATGATGCATCATGCTTGCCCCGGCCAAAGTAAGAAAAACATTTCTCCATTTCCCCTTGAAAAGTAAACCAGCTGCAAAAAGAAGAATTAAAAAAGCCAGGGTATGACTGTATGTGCGCCCGTTTCCCAGGGTTTCCCGCAAAAGCAAGCCCCCTAAAGGTTTATCTATAAGATCGGGCAAAACAGACCCTATCAAAATAAACCTGTAATCCACCACCCCTCGCACCGCACCCTTATTCATTTTTTCTACAAATCTGGCTGCTGCCAGTGTTATCCCGGAATGGGCAAGTAAAAACATAATCGGTGACAAGGGGACGGGGGAACTGTCACTTTTAGTGACAGTTCCCCCGTCCCCTTGTCACTTTCCCTCCCTGTCATTGTTTACATTAATACACAAAAATGTATTTTGTGACAATAACTTCAAAAATATTCTTGTTGACTAATGAACTTCTTATTATAATACATGTTGTGAAAAATCGAACAAAAGAGGTCCGAGGTGAGTTTATGTATATCAATGTTTATGTAGAAAAGTTGTCTGATTTAAGGGTGCGAATGGGTTATACGCAAAAAGCCCTAGCTAAAAAGGTGCATATAAGCAAGTCCTTTATATGCCAGCTGGAGAAGGGAACAAGAAATCCCGGTCCTGAAGTGGCATACAGGCTTCATACAACCCTGGGAGTTCAGTTTGACGATTTATTCTACATCCAGTAATTAAACAATTATTTAAAAACGGAGGTTTTATAAATGGCAAAGTGTAAACCGTGGTTTAAAATGTACAGCGAAATAAAAAACGACCGCAAGATGAAAAAACTCAACCCGGAGGAAAAATGGCTCTGGGTGGTTTTGCTGTGCGTTGCTTCTGACTCTCCCGATAGGGGGAGTCTTTTAGTGTGCCGGAGCCTCTCTTACACTGCCGAAGATCTAGCCGACGAGGCAGCGCTGGATATAAGCGTGGTGCAAGAGGCGATGCCCAAGTTCGAGGCCATGGACATGCTGCACACGGAAAACGGCACCTGGGTGGTCACTAATTTTTTAGAGCGACAGTATGAAAAGCCCTCGGACCAGCCCCAGAACAGCCGGGCCCGCAAACAGGCCCAGCGGGAACGCCAGAAAAATGAAAACGCTACCCGGAATGTCACACCTGTGTCACGCGCATGTCACGCCCCAGAGAAAGAGACAGAGACAGATAAAGATAAAGATTATGTAGTAAGTAGTAGTAACCGCGCGCGAGAAATTCAAAAAGCTTTGCAGTCGGCAGGCATACTCGCCCCCTCTCCTTTCGAAGTACAAAAACTGCAGTACTGGCTTGGACAAGGTATAGAGATAGACACCGTAAAAATGGCCGCGGAAAAGGCCGCCCTGGCCGGAAAGCACAGGGTGGACTACATAGACGGCACCCTCAGAAACTGGCACAAAGCCGGGTACAAAACCGCGGGAGAAGTGCGCTCTGCCCTTGCCTGGCGAAAAAAAGAAAAAGTAAAGGGGGCCGGTGACAATGAAAAAGCCAAAGACTCAGGAGGAATCAGCGAATTCATCATCAGCTGTTGAAACCTGCCCTTACTGCGGGCGGGAAAAACACCCCAGGACCATGGAACTGCTGGGCATAAAGTTCACGGTAACTCCCAGCTGCCAGTGCGAAATCGACGCCTTCGAGCGCAAGATGGACCTTCTAAAAAACCGCCAGAAACGGGATGCCCATAAACGCATGCTGTCCCGGAGCGGGCTGAACGGAAACGCAGAAGAATACACCTTTGAAAACTTCGAGCCCCGCGCCGGCACCGAAGCGGCACTCTCTTTTGCCCGCAACTTTGCACGCGACTTTAAATCCTACAGCGAAAGCGGGAAAGGCTTTGTGCTCATCGGGCCCTACGGCTGCGGCAAAAGCCACCTGGCCGGGGCTGTCGTTCACCAGCTGATCAACCGGGAAATAACTGCCTCATTTCGCCCTGTACCGGAACTCCTAAAACGAGTACGGGCATCTTACAACGGCAGCGGCGAGACCGAAGCACAGCTGCTGGACTTCTTGCAAAAAGTCCAGTGCCTGGTGCTGGACGACGTGGGGGCCCATAAACAAACCGAATGGGCAGAAGAATTTCTATACACCGTCATCGACCACCGCTACCGGTACCGCCTGCCCACCATCATCACCGGCAACGACACCGGCAGCGGCGGGGAAGTAAAACTCATCTCCGCCCTGGGCGAGCGAGCCGTAGACCGCATACTGGAACGCAATACCATTATAGAACTCACCGCGCAGAGCTACCGCCGGGAAATCGCCCGCAGGCGCATGCGCGGACAAAATAAACCGGAAAGGGGATAAACACGTGATCTTGATTAAAGTCGATATCATAACCGGAAAGGTACTGGTAAACAACCTGCGCAAGTTCTGGAAAGGAATGGCCAGGGAAGTACGCCGAAATGAAAAACCGGCCCAGGGGCCCGTGGAATACAACACCCCGGAAATAGACACCGAACTCTTAGAACACCTCCACGAACTCAACAGAAAAACCAGGCAGCGCAGCAACACCTGGAGCTGCGAAGAAATGTACACCCTGATCATGATGGCCCGGCAAAAATACCCTTACAAAGAAATCAGCGTAAAACTCAATCACTCCCTGCAAACCTGCAGATACATGAAATACAGGCTAAAAAAAGCCGGGATAGTATAACACCCACTCCCCGGTTGGGCACACCCCGGCCGGGGACAATCCCTGCTTATTTCAATTTAAACACCATGTTTTCCTTTGTTGTATTATGATAGATATTGTAGTTATTTGAAAAGTGACAAGGGGACGGGGGTAGTGTCACTTTTCATGTGACACTACCCCCGTCCCCTTGTCACTGGTTTGGCGAACAAAAAGTTGGTAACAGGCACCAACTTATTAGACTTTTATTGGTCACTAGAACTGTCCTCTTCTATTTGCTCTTTAAATTTTTTATAGTCTTCTATTAGCGCTTTTAGAAATCTATCAATTGCAATAAAAATAATACTTGCAATATATAAAAGAAAAAAAGTTCCATCTTTTTTATAATGCTCTTTTTCAAAAAAGTAATAATAGAACTTCATATATGAATCCATTACTACAAGAACTAGTAATGATAAATATGCTATTAAACGCCTTATATTTACTATACTTTGCTCTTTTCTGAATTTTAACCTAAGAGTGAAATATATCCACATATTTACGTACAATGGCACTACTAGCACTGCACCATAATAAACAGAATTTGGCCATTTTAACTGGATAATAAAACTTAAAGTTACAACAATAGCACCTATCAATAAAAGAATGCTATCGCATTGTTCTAACATTAAGATCAAGCGGTTAATGAAATAATTCTTTTTATTTACCTTATTGCTTAGCAATTGTAAAATTGACAGTGAATCTGGTGACTCTTCTCTTATGTATTTGATCAAGGAACCAAGGATTAAAACTAAAATTGCATAAAAAACTAATGCAATATATCTAAATTGAGTAAATGATATAAACATCAATAACAATGTAGCAATTAGAAATAAAATTTCTAAACAGGCACGATTCCATCGATTTTTCTTTAGTCTAGCACTTAATTTTTGAGTTAAAAAATTTCCAATCTTATCAGACAAATTAAAAATTCTATCAATTACTTTTTTTGCCATAAAAATTAATAAACTACAAACCACCAGCGTTATAGCAATTACTATCAAATTCTTAATAATAATCTCCATATGTTTAAACCCCAGTTCAGTCAGGAACTTCTAATAATTCATCTAGACTTCCATAGAATACAAAAAGTTGGTGACTGTCACCAACTTTTGTTACATAAAACAATCTCTACCTAAGATATCGTAAAAATCACTTGTCTCACTAATTATATTTAAATAATCTCTAGCACTTTTTGAATCCTGGAAAGTTGCAAACCCTACACTACAATTGGTTCCAAATGCCATTTTTATTTGATGTTTAATATACCACAAATTACTTAGTTGACTATTTATTTCCTTAGTCTCAGTACTACTAAGACTAAATTTGCACTCATAAAATTCTCCATTTGTTATAGAATAATCCCACCCTAGTACATCTACTTCCTTAACACTTTGCCAATTATCTATTTTTACATGATGTCTCATGTTAACCTGACATTCTTTACAATCATATCTTTTTGCAAAAAACCTAAATATATATAGTTCCACCATTTTACCCTTAAGCTGTGCCGTGTCAGCCTTTATTTGTCCATCATTATACCCTTTAAGCATGTTCTCTAAGTAACTAGTTAACATCCAGAAATATTGTGATATTTGTGATTCGTCAGTCTCATTTAATTTTTTTATTATATAGCTCTCTAAATCCTCTGTGGTTGAACACTCTGACATAATAAAATAAAAATCTTCAAGTAACCCCGGTTCCTGAACAAGTATATCACATGTTTCATGCAATATTTTTATTTTAATTAACTTATCAATAGGATTTGCTTCTATAAAACTGATCTGTGACATATCTCCTTGTCACTCCTCATCTCTTTCAAGCAGAGGTGGTAAAACCAAAGGAGTTACCTTCATTAACTGAGTAGTAGAAGCAATTACTGATGCTGCATAAGACAATAACAAGTTCTCACCAATTTCTTCAACATCTTCTTGAGTTAAATCTTTTTCTAAAGGTGGATCTTCTACATAGAAGATCCCGTCTACTTCAAGATATAATTCAAAAGGACCCGAGTCAGGTTCAAATTTTATATCCTCAATAGCCCTCAACTGAATTTCCTTTTCGGTTTGGTAGATTAAATTAATACTGTTTTTTCTAATTACTTTTTTATATTGACCTGCTTGTACTAACTCATAGCAGTTTACATTCATTTTTGATAACCAAACAGAGGCCCTTTTTAACTTATTGCAAGTGTTTTCTCCACTCATGCCACTTTTGCCTCCCATCATCAAACTCATACCCTACATTATCATAAACCAAATCATGATCTATAAACGCTTTTTCTTTCTGACTCCTAATATACTTTATACCATAAGTTAATATAATTCTGCTATCAATATTATTTAGCTGCTCCATGTTCAACAAATTACTCTTCTTAAGCAGGCCATTGTCTTGGAGTTTATTTTCTAAAACATTTAAGATCTCAACTAGTATGGAAGGTAACTCTACATCACTTACTTTTTCTAGTGTTTTGATTCTATTATCAGTTACCATTATTAAGTCAATTAAATCATTCCAATTATTTACATCTAAACGATCTGGCAATTTATTCAAAAAAGGAATTGCCTTCTTTTCAAGCCAATAATTATATCTTTTTTTAATATCATTACTATTGCTTGCTTTTTGCAACTGACTTACAACCTTATTAGCATAATTCCAAAATTCTATTTTAAAGCGCGATACTACAAAATTTTTACCTGTATCCAGAAGGTTATTATCTATTTCTCTTAAACCCCTTACAAGCTCAGTATTATCAACAATATATTGCTTCAAAGGATGATTGTTCCTATATTTTACAGCCGCTTCTTTTAAAGCATTAATACGCTTTTCATCCATTAGAAGCCAGCTCCTTCCTTAATCAATAACTTCCTGTATATAATATATCATGTAATAATTTATTCTGTGAATTAACTTCTAATCATAATCTTTTAAAATAACAAATTCTGCACAACACCAATTTCCCATGTGTCAGTTATACTAGTTTGCTTCTTATTTTTTAGGTGTTTACTCAACAGGGTGCAGTTCACACTTCTTCAAATATTATTTTTTTATTACATTTAAAATTTATTAATGTTAATCTTAAAGGGGTTCCGGGTTAATAATTGTAATCGGAATAACCTCAAATTTCTCATCCATATTTTTATCCTCAAAACATGGCGCACCTTTAGCTGCTATCCCGATTACTTCATTGTTTTTATTCAATACCGGACCACCACTATTACCTTTGACAATCCTCGCACTTATCAAATATCTAGTTCGTCCAAGACTTTTACGACATAAGGTAACTTTACCATCATCAATATAAATACTGTCTCCAATATTGTAATTGGGGAAACCAGACAATTTTATTTCGCTACCGACATCTATTTCATCGGAATCCCCAACCCTTAAATAATGGTAATTTTCATTACCTTTTATTTTAAGTACTGCAACATCATTTTCATTATCGTATGAAATTATTTCTACAGGAAATTTATTGCCGTAATCATTGCATCTAAAGGCTTCCATGGACTTAGTTAATACATGCGCACAAGTTATCATGCCAAATCCTTCTAACATGAAACCTGTCCCTTGATTTGTGCCTCCTTCTCCTTCTATAATCCAGACCGCAGCTTCAAGTTCTTCACGAAGATTATGATAATATTTCGGAAACCCCCCACCGTTTAAATCGTTAAATTTACTTGCCAGCTTTTGGTAAACAGGATTTTCCTCTCCCTTTATCATTCTAATATAATTTATCTTCCCTCTAACAATATTTGAAAATTTGGGTTGGAATGCCTTAGGGTTTTTTTGTTTATAGCGGTATTTATTCAAATGTATCTGTTCCGCCTTTATTAGCCCATCTTTTTCCCAAGAGTGTAACATGGCTCTAATTTGCCTTACGAATTTTCGTGGTACGTTTGGAATTTCATTAACAATTAAACCAGTAACACTTAATCTACTTTTTCTACTCTTTAGTGTAACTTTATCTTTATTATGCTTAAAACCATTCTGCCTGATTATTTTTTCTAAAGATATTCCTACAATAACTTCTCCCGTTTTTGTTTTATATCCCAACTCTTTAGGAAATTTATATTGCCAAGTTGAGAAGCTAAGATCATCTCCATAACGAGTATATGTACAACTATGTTTCTTAGCCAACTTTTGGAGTTGGCTATCTAGTTGTGCGCAAATCATGTTTGATATAATTGGGGATGTTGGTGCGCCTTGAGGTAATTGGTTATTACAACTACATATTTGAGCTAAAACCGTGGCGGGTTCTGGAGGTATATTATAAGGATTAGCCATGAACATTCCTCTAACGCGTCCGAAATTAATATTTGGGAAAAAATCTAAAATATCAACATTTAACATATTATTGTTCTTCAAGTGAGCCTGCGCGTTTGTTAAAATACTTCTTTCAACAATAAAACCATGAGCAGATGGTTTAGGTTTATAAATGAGGCTTAAAATATAATTGAGCTTTCTTTGGATTATTTTCAATGAATTGATAGGTGCACATATTGTTCGCTCTTTTCCCGATCGTTTTCTTAAATAAAAAATCTTATAATTATCTTTATCTTTTCTTCTATAGAGAAAATAAATCAAAGTTTTAACATCAATTTCTAATAAATCGGCAACTTCTTTCCTTGATTGTAAAGCTATAAATTTTTCAATTAATGTAGAATCATCAGCTCTTAATTTTATCTCCATTTGTTACACCTTTTCTCATTAAACATCTACAAGCCCTTGGCTCACAACAAAGGGGCAACAGCAAGCTTTAGCAGCAGTTTTCTACTTAAATGGAAATGAGTATATATGATGGAGTTTGGAATTCTGCTTACTGCATCTCTGAGCCAAGTAACATGAAACAGGCATACCAAAGATATGAAAAAGCACGTAAAGTTAACCATCCATATTCGTCGCAGGATCAACAACGAAAATCAATTCCCAAACTCCACATACTACTCATTGAAATACTACTATAAATATTAGCTCTGTTCCTGTGTAAAAATAAAATTTTTTGCAAAAATTTTTAGGCATATACATTTTTCAATTTAAAACTAACAATAGTTATAATAGTGGAAGTGAAATCGGTTTGCTCTTCGTTTCCAGTGTTGTATCCAATTCTAATTGGATATTAATTGATCTTGTCCATTTTTTCGATTATTTGTGCCGCTGTTTTTTTGAATGGTTTCACTCAGCTTTCTAATTTTGTCCAACTCTTTGCCGTGGCTGTTCTTTGAAATTGCCCCTAAAAACTTCCCATGTTTGGCAGGGGCTCCAGTTTCAAAGGTGACAAGGGGACGGGGGTAGTGTCACATGGAAAGTGACACTACCCCCGTCCCCTTGTCACTAATTATCACCAACTTATTGGCGGGTTGGGGGTGTAACCAGTAAAATAAACTTAACATTTTTCAGCAAATAACAATGAACACTATTTACCATAAAGTACCTTTTTCGGTATGATTGAGCTGGAAATAATCAATCATATGGGGAGAGGTATATGAAACAAATAGAAAGGTGGCAAATTTAAAGTGCAATAAAATGCAGTAATACACATGATTCCAGCATCTACAAATAGCTTAGCCACTTCAGCTATACAGTGAATATTTTCTCGGCGGTTTCTTCACCAAAACCTCAAACAACCCTAGAATCAACCAGGGTGGACGGTTCTCCTTTTACACATCACATAGCACTATTGCTAATCTATAACCAGAGAAACCATTCCACTGGTAGGTCCTTTTATTACCAATCCTCAACTTTAACTGAAAAACCTTCCAATACTTCTGTTTCTTTCTGTATTTCTTTACATCTTTCTTTATTTTTTACATAATAAATTATTTGACTATCACTTATTTCATACCAATACTCTGTAGATGGAATACCCTTTGGCTTTTCAAAACTAGGTCTTTCCCAATCTTGAAAAACATCAGATAATTTTAATAAAAAGGCTAAAGGTGCTTTATCAAAACAGATTTTACATCTGCCAAGTTCTTTATCTTTTAAGTTATGTAAGAAAATTGCAGTACAAGCATCAACAACATCTTTATAATAATTTCCTAGATCCCAGTTTAGCCTTGTTTCTTCTCTATTTGAATTTTTTTCATAATAAGAATCCACTACTTTCATAACCATAAGTGCACTTATTATGCCATGGTCCAATTTGCCAGCTTTAAAATCTTCAAAAAGCATTCTTGCATCAATACCTATATCCCAATCATTTAATCTGCCTTGAATTATATCTAGTGAATTTCTATTATTTGATAGCAAATCTAATTTATTTAAACATACTCCAAAGTTAGTTTTGGGTGAGTATCCACCAAGCTTCTCACAAAGATTATTTATATTATTTTCTACCTCTTTTTGCAAATTGAAGCCTATTTGTATTGGATATCCAATATCGTGTAACAAACTAGCTAGTTTCCATCTAAACTTACCTACATTAAAATTAAATTTATTATTAAAAACGATACCAAGCAAGAAAGTATTTAAAGAATGTACTGCATGATCCCTAAGTTTTTCTTGCAAAGCTTTAATCCCTGTTTCCGTTCTCGATAGCTCATATAAATATTCATTAATGTCTATCTTACCATGTTGACTTAAAATATCCTTTGTAATTTTTAAAGCTTCTCTTCTTCTAATATTTTGATTTAACGGGTCTAATTCAAGAAAATATCTAACCCTACCTGGATTAGAAATTTTATAATCCATCAAATCTACATCAGTAATATCATTGAGTATTTGTTGCTTTATCATCCCAAGGTTTATCCCCCTATCTAGTTTGTATTTTTAAGTTTTCTTTAAATTAAATAGTATTATTGAGTCCAATCAGCAGACATGAATAAAAATGCATCTTTCGCACCTTTGCACCCTAAAACTGGATATTCATTACGCATATTTAATAAATTCAGGTATGCATCTGGTTTTTTTTCAAATCCATTATCTTTGTTTCTAAGATAGATGCCATATCGTAATCCATCGGTAACAATAAGCCGTCCGCACGATTCACGTCCTGATTGTTGAGCATAAGATTGAGCCTGTGACTGTGCGTTAAAACATGACCGACCTTGTTGCTTAACTTCAACTACGACTGATAGGTTTTCATCATGCCTTGGTAAAGTATTAAACAAGGCCACATCAACACTGCACCATTCCATGGCCATTTTTTGAGGTGTCCATCCAAGGGATCGTAATAGGGGTATTACAAGGTAAGCAGTTGTTTCAGTTTCTGATGGATTGCCAGTACGGTGATACCATTTTGAAATAAATATAAGTTCATCTATTTGTTCAGTCAGATTCTTAATTGCACTACTGGCAACCCCATAGTCAAAAAGATATTCTGAAATCTCATTCCAACTACTATGCCTTGATAGTTGAGGTAAATCTTTTAAGCTAGATTCTTGAACATCATCATAAACTTCTAAATCTGCAATCCATTCACATACTTCCTTACAATCCATTGTCTGTACTGTATCACCAAACTTTAATGTATAAGCGGGAAATTTCTTGGGTATCCCGTCATACTGCCATAACCACTTTACCCTTCTAATGTGTTGTAAATCCCATCCATCAATGTCACCAAACTCTTCATGCCACTGATAATCGCCAACAATTATCCCTACTCCCAACACATCTGTTGTACCTAGGCGCAACACAACTAAATCGCCGTCTTTTATTTCCTCGCAAAATCTTTTTAAATCTGTAATTTTACGGGTTGATAAGCCCCAATGAGAACGTAAGGTCTCTACGCAATCGGGCCAAGGACCATCAGCACCTGGACCATTCAAAATAACATTCCAATATAAACATAAATCTGCATGGTTTCGATCTGCATCGCCCGCAGCGACCTGCCAAATTGTCTTTCCTGTAATATCCATTATCTCTCCCCCCCCCAAGATACTTTACTTCCTGATTAAGAGCAAAAGTTGGTGCCTGTCACCAACTTTTGCTCTTAAAAGAATAAAATGTCCTTGTTAAATAAATAACTTATTACTTTATCAACGGACTAGTCTATTGACGTTTTATTCGTCTCCATAGTGATTTCTGGGTTTTCGGGTTCTTCGTAGGGTGCGGTTATGCCGGTGAAATCTGGTATTTTCCCGGAACGTGCTTTTTTGTATAATCCTTTAGGGTCTTGTTTTTCACATTCACCTAAGGGGCATTTTGCAAAAATTTCGACAAATTCGCCTAAACCTACCAAGTTTCTCGCAAAATCTCTGTCCTGTTGGTATGGTGAAATGAATGCTGTAATGCACATAACTCCAGCATCTACAAACAGCCTGGCTACTTCTGCTGTGCGGCGAATATTTTCCCGGCGGTCTTCTGCACCAAAACCCAGATCACTATTTAATCCCTTTCTTATATTATCGCTATCAAGCAGATATGTACGGACTCCCATTTCATGCAATCTATATTCTAATGCATTTGCTAAAGTAGATTTGCCTGATGCTGATAGTCCTGTTATCCAGAGCATACGACTATAGTACTGGTTTAATACTTGTCTTTTTATTTACTGTAAAAATCATTAAATGCAGTTGCAAAGCACTTCTCCCATCTATTACAATATAGAGTGGTTTCGTGTATTACTTAGTGTTTATTTATCTAAATTTTAATTCGTCCATCAACATTTCTAAACTACAACCTTTATATAACATTCATACCCCAATAATTTTCTGCAAAAGAAAAAAGAGGATATACTTTATAGCAATTAAAAATTAATTGAAGTAATTTTTCTTATTTAATCCCAGGAAAATAAATAGAAAACATGTAAAAATTATTTAATCACTTCGGTTAATCTTTCTTAATTGAAATCATTAACTGTACATTACTAGATTTAATCTATCTTTAAAACTTCGAACGAATTTATTAAGCTTTTCCCCAAAATTTCACTCAGCTCAATTCACTTTCCCACGAAAACGGAGTAGTCTCCAATAGAGGATGGTTAAACCGGGGGATCTGAGTATGAGTTTTAATAACATTTTCTATCCCACCTAAAAGAATAAAATGCCCTTGTTATATAAATAACTTATTACTCTATCAACAGACTTGTCTATTGATAGTTTATTCGTTTCAACCATGATTTCTGGGTTTTTAGGTTCTTCGTAGGGTGCGGTTATGCCGGTGAAATCTGGTATCTTACCGGAACGTGCTTTTTTGTATAATCCTTTAGGGTCTCGTTTTTCACATTCGCTTAAGGGGCATTTTGCAAAAATTTCGACAAATTCGCCTAAACTTACCAGATTTCTTGCAAAATCTCTGTCCTGTTGGTATGGTGAAATGAATGCTGTAATGCACATAACTCCGGCATCTACGAATAGCCTGGCCACTTCTGCTATGCGGCGGATATTTTCCCGGCGGTCTTCTGCTCCAAAACCTAAATCGCTATTCAAACCTTTTCTTATATTATCGCCATCAAGGAGATATGTACGGACTTCCATTTCATGCAATCTATATTCTAATGCATTTGCTAAAGTAGATTTGCCTGATGCTGATAGTCCTGTTATCCAGAGCATGCAGCTATAATGCTGGTTTAATTTTTGCCTTTGCTCTTTATTTACTGTTGATGAATGCCAGATTATATTAGAAGCTTCTATCTCCATTAACTAACACCTCATTAATTACACTTACTAAAATAATATTTACATACCTCACAAAACTAATAATTATTCCTGCCAATTCCTATATAATCATAACCTATCTCTTTCATTAAACGCGGTTGCAAAACATTTCTCCCATCTATTACAATATAAGGTGGTGTTATGTATTGCTTAGCTTCTATCCAATCTAAATTAATAAACTCATCCCATTCAGTAGTTAATATTACTGCTTGAGCCCCTTCTATAGCCTCGTATATATTACTTGCTTCCATATACAAATCACTCTCTTGTCTAAATTCCCTAACTATGGAATACAAGGTTCTTCTATCTAAAGTTTAATTTTTGTACCAAAATCTTTATATCTTACTATCGTTAAAATTCAAATACTTAGCACTAGGCATAAGTTGATTATACTTATATATGTCTATATTAAACTTCTTTAAAATTTTAAATATTTCTTTTTCCTCTTCATTATTTATTTCATCTTTCCATTTTCTTATTAAATAATCACGATCATATTTATGTTTCATAACTTTTTTTGTCTTTGTACTACTAAAATGTGTCGTTGACGAAGGTGTCTGAATTTTTTTATACATTCTTTTCTTTTTTTCTAAATTCAACTTCTCACTCAACATATCAATGACTTTATATGGATTCATTACTAACTCTTCATAAGTTAACAAAATAAAATTATCACTTAACTCTTTATTTTTAATTTTCTTAACTATAGACAAATTTTCAAGACACCAACTAACAATAAACTTTTGTAGTATGGTTCCATTTTTTTTAATATTTTCAATAACATCTATTAAATCATCATTAAGATTAATATCGCAAAATGCTTTATTTTGTACATACAAGTCTATATAATAATCCCAATTATTTTTGGCTCTAGATAAACAAGATGGTATTGGATGTCTAATTAAATAAATACCATCCATTTCAAAATTATCATTTAACCAACCTATCAAATCATTCGCTCTTAAAATTTTAAAGAGCGTCCTATCAGTAAGAAAACTGTGATATCTTGAAAATACATTAAAATAAGTAATTGCAGGGATTTTTCCTTTGGATAAATTAGTAAAATAATCATACATTTTTTCAGCATCTTCTTGATTTACTTGAATGTATCTCCATTGAGGTTTGCTTAATTGATGGTAATTATTTATTAATTCTTTATTAATCAATGGCTCAGCAACCACCTTAATTTTAGGCTGAGTTTGAATAAGCTCCATTAACCATGTAGAACCGCTTCTTGGAGTTGAAAAAATATAAATATCTCTTTTCCTACTCTTTTCGTGAAAATGAAAAATATTTATAAATTTTTTTAATAAAATTACTAAATCCATAATAGACTCCTAACATATTATAATTTTTTATCAAGTCAATCTTAAATTTCCATATAAATACTTAATAACTAAATAATATTATAATTAAATTTAACAATACAAAATTGTATTAACACTTTTACCAATTCTTTGTACATAACAGGTAAATGTTAGAAAAATTATTTTTAAATTCTTACAATGAATTAATTACTCTTGTACTAAGCTCTTGTACATTAACCAATTATCCGTTTGAGTAAAAGAACTATTATGCCATAGTAGGGTAAAATCTCCATTAAACTTCTGACAGCGTTTTTTTAGTTTGTGCATATATTCCAATGCTTTTTGCCCTTTTAACCCCATATATTTCTCTCCCAAAACACTGCCTTCCATAACAATGAGAGGACGTTCAATAAGAGGTAAGGTTTTTCGCTGTTCTAAGTCATAAACTGAGAATTCGTAACAGACTCCACAGCGGAAACCAGCATGATCAGCATAGGATAAAGTACTATCGTAATTTAATCCTGCGTCTCTCCAATTACGCCAAGTAGTAGGCGCTTTCCAGCGCAAAAAGTGCTGCCGCCCACCCCATTGCTCCTGCTGTATTCCCTCCTCTTTACAGACCTTTAATAACTTATAAAATTCCGCTTTCGTCTGCTCTAGATCTTGATAAGTTTCATAGCTTGGATGGAGACCAATTTCGTGCCCCCTGTTATAAATATCCCTTATTAATTGTTTTATATATAAGTTGTCTATAGAATATTTGTCATCATAAGAAGTATTTGTACAAGCAGTTTTAAAATAAAAGGCGCTCTTTATATTACTACGTTCGCTAATATCCATGATATAGTCGAAAGTATAGTTCGGATCCTGTTTGTAATTACCTCTTTTTACTTTTTGCCATAAATTTATTCTGCTCAAAGCCATAGCAAGAGACTTTCGTTTAAGAACATCTCCACCGCAGCTAAGAATAAGCTGTGAAACACCTTTAAATATATATGCAAAAGGTACATCAACATCATGGCTGACTATAGTTTTAAAGCTTCTTTTTTTTCTTTCTAGACCTGGCCAAAGCTTCTTCATACACCACCAGAGGATTTCAATGTATTTGTTTATTATGGGCCTGTCCAGAAAGCCTTCCTGATATGCTAAAGAGGCTGTTGCCGGAAAACGACCGTGCTGATCCTTATCTGGCTTAACATATTCTTCATACCGAGTTAGCATGAAGAAGGCAGAGCCAAAGATATCGATACCAAGACATATTTCATTTTGATTATCTATTATATAGTCTTTCATTGAACCGCTTACGTTTATCTCATTACCATAAATAATTGGTAATTTTGAATTAACCACTAAATCATCTGGTAAAGTGTTTGCAGTGTCCCATATATTTAATGGTTGTTCAGGCAATGAATCCTGGGTAAACCATTGGCTTTTTGGAGTTTGGAAAAGTATATCCGCAACACGTAGAGTTTTATCGCTTATGCCTTTATCTTTTATTAAGATATCTTTACGTTCCTCAATAATTATTTGAATATCAATACCCAAAAAATCATAAATTAATGTTTGTATTATATAATTTCGTTCAGGAACATATGTATTAGGAATACATACAATCAGCAAAATAACACCTACCCTAAAATCAAGTTTACATTTGATGTAATTCACTTTTATCTGTTTATTTTTTGAAATAATATTGGAAATGTTCTTTACTTATCAATTCACTATATCCTTAATAAATTGCTTACCGTGATAAGCTATTCTCATTTTGCGACTCATTTTCGTGATTTGATAATAGGGCGTCTGTATTGCTCCAAAAGATCTAAAAAAACGTTCAACTGGTTCTATCATTGAACCTTCAAAATCAAATGCTCTAGAAACTGTTGATGCAAATTTTATAACTTCCCACACAAGAAAACTTGTAGCTCCACTGTTTCTTAATTCTGGATCTCCTCCACCCATTAAATAATAAACAGTATTAGAATCCCACACAATGTATATCGTAGCATGTATACGCCCTCGTGCGTCTTCAGCAAAAAATATCTTTCGTGAGTTGTGAGTCATGCAAGCAGTATCAAGACACTTGACAAATTCATATGTATAAGGCAACTTCATACCCTGTCTTTCAAATGTAAGCGCATTGATTTTAAAAAATTTATCAAGCTCCAGATCACTCCTAACTTTAACTATCTTTTTAGCTTTTCGTATATCAGTGCGAATATTTTGCATAAAGCCTTTCCATACTTTTTCATGATCACTTAAATCATTTATTCTATAAGTGTATCTCATTGTTTGATGAAAACCCGCCCAATAAAAAGGCAACCAATTGGTAATCTGTGGCGAGAAATTCTGACAAAAACAATCTAATTTCGGCAATTTATCAATTAACTCGTTCATTAAGTTCTTCTGTTCTGAAAGTTTTTTAGCATACTTTGCATTAGACGGACGCAACCAAGGTCCTAGGGTTTGAGTAAGGGGAGGCATAGTAACTATATTTAAGCCAAACTTATTTTTGATTATATAAGGCATCCGTGCTACTACTTCATCCCCTTGTTTAACCAATACTTCATCCCATTGCCCAGGAGCTACCACATCAAGCCACCATGGTTGTTGAAAAATTGAATTAACCTCATTTATTGTTTTATCCATAATTTTTTCAGCTCCAACTTAACAACTAATAAATATATCTATAAAAAGTAAATCAAATAAAAATAAATATAAAATTTAACATTCAGCATAATTACTGATTATCTCGCTTTGTTCAAACAAGTTCTCAACTTTTAACGCTAACATTGCTTCTTCTTTATTTAATGAATTTATATTTACTGTTTTTTGTGAAAATCTTTCAGGTATAAAGTTCTTTGTTTTTTTAACAAATACACCCCTTTTCCATAAAAATTCTAAAATATTTTTCAATTCTTTATTGGGATTAGAACATAATTCCTCATAACTTAATCTATAAAAACTATCTTTCCCACAAATATTACTATCCTTTCTGATATTTTCTTTAACGTAGTATAATTGACCAGCTATTTGGTTAATATAGTTTCTATCTTTTAAACTTTCAACTTCTTTTGGCATCACAGACCACCACTGATTAATGTCTTTAAGATTATTTTTACGCCCTTTCAATATTGATATAGCATTTGAAATTGGATTTCTTTGAATTTCAATAAACACTGCCATGGGAAATATTTCTTTAAGTGCAAGAATTCGTACACTATTTTTAACATTTTTATTTATAAAAGGAGCATTATATAAGTTTTCAATCGCAGCAACCGTAGCATATATTTCCTTCTTACTTATATTTGTCAAATAACCACTTGTAACATAATTATATTTTTTAGGAAACCAGCGATTCCATATTTCACCTGCTTCATGAGGTGCCGATAATCCTTTGGTTCTTCCATAGTTACTTGAAAAATCCGAGTTATATCTTTTTAAAAATCCTTTAGATAGATGAGATGCGATTACAGGCATTTTCCAAAATAATGTTGATAAATTAGAGAAATAAGCAAAATCACAAGAATGTACTAATAATTGATATAAAAGTGTTGTACCCGAACGTGGAGGACCAATAATAAACACAGGAGGATAACTTAATTTACAAGAGCTTTTTAACAAGATTTTTTTTTCAACTGCCCCACCAAATGTATTTAAACCATCGCTAATTAATTTTCCTATTTTTAACATTCAAAAACCACCAAACTTTTTTCATAATTATAATGCCATTTCACTCTACTTATATAGCAACAAGGACTCAAAACAAGAAAATGTGTTACATGATAATTGCTTTTATAACAAAATTTATATATACAAGTATTTTAACTAATTTGCTTACATGCTTATAAAAATCAACTATACATACCGGTTGATGTATATTTTATTTTATATTCAATGTTTTTATAAACCTAACTTATTGATTATCTCTTTTATGTATATATTACAATTTATTGCATTTGGATTTATACCATTTGCATTTATAATCTTTAAAAATTCTCTTTCTGTTTTTGCATATCGTCCCCAAAAAGCAAGAGAATGAAACTTATACTTATTTATTAATGCTGTCTTACTATTAAAATTTAATTTTCTTAATATTTTTTTTAAAGAAAATTTCACATATAATCCCAGCAAATTTTTTAAATGTTGTTTATAGGTATTAGCTATGTATTGATTTTGTAGTTGTTGTCCCGTAAGATCATAAAATAGTTTGTTTACATACTTATCATACAACCTTTTGTTAATTCTAAAATCTAATGGCACTTTGCACCAAAACTTCATATATTCGTAGTCCCAAAATGGTATCCACCAGTCATATCCCCAGAACTCATATACTCTTAATGAGTTAATAATAAATTTAGCTTGTCGTTCTGCTATATCCCAAGATTCAAAAGCACTTGCATTGTCAGGATATTGATTTAAAGATTCCAATATTGTCAATATTCGACTTTCAAAAAAAGGCATAAATCTTTTAGCCCGTTTAGACCATATACGTAACGAAAAGTGATAACGAAGTATTGCGTTAATTACTTTTTTTTGATTGACTAGATCATTATTATAAAGTTTCGATTCAGATAAACTTCTACTACCAGCAGGAAGATCAGCAGAATGGCCTGGAACGAAAATACTATTCTCAGATATTAATTTTTTTTCTCTTAATTTCATAACGGCAGGCCAATCCTGGATATGCCCTAAAGAGCTAAAACCACAAGCAAATTTCCAATATTCTTTTCTTTCTTCTGAATTAAACCACCTATACCAATCTTTATTACTATATGGTACAAACTCCCATCTAACTCCTAAGCTTTCGGCTACCTGGCGACTAATTTCAGATTCCTGATTACCTGGACGACCATATGAAAAAGTAACAACGTTTTCATAGCCCAATCGCTTCAACATTAAAACAATAAGCCGTGAATCATATCCTCCACTCAATGGAACAACTATGGTTCTTCCATTGGCTACCTGTATAAGACGGTTAAAGACACGTACAAGAACCTGGTCATGTTCATCCATTAACTGTTCCATATTTTTATCCTGCTCGTATTCATGCACAAAGCGATAATAACGAATGGGATTTATTGATAATCCCTGTTTAGTTTCTTTAACAATAATAGCTTCTCCAGCCTGTAGTTGTTTTACATCAGGAAAAAGGGTGTCTGGACCAGTTACATATCCAGTAAGCAAGAATTCTTCTTTCGCCAGTGGATCTAACTCCTGGTTACCAACCTGCTGTCTTATCCATTCGGCATTATCACTAATATAAAAATCATTTCCTTTAACACCATAAAAAAGCGGAATACTACGCACCCGGTCTACTGCAGCAAAAAGCTGTTTACCTTTGTTAAAAATAAGAGCGTAAAAGCCATTTAGCTTTTGAATACCATCTAAAAACCGTTCTTCTGTATACCATGCCGATACTAATTGGTTAAATTTTTCACTACAGTAAAGTTTATCATGATAGAACGCTTTCCCACTAACAACACAATTAGGGGATTCATTATATTTTCGATACTGGTAATGTTGAATTGATACATAAATCATAATAATGCTCCTGTCGTTCTAACGCGGTATATTTGAATTAAAATAAATGCTATCCCAGCAGCAATACCTGCCAGTACAAAAGCAAGCGAATTGTTAAACATGTATAAAATTAGTAATGGAAAAAATGCATAAGGTAAAGCCCTAATAACCTGCTGCAATATAGTAGTATACACCTGTTTTACCGAAACCCCAGCCATATATAAAATATAAGTACAGTTCAAACACCATAATAATGCACCTGTAATTCCAAACAAAGCAATAGTAAAAAGTGCGTTACCCTTAAGCCCACCTATTACGAGTACCGACAAACGGGTACTAAACATAACAATATTAACTATTAGTCCATTTTTCTGCTTCTCAAGAACAGAAAACATAGTTGATAATGGTGAAGAAATAAAAACAAATAATAACCATACACTTAACCATTGAACATACTCACCTGCTGTCCACCAACGAGCACCAAATAACAAGGCAAAAAGATCAGGGGCTACAATTGTAAGAAGTAAAAATGGCACGAAACCAATTTGAAGCAAACGCTTAAACAAATCATATGTTAAGCGATCCAATTCCCCAGCACGTCGTGCTTCAGTTGCACGGGGGAAAAACACCTGTGAAACTGATCTACCTATTACCCCCATTGGCAGTGCAAGAACACGATGACCTAAAGCATAATATCCTACCACAACAGGTGAAAAAAAATAACCCAAAAGCAGCGCCGGCAGCATAGTAGATGCTGTATTTAACAGACCTGACCAGGAAGAATAAAGCGGAAATTTTTTATGACGAATAAGCATTCTTTTAATATTGCTAATTTTAATATAAGACTTTAATAATTTTCCTTCATCTTTCCATATTTGCCAGGCAAGACGAACTGTAGCAATTAAATGTCCCAGTATTACACCGCTAATTAATCCACCTGAACCCAGATTAAGTATCGCCCCAGATCCAACCTGTACCCCAGCAGTTGCGGTTCTTTCGGTAATATTTCGTGCTGCCAAGCGTCGGAAGTGCTTACGTCGAGTACTCCAGTAATTAAACGCTTGAAATAACCCAACAGCAATCAAACTTAGAGGTAAAAACCATAACCATGGTGCCAACTCAGGAGCACTCAAAAGATTCGCTACAACATTGCGAAACAAAGCAACCAATATAAAGATTATTACCGCCATGCACAAACATGTGGTGATAGAAAGCACCAGTAAGTTAGCAGCATCCTTGTCTTTTTCAGGCAAAACAATAGCTAGCTCATAACGAAGACAGGCTACTACAGCCACAATACCTAAGATAGATGCATATAAACTAAAAACCCCAAAATTTTCTGGAGTGTATAATCTAGTAAGAATAGGTGCTACAAGTATACCAATAGCTTGCGCAAAAGTTGCACCAGTCACTAAAACTATCACGTTACGAACAAAAGTCCCTGTTGGTAAACATGTATTAATCATATTTTTTAATTTACCTACATTTATGAAAGCCATAACTTCACTCTTTATATAATAAATTTAAAAAATTAGAACTATAAATTGTATTTATATTTAGTAGCTATTATTGATTTAATTACTAATTTTAACTATGTTACTATCATAAATAATCTTATTCACATAAGGTAATTCTGAGTATGAATATATTTTATCTACTCCGCTATAATAATTTGCAACCTCAAGACCATGTTCGTTAAGTTCTTTGTTCCGTATAAAACGGTAACCAGGTTGTCCATCATCTTCAGCAAATAGTCTCCTTCTATATGCCAAGTCATAATGATTATCTGTTTTAATAAAATCAAATCTAAAATATCGAGTAACCGGATAATCACTATATATATTACTATTTATTGGCACATATTTATCAATAAATGATATTCCTACCAACTCACCATTAGTAAAATATTTACGTGATTCATTAGGCCACAATTTATCAAAATCCGAAGCAACAACTGGTGAAATAATAAAAAATATTATTAGAATTGATGATAAAATAATTATAAAATTTTTACGAAACTTAAGACTAACTAAAATTCCAACAGATAACAAATATGCAACAAATGGTGTGAATACATACGCTAACCGATCAACTCGCAAAAGCTTAGCAGTTTCCATAAACATATATATTGGATTAGGGAACCAAAATAACATACCGAATATCCCTAAAATACCAAAAACTTTTTGATATCCTTTAAAATGTTTTGAAATAACTATTCCTGCACCAATAACCACGAAAAAAAGGGCAAGTCCTTTATCTAAATTTTCAACAATAAATCGATAAGCCTCTCCTTGCCCAACACTCCCTTTTACTGTAAGATGAGTTAAAATTTCACCACTGTCCATGTTTTGTATCAACACTTTTTCAAACAAGTTTATAGCGTTATAAATCCAAATTGTAGTAAAAGCTACTGCAAATAAAATCACATGACTAGGTTTAAAATATATTTTTTTATGTACAATCCGTTCTATAATTATCAACAACACCATAATTGCTAAGAATTGTGCAGATGAAACTTGGTGCCCCAATACTATCCAAGCAATAACAATCATTGCAATAATTTTATCTTGCATCTTACTCCGAAAAATTATTAAATACAGCAAGAATAGTAAACCAACAAAAACGTAAGCCCTTGGTACAAATTCAAGCCCCTTAAACAAATTCACTGTTGCAAAAGAACCTATTAAGACAGTTAACTGTGCAAGTCTCTGTTCAACACCACTTTTTATCATAATTATTAAAGTAATAATTGGTGTGATTAAGAAAATAAGTAAATTTACTAAAAAGACCGACTCTTTTGCATCCATAGCAGTTATGCAAATAGCAATAGTGTGCAATATATGGTACAAAGGGAAAGCATGATAGTATATACATACATTCTCAGAAAACAAATGACCATCTGCAATTAACATTTTAATCAATGAAATATGCCCAATCACATCGGTTGTGCCAAAATAAAATGCATATTTAAAAACAACACTTGAAATAAAGGTGCTTAATAATGCAATTGTACAGAATAAAAACAGCTTGTTAGATATGTTCTTTAATAACACCATAAACAACAATGAAACTACCGCCAATAAAAAAAACGCACAAAACACATGCGATCTATCATGAGAACAAGATAAAGATAAAATAGAAAAAATAAAAAACATACAAAATATTACATAACAACAATTATTATTAATACTCTGTACTAGAAAATTTTCTTTTAATGTCCCCACTTTAGCCATATTAATTAAAACCAATACAGCACTTATGCTTGGCACGAACAACAAAAGACCTCTAATAGATAAATAAGGTTTTCCTATTATAAAGCCTATTAATTCACCCATAATTACTGCAAACACAACCAACCCACAAAAAATATATAAATTCTTGATATTAACCATAATATTACCCCATTTTTATGACTTGCGCACTTCTACCAATACAAATAACACATTGCTACACTATAAAAACTACTTATAAAAACATAATAATCATTTGCAATTACTATACACATCTTTTTTTTATTTTATTAATTCATCTAATATACTAGTTAAATTACGCGTTAATTCTTTTCTACGTAGTGAATTTATAATATGTTCATTACGATCAAAAGTTTTACCATTAATTACTTGCTTTATTGCTTCTGCAATCTCAGTTGGATCTTTATTTTCTAAAGCAAAACCACAATTTGTTTTAACGACAAAATTATATAGATCACCTTTTGGCGGTCCAAGACACAAGATTGGATTACCTGTACCTAGATAATCAAAAAATTTTCCAGGGAGTTCTCGTTTATGATATCCTAATACAAGCAATAAATCTGCTGAATAAGACCACTCCAAAGCATCATTATGACTTAAAATACCTGCAAAATAATATTTTTTAGATAAACCAAATTTTTTAATTTGTTTTTCCACATAATCACTCTTAGGTCCTACGTGAATAAAATAAAAATCTACTTTCTCTTCATCTAATATTTTTAGCGCTCCTAAAAAATTATTAATATTCTGTCGTGCTAAAGAATAGCTAAACTTTCCAGTATATACAATTGTAAATGTATTATTTTTATTTTTTTTAATTTTTTCAAAATCTGACGGATCAAAACCGTTTGTAATTACAGTCGACTTTTTATCTAATAAAAAACCAAAGTGCTGACAATACTCATACTTCATAGTAGGAGTAGCAAAAATCAAGTAATCACTTAAACAACAAGTCAAGACTTCAAATATTCGTTCTAATAATCTTTTGACTTTTGCAAATAAATTACTAGATATAACATTTCTCCTTCCTAACCACCATGGATCGCGAAAATCTACTATAATAGGTTTATTTGATATTGCTTTTATTATAGGCAGTAAACATAGTGATGGAAATGGACCAACAGTTATGTAAATGGCATTAGTCTTTTTCAAACATAAAATTATATTAAAAAATAAATAAGGAATCCACCTAACTCCTTCATCTTTCAAAAATATTTTAGGCATTAGTTTTGTCCGTAAAACTTTAACATTAGAAACTTCTGAGATTAATGCTCGATCTTTTAATTTATAATATTCTTCTTTAATTGTAACTACAATTGGATTCCAACCCAAGGGTTTTAAATATTTTACAAATTTCAATGTACGATAACACCCCACGACTCCTGACGGTGGGAAGTAATATGATATAATTAATAATTGTTTCATATTATCACTCTGTTATAAATTTTTTTTGAGAAACAAACTCTTTCTTTCTAATTTTTTAGCATAATATTAAAATTCTATTTGTACCGTATTAGAATTATTTTTTAATTGCTTAATCCTTATTCCATTAGACTGTTAATTAAAATATTCGCATTAAGTAATACGCTCTAAAGATTTTTTTAATTTTGTACTTCTATATTCCAACAAGTAATTATTCATAATCCATTTTCGCCCTTCAGAATTTGTGGAACCATTTAATGCTTGATTTATTTTGTCAGCTAATTCCTTAGCCATAAATGAATACAAATATACCCCATTGTTTCCAACAACTTCGGGTAAAGCGCCTTTATTAGCAACAACTGGTATACATTTACACAGCATAGCTTCAGCTACTGCTACCCCAAAAGATTCATGTACTGAAGCTTGAACATATACTTTTGCTACATTTAAATACTCTACTATCTGTTCATGAGGCACATAACCAATAAAAAAAACATTTTCAGAAGCAATTGCTTTCAATTCATTTATGCTATCATCTATATAAGGACCTATTAACAAAAAATTTATTTGAGGTAAGTACTTTGCACTTTCTACAAACAATTTAAGACCTTTTTTTTGTAAGTTTCCTTTTTTTACTGCACCAATTGTAACAACAACATTCTCTTTTTTGTCTGCCAAGCATTTAAATTCACTATGATCAACTCCATTATACACTAGTTCAACATTATTAAGTTCTCCAACGTTATTAATCAACTCATTTTTTGTATATTCTGAAACAGCTAGTATTTTATCAGCATGCTTAAAACTAAATTTGGCAGCATACTTTAGTGGGAAATGACACATTAAACCATACTCTATTTGAGGTTCAAAAGCAGCATCATATCCTCCAGCAACGACTACAACTTTCTTTTTAAAAAATTTGCTGTAAATTATAGCTAAAACACTCCATATATTAGCAAACCATACAAAACTAAAGTCAGTAATATAGACTTCTCTTAACAACTTAAAGCAATCTATTATATTTCTGAATTGAAATTTTTTAACAATATATTTTTGTTGCAATATTTTTATATCATTTTTTACAAATGACATGTTTGTTCTATAAATTACTAAGCATTTTTTTTTACTATTCAAATATTATTCACATCCTCTTTTATATTATTAATAAAATTAATTGACAAAATAAAAAATTAGCTACACTCTGTTTCAAAATAAAAATACATTATACATTTATATTATACATATTTACAATTTAACTAAAGCTTTTTATTTTTTTTACGATAAACGCAGTAACATCTATTTTATCTTTTAATAATTTTTCTCTCTTACGTTTACCTTCTTTCCATAATTCATCCCTTGATAACAATAAAATTGCTTTATCTAAAGCATTACCTTCTTGGTTAATATCATTATAACTGTATACTAAGTCGTATAATTCACTTTGCTCTTCAACATAACTAACTGATAAAGGATTTATGTAAATAGCATGAGTGCCTAATACAGCAGATTCTGATGCAGTTGTAGCACCTTCACCAATATAAAGAGAACTAAAATACAATAAATGGTGAAGTTCTTCAGGTGCTATATTTATATGATATGGTCTTAATAATTCAGGTAAGCGATGATTTTCTGAAGTAATAATTACTCTAGAATATTTACTTAACTCTTGAATAAAACTTACCTTATTAGAAATTCCATTATATCCTCTATCGTGACCAGCGTCCCACGCAACAAACCTAACAATACAAATTTTTTCTTTTTTGCTTATTCCCCATCGCTTCAATACACCTTGATCAGGGTTAAAATAACGAGGATGTAAATATGCAACCTCGTGATACCCATTATAACGTTCTTGTTTACGCCCCAAATTTTTTTTATAACAGTTAGGAGTATAAATTTTAGTAGCGAAAGGATCCATAAGTATGTGCTCAATTTTAGCATGTTCTGTATCATCAAAAATAATTGAAGGCTTATTAATTAATTGTGCTACATGTGTAACATACAAATTTCCTACTCCCCCAACTAAAACATCAGGTTTATATCTAATTGCTAATTTTAATATATTCTTTTCAATCTTAAAGGTTTCCATAGCCTTTGAGAATAATCCTCGCTGAGAGTCTCCTACCTTCCAAAATGGTAATTTCATAATTTCAATAAGCTTTACTGTAACATCCTTGTCTATTATTGTTAAAAAAATTCGATGACCTTCATTATGTAATTTTATAATTGCATTCTTAAATAAATGTACATGCCCTGGATGGCTTAAATTAAAAAGGATTTTCATTTACGCAACCCTACTTGTAATATTTTTTTTCCTGTATTGAAGATAACATCCCTAGCTAATGCCGTAGTCCAATAAATTAAGTTATTACTCCATCGTTCAGGATGAACTGTGATATAATTTTTATTTGTCCTACAACTTTGTAGTAATTGTATTAAATCTAACGATGAACAAACTTTTAAACATTCCTTGCCTAACTCAAAATTATCTTTCATGTTTAGCTTACTACACCAACTTCTACCTGTATCCGTAAAATAAAATGAGACTGTTTTGCATGACAAAAAAGCCTCGCCAATTATCCCAAAATCCCTATAGTTATAATAATTCCATAAGTCTTTTCCATCCCACTTAGTTAACGGATTACCATGCATACATATTGTTTTTATATCAAAATCTTCTCGCAATACTTTTAACTCATTTTCAAATATCTTTATAGCTTTATCATAATCTCCTTTAGCTTTATCTAAGACCTCATAATGATACCCAACTTCGTGTCCCAATGAATTAACAGTTTTTATTATATCTAAGTTATAAGTCTTAGGGTATCTGAAATAATATGTACTACAAATTCCCAACAAATTCTCAAGCTTTGCCATTTTCAAAGCATTTTTAGGTTGACGATCAACATCATGCCTTATAATCACAAAAGGCGAATCCACCTTCTGTGTTAAATACTGTGACACGGTAACTATATTGTAAGATTTCAACGATTCACATATTCGTTCATACATACGCATAGTAAAATCCATTTTTAAATCCCACACTTTTAATTTAATTAAGTCATAATATTAATAGCATAAGCATACTCATCCACACACAGGTTACAATCAATAAATTTTTGAAAATCATTATTCCAAATGCAAAAAAAACATCCCACTTATATAACTCACACCTAACATAGTTAAGCTACATAAAGTTTGTTTACGGAAAACTCTCCAAATAAAATTACTTAAAAGCAATAATGAAACTTTTCTAATATAACGCCCATATTTTATTTTTGATTTTTCATTCCCATATCTAGCAGGGATTTGTATATCCAATAAGCGCAAGCCGGATACATTAAGTCTAACTAATATATCATTACAATACCCATATTGAGGATATATCTTATCTAAATTAAGCTTCTTAAGTGCTTCTTTTGAAATTACAGCATAACCATTTTGTGGATCTTGAAGTTTCCAATACCCCGAGGATATTCTGGTAAGTTGAGTTAACAAAAAATTTCCGAACCTTCTCCATTTACTCATCCCACGTTTTAATTCAGGTTTAGATAACCGGTCACCTTTAGTATAATCAGCTTTATCATCCACTATTGGATCTAATAATTTAGGTAACTCATCTGGATCCATTTGATTATCTCCGGCCATAACAGCAACTAAGTCTATATTATCCTTTAAAGCTTGTTTATAACCCGTAACAATAGCTGCACCAACACCACTATTTATTGCATGACGCGTTAATGTTATCCTGGTCTCTTCATAACTATTTACAACATCATAAGTACTGTCGGTGGAACAATCGTCTACAATATAGATTTTATCTACATACTCAGGCATGGTTTCTATAACATTTTTGATTAAAAGTTCTTCATTGTAAGCCGGTACAACTACACCCACCGTTTTATCGCGATACATAAGGAACCCCTTTTTTATCTTATATTTTTTATTAAATTAATTAACTGATTTACTACGTCCATTATTTGCTTATCTGTCATTTCAGGATATAATGGTATTGCAAAAGTTTCATTAGATACTTGCTCAACAACTGGCAGGTGCCCATCATCATATACCCCTTTATAAGCATCTTGCATATGGAGAGAAACTGGATAATAAACCCCGCATGCTATACCTTGTTCTTTTAGTTGTGCAACCATGTCTGACCTGGCAGAATGACGAACAATATAAAGGTGATAAATATGTTTAGCTCCAGGTGTTTCTACAGGAAGCTTAATATCTAAACTCTTAAGTTTATTATTGTATTGTTCTGCGATTTCCCTTCGTTTCTCGTTCCATGTATTCAGATGCTTTAACTTTACACGAAGAATCGCAGCCTGCATTTCATCTAATCTACTGTTATAACCTATTACCTCATTAAAATATTTCCTACGGCTTCCATGCACTCTAAGAATTTTCACCCATTCTGCAAAATCTTCATCATCTGTTGTTATCATGCCCCCGTCTCCGTACCCGCCAAGGTTTTTTGTAGGAAAAAAACTAAAACAAGCAGCATGTCCCCATGCACCCGCTCTTTTCCCTTTATATGAACCACCTATAGCCTGGCATGCATCTTCAATAACAATGAGATTGTTACGTTTTGCAATATCCATTATTTTATCCATTAATACTAATTGCCCGTATAAATGCACAGGCAAAATAGCTTTTGTACGCTCAGTTATTTTACTTTCTATTTGTGAAACATCAATATTATATGTATCCTCGTCAATGTCTACAAAGACAGGCGTAGCCCCTACTCTGGATATAGCTTCGGCTGTTGCAAAAAAACTATAAGATGTTGTAATAACTTCGTCACCAGCACCAATTCCATAAACATCTAAGCTCAAAACTAATGCATCTGTCCCATTTGCAACTCCTACAGCAAAGTTTGTCCCACAATATCTTGCGACTTCTTCTTCCAGCGCTTTAACATTAGGACCATTTATGTAAATTCCACTATCTAAAACTCCTAAAACTGCTTCATTGATTTCATCTTTTATTGAGTCATATTGGGCTTTTAAGTCTAATAAAGGTATCAATCTTAAAGCCTCCTAGAATCATCTACCGTTATCTTTTTTCTCAAGCAGTTCCTTGTTAGGAACATCCCTAACTTCACCAGCCGGCATTCCTTTATATACTTTTTTAGATGAAGTATGCCTGGTAACTATTGCACCTGCTGCAATAAAACTTTCTTCTGCAATCGTAACCCCTGGTAAAATAATTGAACCTCCGCCTACCCTGGCACCCTTTTTGATAATTGCTCCCTTTATATGTTTAAATCTTTCTTCTGTACGCCCCATAAAATTATCATTGGTAGTTGTCACCA
This sequence comes from Clostridiales bacterium, assembly GCA_021736985.1. Taxonomy (GTDB): domain Bacteria; phylum Bacillota; class Desulfotomaculia; order Desulfotomaculales; family VENG01; genus JAIPEW01. The sequence goes on along the minus strand of JAIPEW010000016.1, from coordinate 15,617 downwards.
TAGGTGCAATAAAACACTGCTCATCAATATTCGAATAAGCAGTAATATAACAACCACTTTGAATTTTTGTATTTTGACCTACTTTGACTGAGTTCTCAACAATTACACCTGAACCAATTATGACAGAATCTTCAATAGAGCATTTTTCTCGTATTACTGCTGTATCACCCACAAGGCAACACGCTCCTATATAAGACCCCGCATATAACACAGCTCCTGCTCCAATAGTAGAACCTTCACCTATTTGAACCGGTGGTACTGGTTCATTTATTTTTACAGTACTATTTTTTGCAGGTCTGGGCTGCCGACCAACAACAGCATTGGACTCTATGTAAACATTATCACCTATAATCGTACCGGGATAAACGGTAACATTATTACCTATAGTAACACCGCACCCTATTTGTACATCCTCATGAATAATTGAATAGTAACCTACACTTATATTTTCTCCTATTTTTGCATTCGAACTTATAATATTCACATGCACATCTCCTTAACTTTAACCGGTACATGATTATCAATAGAGTTATATATCGATAAAATAAGTTGTATAGTTTTAAGTGCCTCTTCTCCTGACACTAATGGATCTCGTTCATTAAGGACAGCTGATACGAAATCACGGACAATTTCATTATGACCAACATTAATTTTCCTGCTATTTATCTCCTCCACTTGCTTCAATGCATCATTCTCAGATAAACAAGAGAATTTCCACTCTTGAATACGTGATAAGGTTTTACCCCCTAACACTGCCGTACCCTCACTACCAAAAATGGATAACGTCTCTTCCAAGTTTTCGGGATATAAGGTAATAGCAGATTCTATAATACCTAAAGCCTCATTTTGAAGCCTTAAACTGCTAACACACACATCCTCAACTTCTATATCACGCAATCTAGTAGTACCATATGCAAATACTTCTTCTACAGGACCTACGAGCCAATTTAATAAATCTATATTATGGATAGCCTGGTTTAACAAAATACCACCATCGTACTCTCTTGTCCCTCTCCATGCAGCCGATTTAAAATAATTTGAATTTCTATTCCACCTCAAAGTGGCATTAACATGTGTTATTTTGCCAAACCAGTTGTCTTTTATTGCCCTGTGTAATGCCTGTACTGCCGGTTTCATCCTATTAGGGTGGACAACACCCAGTTTAACTCCCTGTTGTTTACATACTTCAACAAGCTTATTTCCATCCTTTAAGTCTAAAACAAAAGGTTTTTCAATTAATAAATGTTTACCACCTAACGCGGCTTTTTCTCCCATAGATGCATGTAAACCGCTCGGAGTACAAATGATTACAGCATCAATTTTGTTATCATGGATAAACTCATCATAATCGCTATAAACTGCAATATTATTTTGCTCTACAAAGGAGTTAGCACGATCCAGATCACTATCGCAAACAGCAACTAGATCAGCATCTTCTAACTGTTGTATTGCTGATACATGCTTTTTTGAAATATGGCCGCAACCTACAATACCAAAACGAATAGCAGACAACTTTTATATCTCCTTATATCAAAACAATTTTATCCCGGTTACCTGCAACATTTTTTGTTGCATTCCTTGCATCTATTATTAAGTTTGCTTTTTCTACAACCTCATCATAATTAACCAAAGAATGGTCGGTTATGATGAGAACACAATCACTATTTCTGAGTTCATATTCATTTAAATCTACTTTTTCTACAGCCAGTATTGAACCGTAAAGACCATCTATTGAATCCACATAGGGATCGTAAAATACAAGGTTAGCTCCCTTATCTTGTATTTTTTTCATAATTTTAATTGCCGGTGATTCTCTATAATCACTAATATCTTTTTTATAGGCAACCCCTAGTACAAGTATTTTGGAATTATGCAGCGCTTTTCCCTTGTCATTTAAAGCTTCAATAACTTTATCAACTACATAATAGGACGTTTGAATATTTACCTCGCCAGCTAATTCAATAAAACGAGTGGGAAAATCGTATTGACGAGCCTTCCAGGATAAATAAAAAGGGTCTATAGGGATACAATGTCCTCCTACACCTGGTCCGGGATAGAATGTTTGTATACCAAATGGCTTAGTTGCAGCAGCATCTATAACTTCCCAAACATTAATGTTCATTTCATCACAGAGCATCATTAATTCATTTACCAGAGCAATGTTCACAGACCTATAAGTATTTTCAAATACTTTGGTCATTTCTGCTATAGAAGGTGAAGACGCGCGCACTACCTTACTTATAGTTTGCGAATAAAATGTTTCAGCAATATCCAAGCAAGCAGCAGTCATCCCTCCTACTACTTTGGAAGTATTTTTAGTTGTATACCTTTTATTACCTGGATCTACCCTTTCAGGGGAATACACTAAAAAAAAGTCCTGCCCAACCTTCAAACCTGTGGACTCTAATAAGGGCAATATAACTTCTTCAGTTGTTCCCGGATAAGTTGTACTCTCTAAAATTATAAGTTTTCCTGGTTGTAGTCTTTTAGCAATTTCTTTTGTTACATTTTCAACATAAGAGATGTCAGGCTCTCTGTTTTTTGATAAAGGAGTAGGTACACAGATAATTAATATATCCTGATCCTCTATATGATCAAAACTATAAGAAGCAGTTAACTTTTTATCACTTACTAAGTCTTGTACATCTTCACCTTTTACATCCTGTATATAATTCAAACCTTCATTAATTCTAGCTACTCGGCTTCTATTTTGATCTATTCCAAGAACATCAAAACCAACTTTTCCTTTTTCTACAGCCAGGGGCAAACCTACATATCCTAGACCAATAACCCCTACCTTTGCTGTTTTTTCAATAATTGCTTTTTGGAGATAATCCGACCAATTGTTTATTTTATGATCAGTTACATCTAATAACTCCATATCAATCCCTCTTCTCAACGATCTACATTAAACTCAAAATACAATCGCGCTATTTAATCTCTTACACGGAGAGTTTGCTTAAATTGGGACCAATCTTAACAATGCAAATTAGCACTTTAGTCCCAGAAAAATAACACGATTGTGCGATGCTAATAACAACATTCATGTGATAGAATATTGTTTTAAGTACTACGGTTAATTCTTTTCTCCTAAATTGTACGCCTCTCCTTCCTATTTTTTGGAACATTTTCCATGTTATTTCAACAGGATTCTACTATATTATTTATTAAGTTGTAATATGGCTGAATTTTCTACATAAAATCACACAATTTTTGTGTTCTCATCTTGAAAAACTTGGTTTCACAGCTACAATTAATTCCTATTAATTGTATTAAATTAAATAATATATTAAATTTAATACAATTTAACTATACTTAGCATAATTATATTTATAATTAATATATAACTATTGCAATAATTATAAGAAAATAACTTTATGTTTTTATAATTAAACAAATAAATATTTTTATTAGCTACCCACCTAAAAGTGGGTATTTTTTTATAAAAAGTGTACTAAATACAACACACCTAATTAATGCTTTAGTTACAACAACTAATGGACCTTCTGAAATCATAATCTGCGAACGATCGAATATTTGTTCGAAATACACATTATTTCCATTTTATTTAATTTAAATAAACAATTGTTAGACTTGTAATTAATTTATTATTGTGTAAAATATACTCAAATAACAGAACAGATGTTCCTAACATGCTGTCCCTTAAATTAAAGGAGATAAAAGCCATGCTGCGAAACATGATCCAGAATCTTGAAAACTTTTATCGCGAGTTGGAGTTCCTTGGTAAGAGTTCTAAGACTGTTGAGACTTATCAATTTTCCTTAAAGTATTTCAGGTCTTTTTGCCACCGCAACAGGATAAAATACAAGGAGCTTGATTATCGCCAGGCCAAAGCTTACCGCAATTTCCTGGCAGAAAAGGGCTTAAGTCCAAATACTATTAATGGCTGCCTTTCAGCCTTGAAAACCTTTTACGATTTCCTGGTTGATGAAGAAATAATCAACCGCAACCCTGTTAACACTGCCAAGCTCAGGGTCAAGATACCTGAAACTCTCCCTGAATTCTTAACTGAAGACGAAAAGAACAAGATTATGAATTATTTCTCCAATCAATCGGAGCATGTAAGGCTAGCTTTTATGCTCATGCTCTCTGCAGGGCTTCGCATCGGAGAATGCGCTTCTCTAAAACCCCGGGATGTTTTTATTCGCGACAACGCGTACTTAGTACATGTAAGAGGCGGAAAGGGAGCCAAGGAAAGGCTGGCACCCATCGTTGACCGCGAAACAGCCCTGGAAGTAGCTGAATATGCAGAAAAAAATAAGGACAACAAAACTCTTTTCGGGCTTGCTTTTCATACTTTTGGGTATCATGCCCGCAGGTGCCGCAATACTACTGGAATACATTTTCACCCCCACAGGCTGCGGCATACTTTTGCCACTGAGCTGCTGCAAGGCGGAGTACCTATTGATGTAGTCCAGGAAGCGCTGGGCCATGCAAGTATCAAGACTACTCGCACCTATGCTAAGACATCACCCATGGAAATAATTAAACTGGCAACGCATTTATAGTATTATGTGAAAACATTTTTTAAGCCGCTTTTTATTGAGGATGTATAATTTGTCACACCTACAGTCACTTTTAAAAACTTTTTCACCCAGGGCCCGGCATTAAAAAGCCTGCCGGATAACCATGAGGGGTAGTCTATGTCTCCATACTTAGAAATAATATTTCGCCAGTATGGATTGCTTAAGAATTTAATCAATTGATCAATGTCATTGTCATTTAAGTTAAGATACCTTTCCCGGTAACTTATACCGGACTGTATTTCTTTGCCAAATTCTTTTTCCCAGGTTAGCTGGTATTTCACCAGGCCGTGCTCGGTCAAATTATTTTCCCTGAGCGATTCACCTGCAGTTTCAGCACACAACTGCGCCCCCCTTAAACCAGGGTAAACGCCGCCACCGGAAATAGGTTTTACTTGATTGGCAGCATCTCCAACCAGTAATAAATGGGGGGCATAAATCTTTTGTTTCATCCCCAGGGGTACTACTCCACCTGTATACTTTAATATTTGCATATCTTTAAAGTAACCAGGAAACTTGTTAACTATATGTTCAAAGTAGTATCGCGGAGTGTGCTCAGGACGGCAGAGTGCATAACCAGTACCCACCCTGCACCTTTCTTCTCCCAGGGGAATAATCCAGCCAAACCAGCCAGGAGCCAGGTCCTGCCCCACGAATACATCCACCATATCTTCATTGAATCTTTTTATTTTTACCTCGGCTGAATATATCACGGCTGCCGGGTTATTATCCTGCAATCCTGCCAGCCTGGCAGTGGTTGAATTAGCACCATCAGCTCCTATAACAAGCCTGGTGTTATATACAGCAGGTTGATTTTTTTCTTCTACTTCAACCTTGTAACCGTCACCGGTAAAAATCAGATTCCTAACTCTTGCTCCTGTATGTAATTCAGCTCCTGCATTTTGAGCTTGTACAGCTAATTCCCGGTCAAATGCTGCTCGGTCAACTGCCAGGGCCTGCACTTTACCTGTAGAAATATCCAGGGTTGTCCCCTGCGGGGAAATTATACTGGCCCCCATTAAACGGTTTTGAATTATATCTTTACTGGCACCGGCCAACTGCATACTGCGTTCAGATATTAAACCAGCGCATCGCACCGGCTCGCCTACCAGGTTATGTTCTTCCAGTATTAGTACTTTATGTCCTTGCTCAGCCAGCAACCTGGCTGTACGGGCCCCTGCAGGCCCGCAACCAACAACAAGCACATCGTATTTCATATTTATGTTCCTTCCATTACGTTTTTTATATGGCAAACAAGGTTTAGATATAGGGCTATAGTCCTGTATAAATACTGACTGCTGTCTTATAGAGCTCGTTAAAAATTTAATATATAATTTAGTGGAAAAATAATTTATTATCAAATTTTCTTTTAATAACTCATTTCTATGTTATTCACGAACCCCCTTCCTTTTTCTAGCAGCAAATTCCAATAATTATCAACATGTTTCGATTACTTACACTAAGTTGTCTAAAAAAACAACAAAACCCGCAAGTAAAATTACAAAATTTTTACTGCGGGTTTATTAACGTAATTGTCCGGGTATAATTTACAAGTCAATAAATTTAAGTCCTTTATCTATTAATTCCTTTTTCCCCCGGGCCTTTTGATCTTTGTAATCTTTTTCTGCTTTTTCGACAATGTTTAATGGAAGGTTTTCTTTTTTTAATTCCTTTTTCATTTTATCCAGTAAATTATAAAACTTTTTATCGCATTCATTTTCCAACTGGTTGCCGGATTGAATATATTTTCGTGCCAGGCTGAGCACCGGTGGATCTTTACCTTCTTCTTTATATCCCCGGTATTCATTCAAAGCCTGGTTGATTAAGTTATCTATTTTTGCATCGTATTCTTCCCTTAAGGCTGTAAATTCTGGTTTATACTTATTTTCAATGTCTTCTACAGTAATTGCAGGTTTTTCATTTTTTGAAGGCTGATTATTTTTGTTTGAACCAGGGGCTTTGTTTTCATTATCTTTTGCAGGGTCTTTTACAGGCTGCTGCTCTTGTTTTTGTTCAGAAGGTTCATTTTTTTCGTCCTGATCCTGGTTATGTTCTGTCTTATCATTATCTGCCTTTGATTGAGCATCATCTTTTTCTCTTGACTGTTCTTCCTGCTTCACGGCTGAGTTATCTATGCTGCTCATAAATACATTCTGGTTAAAAAACCAGAATGCTAACAGGCCAGCAGCCAGCAAAAAAGGTATTATAAGTTTTACTCTCGTCATAAAAACACCACGTTTTAGAAGATAATTATTTGATTAACCGGGAGTATATTAATTTTTGTCTCAGTATTATTCTTCCCGGTTTTTTGGCTCATCTAACTTTATACTGTTTTTATTGCTAATAGTTTAACTAAAAAACTTGATTTCTAAGCCTGTATAACAGCACAACAATTTCTGCACGGGTAGTTTTGTCCAGGGGTGCAAACCTGTTGTTTTGCCGGCCTGCAATGAGTCCGTACTGTACCATGTTAGCTGTGCTTTGCCTGGCCCAGGAAGATATACTCTCGCTGTCATCAAAAGTATTTAAGCTGTTAATTGTCTTATTTAATCTGTCAAAACTGCCTTTTTTCTGTATAACTCTATTTAATATTACAGCTACCTGCTGCCTGGTAACTGGATTATCAGGACCGAATGTATTCTCATTATATCCATTGATTAGACCTGCTTGTGAAATAGTGTTTACAACGTTGTGGTACCAGGCATCTTGTTTGACATCTTGATAACCAGATGCGCTGCCGTTTGTATTATCAATATTTAACATGCGGACCAGTATCGCTGCCAGCTGGGCCCTGGTAACATGTTCGCCGGGCTCGAATTTCTGCTCTGTTACACCGGCAATTATGCCTTCTCCCGCCATGACTTTTACTTCTTTTTGCGCCCAGTGACCTTCGATATCTTTGAAATCACAGGTCAACTCCTGTTTTTGTTGCTGCGGTACTTTTTCCTCGACTGCAGGAATTTCTTCTTCTTTTTGTTCTTCCTTTACTTCTTCATCTTCAATGCCTGGTGCAGGGCCTCTTCCCCCACCGCCGCCCGGTGAGTTTTCATTGCTATCTTCTACCAGCTGATCTTCAACTGTATTATATATTGGTTCAAAACCACTTGGCACATCTCCGCCCAGGGCTTGCTCAACACTGTTAGGATAGGCATCAGTAATAGCTGCAGTCACTTCTTCATTCTTTCCTGCTGCAGATAAAGCAGCCTTCATCATTTCTTCTTCAAAGTTATCTCCGGTTAAGGTCACTCCGGTAAGTTCGCTTTCCAGGTCATCTACAAATTCTTCTATTTTATTTTCATTAACATTTTCGTATTCTGTCAATGTATCTATGTATTCCTGGTTATCTTCTTTTACCTGGTTGTAGAGGCTGCTTATTTCTTCGGCCTGGCCGGGCATGACAAATGTAAACAAGCTAAACACAGCCAGTGAAGTCATTATAATTAGTTTTTTACACACAGCCATCTCCTCCTATTACTATGAAAACGGGGTTATCCGGAGATAGCCCCGTTTTTCATAACTTTTAGTATAACTTTTCATACAACCTGTAAAGCATTACAGCGGCCTGGGCCCTGTTTGCTTTCTCATCCGGGGCAAACTTGCTGCCCGGCAGGCCTTTTACTATACCTTCCCTGGAAGCCAGGGCTGCACCGTTTCTTGCCCAGCGGCTAATTTGCTGCTGGTCCTTAAACGCGGCAAGGTCACTTACTTTACCCTGCTTGTATCCTTCATCAACCATTATCCTGGAGATAATTACTGCTATCTCCTGCCTGGTTATTTTGCCGTTAGGATCAAATACATCTGCTGATTTACCTGCTACAATATTGTTGGCATAAGCTGCTGCGACTACATTTCTGTACCATGCACCTTCAGCAATATCCTTGAATGGTAATTCTTCTGCTGGTTGTTCTAAGGCCAGCATTCTGACTGCCAGTGCAGAGAATTCAGCCCTGGTAATGTCGGCTGCGGGATCAAAGGTAGCGGCAGTGCGTCCTGCTATTAAGCCTTTGCCTGCCATGACTTCGACTGTGTTCCGGGCCCATTCGAAATTACCCAGGTCAGAAAACTCTTTCCTTGCTGTCTTAGCAAAATACTTACTGAAGTGGGACCTATTGAACTTCACTTGTCCTGTTGCCGGATCATATTTTCCGCCTACCGGCTCTACTGCTCCATCGTCATTTACTACAAATACTGTTACTTCGTCGGGATCTTCACCTTCATTTAAAGTATATGGAATGGAAACTTCCACTGGTTTCTCGAAATTGCTTGTCTTGTTTCCATCAACAGAAGCATTTAAATCTACAACAGTACTGTCAGAAGGAACCAGGTTTTTAGCAGCACCGGGTAAATCTTCATGATTGATATTACTGGCAGACAGGGATACATCTTTGCCTTTTGACTCTTCACCAAAGGTGTCAGCAGAAAGACCGAAGGATGCTACCTCTGTCTTAACATTTAACTTGTCAACATTGTTCTCAGCCAGTGTTTCCAGGGTACCTGCTGGAAGATTTGTTTCTACTTCATCTTTGCCGGTTGCAGGAACTTCTACACTTACACTGGTACTAACTTCTTTACCACTTTCTATTCCATTCTCTTCTAAAGCGGACTGCATTTTTTCAGCAGCTTCAAGTGCTTTTTGAGCCTTTTCTTGTATCCTGTCCGGGTTAGCTTCTACGCTGGCTTTATCGCCTTCAACTTTTACTTCACTTTCGGGTATTTTGTCAGTACCTGCTCTTTCAACTGCTTTCTCAGCCAGGTCAACAGTTTTGTCAGTTACATCTTTTGCTGCATCTTCGCCAAGTGTCTCACCCAGGGAAGCAGCAGACTTAATCATATTTTCGGCAACTTCTGAGGCTTTATCCCCATCCATCTTATCCATTGCCCTGGAAGCAGTATCGATAACTTTGGATGCACTTTCCCCTATTTTTTGCTTACCTTCATCACTGGTTACTTTCCCAGCTGCTTCAGCCAGGGAACTTGCCACTGTGCTTGCTGAGTCGCCCAGTTTACCTGCTGCATCTGCATCCTCTACTCGGTCAACTGCTTTATCCAATGTCTCTGAGAATCCACTTACTGTATCTACGACTTTTTCTGCATCCTCGGATGTTTCTGCATCACGGGCAGCACTATCCAGGCTGTCAGCAGCATTGTTAGCAGAATCTGCTACTTCGTCGTCGGTAGCATCGGGATTGTCGACTGTTTCCTCGGCTTCACCAGCGGCTTCATCTGGGTCAGATGAGCCTGCAGGGGCCCCGCCTCCGCCGCTTGAACCAGAGCTAGTGCCATCATCATCAGTATCAGTATCAAGCTCAATACTTGTTTGAGAAACTAAATACGCCCCAAGTAATGCTTCTTCAGCATCATGATTTGGATCTACTTTATTATTTATATTAACTCTAACTTCATATAATTTTTCTACAGTTAGACCTAAGTCTTCTAGTGCACTCTTAACATCCTCTTGTGAATAATTATTCTTATGATATGCTTCTTTAAACAAACTTTTAATTTCACTTTCATCATAGTTTAATAAAGCAGTACCGTAATCAACTGGATTATCACGTACTATATCTTTAACATTGTCAGTTACTGCTATATAAAAATCAAGCAAATCACCGGCATCGATATCTGACCCCAGTAGATCAGTAACTGTATCATTATGATCTTCTCTAAAACTGCTTATATTATCTTTTAATACTTCTAGTGATGAATCAGGGTCAGCATATTGGACATTTTTAGCAAGATCGTATAACATATTAGTAATATCATTTCTTGCTTTATCTGCGTCACCATCATATCGTTCAACTACGCTAGTATTCTCGAATATTGGATCAAGACTGTTTTCTATTTCTGTTTCTGTTTCCACCACATTTCCCCTGGCTTCATTTATTGCATCTTTTCCAGAATCATTTAGACAAGAATATACTTCTACTATTTTATTAGCAACATCTTGATCAGTTGAACTGCTTGCCCCTGCTGCCCCCACACCTATGGTCAGGGCAAACAGTAAGCACAGCAGCAGAGTTAATAACTTTGTCTGTTTTTTAATCACTTATCCCTCCTTACAGGGTACAATTAATAATACTGGTAAAAAGCCCCGGTACCACACGGCATCCAGGGCCTTTCCCGTCTTATGTCCTTGCTTGTATTCTGGTTAAGCTAAAATCTGCACAACTTTGTCTACAACGATAAAACTGAAAGCAAACAACAATGGAACTATGCCCACATTTAACACTTTATCTAACCCTGCTACTGTGGAATAGCCCCGTAACTCACCACCGGACTCCAATGCTGCCCCGGCTAATTCTTTGACAACTAGTAAAACAATCAATGAAATAACGGCAAGAAGGCCAATCTCAGAGGTTAAAGAAGCACCTGCTGCAGTTGTAGTAGTAGTTGTTGTTGTAGTGGTAGTGGTGGTGGTTACTGTAGATATCATAAAATCCCTCCTTTCTAGAAATATTTAAATTATTAACGGGCAAATAATATACAAGGTAATATTCGTAATACCATGAGCAAGTGTTAACCCTACTATAGATCTCTGCTGCATAAATATACCGGTAAACAGTAAGGCAACGCAGAAAACAAAGATAACGTCTGTAAAAGACAGGTGCGTGATGTGCAGCACGGCAAAGATAAAACTCACGTAAAATAGAGCAAATTTTTTGCCGACTGCCTCTAATGCTGCCCTGTACATAATCCCCCGAAAAATAAATTCCTCTAAAAGGCCCGTGCAAATTATTAATACCAGCGCCGGGAACCATACATTGCTAAATGCAAGAGAAGAAACCATGGGCCCCGGGCGCAGAATAACATACTCTATTACTCCAAGGGGAAATCCTATTAAACTAATTAAAAGCTGCACCGGCAGTTTATTTAAATGCAGTCCTACCTCGCCGGGACTAAACCCGGCAATTCGCATAACACCTATGCCAGAAGCAAAAAGGGGTGCACTTATCACAAGATACCAGTAAATAGGAGATATTTCCCCGAGCGGCATTGACAGGCTCATTATCCTGGTCAGCGGAGCTAATACCAGCGCCAGGTAGAGCAAGTGCATTTTTTCTGCAAATAAAAAAGAGGTATGAACTATAAGTAACCCCAGTAATAAAATATGTAAAAATATCCCCAGCTTCACGCTGCCGTAACCTACTACCAATTCAGCCAGGGTTAAAATTATTCCGTATAGGCAGTAAAAAATTATTTGTTTATTCTTTAGAAATCCCCGTTTAAGATTTGATTCTTCATTTTCCAGCTCAATTTTTGATTCATTCAATCTTTATCACATCCACCCAGAGATGGAGTTTGCGGTAAGGTTCATTTTCATCCCCCCTGTACAATCTGAATTCCACCTTAAGATTTTTATGTGCCCGGTTAGTTTTAAATACCAGGGGATGTTCCCATTTTTCTTCGTGTTCCAGCGTTATTGGAGATAAACGTTTTTTTAAATTGCCGGCCATCCACACTTCCGCCCGGTAATTTATTTCTTTATACTCGTGGTTTACTACACCCAGGATAACTTCTCCATACTCGCCTACTTTTAATTCACTGGGGTAATTTTCTGCCATACCCCCGGGCCCTAATATGTAAAATTCAGTAAACTTTTCACCTACTTTTGGGGTAGTTACCACATATGCTATGGAACCTATGGCAAATAGTATGGACAGTACGAGTGTAATAGAGAGTATTTTATCAAGGCGGGAAAGGCTTTCCCACTGGGGCATATTGACCTCAAAAGAAGGGAAAAAATACTCACCCTCTTCTAACCTGCTCCTTCTGTACATCGCAATTCCCGACATTGCGGTAATAAACACAATAAGGGAAATAAATATAGGACAAAGCCTTATCCCCCAGGGAGTATAGTTAAGCCCCAGGCCAATAAGAGGTACCACGGCAATACTCAAACCAAAACTCAAGGCCACCCTTTCTATACCATCCAGATCATCCCGGCGAGGGAATAGAGCTGCTATCAGGGTATACCCCGGGAAAAAAAGTATAAAAGGCAAGCCTAAAATAACGCGAATAGATTGAACCTGGGTAAAGGCAATTACCAGTCCTAATACTACTGACGCGCCTATAATTGCATAAAACTCATTTTTTGTCTCTAGTTTCAGTACAAATCCTCCTTTTATTACCTTAAGTTGACTGATTTAATTTTCGACATAAAGAAAATATTTCCTTGACAAAAATTGTGAGTCAAAATCTGTTTTTTCGACTGATAACAAGAAAACCCGGCGAAATGTATCACCGGGCACTCTTATTTATCATATAAGTAACTTTATTATTTTAACACTTTTTGTTTATCTCTTAGCACTGTACATGGCATGATCGGCTTTTCTCAGTAACTCCTGTAGCGTTGTTCCGTCGTCCGGGTAAATGCTCATGCCTGTGCTTGCCCTGACGTTAATTGTTTTATTATCAACAACTAACGTTATTTTTAATGCTTGCATAATTTTTTTAACTGCAGACTCTGCATCCGCGGGTGAAGTAATACCGGTAAGAAGTACTAAAAATTCATCTCCGCCTGCCCTGGTTATCATGTCATCCTCACGAACATTGCTTTTCAATATTTCCGCTGCTTTTTTAATAACCAGGTCTCCTGTTTCATGACCGTATGTGTCATTAATTGCCTTAAAATCATCCAGGTCGATAAACAGCACTGCCGCTCTTTCATCTTTTCTTTGAGAAACTATTTTATTAAAATGCTCTTCATATCGCTTTCTATTAGGTAAGGCAGTTAGACAATCACAGGATGCCAGCTGTTCGGTGCGCTTTATTAAGTACACCATGATAAAGGCAAATAATATAAATACTAAGGTGATTATCACTGTTTTTCCAATAAATAAATTTCTTTCTGCTGCCAGTTTTGATTGTAAAATACTATCGTCATATGTAATGCCAACTACATAAGAATTCCACCAGTCTAACTCATCATGTTTTGAATAATTCAAATAAGGTATATACTTGTATGTATAATTTGCTCCTGGAGAATTATCTTTAGTTATTTCAATTGACTTGTTAGATAATACAGTATTTTCGACAATATCTTTAACTTTGTTTGAAATATCTTTATCTATATAAGGACCCTCTCCCCTGGTAACAATTCCAACCTCACTGCCCGTTTCGCTAAACTTGTAAAAAGAAATTTTTTTAACCAGGTCATATTTGTTTGTCAATTCATTGGCATGGGAAAAAACATTTATATTCTTCATTAAAGGGTGAGTTTCCAGTATGTTAGTACTTAATTCAAAAAGATATTTGTTATCAGGGGAAGGCATATAGCTGTATTTAACTATTTTGTGGGCATTTGTAGATATGTCCATTCTATCGGCATGAAAAATGTCCCCGGACATCCGCTTTCTAAGTAAATCTGCAAAGTTAGGAAATTGGTCAAAATCAAGTTCCAGATCTTTTTTAAAGGTTGTACGTTTAACTTCCAGGTTTTTATCTATTATATAAATGTCATAACCATGAAACTTTTCTTTAATCTTTTCAAGATCCCAGCTGTAGATATGCGGGTTTTGTTTATATTTATCTACCAGCACCTTAGAATACTTTTTCATATCTTTATTTAAATGTTCTTCCAGTATCTTATATGTGCTGTCAGCATAACTAAAAGACTCTAAAATATTTCGTTCAACCATGGCCCGCTGAATCTTATTACTCTCTTCCATCATGTTCTTTGTATCCCGGTAACCGTGAAAAAAGAGCAGCAGCATAATGGAAAATAATAGAGTTATGATTAAATATTTGTATTTAAATAGAAGATTTCTCATCAAATAAACCTTCTTTCATTGGTTGTAACATTGCAATTATAATTTTTTTGTTTTACAATTTCAATATAAATTAGCTATAAAATTACAGCTCTTTATAAACTACCTCTTGTAAAGGGGAATCTACCAATGGCTGACAATAATGACATGGCAAATATGCTCCGCAGCGTTATTCAGGAAGAATTACAGCCCCTACGGCAGGAATTGCAGGAATTTCGGTCAGAAGTTACCACCCGCCTTACTACACTGGAAAAGGGCCAACAAAAGCTAGAAGTGCGCCAGCATAATTTAGAGCTGGGCCAACAAAACTTAGAAGTGCACCAGCATAATTTGGAGCTGGGCCAACAAAACTTAGAAGAGCGTCAGCATAATTTGGAGCTGGGCCAGGAGCAGCTGCAAAAAGATGTTGCTATCATTAAGAAGGATGTCAAGGCTATCTGGGAAGATATACTAAACCTGGATAACCGCTTAACTAAACAAGAAAAAAGGGCAATAAAATAACCCGGACTCCCGGGCTTTTGTTTTTTTAGTTACTTTTCACTGAAGTTGATTGCCACCAACATAGAAGATTTAAGGGAACTTGTTAAAATTCTTCTAAAATATTTAAAAGGCCGTGTTTAACACGGCCCAAATAACGATGGTAAGAATCTTAGGCAGGGTGGCACTCCTGCATCTCCTAACACCGCCTAGATAACGGGGGTGGCGGCTGCCTGTTCCGCCCTCAGAAGATTCTTACCATTAATACCCCAGTTATTAAACCTCTTGCGTGCCATTTATAGAATGAGTTTCAACAATTAACGACTAACTTTAAAAGCCTTTTATAATGCTTATTCCAAACCTCTGGAAGTTTTATCTAACATCCATAATTTAAGCACTTTTTTATCTACATTGGGGTAGAATGGGGGTACTAAAACTACTCATCAACTTGTTCAACTGCTTCTTTTAATTCTTTTTTTTGTATAAAATCTTCATTAGGCAACCCTATTCTTGCAAAAAAATTTCCAAATTCCTGAGATAACAATTCGCGGTGAGGTGAATTTAATCGTAAGCGTTTCCCAGATTTTTCGGCAAAAGTACTTAAATAATTATATGGAATTGTAAATATTGATGTAAAATCGACAATTTTGTAATTCATGTTTAAATTATGGTCTTCGCTTTCATGTTTACTAAGTGACATACTCCCCTACCTACGCTAACGCTTAGAGGTGGGGGCTTCTTGGGACGTACTAGCTAACGCCAGTATAATTACCAAGCTAACCCCGTTTGCCCAACGGTTCTTAATTATTGATTAGGCTATGCCAAGCAA